>JBAQJX010000034.1:0-17077 GCA_049641765.1 Candidatus Acidiferrum sp.
GCGTGAGGCGCGTCATCTCGGCGGGAATCTCATTCGAGACGACCGAAATGACCCCGCGCCCGCCGAGCGAAATGAGGGGCAGAGTAATCGCATCGTCGCCGCTGAGCACGGTGAAATCGTCCGGCACGGCGTTGAGAATCGCCGCCATCTGCGAAACATTGCCTGACGCTTCCTTCAAGCCCACGATGTTCGGAATCGCCGCGAGCCGCCGCACGGTCGCCGGCTCGACGTTCACGCCCGTCCGCCCTTGCACGCTGTAAAGAATGATGGGAAGCGAAATCGCTTCGGCAATCGCGCGGTAATGTTGAAAGAGACCTTCCTGCGTCGGCTTGTTGTAGTAAGGCGTGACGGAAAGAATGCCGTCCGCGCCGATTTCCGCAAGCTCACGCGCCAGCGCGATGACCTCGGCGGTGTTGTAGCCGCCCGCGCCGGCCAGCACCGGCACGTGTCCCTTCGCCATCTCGACGGTGATTTGAACGACGCGAAGATGTTCCTCGTGCGTCAACGTGGGGCTTTCGCCCGTCGTGCCGCACGGCACCAGAAAATCGATGCCCGCGTCGATCTGCCGCTTGACCAGCGCGCGCAGCGTTGGTTCATCGAGCGAACCGTCGCGCCGGAAGGGAGTGACGAGCGCAGTGCCTGTGCCGGTAAACATGGTGTTTCTCCTTCGTTTGTTGAACGTCGAACTGCCGAAATCCATCAGTTCAATTCGCCGAGAATTTCGCGAAATTCATAAAATCCTTTTTTCCCCGCGACCCAGCGCGCCGCTTGCAGAGCGCCTCGCGCAAATCCCTCGCGGCTGCGCGCCGTATGCCGGAACGTGATGGTGTCCGCCGCGGAATCGAAACCGATTTCGTGCGTACCGGGAATCGCGCCCGCGCGGTTCGAGCTAAGGCTGACGGGCCGCCCGTATCCCGCGCCGCGCATCTCCTCCGCGAGCTTTTTCAGCGTGCCGGAAGGCGCGTCTTTCTTCGCCGAATGGTGGATTTCCCAGCCCCAGGCTTCGTATTCGGAATGATTGGCGAAAAGCGCGGCCGCGCGCGCAACGGTCTGCAGGAAAATGTTCATGCCCACGGAAAAATTCGCGGCCCACACGAGCCCGGTCTTCGCGTGAAGCACGGCGTCTCTCGTCGCGGCAAGCTGCTCAAACCAGCCCGTCGTCCCGACGATCGAGTTGACGCCCAGTACCGCAAGTCGCCGGATATTCTCAGGTGCGGCTTCGGGCGTCGTGAACTCAACGGCTACGTCGACTCCGCGCAGCGTTTCGTGGGAAAGGCCATGCGCCTCGCGATTGTCTCCGCTCGAAAAACGCGCAAGCACGTTGAACCCATACTCCGGCGCGAGCCGCTCGATCAGCTTGCCCATTTTGCCGTAACCGACGATGGCAAGATTCTGGCTCATGTCTGTGCGCTCCCCGTCGCAAGAAGCTGCCTCGCCATGCGCGCGTAAATCTCAACCGCCTCCGACAACTCTTTCTTCGGAATGCGCTCTTCGGCCGTGTGTGCCAAATGAATGCTGCCGGGTCCGATCAAAAATGGCTGGCCCCATGCGCCGTTGAAATTCGGAATGTCGGTCGCGAATGCCACGACGGTCGTGGGCAAACCATCGAACGCCGAAAGTCGTACCGCCGGCGAGTGCAGCACTTCGCGCGCTTCGGCGCGGCCTGCGGCGGCGGCATGAACGGCTTGCCGGATGTCCGCCGGATCGCATACGGTGCGAAACATGATTTCGGCTTCGGCGTGGTCCGCAACGACATTCGGCGCGCGGCCGCCGGCGATGACGCCGATATTGAGCGTGCTCTGGCCGAGCAGCGGATCTTGCGGCAGCGGAATCGAGCGAATGGCTCTTAGAACATCCAGCAGCGAGTGGATCGCGGAGTGGCCCAGTTCGGGGTAAGCCGAATGCGCGAGCTTGCCTTGCGCCGTAACTTCGAAACGCAGCGCGCCCTTCGACCCGAGCGCCAGACGGTTTTCCGTGGGCTCGCCGTTGATCAGGAAACGCGCGCCTCGGCCATTCACGGCGGCGACCTTTGCGCCCGCGCTGTTGCGCTCTTCGCCGACGACGAAAAGCAATCCGAGATTGCTCGCACCGGAATCGAGAAGTTTTTCGACGGCCGCGATCATTGCGGCGATGATGCCTTTTGCGTCGCAAGATCCGCGCCCCCAGACGAACTCCGCGTCCTCGAGCGAGGGAAAAAACGGCGGCACCGTATCCATGTGCGTCGAGAGCGTGACGACAGGCTCGCCCCACGAAGCGAAAATATTGTCGCGGTTCGGTGCGACTGCCATGCGTTCCAGCCGCCCGGAATGCCGCGCGGCAAGAAACGAAAGTTGAGCAAACAGGAAATCGCCCACGTTTTTTTCGTGGTTCGTCGTCGATTCGATGTCGACCAACGCGCGCGTCAGCTCGAAAAGATTCATTCAAACCGTTTTTCTGGAGGGAACGTTGCGAAAGGAAGGAACCGCGACGAAAAGAATCGAGGCTGCTGCCTCTCGATAGCGCTCCATCCGGTGTTAGCTCTGGCCGCCTTGCGGCCATCTAATCGGATGACAGTGAACAGGACTTGGACCTGTTTCCCAACCGGAGCGGCTACAGCTGCCGCTGCGATTTCGGCGGACTACAACTCACTGGCCCCTTTTGCCGCGGCGTCCGAAGCTGATCGGAACAGCTCGCCCGGCTACTCATGGCCTCCGCACCTCTACCAAGAACAAAAATAGTGTAGAGGAGAACGATGGAAGATGCGAGCGAAATTTGGCGAAGCTAAAGCTCGAGGGGCTTCAGCGGCTTTTCTTGCGAAGCGATCATCAGCTCGCCGCGAAACGCGCATTCCGCTGGGCGCCGGCCGAGCGCTTCGTCGGCGGAAATGCGCGCGAGATCGGGATTGTTGTTTTCCTGCGAGAGGTGCGCGAGCACCAGATAGCGCGCGCGTGCGTCGAAGCCTTCCGGGTCGGCAAGATATTCGCTGACGGCGTGATTCGAGAGATGCCCCGTGCGGCTGAGCACGCGCTGCTTGACGACCCACGGATACGGCCCGACCTTGAGCATGTCGAGGTCGTGATTCGATTCGAGCACCAGGCAATCAGCGTCGCGCAGGTGCACCTTTACAAGTTCCGGCATGTACCCGAGATCAGTGACGATCGCCATTTTCGTGCCGTTCGTGCGGAACGTGAAGCCGATGGGATCGGCGGCGTCGTGCGGAATCTGGAACGCGTGAACATCGATATCGCCGATGGTGAAGTGCTGGCCAGCTTGAATCGTTTCCACGCCGCGCAAACGATTCGCCAGACGATCCGGCAGTGCGCGATGCAGCGCTTCCAAAGTCTGCTCGGTCACATAGAGCGGAGCTTTCCAGAGTCCAAGCATTTGTGGCAAACCGTTGCAGTGGTCGGTATGTTCGTGCGTGATGAGGATGCCGTCGATGTGGTCGACGCTCAGCTCGATGGCCGCGAGGCGGGCAAGCGTTTCGCGCTTGCCGAGGCCGCAGTCCACGAGGAGTCGGGTGCGCTGCGTCTCGAGCAGGGTGATGTTGCCCGAGCTGCCTGACGCCAGAATGGAAACCCGCAAGCCGATCGGTTGCTCCTCGTAAAAGTCCGGAAAAACCGCCGGGCTAAAGCCCGGCATCTACACAATCGAATTTTCAGAATCATGGCAGAGCGATTCCCGCGCGTCAACGCGAAAAGAGAATGGAATTAAGTATGCCGCGAGAGTCGTGGATGACTCTGGGCCCTTAGTTTTGATATCGAGGCTTCGGTGCTGCTCCATAATTAGCTCAGATCGGAACTCGAGTCAAAGGAGCGAAGAATGTTCTCCCGCCAGATTGTCTTGACGCTTTCCTTTCTTCTACTCCTTTCCTCACAATCAGCAACCAACACTCTCCCTTCGGAAAACACCTTTGCTGTCCGGGTCGACCCATCCGTGAATCCTGCGGAACTGCAGGTACGGTACTTTATAACCGGAGAGTTCGGCGGCTTCAGCGGCTACCAAGTTGACCAAGATGGTGAGCGCGCGATCTTGATCCACACCGAGTTAGAGGGAAAGCCAGCAAAGGGTCTCAAGGCCGTTCTTTATGCTCCAGGTTGCCAAATTCAAACTATTAGCATGGTTGAGCTCTCGACGAGTTCTCGTGAAGGCGAATTTCATTGCACGCCGCTAGGCGAAACGTTGCTTCAAGGCAGGTTTCCTCAGGGTCCTTCAAACCCAGCTCAAAGGATGGAAGTGCAAGTCCGGTATCTCGGTTTCTGGGGACACAATTTTTTTGGAATCACCGACGGTTTTGTCTTGAGCTTCGATATTACTAAATCCTCCGTGGGACCTGACGGATCGTTTCAAGCATATTTGCCAAATTTTGCGGAGAGTGGTGCACAGTCACCGCAAGTGGAAGATGCAGCTTTCCAGCTCATCCTGAGAGACCCCGACTCAGGCAACTTCTTGGCAGAATTGAAACCCCCTGCCTCACTCTCCCGTGCTGGGAATCTGAAAATCATTCCAAGTTATCCGCAGACGATTGAATTCGACACGGACTGGCGCCAGGTGGGTCCGGCAGTTAAATTCTGAAGCCCTAGCAGGCGAGGCGCGAGCGATCGAGGGTGAAGCCGTTCAGCGGGCCGAGGACGGTGACTGCGATTTGATCGGGGCGGAAGAATTCGTGGGCCAGCGATTGGACTTGGGCAAGCGTGACGGTTTCGATGGAAGCGAGAATTTCGTCGAGCGAATAAAATCGCCCGAAGTAAAGTTCCTGCCGCGCGAGATTGGACATCCGTGAAGTCGTGGATTCGAGCGAAAGCATCAGCGAACCCTTGAGATGATTTTTCGCGCGCGTGAGCTCTTCTTCGCTGACAGGCGACTCCTTCATGGCGCGAAATTCCTTAATCGTTAGGTCGATCACCTGGCCGACGGTTTCGGTGGCCGTGCCGGCGTAGACGGTGAACATGCCGGCGTCGGAATAGGGAGTGAGCTCGCTGAACACCGCGTAGGCTAGGCCTTCTTTTTCGCGGATGTTCTGAAAGAGGCGCGAGGACATGCCGCCGCCCAGAAGATTGTTGAGCACGGCGGCGGCGAAACGCGCCTCGTGGCCCAGCGGAAGCGAGGGGACGCCGATGCAGACGTGAACCTGCTCGAGGTCGCGCTTGGGCTCGAGATGAATGGGAGCCTCCGTCGAAGGAGCCGTGTGATCTTCCAATGCGCGCGCGGGCCGGAGATTACCAAACTCGCGCTGAACCAGAGCCATGAGCTGCTCGTGCGTGACATGGCCCGCGGCGGTGATGACGAGATGGTCGGGAGCGAACCAATCGCGGAAACGCTCGACGAGATGCTCGCGGCTGAAACCGCGCACGGTTTCCGGCGTGCCAAGAATCGGGCGGCCGAGCGGATGCTCGGGCCAAAAGCCGCGCGTGAAAATATCGTGGAGCTGGTATTCGGGATTGTCCAGGTCCATCTTGATTTCTTCGAGCACGACCTGGCGCTCTTTCCTGACGTCCTCGGAATCGAATTTGGGCCGAAGAACAAGATCGGCGATCACGTCAAATGCGATCGGCAAATGATCGTCAAGAACCTTCGCGTTGAAGCAAATTTGTTCCTTGGAGGTGAATGCGTCCAGCATGCCGCCGACGGAATCCATTTCGCGCGCGATGGCTTCGGCGGAGCGGCGCTCGGTGCCTTTGAAAACCATGTGCTCGATGAAATGAGCGAGGCCGTTTTCTTCCGGGACTTCGCGGCGCGAGCCGTTGCGAATCCATACGCCGACGGAGACGGAACGCACGTGCGACATGGTTTCTGTGATGACCACAAGACCGTTGGCCAAAACGTGCTTTTGGATGTCGCGCACTTCCGTGGCGTTAGCCATGCTTTAATTGTGACACAGGCAACGGCTGGCGCCACAGGGGCTTTTCGGCGCGGCCGGGGCGGAAGGACCAGGGCTTGTCCTACAAAAGCTTTTCGTCGGGATGGAGCTTGCCGTACTCGCTGGTGTAGTGGAGCGGCACGTCGCCGTAGGTTCCTTTTTCGCGCTGATAGACTTCGCAACTGTCGAACGGTTTGGAATAGACGTGAATGCTGACGGCGCGCTGCTTGAATTCGGGCAAATTCAAAACTTGGTGAACCGGTTCCAGTGGATTGACGTGGACAGGGTTCGTCGCGTTCATTTCGTAAACTTCCGTGGGGAAAATCTTGCACGTGCCGCAGGAGGCGTCCTTGTCCTGGACGCGGAAATTCTGAACTTTCAGCCGGCCGATCGGCGCGGACATCCAGCAATTTTGATCGCGATGATTGTGGACGCGGCTGAACTGGCCGATTTCCCAGCAGATAGTCATGCACTCGAAGAGGTCATTCTTGAAAATCAGGTTGCGCGTGTAATTTCCATTGGAGAAGAAGAGATATTTTTCGAGAGTCTCGGGGCGGACGGTGTGCTGGACGATATAGTCCTGAATATTTTCGAGAGTGAAGCCGCGCTCGGAAATGGCGGCGAGATTCTTGACCCAGTCGGCGATGGCAAGCTGTTCGACGGCGAGTTGTTTTTGCATGGTGGAGAAATTATACCGCCGAAGCGAAGCAGGAAAGAGCGCAAAGCAGAAAAACGCGGGCAAAACACGATACTCTTTAGGGTGATTTCGGTGGAATCGCGAAAGCTCGCGAGGAGCGAAATTCGTGGAATTGCTGGGCAAATCGAAAGAAGAGTTGCGCGAGATGTGCGCGGCGATGGGCGAGCCTGCTTATCGCGGCGGACAGATCTACCACGCGCTCTACGCGGAGAGAAAATTCGCACTCGCGCAGATGACGAATTTGCCGGTGGCGTTTCGCGAGCGTCTGGCGGCGGAGACGAGCATCACTTTGCCTGCGGTGAAACAGCGGTTTGCATCGAGCGATGGATCGGTGCGGTATTTGTTCGATCTGGGCGGAGCGGAAAAACAGGAAAGTGCGATCGGGGCCGCGCAAGCCGCAAGGGAGAAAAACGCGGCGAAGAGTTTGTTGCCCGAGACGGAGCAGAAATCGTTACGGCTGGCTTCGGTGGAAGCGGTGTTCATGCCAAGCGAAGGGCGGCAAACGATTTGCGTTTCGACGCAGGCGGGCTGCGCGGTGGATTGCCACTTTTGTTTGACGGCGCAGCTTGGGCTGATCCGGAATTTGACGGCCGGCGAAATTCTGGCGCAAGTGCTTTTGCCGATCGACGAGCACAAAGAACGGCTGGCTCCGCAGACGAATATCGTTTTGATGGGGCAGGGAGAGCCGCTGCTTAATTTCGACGCGGTGATGGCCGCGGTGCGAATTGTGCTCGACCCGGAAGGAATTGGAATTTCACCGAAGCATGTAACGCTTTCGACGAGCGGAATCATCCCGGGAATCGAGCGGCTGGGCGCTGAACCGGTGCGGCCGAAACTGGCGATTTCGTTGAACGCGTCGAACGACGAGCAACGCAACTCGCTGATGCCGATCAACAAGAAATATCCGCTCGAATTCTTGCTTGCCGCGTGCAGGAAATATCCGCTGCGGACGTGGGAGCATTTGACGTTCGAGTACGTCATGCTCGGCGGAATGAACGACGCAGCCGAGGATGCGCGGCGTGTGGTGCGGATGCTGGCGCCGCTGAAGAGCGTCAAAGTAAACCTGATTCCCTGGAATCCGGGAGAGCTGCCGTATCGCGAGTCGACGGCGGAGCGGATCGAGGAGTTCCGGCGCATTCTGGTCGACCGAGGGATACCCGCGTTTGTGAGGCACTCGCGCGGCCGGGATGTGATGGCGGCGTGCGGGCAGCTGGCGCTGCTGCAGATTGAGAATGCCTCGGTGTCGGCGCCGGTCGCCGGGTAGGGAACCAGCTATCTGCCCATCGTTCGAGGTCTACCGTGCGGTCTGGACCCCCACCCCCGGGGTGTCCGCAAGTTATGAAGTAAGGGCATGAAACGAATGGAGTTGCGGCGTTTCCTGCGTGTTACGCACTTTGCGGCTGCGGAAAAAGATGGAACGGGTTGGGTGTACGAGACGGCGCTCGGCCCGCGTAAAAGTGAAAACGCCAGCGGACGCTGGCGGCACTCGGAACAAGCCACAATATTACCTAAGCTTACTTATACGCCTGGAGTAACAGTTTGTCAAGGACCAAAATGGGAAAGAACAGGCCGGGCGAGCCCGGGTCCTACGGATTGGGGAGATTGTGACTCGGCAGAGCCGAGCGGCTGGACTGAAATTTGTGCCACGTCAGGGGTGGAGGGCGATGGCGGCCATTTGGCGGCCGGTGGCGGCGTGTTGTTTGCGATAGGAGAAGAGGAGATCGGGGCGGCAGGCGGTACAGAGATCGCTGACGAAGATGTTCTGCGGGCGGAGGCCGGCGGCCAGGAGTTGGGAACGATTGGCTTTGCGGAGATCGAGAAGGACGCCTTTGGGCGGAGGTTGGTGGCCGGGAGGCATCATGTTCAGCCACTGGACGGGGTTGGGTTCGTCGCCGGTGCGAAATTCTTCGAAGTAGGTGTGAGCGTCGGGGAACTGCGAAAGAAATTGCGTCGCTACATCGGTGCCGACTTCGTAGCAGCAGCCGCCGATGCTGGGGCCGATGGCGGCGAGGATGTCGCGGGGATTGGTGGCGAAGTGCATCTGCATGGCGCCGATAGTCTTGGCGGCGATGCGAGCTAGAGTGCCACGCCAGCCGGCGTGTATGGCGGCGATGGCGCGCTTTTTCGGGTCGACGAGGAGAACGGGAACGCAGTCGGCGGTCTGCACGGCTAGGAGAAGGCCCGGGCGATTGGTGATGCTCGCGTCGCCGCTACATGGGGCGGAAGGAGGCGAGTCGAAGAGATGGATGACATCCGAATGGATTTGCTTGAGCGAGATGAGAGGGAGATCGGCGGCATTGAGCGCGGATTGGAATCGGCGGCGATTTTCGAGGACGTTTTCGCGCGAGTCCCAGTCGGTGAAGCCGAGGTTGAGGACTTTTTCGTTGTTTAGCTGGGAGACACCGCCGGGGTGGGTCGAGAAACCGTGGAGAAGCCAGGGGAGTTTGGAGAAGGCGGGGAGCTGGAGGATGCGCAGGCCCCGTGAATCGCGTATAGACCATGGTGATGATGGGGGACGTTTGTTCTGGGGCTGTCTTGCGAGAGACTTCACCAAGGCCATGCGCATAGTATAAGGGCGCAAAGAGCAGTTTGAAGTATCTAGAGTGGAGTTAAAACGGCAAACTCGGGTCGTGCGCGCTCCTGAGGCGCGTTGGTGATAGTCTTTTCGGTGTGGCCAGCCTAACGGAGGAAGAGCTCCATCGTCCGTCTGACTTCTATGCGAGGCGGAGCGGCGAATTGTGCGGCGCGGCAGAGGAAAGCGCGGCGCGCTACTCGCGATACACACAATTCTTGATGCTGCTCGGAGTGTTGGGCTGTGCGTTGCTTTTCGAGTCTGTGATTGCAAAGCGGCTTCCACTTTGGCCGACAATTCTCGTGTTTCCCGCGGCGGCGTGGGTGGTACAGCGCCGCCATCTATGTCATCTCAAGTCCGTAGAGTTCCACAATCTTCTTGAATATTACGAAAAGGGGTCCGCACGACTTTCGAGAAAGTGGGATTCCCTCGATGGCGGTGACAGCTTTAGAGAGCCGGACCACTTTTATGCAGAGGACTTGAACCTATTCGGGCAGGGTTCCGTTTATCAACTGTTGTGTTCAGCTCGTACGCACGTGGGGCAGCAAACTCTCGCCAGTTGGATGAAGTCACCCGCAGAAAGGGACGAAATCTGTGGGCGGCAAGAGGCAATTGCGGAATTGAAGGCTCGTCGAGACCTGCCCGAATCCGTCGTGGCAGCCGGAGCCATCAAGGCGGGCGATTTCCGACCCGAATTTTTCAAGACGTGGGTCGCCGAACCTCGCGCGGAATTTCCGACTTTGGGTTCCCCGGCGGCCTTTGTCCTAGCACTTGCGGCTGTCGCAGCACCTTTCTTGTTTTGGTCCGGAATCGTGGACGGGCGTGGGTTTTGGTCGATATTCAGCGCTTTGCTCGCCGTGGATGCCGTATTCGCATTTGCATTGCGAAGCCGCGTTAAAGTTCTTCTGGAATCGCTGCCCACACTGGCGATTGAACTGCCGATCTTGCGTGAACTGCTCCGAATTGCGGAACGGGAACAGTTTTCTTCTACAAAACTCAGAACCATTGCTAACCGGCTGGGCCGAAGCACGCCGGCAGCATCGGGCCAAGTGGAGCGCTTATTGCGCCTGACTCGTTTGGCACAGCAACGCGAGAAGGAATGGTTCGCGTATCCATCGTTCTGCTTGTTGTGGGGGACTCAGTTTGCAATGGCGATCGAAAGGTGGCGCTGCCTTCATGGCGCGCACATGATCGAGTGGATGGCAGGTTTGGGGGAATTTGAGGCACTGATTTCCCTATCGACTTACTACTACGAGCATCCGGCAGACACTTTTCCGGAGCTGGTGGAGGCGGGCCCAACGTTCGAAGCAGAGGGACTGGTGCATCCCCTACTTGACGAGAACACCTGCGTCCGAAACGATTTCCAGCTAGGGGGCGCCGTCCGATTTCTGATCGTGAGCGGATCAAATATGTCGGGTAAGAGCACTTTTCTGCGCGCCATAGGGGCCAATGCAGTTTTGGCGTACATGGGTGCGCCTGTCCGATGCGCAAAGATGCGGATATCATTCTTGGCCATCGGCGCGGCAATCCGGATACAGGATTCAGTAGTGGATGGCCGGTCGCATTTCCTTGCCGAGATGCAGAGATTGCGACGGATGATCGAAGCGGCGGACCATGGACCGTTACTATTTCTAGCCGATGAGATCATGAGCGGCACGAATTCGCATGACCGAAGAATCGCGGCTGAGTGGGTGGTGCAGGCTTTGATGCTGCGCGGGGCAATCGGCGCACTAACAACTCACGATCTCGCGTTGACAGAGATCGCGAACAATCGTTTGCCCGGACAAAACGTTTGCTTTGAGGATACGGGAGAGCTGGGCAGCCTATTGTTCGACTATAAGCTTCGCCAAGGAGTAGTGAAACACTCGAATGCATTGAATATCGCGCATTTGCTGGGAATTGATATAGCTGCTCAGCAGAAGTGACCACGCCAAGGGATTTTATGGCTAAGCGCGCGCAGGAATGTAAGTTGCAGACTGCAGTTTGATTTGGGTGAACTGAGGGAACTGGAGGTGAGGGGAAATGGGATGGAAATTGGTGATTGGGGCGGCGGGAGTGATTGGGGCGGCGATGAGCGTGCAGGTGTATGCGCAGCGGGCAGAGTTTGCGTCGGCGAAAATGGAGCGGGCACAAGCCGCGGCTGGGCAGAAGCAGAGTGGAGCGTCGGGAGCGAGCCAGAGTGCCAACGCAGAGTCGGAGACGATCAGAGCGCTGGTGGGGCGGCTGGACCTGGAGCGGTATAAGGCGACTGTTAAAGGGTTGACGGAGTTTGGGGACCGGAGGCAGGGGACGGACCGGAACCGGAAAGCGGTGGACTGGATCGAAGCGCAACTGAAGAGCTATGGGTGCACGAACACGGAGCGGATCAAATACGACTATCAGCCTCCTCCGCCGCGCGATCGGAACGCTCCGCGACCAACACGGCCGACAGGGGAACCTCCGATGTCCGTAGGCGGAGGGCGTCCGAGAGGGACTCGGGCGCCGACGGGAGTGAATACCGATCCGAACAAACAGCCGGATGAAAAAATCCGCGCGCTCGATTTGCAAGAGTCGACGCCGGGGGAACGCGAAGAGGTGTACTGCACGAAGATCGGGACGACGCACCCGGACGAGATGTACATCCTCGGCGGGCACATGGACGGGATCGGCTGGGGCGAAGCGGCGAATGACGATGGGTCAGGGACGGCGCTGGTGATGGAAGTGGCGCGCGTGCTGAGCAGCCCGGACGTGCGGACGGAGCGGTCAGTGCGATTTATTTTGTGGAACAACGAAGAGACGGGACTGAACGGGAGCAAGGCGTACGTTGAACAGCGCGAAAGTCTACAGGGCAAAGAGGACCCGCCGGGGTCGGGGCGTTATCCGGAGCCGAAATGGCTGGGAATGATTACGCACGACATGATGATGTTCGATCACGGAATGCCGCGAGCGGACGGAACGGTGAGCAAAGAACAGCGGCCGGAAGCGGACGTGAACATCGAGTTTCAATCGAATTCGAAGTTTGCAGCAGAGGCGCAGACGCTGGCGTGGGCGTTTGAGCGAGCGAATGAAAGGTACGCGACGGATTATCCGGCGAGCGTGGGGAACCACATGACGAACACGGATTCCAGCTCGTTCATGGAAGTGGTTCCGTCATTGAGCCTGCGGGAGAACGACCGCGGGACACAGATTGGCAGCGGATGGGATCCACAATGGCACCAGCCGACGGACTTGTACACGACGTATTCGGATGCGGACTTTCGGCTGGGGTTGAATGCGACGCAGACGACGCTGGGAGCGGTTGCGGAACTGGCTGGCGCGAAAGTACAGAAGTAACGGGCTAACTTGTTGCCAGTTGCGAGCGACGGCCTTTGGCGTAGTCGTTCAGCGCGTTGTTAGCACCGACGATGATGGAGAGAGCGTCGGCTACAGCGGCGAGATCGCGACCGGGCAGAACGATGTACATTTCGTTTTCATCGAGGCCGGTGTAAACGCGGTTGCCGATGCAGCCTAAGCTGAGAATGGCGCCATGCTGCAAAGAAGCCGGCAAGGCCATGCAGGTCGGGCGGCCAAGCGCGGGAGTGCGGCTTTCGACGCCGGCGCGATTGGCGGCTTCGTTCAACAGCATGGCCGCGGAGGGTTTGCAAGCAATGAGAACGACATCCGGGGCAACGGGACCCTCGCCGAGAGGCGCGTAGAGAATCGCGACCGGCGGTTTGGGCAAGCGGGGAATCTGCGGAACTTCTTCCGGTTTGACATAGCCGAGATCGAACATCATTTTCAGCGTTTGTTCGGTTTCTTTTTCGCGTTCGGGCGAGAGAGCGATGTTGTGGGTGTACGCGCCGACGGCGCAGTTGAAATGGTCTTCGGGAACGGTGTAGAAAACGCCGCCGGTGGCGGCGAGGCGCCAAAAGCTGCAACTGGAAGGCTGAGTTCCCTCAAACTTGGGCACGCCGGGAGGAGGCGCATCGAGGAAGGAAACGGCTACCGGACGGCGCGAGAGGGTTACGGCCGATGCAATTTTTTCGTAGAGATGCTTCCAGTTGGGCTGTGAGATCAAAGTCTTGTCTCCCTGGTTCGAATATAAGATAGCGCATTGCGGGGAAAATCGCTGGCTGCGGCGTGCGGCGGAGGCGAGTGAAGGGACGGCAGAGGATTGGCGCGCGGGTATACTAGCGGTGAGATTTGTTGGACTGTGGAAGTCTGGCGGAGTTGGCGAGCAGAGGCGCGTTGGACGGAACGGGCGGGGCAAGGACGAAGAGGGCACGATATATCGTGCCCCTACGGGAGAGATAGTGATTATTGGGATGGGAGTGGACCTGGCGGAAGTGGGGAGGATTCAGACGGCGATCAAGCGGCATGGGGAGACGTTTTTGCGGAGAGTGTACACGCCGGCGGAGAGGGAATATTGCGAGCGGTTTCGGAATAAGTACGAGCGGTACGCGGGACGGTTTGCGGCGAAAGAGGCGGCGATGAAGGCGCTGGGGACGGGATGGAGGCGCGGTGTGCGGTGGGTGGATTTCGAGGTGGTACGGGAAAAAGGCGGGAGGCCGACGATCCGGTTGGATGGCGAGGCGCGGAAGATTGCGGAGGAGTTGGGAGTGAAAAGAATTGCGTTGAGCATTACGCATACGGAGGCGCAGGCGTTGGCGCAGGTGGTGATGGAAGGTTGAGGAGCGTTGATCAGTGTTCAAAAATTCAAGGTTCAAAAGTTAAAGGAAGAGCTGAGAGTTTACAGCAGACAGTTTACAGCTAGGAAAAAGATTTACAGAGAGGATTCGGAGAGCACGGAAGACTCGGAGAACACAAAGGATTCGCAGAGACTTGATGCAGCCTCACCTATTAGGTAGTTTCCTTCTTCGGATCTGACGACGACATCTTGCCAGAGGTTTGCGGGAAGAATTCCAGGGATATGAATAGGGAGATAGTTGGTGGAGAGTGCGGGAGTGCGGCCTGCGCGTTCATCTTGTGCGTTGCGGTGGAGGGTTAGGACGCGGAGGGTGCGGCCTTGTTGGGAATGGCGGAAGGCGGAGGATTTGGATTCGGCGAGGGAGCGGAGTTCGCGGGCGCGGCGCTTGATGATAGGGGCAGGGACTTGATTGGGAAGAGCGGCCGCTTTGGTACCGGGGCGGGAGGAATAGGAGAAGACGTGGAGGTAGGTGAATGGGCGCTGATCGATGAAGGCGAGCGTGGCGGCGTGGTCGGATTCGGTTTCGCCGGGGAATCCGGCGATGACGTCGGCACCAATGGCGGCGTTGGGGAGGCGATCGTGGATGAGCTCGACGCGGCGGGCGTAGTGGCCGGCGCGATACCAGCGATGCATGGCAGCGAGGATGCGATCAGAGCCGGACTGGAGGGGCATGTGAAAGTGCTCGGCGATGCGAGGATTGGCGGCGAAGAGGTCGATGAGATCTTGCGTGACATCGAGAGGTTCGATGGAGCTGACGCGGAGGCGCTCGACGGAGGATTCGTTGAGGATGCGGCGGAGGAGATCGATGAATTCGATGCGAGGAGTGAGATCGCGGCCGTAGGTGCCGAGGTTGATGCCGGAGAGAACTATTTCATGGGCTGGAGAGTGTACAGCCAAGATTGGCTGTTCCACCTTTGCGGGCGAGTGCTCCGGTGAATGGTTTGAGGTGAGTTTCTGGATTTCGCGGATGACGTCGTTGGGAGGAAGGCTGCGCGATTTGCCGCGGACGAATGGGATGACGCAGTAGGCACAGCGGAGATTGCAGCCATCCTGAATTTTGAGGATGGGGCGAGTGTGATGAGATTCGCCGCCCTGGATGGGGGCGGAGAGGAATTCGGGGTGAGCGAAAATTTCGCCAGTCAGGATTTGGGCTTGATGAGACAGCGCATCAGGGTTGGACATCTTGCCAAAATCGGGCGCAGCATGCTGTGTCCCTAGAAAGGAGTGGAAAGGGGCTTCAAGCGAACTGGGGAACAGCGCGGCCGTGGAGATGAAATTATTCGAGACGGCGAGCGGATGATCGGATGAAAGAGCGGTGACGAGATTGGGGATTTGAGGTTTGTGGGAGTTGCCGACGACCCAGGAGACTCCGGGGAGGGCGGCCAGGTCTTCGGGAGCGCGCTGGGCGTAGCAGCCGGTGACGATGAGGCGAGCGGCGGGATTTTGCGCATGAATTTTTCGGATGGCGTCGCGTGCCTGGGCATCGGCGGCAGCGGTCACGGTGCAGGTGTTGAGGACGACGATGGAAGCAGAGGAAGGGCCGGAGGCGGCGGAAAAGCCGCGATCCAGGAGCTGGCGTTCGAGAGCGGCGCCATCGGCTTGCGTGGCGCGGCAGCCGAATTGTTGGATGAAGAAGGTGGGCATTTGGCTTTGAGAGATCGATCTCTACAGCGGATCAAGATTTTCTCAACACAGAGTTCACAGAGAGCGCGGAGAAGACGCGGGAGAAAGAAGATCGGCGGTCTTCGCGCGCTGTGAACGGAAACAGGATAACCGGATTCGGGGATTTGCGGAACGGAAGAAGGGTCATCCAAGAAAGGTCATCCTCGGAAGGATGACCCTACAGCGCTGCGGGGAAAGGTTTGTGACTGGCGGAAGGACGCAAGGCGACGAAACGAACTTGCGAGGCGAGACAATGGCTGTCAACGCAAAGTAGAAATGTCCGGTTTTCTGCCATATTGAAATGTCCGCCATGGATGGTTTGGAGGGGCGCTTTTGTTCTTTCTTGAAAGGGGATTTGCGGCAAGCCCTGCAGGCCGTAGGCCGGAAGGACTTGCCGCGCGCGGCGCCGGTTCCGGGCAGTGCCTCAGCCGCAGATAGCGGCCACGGAAGCGCAGCCAGTGCGAGCCATCCAGCCGCCGTTCGATTTCCGCTGGCGCTCCGCGCAGCCCCGCGCAGACTTCTTCCCGGGGCACGCCCCAGCGGTTTCCCTCCCAGCTGACCGTGTGGTCCTGGGCCACCTTGCGAGCCACGCGCACGCTAAGTATTTCTTCCAGGCGCTGTTCTCTTCCTAGTCGTCGATGGGCATTGCGCGGGTGGCGCGGTGCCACCGTGAAACGCTGTTCCCACTCTGGAAGGAAGCGCGTCTCCAGAAAATAATTCCCCGCCTCGATCGTGTCGATTCCCGCCAAACGCATCTCTTTCACCAAGCGATCCTGCAGCGTCTCGAACAGCCGCTCGATGCGGCCTTTGGCTTGCGGACTGTGCGCCGCGATCCATTCCATTCCCAACTCCTCGAGCGCTCTTCCAAACTGCGAACGGGCCGCTTCTCCCCGCAGTTGTTCGTCGCGCGCCGCCGGACCGGTGCTGCGAAAAATGCTGTTTTTATCGGTGTAATGTGCCAGCGGACGCCCGTAGCGCTGCAACCATCCTCCCAAAGTTCGCAGGTTTTCTTCCGTGCTGTCGTGCTCCACAAAACGCGCCCACACGCGGCTGGTGGCGTCGTCGATCAGCGCGATCAAATGACACACCGGGCCGCGTTCTTCAAACCAGCGGAACGGTGAACTGTCCTGCATCACCAGTTCCCCAAAACTAGCCCGCCGCTCTCGCCACACATGCACGCTCTTCACGCGCTGCCGGCGAGGACGCCACAAGACGGCTTTCACCATCCACTTCCGCAACGTCTCGCGACTCACCAACAAATCCTCCTTGGCCAAATGCTCCGCCGCCAGCGTGGGCCCAAAGTCCGCATACCGCTGGCGCACCCGCGCCATGATTTTCTGCTCCAACGAGAGCGCCAGCTTGCGGTTCGACGCCCGGCCTCGCAGTCCGTGAACCAGCGCCCGGTCCCCGCTGTCATCCATGCGCATCAACAGCCGCCGTACCTGACGGTCGCTCACTTTAAGCCGCCCAGCGGCTTCCACCTGCGTCAAATGCTTTTGTTTCACCTCGTGTAGCACTTTCAGTCGGTCCCGTTCTCGTTGGCTCAAGGCCATGCGCTCCGTTTCCATGCGGCCCCCAGCCACCCATGAAACCGGACATTTCTACTTTGCACAAACCGGACATTCTCACTTTGCAGCGACA
>JBAQJX010000051.1:0-18555 GCA_049641765.1 Candidatus Acidiferrum sp.
GGCAGCGTGGCCAGCAACGCGATTATCAGAAACAGTAGGGACGCACCGAGGAACGAAACGCTGTCCACAAGGTGCACTCCATAGAGGACGGCGCGCAGCAGATACGACGCTCCAACCGCTAGAAGCATTCCTACAGCGAGCCCCGCGAGCACCGGCCGCGTGGTGTCCCGCATCATGAGGCCAAGGATGTCCCATTTCTGAGCGCCGATGGCCATGCGTATTCCGACTTCACGTGTCCGGAGCACGGCGATGTAACTGATCGTGCCGTAGATTCCCATTGCGGCCAGCACCAGCCCGAACAAACCGATGGTGTTTGCGACCATTGCCGCAAACATCGTGCCCAGAAACGGTGGAGTCTGCCGAAGCATATCCTGCAGCGTGGAAGTCGATACGATCAGGTCGGCATGCACCGATGCAACGGCGTCGTCGATCGCACGGCTCAGCGGCATCGGGTCGGACTGCGTGCGCAGAAGGATGGGATAATCCTGAACGCGATCTTCGGGTAGTGGCAGGTAAACCTGCGCTGCGTCGCTTCCATCCAACTCAACGCCGCGTGTATCGTTGGCAACGCCGATCACTTGCCAGGTGGGTCCATCAGGAAGAAGATCACCTTTGTTGTGGAACTGCTCGCCCGTGCCCAGACGCAAACTGCGCCCGATCGGGTTTCCTCCAGGCCAGAGTTGTCGGGCGGCGGACTCGCTCAGTACCACCGAGTGTTCACCATTTTGCGTGTCGTCAGCGAAGCCCTCGCCAAGCAGTATCGCAACGCCCAACGTTCTGAAGTAATTTGGCTGCACCCACGTGTAGTAGAGGATGCCTTGCTTATTTTTAGAGTTAGGATTTTCTCCGTTGAGTGATACAGCAGCCGCTCGCACGTTGCTGTCGTCCGGTGCGCGAGCCGTTGTGATTGCTACAACTGCGGGCACGGCTGCAACTCGGCCACGAAGTTCGCGGACGATGGCTAGCTTTTGCTCGGCTGTGTATTTCGATCCTTCGGGGAATCGGAAGTCAAGATCCACGACGCGTTTGCCGTCGTAGCCCGTCGGCATGCCGAGAGTGTGCAGCGAACTGCGGATCAACATGCTTCCGGCGATCATCAAAACCAAGCAGACCGCGACCTGCGATGCGATGAGCAGTTCGCGAAGGCGCCGGCTGCGAACGGAAGCGCTTCCCGCCTTGCCCCTGACCGCGGAAAAAAGTGCGGAGCGGGAACTCTCAAGTGCCGGTGCGAGCCCGAACAAGAGGCCCGCAAACACCGAAATCGCCAGTACGTAAGCGAAGATCTCGAAATCCGGCGCTACGTGGAGCACCAACGTGCCAGCTTCAACAGGAAAAGCCTGCGCGAACAAGTTGGCACCAACCTTCAAGATGGCCCAGGTGCAGGGAAACGCGATCATCCCCGCCAACAGTCCTTGCAATGCGCTTTCCGTCAGCAGTTGCTGCACCAAGCGCCCGCGGCTGGCC
This sequence comes from Candidatus Acidiferrum sp., assembly GCA_049641765.1. Taxonomy (GTDB): domain Bacteria; phylum Acidobacteriota; class Terriglobia; order Acidiferrales; family UBA7541; genus Acidiferrum. The sequence goes on from JBAQJX010000051.1 coordinate 1,465, forward strand.
CCCATTGACAACCGGGTGCTCAGCTCGCCCTGGCGTGCGGTGGCTCGAGCCAATTGCAGACTGGCGACATTCGCGCATGCGATGACCAAAACCATAGTCACGGCGACCATGATGAGCAAAATCGTGAACTTGAGCCCAGGCGCCATTTTGCCGGGCAATGGCGAGCCCGGAGTTATGAGTGCGGCTGCGGGCCTGCTCCATTCGGAATTGACGTCGTGCAACGTGCGCAAGCGCGAGGCCACCAGATTGGTCTCGGCTTGTGTCTGCTGCATGCTGACACCAGGTGCGAGTCTGCCGAACAATCGCAAATGCAAGTCTTCGCGATCATGAAGAGGGTCTGCGTCAGGATGAGCCAATGGCTCGAGACTGAGCGGCAGCCAAAAGTCCGGCGCTTCCATGCTAGTCCCGACAAAATCATGGGGCGTCACTCCTATGATCGTGAAGGGTGCGCCATTCAAACGGATCGTTTTGCCGAGCACCGCAGGATCGCTGGCGAACCGCCGCTGCCAGTAGTTTTCGCTGATGAGAACCGCGGGCGAGGCAGCAAGCTCGCGAGCGCCGATCGATTCAAACGTGGTACCTCGTAGGGGCGCGACGCCCAGCACCGAAAAATAGTTCTCGGAGACAATCAGCGTGTCGGCGACTTCGGCGCTCTTGAATCCTGGCGGTAACAGCCCCAAACGCCCGAAAAGAGAGCCCGCAGCGCTAAAGCGTCCGTTCAGGACGCCGCCAGCCTCGGTGAGCTTCAGCAGATCGTGCGAGCTTGCGATCAGACCACTGAAGCAATGCAGTTGATCGCGATACGCCTCGTAGTCGGGATAGCTAAACTCGGAAGCGTTCGCGTCGGACTGCAGCGTCAATGCAAGATTCACCATTTGACCGGGATCGCGCGCATCCAGAGGCCTCCGTACCAGGGCTTTGTAGGTTGTGAATGCGGCAGTGTTGACGCCGATGCCGAGCGCCAGTGCTAAAACCGAAACTGCGGTCAATGCCACGTTACGGAAAAGCATCCGACCGCCGTAGCGAAGGTCCTGGAGCAAGTTTTCAAGCAGCATCATCGATGATCCTTTGCGGCCGTGCGTGCTGTACAGCCCTCACACTAGAAGACATTGCCGCACACCGAATTATTACAAGTAGGGCGAAGTGCCCTGACGCTTGCCCTCAATTCCCAGATAGGCTATTCGTAAGTAACCCATGTGAAGTGACAAACGCGATGGATTCCGCGCTTCGTCACATCACACGTACCACGTCTAGCGCGCCCGGTGGAAATCATGCGGGTGCTACCTGGCGCCAGGAATATTCGTTCGCTCCTTCCTTGAAGTCGCACGCGGAAAACCAAACACTTGTGGGCTGAAAAGGGGCGCTCTCCTGAAGGAGCCCAAGAACGAACATGCCGTCCTGAGAGGACGGCGCTACATTCGGCTGGGCCAGCCACCAAGTCATCGTGGAGTGATGGTGCGAGGGACTCCCCGAAAAGAGAGGACAAATTCAAGATCGTTTCGGAGAGCATGGGATGTTCCACACGCTAGGGCTCCCTTTGCCAAGCCCAGGACCCAGAGAGATTTCATTGCACAAGAAGTGTGCAATGGGCAGAGTTCTCGCTGCGTGGGCCGATATCATCGCAGGAGCGATGATGAAGAAAAGGCGTCGGCCCACTTCGCTCGGGACGATGTGGGTGGTTGGGGTGACAGCAGGTGGGGAACGGGAGATGGCGATAAGGCGGGAGAGGGAAACCGGGAGAAGGAAACCGGGAGAAGGAAACCGGGAGAAGAGAGGTCCCTCCACTGCGCGTCAGCAAGAAGCGCTGACGCTCCGGTCGGGATGACAATTTGGGGGAACGGCAATCAGGGCAGGATGACGCCGAGGAGTGGAGGGATCACGCCGGAATCGGGATCTTCTATCGCTTGGCTCAGGATGATAGCCGTGGGTGATAGTCAGGTGCAAAGGTGCCGGGCTAAAGCCCGGCGCCTACTGAATTGTCGCGACGGGCAGACGGTCTTTTAAGGATCGGGCGCGGGGGCTGTGCCAGTACTCGTGACCTCGGGCGGGGAGCGACCATGCCATGATCCTTCGCTTCGCTCAGGATGACAGCGAAGAAGTATAGTGCGGGAGGATTTGGCGGTGGTAGATTTCGAGGGTTTTTTCTTCTTCGCCGCACATTAGGTAGATGTTGAATTGGGTGACGCCGACTTTGCGGAGGGCTTCGAGTTTTTTGCGGTGATGGTCGATGGGGCCGACGAGGCAGAAGCGGTCGATGACTTCATCGGAGACGAAATCGGCGTTGTCGCTGCCGACTTCACAGTGGTGATGGTAATCGTAGTTGCCGCGATTGCGGACGAAAGAGGTCAGGCTCTCGGGCAGGTCTTCCGGCTTGTATTTGGAAATGAGATCGATGATGTGGTTGGAGACCAAAGCCGGGAACCAGCGGACGCGGTCGCGGGCTACTTTCAGGTCATCGGAAGCCCAGACGGGCGCGGCGGCCATGATTTCGATTTTGCCGAAGTCGCGGCCAGCTTCCTTGGCGCCTTCGCGGACGAAGCCGACACACCACTCGATGAGATCGGGATCGGCGAATTGGAGAATGACGCCGTCGGCAATGCGGCCAGCGGTGCGAAGAGCTTTCGGCCCGTAGCCGGCAACCCAAACGGGAGGGGCGCCCGCTTTGGCCCAAGGGAAACTTGTGGCGACGCCTTCATAGTCCACAGTCTCGCCGGCGTTTAGCGCGCGAAAAATTCTGACAAATTCCGCAAGATTTTCGAGCGTGGTGGGCTTTTTGCCGAGGACACGCCGGGAGCTGTCGCCGCGTCCAATGCCGAGCTGCATGCGGCCATGAGAAAGCTGATTCAATGTGGCGAACAGGCTGGAAGAGACGGTGACATCGCGCACGGCGGGATTTGTGACACAGGTGCCGAGGCGCATGGTGCGCGTGTTGGCAGCCATCAACGTGAGAAGTGGAAACGGCTCCATCCATATAACGTGAGAATCGAAAATCCAGCCGTAGGTGAAGCCGGCGGATTCGGCTTGCTTGGTGAGGCTGATGATGCGGTCAATGGTGAGGTCAGGCTTGATGGTGATGCCGAAGTGCATGGTGTGCTCCAAGATTGGTGACTGGTGAATAGTGACTGGTAGGGGCCGCGGGGATGCGTTGCGGAGTTCTCCGTGTAGCGGGTTGAGTTGGGATCAGGCCAGGGTTTCCCGCGCTGCTCGGAATGACCATTGCTCGCGTTGGCAACATTTTCTGTGTCATGGCTACGTTCCTCGGCTATCCAGCTAGGCTACCTCAGTTAGCGGCTTTGGGAACGGGCGCGGGCTTGTTGGTTAAGACGAGATAGGCCAAAAAGCTAACCGCGAAGCCGACGAACCAGGCGTAGTTGTATAGGATGCGCAGCGATGGAATAAAGAGACCGATGAAGGCGACGCCGGCGCCAGCGGCCAGAGAGACTACGCCTTGCCAGTGGATGCCGCGGGAGTATTCGTAGATTCCGCCGCGTTGATACAGATCCTGCGACGAAAGGTTTTTTCGGCGGATGACGAAATAGTCGCAAATCAGAACGCCGGCGATGGGGCCGAGAAAGCCAGAATAGCCGACGAGCCAGACGAAAATGTAGTTGCCATAATTGGCCATGAGCTTCCAGGGTTGCATGAGGACGCCGACGAAGCAGGTGATGAGGCCGCCGGTGCGGAAGCTGATGTTGCGCGGGGAAAGATTGGAGAAATCGTTGGCGGGAGAGACGACGTTGGCGGCGACGTTGACGTTGAGAGTGGCGATGAGCAGGCCAATCATGGCGATGACGACGGCTAGCGGATTGCCGAGGCGGGAGAGGACGGCGACGGGATCCCATATCGCTTCGCCGAAGATGATGAGCGTCGCGGATGTCACAGCGATGCCGATGAAGGAATAAAAGGTCATGGTAGCCGGGAGGCCAACTGCCTGGCCAACCATTTGGTCGCGCTGACTGCGGGCGTAGCGAGTGAAGTCGGGAATGTTGAGCGAGACGGTGGCCCAGAAGCCGACGACGCCGGTGAGCGATGGGATGAAGAATTTGAAGAAGTCCGCGAAGGTTTGAAATTTTGATGGAGTCGCGAGCATGGGGCCGAAGCCGCCAGCTTTGGCGCGGGCCCAGAGAAGCAGAGCGAGACCGATGAGGAGAAGGAAGGGAGCGGAGACGCCTTGCAGGAAGCGAATGGTCTCGATGCCGCGAAGAATGACGAAGACGTTGAGGAGCCAGAAAAAGGCGAAGCAAAGCGCGGGGCCGGCGTGGAAATTTTGCCAACTGGGAACGAGTGCGACGAGCATGGCGTTGATGGCTTCGCCGCCGATCCAGGTTTGGATGCCAAACCAGCCACAAGCAACGAGGGCGCGCAAGACCGCGGGAACGTTGGCGCCGAGCACGCCGAACGAGGCACGCGCAAAAACGGGGAAGGGAATACCGTAGCGAGTTCCGGCGTGGGCGTTGAGCAACATGGGGATGAGGACGAGGACGTTGCCGAGAAAAACCGTGAAGAGAGCTTGTTTCCAATTCATGCCGCCGGCGATCATGGCGCTGGCGAGCATGTAGGTGGGAATGTTGACGCTCATTGAGATCCAGAGGGCGGCGTAGTTGTAAGTGCTCCAACTGCGGCGCTCCGGCGGAACGGGGGCGAGGTCTTTGTTGTAGAGGCCGCTGCTGCGAATGGTTTCCGCAGGAAGCGAAGCGGCTTGGAGGTCACTCATCTTGGCTGTCCGTTGGTGTCGGCATGGTTGAAATCAGGACGCGAGAAGTTTGGACAGCGCGATGTTCAATCGGCAGCTTCGGAGCTTTCCGCTGCGCGAGTGCGCGTGATTTCGCCGTAGGATTCGGGACGGCGATCGCGATAGAACTGCCAGGTGTCGCGGACTTTTTGGATTTCGTCGAGATCGAGATCGGAGACGAGAAGTTCGTCTTTGTCGCGGCTGGCTTGCGCGACGATTTTGCCGCGAGGATTGCAGAAATAGCTCTTGCCGTAAAATTCGCCGATTTGCCAGGGATGCTCGGTGCCGACGCGATTGATGGCGGCGACGAAATATTGATTGGCGACGGCGTGGGCGGGCTGCTCGAGTTCCCAGAGATATTCGGAAAGGCCGGCGACGGTGGCGGAGGGATTGTAGACAATCTCGGCGCCGTTCAGGCCGAGGCAGCGAGCGCCTTCGGGGAAGTGGCGGTCGTAGCAGATGTAGACGCCGACGCGGGCGTGGCGTGTCTGGAAGACGGGATAGCCAGCGTTGCCGGGCGTGAAATAAAATTTTTCCCAAAAGCCCGGGTGACAATGAGGAATGTGGTGCTTGCGATATTTTCCGAGGTAGCGGCCGTCGGCATCGATCACGGCGGCGGTGTTGTAGTAGAGGCCGGTCATTTCGACTTCGTAGACGGGAACAACGAGGACCATCTGATGTTGTTTGGCAAGTTTCTGCATACGCTCGACGGTGGGGCCATTGGGGACGCGCTCGGTGAGTTCGTACCAGCGAGTCTGCTGCTCGGCGCAGAAGTAAGGGCCATAGAAAAGCTCTTGCAAGCCGAGGACCTGGACTTTTTTCTTCGCGGCGGCGGCGATCAACTTTTCGTGCTTCGCCATCATTTTCTGTTTGATTTGCGCGAGAGAGAATTTTTCCGGGGACCATTCACAACTGGCCTGAATGAGGCCGCAGCGCACGACACGAGCCATGGCAAACCTCCGATGGATACTGGCGAAAGTTTACCCCGCGCCCGGTGCGGCTACAAGGAGTAGAGCGCGCGCTTGCGCATTTCGAGAGTTGGATTGAGTTTTTCTTCGAATGGGTTCATAGTGCTCGGCGGTGATTGATTGTCGTGCAGTAGCGCGTGTTGGAGTCAGAACCGGAATCGTGCGAATGTCAGCTTCGGACCATTTTGTTTCTGAAGTGCCCGTCAAAAATTTCCCCTGAGGTGTCCCGTGATTCGAACGACGAGTCTCTCGATGTCAGTGCTTGTCTGTCTCGGTCTTTTCTCGAGTGCAAATGCGGTCAAGGCGCAAGAGTATCCGCAGAGCACGTTTCAGGAGATGCGCTGGAGGATGATTGGTCCGACACGCGGCGGCCGGACGCGCGCTTCGTGCGGCGTGCCGAGCGAGCCGAATGTTTTTTATATCGGAGCGGTGAACGGCGGCGTGTGGAAGACGGACGATTTCGGGCGGACGTGGACGCCGATCTTCGATGCAGAGCCGACGCAATCGACGGGAGCGATCACCGTTGCGCCTTCCGATCCGAACATTATCTATGTGTCGAGCGGCGAGGGATTGGCGCGGCCGGACCTTGCCGTGGGAGATGGAATCTACAAATCGACCGATGCGGGGAAAACGTGGACGCACCTCGACGGGCTGCGCGACAGCCAGGGGATTCCGGCGGTGGCCGTGGATCCACACGATCCGAATCGAGTTTTCGCGGCGGTGCTGGGGCATCCCTACGGGCCGAATGCGGAGCGCGGGATTTATCTTTCGACCGATGGCGGGCAAAGCTGGGAGAAGGTGCTGTCGAAGAACGAGAACATAGGCGGCTCGGATGTCGAGATCGATCCAGCGAACCCACAGAATGTGTACGCGGCGATGTGGGAAGTGAGACTGGGGCCGTGGGAAGACGGAAACCAGTACAGCGGAACGGGCGGGGGAGTGTTCAAGTCCACGGACGGCGGGAAGAACTGGCAGCAACTCACGAATGGACTGCCGAACGGAATCATTCAGGCGAACATAACGATCGCGCCGAGCCAGCCGAGCAGGCTCTTTGCAGCCGTGGCAAGCCCGCGCGGAACATCGGGAACCGGGTCGGAGGTCGCGCTGTTTCGTTCGGATGACGCGGGAGGAAGCTGGCAGCGCATCACGAACGATCCGAGGCCGGCGCTGCGGATCGGCGGCGGCGATTTGCCGATGCCAAAGGTGGACCCGAAAAATCCGGACATCGTCTACAGCACGAGCATTGTGACGATGAAATCGACGGACGGCGGAAAAACGTGGGCCGGATTTCGCGGGGGGCCGGGCGGAGACGACTACCAGAACATTTGGATCAATCCAAACTATCCGGACATTCTCTTACTGGTGGGAGATCAGGGCGCGCTGGTGACGGTGAACGGCGGAAAAACGTGGAGCACGTGGTACAACCAGCCGACCGCGCAGATGTATCACGCGGCGACGAGCACGTCGTTTCCTTATCTCGTATGCGGAGGGCAGCAGGAGAGCGGGTCGGTGTGCGTATCGAGCCGGGGAAACGACGGCGAGATTACGTACCGCGACTGGCATCCGGTGGGAGTGATCGAGTACGGCTACGCAGCGCCCGATCCGCTGAATCCGGACATTGTTTATGGCGCGGGACGACGCGAAGTTTCGAAGTATTGGATCAAGACAGGACAGGTGCAGGATGTTACGCCAGTGGCCGCGGCGGATCCAAAATATCGAGCCGACCGAACGCAGCCGATCCTGTTTTCGCCGATCGATCCGCATGTTCTCTACACGACGATGAATTATTTGTTCAAGACTACGGACGGCGGACATAGTTGGCAGACGATTAGCCCCGACCTTGCACGCGAGCACAACTCCATTCCCGAGAGCCTGGGTACGACGGCTTCGAAAGATCCAAACGCGGAAAAAGAGCGCGGCGCTATCTATTCGCTGGCGCCGTCTTTCAAATCCATAAATACGATTTGGGCGGGCACCGACGATGGTTTCATCTGGAACACGCGAGATGGCGGAGCACATTGGAAAAATATCACGCCGCCGGAAATGACCTCGTGGAGCAAGGTCACGCAAATCGCGGCGTCGCATTTCGACGATGAGACTGCGTACGCATCGGTGAGCCGCTCCCGCATCGACGATCAGAAGCCGTACATCTATCGAACGCATGACGGCGGGAAGACCTGGACCTCGATCACAAATGGTTTGCCGAGTGATTCCGCGGTGGATACGGTGCGCGAAGATTCCGTTCGCAAGGGGTTGTTGTTCGCGGGCACGGAAGCTAGCGTGTGGGTGTCCTTCGATGACGGCGACCACTGGCAGAGCTTACAACTCAACCTGCCGCACTCGTCGATGCGCGACCTTTGGCTGCACGACGATGATTTGATTGTGGCGACGCACGGACGCTCGTTCTGGGTGCTGGATGACATCGAGCCGCTGCGACAGATTAGCGAGACGATGGAGAAGAGCGGGGCATTTCTTTTCAAGCCGGCAGCGGCGTACCGCGTGATGCGCGATACAAATACGGACACGCCGATCCCGCCCGACGAGCCGACGACGAAGAACCCTCCTGATGGAGCGATCGTTGACTACTATCTGGGGCAGGCGGCCGATGGGCCGATTACGCTGGAGATTCTCGACGCGCAATCCAAGGTTGTGCGGCGCTATTCGAGCGCGGACAAGCCCGACGTCACCGAAGAAGAACTGGCCTCGCAGTTGATTCCGCCGTATTGGGTGCGCATGCCCAGAATTCTTTCGACGGACGCGGGGATGCACAGATTGGTGTGGGACCTTCATTACACTACGCCTGCTTCGACGCGAACCGGTTATCCGATCGCAGCGGTGCCGGGGGACACGCCGCGACAACCGCAAGGACCGAGCGCTCTGCCGGGGCAGTACACGGTTCGGCTGACGGTTGGAGGGCACGCGTACAACGCGCCGCTTATCGTGAAGATGGATCCGCGCGTGAAGACGCCTCGCGAGGGCTTGGTGGAGATGTTCCAGTTGCAGTCGCGGCTCGCGTCGATGATGACAGAGAGTACGAAGGATGTGGCGCAGGCGCAGTCGGCGCACGAACAGCTACAGAAGCTCACGCCACAGGCGAGCGGACAAGTCGCGGAAGCTATATCCGCGCTGGACAAGAAAGTCTCGGGACTTCTCGGCGGTGGCGGAGGGTTCTTTGCGCCTCCATCGCCCAAACCGACGTTGAACCGGGCGAATGGGGAGGCCTCGGCGTTGTATGGAGCAGTGGCGCGAGCGGATGCCACTCCGACAGCCCCGCAAATGAGCGCGGCAACAGAAGCCGAAAAGGGTTTTGAGGCGGTATCAAAACAGTGGAAGCAGATATTGACCGTTGATCTTCCGGCTTTGAACGAGCAGCTTCGCGGAGCCAATCTTCCGGAGATTCACCTGGAATCGAAGGCGCCTGCGGAAGACGAATCGGACGATATCGACTGAGCCTCCGCAAGAATGGCAAGTCGCCATTGGAATCGGACCGCCCGCTTCTTGCGTCAGAAAAACGAGCCGCGTATTCTCGTCCGAGATGCTGGCCTCGACTATCGCATTCTTATTTGCTTCCTGCTGTTGGCACGAGGTTACCCAAGCCTCGGCACAGCAAAAGAGCGCTCCCCCTATAGTTGCCGTCAGTCAACCGCAGACCCAAGATTTTGTAAAGCTGCAAGCTCAAGCAGAAGCGGGGGATTCCGCAGCGCAGGACACGCTTGGCACGAAGTATCTCGTCGGGGACGGCGTCGAAGAGAATAAAGAAGAAGCGGTAAACTGGTTCCGAAAATCTGCTCGCCAGAGAAATTCAAGCGCGATGTATCACTTGGGGGCTGCTTATTATAACGGCGATGGAGTCCCCGTCAGCGACAGCCTCTCTTACGCCTGGTTCAGGGTGGCAAAGGAAGCTGGAAATCCAAATGCGGCCGAAGCGGTGCAAAGAGCCGAGTCCGAACTAAAGCCAGAAACGATTACGATAGGCTTGGACAAGATAGCGGAAATGTACGAAGCGGACGGGAGTTTGCCGGAAAACGAAACTGAAGCGGCGCGTTGGTGGTCGGTGGCGGCTGCAAGAGGCGACGAGGACGCCCGAGTTGCTCTCGCGGTGAAGATGGTCAGCGGACAGGGAGTCCCGCAAGACCTCACGAAAGGACGGCACTGGTGTGATCAGGCTGCGAAGAACCGCAATCATCGCGCTGAATACTGCATGGGTCATATCTACGAGCAGGGTCTTGGCGTTAAACGGGATCCGAAGAAGGCAAGAGAATGGTACGAACCAGCAGCAGCTGCCGGGCTGATTCAAGCCATGAGGGCGCTGGCACTCATGGAGATTGCGGGCGAGGGCGGAAAGGTCGACCGCATAAGCGCATTTTTGCTCTATGCGCGACTAGCCGAATCGAAGGATGAGGGCGCACTTCGCAGCCTCGCCAAACTCAGGAAGGAAATTACTCCGAAGGAGTGGACGACGTTACAGCCATTCCTTATACATATCCGCATTGATCCGGCGAAATTGGACCGAGTGTTGCAGCGAATCGATTCCAACTAAGACTTAATTAAAGAAGTTTCTCGATGACGGGAAGCTCGTGAGCGACGCGTTCTCCAGCGCGAATAGGGCGCCTGAGAAGCTACTTATACACGTCGAGTCAGTCAAAGAATAGATGAGCTGCGAAAGTTAGTGAAGAGGGTCGACTGTACGGTTGAGTTCCACCCATGACTTCGGGAAAGGTTTTGGGAAGTGGTACCAAATGACTTCCATTTCTGCCAGAAAGCCATTGTTTGCATGAAGGAGAATGTCGATAGGGCCGTGGTCTTTTGTTTCGATAATAATACCTCCCAGATGTCCCGATTCCCCTCTCCAGTTAGGCAATTCAACAGGTTCCAATCCAACTGTACGACATGTCCCGCACGGGCATTTTGACACCGCAAATAACTGAGGGAGCCGGAAGTCTGCGAACTCTTTGCGCGAGCTCAGGCTTTGCCTCACCCATTCCATTTCTTCCTCTGACAGGGCCTGCCTCGGTATCGGTATAAGTTCACGCCAGATGTGTTCCTCATTGAAGACGACCTTAGGCTGCTTAGTCTTTTTGCTGAACGGCCACATGATACGCAGTATCGCACCTTGAACGATGAAAGGCACAGGTCCGAAGCTAAGATTTCTTTCATCCCAGGCATTGGGCCTTACAAACGCGGCAACCGGGAAAGTGAAAATTTGAACGTTCATTCGGACCGAGCGTCCGGCCTGAATTCGAGATGGTCAGAAGGGTATCGACCGAAGTCATTGAAATCGAACCACAAGAAAAATGGCGCGCCCGGTGAGGCTCGAACTCACGACCTACAGCTCCGGAGGCTGTCGCTCTGATCCATCTGAGCTACGGGCGCACAGTTTGCGTTTCCAGAACGGAGGAGGAAACGCGGTGTGGCAAGAGAAACTGTCTGCTTCCTTATTCTAGCGCGTGCTCGTTCCATGCGCCACAGCGGTCTCCGGCGCGGCTTCAGCGATGGACGGAACTTCCGCGATTCAGTCCTTCGCGCGCGTTTTGATGTCGTGCGCGAGTTTTTCAATCTCATCGGCTTTCTTTACCAGAGTCAGAGACAAAACCTGCGAGGAATCGGTTTTCTCCACTTCCGACTTCAGGTCAGTGGCGAGCTGATAGAGCCTCTCGATGTTTTTCTTGATGTCTTTTTCATTGGCTTCAAGCATCACCTTGGTTGCAGACTTCCCCAACGGCGGAGTCGTTTCATCCACGTCCTTAGTGGGGTCGGAAGGCTGGGGGCGGCTTTGCCCCTGTGGTCTGGCTTGCGCAACCAAGCTGCCACCGTCGGCGGCCATAACTGTTCCAGCGCCCGCCAGCAGGGTCAAGAACCTGCGTCTCGAATCAAACATGGGTGCCTCACATTGCTGCCACGTCCGAGACTTCGATGGCTGAAGGAGGAGCCTGCTTCGGACGGGCATCGTCGCTCATCCAATGTTATACTCTCACTCCCGAAAAAACGATGTCCAGTCTCCCCATTCACTGGCCCGAAATTACGCTAACCACTATTTTTGACCTCGTAGCGATCGTTCTCGTCGCGCTGATCGTCAATCGTTTTCTTCGCATGATGACCGAGCTGATGGTCAAGCCTGCGGCAACGCAAAACCGCTCGGCGCTGGCGCGGGAACAGCAGACGCGGACGCTCGCTGGCGTGCTTTACAGCGCAGGGAGCAAGGTCGTCTGGTTCGTCGCGATTCTGACGGCGTTGGACAAAGTCGGCATCAATCCGACGCCGGCTTTGACGCTCGCCGGCCTGGTCAGTGTGGCCGTCGGTTTTGGCGCGCAGAATCTCGTTCGCGACGTCATTACAGGCATCTACATTGTTATGGAAGATCAGTACGCCATCGGAGACACGATTCAGGTTGGGGATACGAATGGGCGCGTGGAATATCTGACGCTTCGCCGCACCGTGGTTCGCGATCCTCGCGGGGCGCTGGTTACCATCGCCAATGGAGAGATCCGCGTGGTGAGCAATCTCAGCCGCGACTGGTCCCAGGCTTTTGTGGACGTCTCCATTGCGCCAGAAATATCCCTCGAAAAAATCATGCAGGCGCTGGAGGCCGCTGCCGCGGACCTGCGGAGCGATCCTTCCTGGTCGCAGGCGCTGGTGGACGGACCGCGCATTCTGGGAGTTCAGTCGTTCGACCGTTCCGCCTCCACCATACGCTTGCAAGTGCGGACGGCTCCGACGCGGCAGGACGAAGTCTCGCGCGAGCTTCGCCGCCGCATCCAGACCGAATTTCAACGCCAAGGCATTCCCCTGTCCAGCGTGCAGCGCTTCGAGATGGCCAGCACTTCTCCTTCCCCGCAAGAAGCAGCGAAGCCTGCGTCCGAGAACTAGAGAGGAACTCTTCCCATGAGCCAAATCACTTACGATGAAGTGAATCTGATGCTAAAGCTCTATGAAATGAGACGCGAGCCCCGGCTCCGAGAAGCGCGGGCCTGGTTTGTCGAAAACTTTCATCCCACATCGCCCGAAGACATGATTGAGAAGTTTCCGCAAGGCAGCGAGCAAAACACGTTTATACGCATGGTTATCAGTTATTGGGACATGGTGGCGAGCATCGTCAATAGAGGATTGATCAACGACGAGCTTTTTTTCGAAAGCAACGGGGAAATCTGGGTGGTTTGGGATCGAATGCACACTATTGTGCCGACCTGGCGCGCGGCCTTCAAGAATCCTCATCTGTTCTTGAACATTGAAGAGACTTGCCGACGGCTTGAGGCATGGCGCGAGAAAAAAGCCCCCGGATCGAGCGCAGCCATGAGGCAGATGATGAGCCAATCGAAGTCAAAGGCTCCAGGGGCCTGATTTTTCCGTTGCAGAGATTCACGTTCCCCTCACGTTGCGTCAATGGCTACGCCGGGCGGGCTGAGGCAATGGCGCGTGCAGAACCTCCGGTTTCGCGTCCGACCTTGCGATCCGCAGACAGTCTCGCCCCGCAGCCTTCGCTTCATAAAGAGCGCTGTCGACCTCGTGCAGTAGTTCCTCGACAGGCCGCGGACCCCAGTCAGCGCTCAAGAGCACACCGAAACTCATAGTGAGAGCAAGCGCGCCTTTCGCGGTCTGCACCGGGCGAGAGGAAATCGACCGGCGGATCTCTTCCGCTCGCCCAGGAGCGTAAGCAGGATCGCAACTATTGAGAACGACCAGAAATTCTTCGCCTCCATAGCGGCCCACAAAGTCGTACGAGCGTACGCTGCCGATTAGACGGTTGGCGAGCTCCATCAAGACTTCGTCGCCGACAACGTGGCCCAGCGTGTCGTTGACGCGCTTGAAATGATCGACATCTCCCAAGATGATGGCCGTGGATTTTTGCTCGCGATGCGATCGGTTAAGCTCTCTGCCGAGCAGATCCAGAATCGCGCCTCGGTTCAGCAGGGAAGTGAGCGGATCGTGCGTAGCCCTGAAGCGCATGTTTTCCCTTGCTTCCACGAGGCGGTCCTCCAGCAATAGAATGCGTTCGCCGACGCGAAGGCGCGCGCGCAATTCCTCGGCGTTGAAGGGCTTTGTCAGATAGTCGTCGGCTCCCGATTCGAGCCCCAATACCGTTTCTTCCTTCGAACCCTTTGAGGTCAGCAGCACCATGTAGACGTAGGTTTGCTCGGATCGCGTTCGAACCGCGCGGCAAACCCCAGGCCCGTCCAGCTCTGGCATGACCCAGTCCAGCAGAGCCAGCCGAGGTGCCTCTGGCTTACAAAGTTGCTCGAGGGCCTGCTTTCCGTTTTCCACCGCAGTGACTTCGTAGCCGGCGCGTTCCAGCGTCTTTTCGAGCAGTCGCCGTGAAAGCGCTTCATCGTCCGCGATCAAGATCTTCAACGACGCACCCCCACAATGTATGCGTCGAGTTCGGGCACAAGGCTGGCGGCTTCGCGCTGGAGTGCATCGAAGGCGTCTTTCAAAGGAGCTTTGCCTTCAGCGGAGGAAGCCAATTTCTCAAGCTTCGCCGCCGCCGCCGCTGCACGAGTTCCTCCCAGATTGGAGAGCATTCCTTTGAGGGTGTGGCTGAGGGAAGCTGTGTTCTTTAAGTCGCGCGCAGCCACTGCTTCTTCAAGGGACTTCACCGTTCGCGGAAAATCCTCCTGGAAAATCGCAAGCAGTTCAATCAGCAACTCCTGGTCGTTGTCAACTCTTTCCAAGAGTTCCGCTTGGTTCCATACCGGCTCGGAGTGATTTTCTTCATTTTTCGTCATGGTTTATGTTCGTCTCCAACCCTTCGGCGCATTCGCGCACGCCTCAACTATGCGCATGACACGCCGTCACAATGAGCGCGAATCCCCTGGCGAAGTCGAAAAGCACACGACCCCCAAGCTCTTGGGGCAAGCGTGAGGCCAGACGGGGTTTCTCGGTTGTTCACTAATTTATTGAAAAATAGCCAGTTATGGGGATTGAGCGGGCGCGCAAAAAACGGACAATTCCCAGGTCGGGACAAACTCCGTCAAGCAGTTCACAGTGGAACACTGCGTTTCAATTGGTCCCGAGTTCCTTTTGATTGGCTAAAGGCTAAGTTTTCGGCGGCGCAAAGCCGTTCGGGATCATCGGGAGATCCCGCAATCGCGTGCCGGTCGCATCGAAGATGGCATTTCCGATCGCGGGCGCGACTCCCATGATGGGAGTTTCGCCGGCACCGGCTGGCGCAATATCCTTCCGGTCAACGAGGACGGCTTCGACTTCAGGAACGTCACGGAAACGCGGAACTCGGTAGCTGGAAAAATGAGGATTCGTGATGCGCCCATTTTCAAAGGCAATGGCTTCAAAGAGCGCGCCGCCGAGCCCTTGGATATTTGCGCCGACCACCTGATTGCGCAGCCCGTCCGGATTTACGATGGCGCCGCATTCGAACGCGGTCGTGACGCGGACGATGCGAACTGTGCCCGCGGAGCGGTCGGTGGCGACCTCGGCGCACGTCGCCACATAACTGCCTTTTTCGTGGCCGCCCGCGATTCCGAATCCTTGTCCTTCCTTCGTCTTCTTTCCGGGCCAGCCAAATGATTTTGCCGACGCCTCAAGGACAGCCCGCAATCGAGGGTCGGAGAGGTTCTTCAGTCGAAACTCGAGGGAGTCCAAATTCGCGGCACGAGCCAACGCGTCCATGTGGCTTTCTCGCGCGAAGAAATTCGCGGTCGCCGCAAGCCCCCGATAGGAGCCACTTCGCAAAGGACAATCCGTCTCGTGAAATTCAATGTGTTGGTTTGCGACGTCGTAAGGAGTGTCGATGGCGGACATGCCAGAGTTGTAATTGTGAAATTCCCAAGCGGTCAGCAGGCCATCCGCGGAGACGCCGCCCTTGATTTCGATCACGCCCGCTGGACGAAAGTAAGCCCAGGTGAATTCTTCTTCTCGCGTCCAAACCAATTTGACGGGATGACCGGCGGCTCGCGCGAGCCTGGCAGCTTCAAGCGCCGCATCTCCCGTGTGCTTGCCGCCATAGGCCGAGCCAGTATCGGGAACGATCACGCGCACGCTTATTTCGGGAATATGGAACGTATCCGCCAGCTCATCGCGCACCGCGAACGGGCGCTGCGAGCCCGTCCAAACCGTGAGCTTTCCGTCAGTCCATTCGGCCAACGCTGCGCGTGGTTCGAGCGGTGCGTGCGCGATAAATGCAACGTTATACGTTGCATCGATGCGATGTGCCGCGGCAGCCAACCCTTGCTCCATTGACCCTTTTGTGTGTCGAGAGCGTTCGTCGCCGCTTGGCTTCGCGTTTTGTTTCAGGTGGGCAAAAAGTTCTTTGCTCGACGTCTGGGGAGTTTCTTTCCACTCGGCCTGAATCGTGGCGATTGCTTTCTCTGCGGCGCGTTCGCTGGATGCGGCCACGCCGACAAAGTTGCCATCGCGCACGACGACGACTCCACTCATCGCTTGGGCAGTCTTCGTATCGAAGGATGTCAGCGTCGCGCCAAATGACGGCGGCCGCAAGACTTTTCCATAGAGCATTCCCGGCCGCCGCATGTCGGGCGTGTACTGATGCTCGCCCGTGACGAATGCACGGGCATCTTTCTTTGGAACGGATTTTCCGGCTATCGTCCATTGATCCGGACGAGTAACCGGATCTTCCGCTGGCAGGTTGGCGGCCAGTGTCTTACCACGAGCCAAATCTCCGAAAGAAAGTGAGCGCCCGGTGGTGGGATTCGTGACCTTGCCATTCGCCGCAGTAAGTCCCTCCACGGGAATGTTCCACTCTTTCGCGGCGGCTTCGACGAGCAGGTCTCGCGCGGCCGAAGCAACTCGGCGAAGTTGCGGCGACATCGTGGGCGTCGAGCGGCTGCCCACCGTGCCGAAATCAAACGGCGTGAGCGCTGTGTCGGCCGTCACCATAGTCACGCTCTCGAACGTTACGTGCAATTCGTCAGCGACCGCTTGCGCCAACGAGGTGCGGATGTTCTGCCCAATCTCGACTTTTCCTGTGAATGCCGTCACCTTGCCGTCTTCGCCCACGTGCAGCCACGCGGCAATATCCTCAGGTAAATCTTCGTGGTGAAAACCATGGCTCGGTGCGGTTTCCTGTTCGGCCAACGCATCTTTTGCCGCCAGGAACACAGCAATCCCGGCGCCAAGGAATTTGAAAAAATCGCGGCGCGCCAAATCAAAATGATGGATCGGCCCGGCTCGGAATTCGTAGCGCTCGGGCTCGGGGACAAAACTGGCCGTGAAGCGGCTCATCGCGCGCGCTCCTGCATTGCTTTGGCCGCTTGATGCACCGCGTCGATAATGCGGGGATGAGTTCCGCAGCGGCAAATATTCCCCTGCAAAGACTGAATGATTTCCGCCGAAGAAGGATTGCGATTAGTCGAAAGAAGCCCGACGCTGCTCAGAATCATTCCCGAAGTGCAATACGCGCATTGGAACGCGCCAGCATCC
>JBAQJX010000057.1:0-1719 GCA_049641765.1 Candidatus Acidiferrum sp.
GCCCTATATCGTTCCCATTTATTTTGCGTATGAGGCCGACCGCTTGTACTGCTTTTCCACTCTTGGGCGAAAGATTGAATGGATGCGGGAAAATCCGCTAGAAGCCATCTCATAAATGCCTCAGGAGGATGACGGCGCAAGCCAGTTGCACCATCCCGAGGAAGTTCTCTGGGTAGTATTCCCAGCGAATGACGACGCGACGAAAATTATGAAGCCAAGCAAACAGCCGCTCGATCTTCCAACGGCGCCGATAGCGGCGCAGCACGCGACCGTCCTGGGTAGCCTTGCGGCTGCGTGTCGGGTTGTGCGGAGCAACCAACTCGACACCGAAGCGTTCGCGAATCTGCGCGTCCAGCGGATCGCTGTCGTAAGCGCGGTCGCCGATCAATCGCTCGGGAGTTTCGGCGAGGAAACGGCGCTCGATGGTTGTTTCGACGAGCTTGGTTTCATGCGGCGAAGCGCTGGCCACGTGCACGGCGACAGGAAGACCATGGCCGTCGCTGATCGCCATGATTTTGCTGCCTTTGCCGCGGCGAGTAGGGCCGACAGCAGAGCCCCTTTTTTCGCCGAACTGAAGCTGGCGTCGATGAACGATTCGCTCAAATCCAGCTTCCCGCGATCGCGTAAGTCTTCGGCCAGTTTTTGCAGCAGCCGGGTGAGCAGTCCGGAGCGCTGCCACTGTTGGAAACGGCGATGACAGGTCTGATAGGGAGGATAACGACGGGGCAGATCGTGCCAAGGAGCGCCGGTGCGTAAGACCCAAAAGACACCGTTCAGCACCGCGCGCGTATCTTGCCACGGCCGACCTCGTCCGTCTTCCCGTCGCTGGGGACGAAACAACGGTTCCAGTAACGCCCACTGGGCGTCGGTGATGTCCATGCTCTCGATTTACGCTATTTCCCATATGTTTCAACGGCTCAATACCCCAAACGTGTTTATGAGATAACTTCTAGCAAATTGCGGCTGTCGGAAGTCACGTGGCACCCGCATGTTCCAGCTTTGCTTCGACCGCAAGCCTCGGGAGTTTTATCTCGAGACAGTGATTGCGGACATGCGCATGCGCTCTCGCGCAATCCACTGGGCAGGGTAAGTCGATGGATTGAAATACCCTGTGATCCGCCGGATATGGTCCCTTTTCCTCGGCGTGCGAGTGACGCGGTTGAGCGTGGCCGGAAATGGTAATTTGGCGGGGAGCCGCCCAGATTTCGATGGAATTCGGCGCAAAGCATTCGGCATCTGTTCCGATTACGATCGTGTGATCTTCGGTCGTCCTGGAGAAGCAGTGAGTGCAGCGAAGTTCGGTTTCTGCCCGCCGCCAGTCCTCAAGCTCGTGCCAAGCCAGGCCACCGCGCCGTTCGAAGATCTGATACGCGCGTTTCGCAATAGCTTGTTCCACGCGGCGGGATTGCTCTTCCGCGGCAACGGGAATCACCGGAAGGTTCGAATCGGTCCAGGTTGAGTGGATTCCTAGTTTTGTAGTCATAGGAGGCGCTCCTTATCTCTCTTTCGGTTCTTACTTTCGCCGATTCGGGGGATACCGCCTATGCCTGTGATCACGCGAGTGTGTGACCGGGCGCACAGGAAGGACATTTATTGCCAGAATCAGCGCATTGAGGAACTCAGCTTCGATCGTTCAGCTGCAGTTTCTGGGCAGGGACAGCAGCCATGCGAAGAGGAACGTAGGCTTCAGGTATTTCGACGCGCCGGTCTCCCAAGGCC
>JBAQJX010000098.1:0-33485 GCA_049641765.1 Candidatus Acidiferrum sp.
ACTTTCAGTCGGTCCCGTTCTCGTTGGCTCAAGGCCATGCGCTCCGTTTCCATGCGGCCCCCAGCCACCCATGAAACCGGACATTTCTACTTTGCACAAACCGGACATTCTCACTTTGCAGCGACAATGTACTGTAACTCGATTGACAAGCGGTGGGGGGAGCGGTAGTTTTTATTTCTCACCCTGAATGGCCGCCCAGCACGAAAGAAAAGCAAACGCGGTCAAGCGGGAGTTCATAATAAAGTGGTTCTTTGCGCGAACGAGCGCCTGCTTTCATTTTGACGTAAAGTCACTTCATCCGTTCCTTGAGGTGGAGCATCAAACCTTCGGGAGATTGGCGGGAGTTCTACCTGCCCGCGACAGGAGCCAATGTGAGTCAGCCGCAAATTCAGCTAGACATGGACTTGTTGAGCATCAACACCATCCGCACGTTGGCGATAGACGCCGTACAACAAGCCAATGCCGGGCATCCGGGCGCGCCGATGGGGCTGGCGGCGGTGGCGTATGAGCTTTGGCAGAGGACGCTGCGGTACGATCCGGCGGATCCAACATGGATGAATCGCGACCGGTTCGTGCTTTCGGCGGGACACGCTTCGATGCTGCTCTATGCAGTGTTGCATCTGGCGGGCGTGAAAGAAGCGACGAAAGACGGAAAGGTACTGGATTCGCTTGCGGTTTCGATGGACGAGATCAAACGGTTCCGGCAACTGGGGAGCAAGACGCCGGGGCATCCGGAATCGCACCTGACGACTGGAGTGGAAACGACGACGGGACCGCTCGGGCAAGGGGCAGGAAACAGCGTGGGGATGGCGATCGCCAGCAAGTGGCTGGGAGAAAACTACAACAAGCCGGGTTACGACATTTTTGATTTCAAGGTTTTCGCGCTTTGTGGCGACGGGGATCTGATGGAAGGAGTGGCAAGCGAAGCGGCATCGCTGGCGGGCCACCTGAAACTTTCGAATCTCTGCTGGATTTACGACAACAATCACGTGACGCTGGACGGACCGGCAAGCTGGTCGTTCAGCGAAGACGTGATGACGCGATTTTTGGGATACGGCTGGAGCGTAACGCACGTCGGCGACGCGAACGACCTCGGGGCGTTGGGACGGGCTTATGGGGCGTTCGAGGCGACGAAGGATCGCCCGACGCTGATCATCGTGGACAGCCACATCGGATATGGTTCGCCGCACAAACAGGATAGTTCGGACGCGCACGGAGAGCCGCTGGGCGAGGCGGAGGTCAAGCTGGTAAAGCAGTTTTATGGCTGGCCGGAGGATGCGAAGTTTCTTGTGCCCGATGGAGTTTACGAGCAATTCAAGAAGGGCATCGGCAAGCGCGGAGCGGAAGCGCACGCGGCGTGGAATGCGAAGTTCGCGGAGTACAAGACGAAATTCCCAGAACTTGCGGAGCAGTTGAACAGAATTCAGAGCGGCAAGCTCCCGGACGGATGGGATAAGGACTTGCCGACGTTCCCCGCTGACCCGAAAGGTATGGCGACACGCGATTCTTCCGGAAAAGTGCTGAACGTGCTAGCGAAGAATATTCCGTGGCTGCTTGGCGGTTCGGCGGACCTGGCGCATTCGAACAAAACAAATTTGACCTTTGACGGCGCGGGAGATTTTTATCCGAACGAATATCGTGGACGCAATCTGCACTTTGGCGTGCGGGAACACGCGATGGGCGCGGCAGTGAACGGCATGACCATTTCGAAATTGCGGGCGTACAGCGCCACGTTTTTCAACTTCAGCGATTACATGCGGCCGAGCATGCGGCTTGGCGCGTTGATGGAAATTCCGGCCATCTACATTTTCACGCACGATTCGATCGGGCTGGGCGAGGACGGTCCAACTCACCAGCCCATCGAGCAGCTTGCTTCGCTGCGAGCCATGCCGAACATGCTGGTGCTGCGGCCGGGCGACGCCAACGAAGTCGTGGAGGCGTACAAAGTCATCCTGCAACATACGCACGGGCCAGCGACGCTGGTGCTGACGCGGCAGGCGATGCCGACATTTGACCGGTCGAAATTCGGCGCGGCTTCCGGAGTTGCGAAGGGCGCCTACGTCCTGGCGGATGCGCCGGGAGGAAACCCGGACGTCGTCTTGATTGGCACGGGAAGTGAAGTATCGCTGTGCGTGGCGGCGTGGGAGACATTGAACGCGGAAGGAATCAAGGCGCGCGTGGTGAGTATGCCGTCGTGGGAACTGTTTGAAGCGCAAGATGCCGCGTACAAAGAGAGCGTGCTGCCGGCAAGCGTGACGGCGCGCGTTTCCGTCGAGATGGCGTCGACTTTCGGATGGGAAAGGTACGTGGGCGCGAAGGGCAAGATAATCGGCATGCACACCTTCGGCGCCTCCGCGCCACTCAAGGCTTTGTTGAAAAAATTTGGCTTCGAAGCTGAAAATGTCGCAGCTGCGGCCAAAGCGGTTTTGGGAAAGTGAGCGTTCGATGAAAGTGGTGATCGGATCCGACCACGCAGGCTTTCAACTGAAGAACGCCATGGGCGATCTGTTGCGTTCGATGGGAAACGAAGTGCTGGACGTCGGAGCGTTCAATGAAAACCCATCCGACTATCCCGATTTTGCGGAGGCAGTGGGGCGGGCCGTGCTCGACGGAAAAGCCGAGCGCGGCGTGCTGATTTGCGGGAGCGGCGTGGGAGCCAGCGTCGCTGCAAACAAGCTGCCCGGCATTCGCGCTGGGATGTGCCACGACACGTACTCGGCGCATCAGGGAGTAGAGCACGACAACATCAATGTGCTTGTGCTGGGTTCGCGCGTCATTGGCGTGGCGCTGGCGCAAGATTTGGTGCGAACGTTCATGGGCGCGAAATTCTCGAACGAAGAGCGGCACGTGCGGCGCTTGGGCAAGGTAAAGGCGCTGGAAACGAAGTACTGCACTGGCGCTTAGAGCACCGCAAGCGTTGATCGACGGGCAAGCTCAAGCCCGGCCGTGCCCGCGAGGAGTACAATGTATATTGGGAGAGTTTCCTGCCAAAGAGGAGAAGCATCATGACGACCACAACCACAATTCCGAGCGTAGGCACGACGCAGGGCACCAATCCTCTCAAGGCGCTGCTGACCTACGGACAGTCCCCCTGGATGGACTACATCCGCAGAGATTTGCTGACGAGCGGCGGGCTCAAGAAATACATCCAAGACGATGGACTTCGGGGAATGACTTCGAATCCCGCGATTTTTGAAAAAGCCATCACAGGAAGCAATGTTTATTCGGACATTCTGAATTCGCCGGACTCAAAAAATTTGAATGCGAAGGGACTTTTCGAAAAAATCGCGATCCGGGACGTACAGGACGCGTGCGACATCTTCAAATCGGTGTACGCCGAATCGAAGGGGCGCGATGGGTTCGTGAGCCTGGAGGTTTCTCCCTACCTGGCCAATAACACGCAGGGCACGATTGAAGAAGCGCGGCGGCTTTGGAAAGCCGTCGACCGCCCCAACGTCATGATTAAGGTCCCTGCAACGCCGGAAGGGGTTCCCGCGATTCGGCAGTTGCTCGAAGACGGGCTCAACATCAATATCACGCTGCTTTTTGCGCAGTCGGCTTACGAGCAAGTCGCGGAAGCTTTTCTCGCGGCGTTGGAAGCGCGAGCCACGAAGGGGCAGGACGTCAGCCATATCGCGAGCGTCGCGAGCTTTTTCGTGAGCCGCATCGACACGCTGGTCGACGGAAGAATCGACGAAAAGCTGAAGACGGCCGCGGATCTAGCGCAGAGAGCTCTGCTTGAAAGCCTTCAGGGAAAGATCGCCATTGCGAACGCCAAGCTCACGTATAAGAAGTATCAGGAACTTTTCGGCGGCGCGCGCTGGAAGGCGCTTGCGAGCAAGGGAGCGAAGACGCAACGTCTGCTCTGGGCAAGCACGAGCACGAAGAATCCGAAGTATCGCGACGTGATCTATGTGGAAGAATTAATCGGCGCCGACACGGTGGACACAATTCCGCCGGCGACTTTTGACGCATTCCGCGATCACGGAAAGCTTCGCAACAGCCTGACGGAAGACGTCGACGCGGCGAGAAAGACCATGGAGAACCTGGCCAAGGCAAACATCTCCATGAAAGAGGTGACGGATAAACTTCTTGTGGACGGGGTCAAGCTCTTCGCAGATGCCTTCAAACAGCTTCTGGATGCCACAGGAAAAAGCGCAGGGGTGAATGCGTGAGCGTAAACCGCCAGACCTACACACTTCCGGAACAGCTCGCGGCGGACGTAAATGCCTCGCTTGAGGATTGGAAAAAGAACGGCAAAGTAAAGATGCTGTGGGAAAGAGACTCTTCGCTGTGGACCGGCACGGACGAGGACAAGTGGCTAGGCTGGCTGGACATCACCGCGCAACAGATCGAGGACATCGAAAAGCTGAAGCAAATCGCCATGGACATCAAGAAAGCGGCCTTCAAAAACGCGCTCTTGCTGGGAATGGGCGGGTCGAGCCTTTGTCCGGAAGTTCTCCGCCTGACGTTCGGCAAGGCGGGCGGATACCCCGATCTTCACGTCTTGGACTCGACGGATCCCGCGCAAATCAAAGCCATCGAAGCGAGCGTTGATCTCTCGAGCACGATCTGCATCGTTTCCAGCAAGTCCGGGAGCACGCTCGAACCAAACATCTACAAGCAGTATTTTTTCGACCGCATCCGGGCAAAAGTCGGAGACAAAGAAGTTGGGAACCGTTTCATCGCCATCACCGATCCCGGATCAAAGATGCAGCGGGTGGCTGAAAAGGATAAATTCCGCAAACTCTGCATGGGTGTGCCAAGCATCGGAGGACGTTACTCGGCGCTCTCCAATTTCGGCATGGTGCCCGCCGCGGTCATGGGCATCGACGTCGCCAAGTTTCTGAAGAACACGCAGAAAATGGTGGACGCGTGCGGTGCAGAGACCGAAGCCACTACGAATCCCGGCGTTATTCTGGGCGCGATTCTCGGCGTCGCGGCAAAACATGGGCGCGACAAGCTTACGATAGTCACGTCGCAAGGAATTTTCGACCTCGGCGCATGGCTCGAACAGTTGATTGCGGAATCCACCGGGAAGACCGGGAGAGGCATTATTCCGGTTGACCGCGAACGCCTCGGTAAGCCGGATTTGTATGGCGCCGACCGTGTTTTCGCCTATCTGCGGTTGGAGTCCGATCCAGACAAAGTACAGGCGGCCGCAGTCGATGCATTGGCAAAAGCCGGGAACCCCGTTGTGCGCATCGTGCTGCCGGATATCTACAGCCTCGGGCAGGAGTTCTTCCGCTGGGAGATTGCCACCGCAGTCGCGGGCGCCATCATTGGGATCAACGCTTTCAACCAACCCGACGTGGAAGCCAGCAAGACAGAAACGCGCAAACTCACTGCCGAGTACGAGTCGACAGGCAAGCTGCCCTCCGAATCGCAATTTTTTACGGGCGACGGCGCCAAACTTTACGCTGACCTCAAGAATATGGCCGCGCTCAAGGGCGGCGGAACACTTGCCGGCTTTTTGAAGAAACATCTTGCGCGCATCGGAACGGGAGATTACTTCGGTTTGCTCGCTTACATCACAATGAACGAAGCGCACGAAGAAGCGTTGCAAGCGATTCGTCTCGCGGTGAGGGACAACAAGAAAGTGGCGACGGTGCTTGGTTTTGGGCCGCGCTTCTTACACTCGACGGGACAAGCGTATAAAGGCGGGCCCAACACAGGAGTCTTCCTGCAGATCACTTGCGACGATGCCGTCGATCTGCTCGTTCCGGGCCAGAAGTATACGTTTGGCGTGGTGAAGGCCGCTCAAGCGCGTGGCGACTTTGCCGTGCTTGCAGAACGCGGGCGGCGCGCATTGCGCGTTCACCTTGGCAAGGACGTCGAAGCCGGCCTGGCAACGCTGGCCGGGGCCGTGAATCAAGCGCTCGCATAGAAGTCAGCCGCTTCGAACGCAACAAGCAGCGCAGACCTACATAACGAAAGCACAGGAGTAATCGCTATGCAACTCGGCATGATCGGGCTTGGGAGAATGGGCGCAAATATGGTGCGGCGTCTGCAAAAGGACGGCCACAAGTGCGTCGTGTATGACCGGAGTGCGGCTTCGGTGCAGCAACTCGCGGCAGAGGGAGCCACGGGAACGGATTCGCTCGATGATTTCGTCAAGAAACTGCAAAAGCCGCGTGCGATCTGGCTTATGGTGCCCGCAGGCGTGGTGGACGCGACGCTTAATGACTTGGCTGGAAAGCTGGAATCCGGCGACATCATCATTGACGGCGGGAATTCGTACTACATCGATGACATCCGCCGTGCAAAGGAGCTCTCCGCAAAAGGGATTCACTACTGCGACGTCGGCACGAGCGGGGGCGTTTGGGGGCTCGAACGCGGCTACTGCGAGATGATCGGCGGCGAAAAGGATATTGTGAAACACCTGGACGCCATCTTCAAAACGCTGGCGCCCGGGCGAGGAAACGTGGATCGGACTCCTGGCCGTGAAAAAGTGGGCGGGACGGCGGAAGAGGGCTATCTGCATTGCGGTCCGTCTGGTGCGGGGCACTTCGTGAAGATGGTGCACAACGGCATTGAGTACGGGTTGATGGCCGCGTATGCGGAAGGGCTGAATATCCTCAAGCACGCCAACGCGGGAAAGAGCCAACGCGAAACGGATGCGGAGACGACGCCGCTCCGCGACCCCGAACACTATCAGTACGACTTCAACCTTGCGGATGTGACCGAAGTCTGGAGGCGCGGAAGCGTAATCGCGTCGTGGCTGCTGGACTTGACGGCTATTTCGTTGTTGGAACAACCGACTCTAGATCGCTTTTCGGGCCGAGTTTCGGATTCAGGCGAAGGCCGGTGGACAATTCTCGCGGCGATTGAATCGACTGCACCCGCCCCCGTGCTGACCGCATCTCTATTTCAGCGCTTCTCATCGCGCGGCGAGGGCGACTTTGCGGCCAAGGTGCTGTCCGCGATGCGGTTCCAGTTCGGCGGCCACATCGAGAAAACGTCCGGTCACTAGGACGATTTACGGCCGGGCCATCCAACAGCACAGACAGGACAAGCCTTATGACTCCGGAACATATCGAACCTGGTTCTCCCGCACCACCATGCGTCATGGTGATTTTTGGAGCGAGCGGTGATCTGACCAAGCGCAAGCTGCTTCCCGCGCTGGCCAACCTCGCGCAGGAAGGACTTCTTTCGAAGCAGTTCGCGATTGTAGGATTTGCGTTCGATCAATTCGACACGGAATCCTTTCGCGCTCACCTCAGCGAAGACATCAAACAGTTTGAAGAACATCCCATCGACCCAAAGTTGTGGCAGTGGTTCATGGAGCGCCTTTACTACGTGCAAGGGGATTTCAAGGACCCTGCGTCGTATCAGCGCCTGAAACAACAAATTGAGGAAGCAGAGAAAAAGCACGATACGCAGGGCAACTACTTCCACTACCTTGCCGTATCTTTCAACTTCTTTTCTTTGATTGTGCAAAAGTTGGGCGAAATCGGCCTGACAAAGGAAGAAAACGGGAAATGGACGCGCGTGATCGTCGAAAAGCCGTTTGGTCACGACCTTCCTTCGGCACAGCAACTTAATAAAGAATTGAAGCAAATCCTTACCGAGAAGCAGATCTTCCGAATCGACCATTACCTTGGCAAGGAAACCGTACAGAACCTGATGGTGTTCCGCTTTGCGAACAGCATGATCGAGCCGTTGTGGAATCGCACGTACATCGACCACGTGCAGATCACCGCTGCGGAATCTGTCGGTGTTGAGCATCGAGGGGCCTTCTACGAAACCGCTGGCGCGCTTAAGGACATGGTCCCGAATCACCTCTTTCAGCTCCTTACGCTCACGGCGATGGAGCCACCCATCTCCTTCGAAGCCGATGCGGTGCGCGACAAACAAGCGGAGATTCTGCACGCGCTGCAGGTTCCCACCCCGGAAGACGTCCTGCACAACATGGTTCGCGGGCAATACGGCGAAGGTACGGAAGATGGCCAGAAAGTTGTCGCGTACCGCAACGAGCCCAACGTCGCGCCGGATTCGAACACGGAGACTTTTGTCGCGCTCAAACTGAAAATCGACAACTGGCGATGGGGCGATGTGCCGTTCTATCTGCGCACAGGAAAGCGCATGGCCAAGCGCGTGACCGAAATCGCAATCCAGTTTCGCCGCACGCCTTTCATGCTGTTTCGAAAGACGCCCATCAAGGATCCGCGCACAAATCGGCTTGTGATTCACATTCAGCCTGACGAAGGCATTTCATGGCGCTTCGCGGCAAAAGTTCCGGGCTCGGTGATGAAGCTTGGGCTGGTTAACATGGATTTCGACTACGCGCGAGATTTTGGAACTTCCCATAGCACTGGATATGAGCGATTGCTCTATGACTGCATGCTCGGCGACGCCACGCTTTTCCAGCGCGCGGACATGGTGGAAGCCGGATGGGCCGCGATTGAGCCGGTCATCGATGTTTGGAAAGCGTTGCCTGCACGCGGGTTCCCGAACTACGCAGCCGGTTCCTGGGGACCGAAGGAAGCTGACGAGTTGATGTCGCGCGATGGCCGAGCCTGGCGGAGAATCGGCGAAGGCGAAGAAGATGCCAGGAGCTCCGCGACAGCGACTGAAAATTTGAAAGGCCCCGGAGCGATGCACAAGTAAGACGCGCATGACAGCAACCCGATCGAACGCTGAAGTACGAATTCTGCCCGATGCCGGGGCCATCGCACGGCGCGCCGCCGAGAAGGTCGTCGAGGTTGCGGCCGATGCGGTGCGCCGGAAAGGGACATTCGAGTTTGTTCTGTCCGGCGGCTCCACTCCGAAGGCGCTCTATACTCTGCTCGTGAACGATCCGAAGGTCCGCGCTCAAGTGCCGTGGGACAAGATGCACGTTTTCTTCGGAGACGAAAGGCATGTGAAGCCCGACGATCCACAAAGCAACTACCGAATGGCGGTCGAGACACTGATTTCGAAATCGCCGCTGAAGCCGGAGCAGGTCAGCCGCGTCAAGGCGGAATTGCCGGAAGCCGAGAACGCCGCGAAAGACTACGAACATGAAATTCGGACACGCTTCAAACTGACCGATGGACAGTTTCCGCGGTTTGACCTCGTGCTGCTCGGGATGGGCAGCGAGGGCCACGTCGCATCGCTTTTTCCAGGCACAAAAGCTCTGAACGAAAATCGACGCATCGTCATGCATAATTGGGTAGGAAAGGTCCTGATGGACCGCATCACGCTGACGGTTCCGGCCATCAACAATGCCGCGCACGTGCTGGCCATGGTGGCGGGCGAGGACAAGTGCCCGGCGTTGACCGCAGTTCTGGAACGAGTTTATGAGCCGGATCAGTTGCCGGCGCAATTGATTCAGCCGGCAAACGGGACTTTGCTTTGGTTGGTCGATGCAGCGGCCGGCAGCAAGCTGACTCACGCGATTCGCGAATAACTTAGGAGAGCCAAATGGCAACCATCACAGGCGCAGGAAAAATTGAAACGTATCTCGGCGCGAACGCCGAATACTATCTTGGATACAAGACGCCAAAAATCTCGAAGGAACGGCTGCACTTGCCGGGGCCGGATTTTATCGATCGCGTCTGGACAATTTCCGACCGCAGTAGCCGCGTACTCACCAATCTCAATCGCATGTTCCATCACGGAAGGCTGCATGGCACGGGTTATCTCTCGATCCTTCCCGTCGATCAGGGCATCGAGCATTCCGCCGGTGCGAGCTTCGCGAAAAATCCCGATTATTTCGACGCGGAAAATATCGTCAAGCTGGCGATCGAAGGCGGCTGCAATGCAGTCGCGTCCACGTTTGGAGTGCTCGGCGCAGTTTCGCGCAAGTATGCGCACAAGATTCCGTTCATCGTGAAGATGAATCACAACGAATTGCTCACCTACCCGAATCGTTTCGATCAAGTGCTTTTCGGAACCGTACAGGAAGCCTGGAACATGGGCGCGGCCGCGGTGGGCGCAACAATTTACTTCGGCTCGGATCAAAGCACGCGCCAGATCGTGGAGATCAGCCAGGCCTTCGCGCATGCTCATGAACTTGGCATGGCCACCGTGCTTTGGTGCTACCTCCGCAACAACGCGTTCAAGAAGGACAAGGACTATCACCTCTCCGCCGATCTCACCGGACAGGCGAACCATCTCGGCGTGACCATCGAAGCGGACATCATCAAGCAGAAAATGGCCGAAAATAATGGCGGCTACATGGCGCTGAACATGGGCGATTCCGCGTACGGAAAATTCGACAAGCGCATTTACACTGAACTTTCCAGCGATCATCCGATCGATCTGTGCCGCTACCAGGTCGCGAACTGCTACATGGGCCGCGCGGGATTGATCAACAGCGGCGGCGCCTCGGGAGCAAATGACTTCGAGGAAGCCGTAGTCACTGCTGTCGTGAACAAGCGCGCCGGGGGCACTGGCCTGATTTCCGGCCGCAAGGCGTTCCAGCGCCCGATGAGCGAAGGAGTGCAACTCCTTCACACCATTCAGGACGTCTACCTGAGCTCCGACGTCACCGTAGCGTAACTGCTTTTTGCGTCGCAGGGTCGTGATGTGCGGCCCTGCAACATTTCTCTTGCGCTTTGATTTTGTCAGCGTCTTCCAAAACTCGCGTCGTCCGCTTAGATTTGTTTTATCCTTGATATTGTGGATGGTTCTTCCCAAGAAGCCGCGCTGGCAACTACGGAGCACGGCTACGATTCGCTTTCCAAAGAGTACGCTCGCAAAGTTCGCACGCTCTTGTTTCTGTCCTTCGGCTGGCTGCTAGCCCTGCTCATCGGTGCGGGCACGGATGCGCTTTTTTCTCTGCGTCAATTGAATTCAGCAGAGCGGCAGGTCAGCAGCCGATTCTCCGCGCACAGCCAGGCTCTTTCCACCATCGTAGTTTCCGTCCACATTTATGACGATCAGCTTGAGCGTTTTTTGTTGCAGGATCATCTTTCTTCGCCGGGGCCCGACCCGAGTGACATCGCAAAGAGAATGGATGAATTACGCTCTGCGCTTCGCGGTTTTCCTTCCGACCAATTCCCGGAGGAACAGTTTCTTCTTGCGGAAATGCAAAATCTTCTTTTGGACCAGGAAGACTCCATCGCAACGGTGTTGAACTGGCGTCCTGATGATCGCGAACAGCGTGCGCAACAATTCATCGGCCAGCAGCTTTTGCCTTGGCGTAATCGCATCCTCGCTATTTCTCAGCAAATCTCGTCAGTGGACGGCAAGCGGCTTGCCGATGAGAACCTGGCGCTTGCGCTCCGATTTCAATCCATGGAGGCGAGGCTCGTTTGGCTTGTAGGACTTGCGCTGATCGCTGGAGTCCTGATGTCTCTAGTCTGCGGCTGGTACATTCTTCGCCTTGAGCGACAGGGCCGCCAGCGTTACCAGACTTTGGCGCGCAGCCGTCTCGAGCTCGAAGGCCTGTCCGCGCGCCTCGTGCAAGTGCAGGAAGAGGAGCGCCGCTCGATATCGCGCGAGCTTCACGACGAAGTCGGCCAGTCGCTCGGGGCGCTCCTTGTCGAAGCAGGACAGCTTGCAAAACTCGTCCCGCCCGATGACCACGCTACGCAGGCGCAAATCACGCACATAAAATCCGTCGCTGAAAGCGCCGTGAAATCCATTCGCGACATCGCGCTGCTTCTTCGCCCTCCGATGCTGGATGATCTCGGGCTGGTCGCCGCTCTCGAATGGCAAGCTCGCGAAATTTCGCGGCGTGGCGATATGGAAGTGGAAGTGCAATCGCAAAACGTCTCTGAGGATTTCGGCGATGAGACGAGAGTTACCGTTTATCGTCTTGTTCAGGAAGCGCTGAATAACGCCGCAACACACGCGTCCGCCAGGAACGCGAAGGTTACCGTCGTTCAAAACGCGCAGAAGATCAGCGTCGAAATTACGGATGATGGCGGCGGATTTGATCCCGAACGCAAACGCGGCATGGGAATTCTTGGCATGGAAGAACGCGTTCGCCGCCTCGGCGGAGTCTTCGCGATCCACTCGGAGTCCGGAAAAGGCGCGACCGTTTCCGCCGAACTTCCGCTGCATCCCGTGGATTCCTTGTGAACCGTCCATGAGAAAAATTCGCATCCTTCTCGCCGACGACCACAAGCTCATTCGCGGCGGCTTGCGCTTGCTTGTCGAGCAGCAACCCGACCTAACCGTTGTAGGCGAAGCAAACGACGGTCGAGAGTCCGTCTCGCTCTCCAAGTCTCTCAAGCCCGACGTGGTCGTGATGGACGTTGGCATGCCCAATTTGAATGGCATCGAGGCCGCGCTTCAAATCACCCAGGCCAATCCGGATATTTCTGTCGTGATGCTCAGCATGCACTCCGACGAAAGCTATGTGCTGCGCGCGTTGAAATCAGGCGCCAAGGGTTATTTGCTGAAGGATTCCGCAGAGTCCGACCTCATCAAGGCGGTTCATGCCGTCGCCGACGGTAAGTCCTTTTTCAGTCCCGCGGTCAGCAAAGTGCTGCTTGACGACTATGTTCGCAAGCTCAAGCGCAGTGGCGCCGAGGACGCTTACGACTTGCTCACGCCTCGCGAGCGGGAAATCTTGCAGCTTGTCGCCGAAGGCAAATCCAACAAAGACATCGCTAACCTATTGAACCTCAGTGTCTACACCGTCGAAACGCACCGCTCCAATATCATGGAGAAATTGAACTTGCGCGGCGTTCCTGAACTCATTCTTTTCGCTGTGCGCAGAGGAATCATCTCCTGAACCTGTTTTGAAACATACCTAAGTTCTCTGGAGTTCCGCACTACCCAATCGCCGTGCCTCAATATCCCTGCTGCCGGGGAGGATCGACGCCCCTCCGTACCGCGTCCAAATAGTTGGCACCGAAATAGCAGCAACCACCCAGTTCGCCGGTTGCAGCGAATCGCATTGGATATAAGAGAGGAAACATGAATTCCATCACTACTCTGCTGAAATCGAAACCGGCAGTTCTTGGACTTGGTATTGTCCTGGGCGCGGCCAGCTTGGGCTTGGCGCACACCACGGAAAAATCGATGTCCACAAATCCGGCCGCCACTCTGAAACTGGCCAACGCCAACGAAGGCCCTGCGAAAGGAAGCTACGCGCCGCTCGTCAAGGAAGTTCTGCCTTCCGTCGTAAACATCTCTTCCTCGAAAGTCGTGCACAACCGTATGAGCTCCGAGGAATTGCCGATGGATCCATTCTTCCGCCAGTTTTTTGGAGACGATGGAAACGGCCGTTCCAACGTACCTAAGGATTCCCGCGAAAACGCTCTGGGCTCGGGCGTCGTCGTCAGCCCCGAAGGCTACATCCTGACGAACAATCACGTGGTCGATGGCGCCACGGATATTCGCGTCACTCTTTCCGATAAGCGCGAGTTTCAAGCGCACGTCGTTGGAGCGGATCCCAAAACAGACATCGCTGTTCTGCGCATTGACGCCAAGGATCTCACGCCCATCACGATCGGCGACTCCTCCAAAGTCGAAGTCGGCGACGTAGCGCTGGCGATTGGCGATCCCTTCGGCGTCGGCGAAACCGTCACCAAAGGCATCATCAGCGCCACTGGCCGCGGAAATCTCGGCATCGAGGATTATGAGGATTTCATCCAGACCGACGCTCCCATCAATCCAGGAAATTCTGGTGGCGCGCTCATCAACGACCGTGGTGAGCTTGTCGGCATAAACACGGCGATTCTCTCGCACGGCTCCGGCGGCAGCGAAGGCATTGGCTTCGCAGTTCCGTCCGATCTCGCGCGTCAGGTGATGAGCCAGATCCT
Source organism: Candidatus Acidiferrum sp. (assembly GCA_049641765.1). GTDB lineage: Bacteria > Acidobacteriota > Terriglobia > Acidiferrales > UBA7541 > Acidiferrum. The sequence goes on from JBAQJX010000098.1 coordinate 13,704, forward strand.
GAAGAATGGCCACGTCACCCGCGCCTATCTCGGCATCTATCCGCAGGACGTAACGCCGGCGATGGCTCGCGCTTTTGGCGAAAAACAGACCGAAGGAATTGTCGTAGGCGATGTTTCTCCGAATAGCCCCGCGCAAGCGGCGGGCATCCAGCGCGGCGATATCATTCTCGACGTGAACGGCAAACCTGTGACCGACAGCAACCAACTGCGCATGAGCGTCTCCATGATGCAGCCCGGCACGGAAGTAACCTTGAAGTTCCTCCGCAGCGGCGACATGCGCGATGCCACCGTCAAGCTTGCCGAAATGCCCACGCAAACCGCGCAGGCTAATTCGAACGGCGGCGACGACGGCAGTAAAGCGTTGAACGGTGTCGAAGTCACGAATCTCAACGCAGATATCGCTCAACAGCTCAGCATCTCCGCAAGAACGAAGGGCGTCGTCGTCACCAACATCGATCCCGCCAGCCAGTTGGCGGACTCTGGATTGCAGAAGGGCGACGTCATCCAGGAAGTCAACCATCAGCCTGTCAACAATGTGGCTGAGTTTGAGAGCGCCGTTCGCAAAGCGGGCGACAACCCGCTGCTTCTCGTGAACCGCGGCGGTACGACTCTCTTCATCGTTGCCTAACCCCGCGTGCCCTTCCCGAGCGGTGCCGGCCAGCAATGGCTGGCGCCGCTCGGGAAGGGTCTTGCTTGTGTGGATGTTTATGGGGTCGTTCTTGCTAGGTCGGGCCGAGGAGCTGCCGCAAAGGAAAGTGTCCGTCCACTCGGAACCGCGAGCACTGTGACGCATCTGCCTCGCGTAACATCTAATGGTTTGAAGCGATGAACAACAAAGAACCCAAAACGATGGTCGAAGAATTTCGTGAGCGCTTGAGTCGAGAGGAACTGGAACGCCTCTGGCTCCTAGAGGCGTTCGACTACCTTTTCACCGAATCCGGGATCCAAGACGAAAATTTTCACCATGCCTGGATTCAGCCGCTCTTGGCCGAGGGCCTGAGCCTCGAATCCGCCTTGGCCCTCCTGATTGAATCCCACTTCCGCCCCAACTAGCCCTCGAATGCTCCAAGAAGCTGGCTGGTTCACGTTGGAAAGAAAGCCTCCTTACTTCGCTCGTTTGCCCAGTGGGAGCAGCATCGGCACGCGCGATTTGTATTGGCGATATGCATCCCCGAAGTAGGCAATCAAATCGTGCTCCTCAAATTGAATAGCCACAAGGATGTAGCCGGTCGTCGCAATGGCAAAGAGCAGATGACCGTACGTCATCTTGGGCGTGCACCAGAAGGCCAGCAAGAATCCGAGATAGATCGGGTGCCTTACGTACTGATAAAACGCCGGTGTCTTGAACCCAATTGCTTCGTATTGCTGGCCGCGCACATACGACCCCACCTGCCGTAGGCCAAACAGTTCCGTGTGGCTGATGAGCAGCGTACTGACCAGCACTGTAAGCCAGCCCAAGCCAAACAGTCCGAGCAAAACCCACTTGCCCGCGGCGTTTTGAACGATCCACACCGTTTCCGTCATCGGCCGCCACAGCCAATACATCAAATCCAGGCAGATGCTGGCGAACAGGACATAGGTGCTGCGCTCAACAACTTGGGGAACCATCTTCGTCCAACCGCGTTTGAACCACGGGCGCGCCATCACGCTGTGCTGGATCGCGAAAAGTCCCAGGAGTAGCGCATCAATGACGAGCGCTTCGACCGAAAACACTCCGCCCCCGGAATCGATTGATTTGGGAACAAATAGGTTTCCAACGAAGCCGATAGCATAAAGAAAGGTCACAAAGAAGATCAGATACGCGAGAAGTCCGTACAAAACAGCTGCAATTTTACCCATTTCCTCCACCTTTCATATTGAATTCCACCTAAATCGGGATTTCCGTTACTTCACCGGGAAATTGCGCGAATGCTAACTTCCGGAAGGTGTAGCGTCAAGTACGTTTTCATCAAATGCTTGTTGAGTGCGAGAACTCGGCTATGGAAGCGGTGTGGCGGTCCGCGTTTTGTGGGATGTTCGCAACAGAACTGCAATATCCGGGTGTTACGCTTATAAGTGCTGATGAATTTTGTAGAAGAAGGAGAAGTCCATGTCGAAGCGTCTGGAAGGGAAAGTAGCGGCCATTACTGGCGGAAATCAGGGAATCGGCTTGGGAATCGCTGAGCGTTTTATCCAGGAAGGCGCCGCCCTTTCGATCTGTTACCTCTCGGATCGAGCGGGCACGGAGCGCGTCGTTGAAGGCCTTCGCGCCGGCGGCGGAAAAGCGGTCGCCATCCAAGCCGACGTCTCGAAACTTGCCGACGGCCAGCGGTTCATCTCGCAAACTGTCGCGCAACTCGGCGACTTGGACATTCTGGTGAATAATGCCGGCGTGGAAAAGCGAGCAAATTTTTGGGACGTGACCGAAGCTGACTATGATTTCGTTCTGGATGTGAATTTAAAAGGCCTGTTCTTCATGACGCAGGCGATGGTGCGCTACCTCATGCAGACCAAACGCCCGGGGAAAATCATCAACATCAGCTCCGTTCACGAGGAGCTTCCCTTCCCTCATTTCTCTTCCTACTGTGTCAGCAAAGGCGGCTTGAAAATGCTGACGCGCAATCTCTCCATCGAGCTTGCCCCATACAACATCACCATTAACAACATCGCTCCGGGTGCAATCGAAACCCCCATTAACAAGAACTTGTTGAATGATCCGGTGAAATTGAAAAGCCTTTTGGAAAATATCCCGCTGCGCAGACTCGGGAAGCCGGAAGACGTAGCTTCCATCGCCGCATTCCTCGCTTCCGGCGAATCCAGCTATGTCACCGGGACTACGTTCGTCGTCGACGGAGGTCTGACTTGGAACTACGAAGAGCAGTAGCGGCGCGGCGGAGGCGCGGTGGAGCGGTCCCGGCTGCCGCCGAACGAGCCGCGCGGAGCAGCGCTTGCGCATTTTCGCGAATATCGCCATGAGCGAACACGGCATTTCCAGCCACTAGAATCTCAGCGCCCGCGCGAACGATGTCCCCGACCGTATCGAGCGCCACGCCACCGTCAATCTCAATGCGGAATTGCAATCCGCGCGATTCGCGAATGCGCGCCAGAGTTGAAACCTTCTTGAGTGAGTTGACGATGAAGTGCTGCGCGCCAAACCCAGGGTTGACCGACATGATCAACACGTGATGGACGATGTCCAGAACGTCGTCGAGCATGTGCACCGGAGTCGCTGGGTTGATCACCACGCCCGGCTTGCATCCATGCGAAGCAATCAGATGAAGCGTTCGGTCCAGGTGGACGCAAGCTTCTTGATGAACGGAGATCCAGTTCGCGCCTGCTTCCGCAAAAGCGGAAATGAACTCGTCCGGATTTTCGATCATCAAATGGCAATCGAACGTCGCGTCAGGCAAGGCCTTTCGAAGCGAAGCAACAACCGGCGGTCCAATCGTGAGGTTTGGCACAAAGTGCCCATCCATCACGTCGAGGTGCAAAACCGTGCCGCCGCCTTCGAGCGCGGCTTTCGCTTCGGCGCCCAACTGCGCGAAATTTGCGGACAGGATCGAGGGTGCCAGTTCAACGGCTGCAGCCACGGCATCGCTCCTCTCTTGCTCTTCCTTCGATTATACGCGAGACCTCAGCCATGCCCGTGCAATTCTGGCCGTTGATGATTAACGGCGGCCCGAGCTCAGCGGATGCTCAAGTTGTTACCGGCACACGAAGCGTTCGTCGTTCGTCGCTGCTCTTGCGGGCCAATTCCAGCAGCCGCATCACGTCCAGGGCCCACTCGGGAGTCACGGCCAGCGCCGCTTTGCCAAGGATGGCATCCCGCAGATTTGCGTAGAAATCGCGAAAATCGCAATTCGCCGGCGTGATGCGCCGTTGCGTGAGAGCGCCATTTTCGGAAAGTGTCAAAACGCCCCAGTCTTCCTCCGGCTCCGCTCCCCACGCCGTGTCGGTTGGTATATGGCCGTGCCGCAAATTATTTTCCTGTGGATCGAATGTCTGCTTGAAGAACGCGCCTTGCGTTCCATGCAGTAGAAAACGTGGCCGCGCTGTAGCCGCCAATATCGAGGAACGCAAATCCGCGCGCAAGCCGGCGCGATAGTGAAAAGCGAGGTCGAACGCGTCATCCGCCGCCGCGCCTTCGCGTTCCATACGAATATCCGCCGTGATCGCTTCCGGCATTCCGAAAAGCACAAGCGCGTGATCGATCAAGTGCGGCGCGAGGTCGAAAAATATGCCCGTGCCAGGACCCGACCGTTCTCGCCACGCGCCGGGACGAAGCTGTGGCCGAAAACGGTCGTAGTTCGATTCGAATCGCACAACGCGGCCAAGCGCGCCGCTCGCAACGAGCTTTACGAGCGCTTGAAAGTCTCCGTCGTAGCGGCGGTTTTGATAAACCGTCAGCAGCCGCCCCTGCTCCTTCGCAAATTCCACCAGAGCAGCGGCCTCTTCGAACGTCGTCGTGAACGGTTTGTCGACTAGCACATTGCGTCCAGCAGCCAGGCACGCATGCGCGAGCGAATAGTGCGAATCATTGGGCGTCGCAATCACGACAAGCCGAATCTCGCGAATGGAAAGGAACTCGTCCACCGTCCGCACGATGCGCACATCCGGATATTTCTCGGCAGCCTCGTTGCCGCTGCGCTGCAAAATAGCGGCAAGCCGCAATCCCGGCACGGCCCGAATCACCGGCGCGTGAAACGAGCGCCCTGCAAGCCCAAATCCGATCAGTCCAACCTCAATCATAGAAAATGTCCCGAATCGCCCCTTCCAAACATCCAACCACGCACTAACAAGATGGCATCAGAGCCGCCCATACTATCGCATCGCCCGTTGGGGCGCTCCAAATCAACAGCCAGAAAGGACCGATCCCTGACACGCGAACGATTGTATCCGTCGCAATCGAGCGAACGCCGCCAAATCGCGTCCGCAAACCACGAGTTGCCCGCAGCCCGCCCGTCCTGCAAAATAGTTGGCAACCCGTGAGCACCCAAGCCATCGCCATCGACGCCGCATCGCGCCAGCGCTATTTGCTTGTCCTTCTCTTCGCCGGCTTCGTCCTCACCGGCGTCGAAATCACCGTCGTCGGCCCGATGCTTCCCGTGTTCATCACGCGCTGGTCTCTCTCGGACTCCCAGGCCGGCGTTCTATCCGCCGTTCAATTTGGCGGCTCGCTTGCCGGCGTCTGGCTTTCGAGCCTCATCACGCACTACTTGGGCACGCGCACCTCGCTCGTCCTCGGTTTCATCCTGATCGCCGCCGGTCTCGCCACCGTCAACGCTCCAACCTTGACGCTCGCCTACTTCGCCCTCGCGGCATTGGGCGTCGGTTATGGCCTCGTCGTCCCTCCCACAAATCTCACCGTCGCGGAAATCGGCGGTGCACGCAGCGCTTCTCTCGTCAGTCTGGTGAATTTCGCCTGGGGAGCAGGAGCCGTCTCCTGCTCGCCCCTGGTCCTGCTTGCTCTAAAAAGTCATCTGCTCCCTCAACTACTCTTCTCCTTCGCCGCACTCGGCGCGCTCCTGGCGTTCCTGTTTCTCTTCTCAACCTTCCCCGAAAGCAAGCACGCGGCTCCCGCCTCCTCCTCGTCCAACGTCGTCGCCGCTCGCGTCGGTCTACTCACTACCATCGTCCTCGCCGCGCTCTTTTTTCTCTATGTTGGCCTCGAGTCCAGCTTCGGCTTCTGGTCCGCCGCCTTCGCGAAGCGTCTCGGCACAGGCGCAATCGGCATTTCCACTCTCGCACCCATGTTTTTTTACGGCGGTCTCCTTGCCGGTCGCGGCCTGGCCCCGCTCATTCTTTCGCGCGTCCGCGAATACCGCCTCGTGATGACCGCGCTTTTCGTGGTCATCGCGGGGAATACGATTTTCGTCCTCGCGGGCCGTCAGCTCACGGCGTTCGTCAGCCTTGCGCTCGCTGGTCTCGGCTGCGCCACCATTTTCCCCGTGCTCGTCGCCTGGCTCTCCAGTTGGTACGGCTCCAAAGGCGGCCGCGTCAGCGGCGTGATGTTTTCTATGTCCTCGCTCGGTTCCTCCGGCGTTCCCTTGTTCGTAGGATTCGTCTCCGCCCGCGCAGGCGGCCTGCGCGTCGGCCTTCTCGTTCCGCTCATCTCGGCCGTCGTCATGATTTTTCTCCTTCTCCTCGTGCGCCGCCAAGCCGTCGCTTGAGGTATTCTCATCCTCGTGCCAACGTCTGCTCAGCGCTCGCCCACCACCGGCCTTTTGCTCGGCCTCATCATCACGCTCGCTGCCGTTGTCGCCTATTCCTTCTACATCCGTGTGCAGCTTTCCGGCCTTCGCAAACTCCAAAGCGAGATGGTCGACCGCAACCGCAAGGACTCTCTTCAACTCCTCCGCGTGCAAAACGATCTCAATTCCGCGGGCCTCGCCATGCGCGACATGCTGGACGCTAGCCAGCCTTATCCCCTCACCGCCTGGTCCGCGCAGTTCGATCGCATCCGCGAAGATCTTGACGTCGCTCTGCGCGTTGAAGAGCAGCTCGCCGGCGCGAATCGCACGCCTGAGCAGAGCAAATTTCTCAGCCAGTCCGTCTCGCAATTTTGGGATGCCATGAATCGTATGTTCGCGCTCGCGGCGCAGGGCCAGGACTCGGAAGCGCGTGAGCAAATTCGCCTCACGCTTCAGGCCCGCCTCGAGTCTCTCAGCACTGCCGTCTCGAGATTGCTCGTGCAAAACAACGAGGGCGAACAGCAGGCCGCTGCTCGCATCGCGGCAATCTACGATGGTGTCCAGCGCCAGCTCTATCTCTTCCTCGGCGCCACGCTCATCGCTATCGTGCTCACCAGCCTCTACCTCATCCGCACCAATCGCATCATTTTCGCCAAGCTCGCCGCACTTTCCGAGCAGCGCAGCGAACTCGCGCAGAAACTTATCTCCACTCAGGAAGCGACTCTTCGCCACATCTCGCGCGAGCTTCATGACGAATTTGGCCAGGTGCTCACCGCCATCGGCTCACTTCTTGGCCGCGCGGGAAACCATCTTCCGGAAGGCTCGAAAGTTCGCGAAGAAGTCCAGGAAGTCCGCGAAATCGCGCAGTCCACACTCGACAACATTCGCAGCCTCTCGCAGGCGCTTCATCCCGTCCTTCTCGAAGAAGCTGGCCTCGTCAGTGCATTGGACTGGTATATTCCCACCGTGGAGCGCCAGGCCGCCCTTGTGCTGCACTACGAAAAACTCGGTGCCGTTTTTCCGCTCGATGGCGCCGCCAGCGTTCACGTCTACCGCGTCTTGCAGGAAGCGCTGAACAATATCAGCCGCCATTCCGGCGCCCGCGAAGCTTGGGTGCGTTTGAAATTTTCTCCCGAGTCTCTCGAACTCGAGGTCGAAGACCACGGCAAAGGCATCATCCCTGGCAATAATGGCCGTGGCATCGGTTTGGTCGCCATGCGCGAGCGTGCGGAGCTGATCGGCGGCAGCTTGCAGTTTTCGCAGCCCTCCGCTGGCGGCACTCTGGTTCGCCTTCGCATCGAACGGCAAAAGGTAGAGGCGCATGAAGGATAAGCTCAAGGTTTTGCTCGTTGACGATCACGCGCTCGTGCGCCGCGGCTTCCGCCGTATTCTCGAAGACGACCCTGCGATCGAAGTCGTCGGCGAAGCCAGCGACGGCGAAGAAGCCGTGCGGCTGGCCGCGAAGGCGCTTCCTTCCGTCATTGTCATGGACTGCGCTCTTCCCGGCATGAATGGCCTCGAAGCCACGCGCAAAATTCTCGAGTCTCGTCCCGGCGTCGCCATCCTCATGCTCAGCATGCACTCGGAAGATACGCTCGTTCGCCAGGCGCTCGATGCCGGCGCTCGTGGCTACATTCTGAAAAACGCCATCGACCTCGACCTCGTCAACGCCGTCCGCCGCGCCGCCAGCGGCGAAAAAGTGCTCGACCCGCAACTCGCGCGTCCCGCTGCTCTCAAAGGCGAACGCGAAGGCGGCCTCACTCCTCGCGAGCTCGAAGTGCTCCAACGCATCGTCGCCGGCAAATCCAATAAGGAAATTGCCGCCGAACTCGATCTCAGCGCCAACACCGTCTCCGTGCACCGCGCCAACATCATGGACGCGCTCGGAATTCACAAAACCGCTGAGCTTGTTGTCTACGCAATTCGCAACGGCCTGGTGAGCATCCCTTGAGGCGTCGTGCATTCATTCAGAGCGCATGTGCGGCGGGCCTCGGTGCGGCATTCACGCCGCCGGGCCTTTTCGCGCAAGCCGCCGATCCAGGATTCCGTTTCGCGAACATAACCGCCGCTGCGGGCATCGAGTTTCAGCACAATAGCGGTGCTTACGGCGGAAAGCTTCTCCCGGAAACGCTCGGCTCGGGCTGCGCCTTCTTCGACTACGATCGCGACGGCTGGCAGGACATTCTCCTCATCAACGGCATGGACTGGCCCAGCCATCGCAAGCAGCGCACCACGCTCAAGCTCTATCGCAACAATCGCAACGGCACCTTCACCGACGTCACCAAGGCCGCCGGTCTCGACGTCGAGCTATACGGCATGGGCGTCGCCGCCGGTGACTACAACAACGACGGCTTCCCCGACATTTTCATCAGTTGCGTGGGCCAGAGCCGCCTCTTCCGCAACACCGGCAAAGGCACCTTTGTCGACGAAACTAAAACCAGCGGCCTCCTTGGGCATCATGGCTTGAGCACGTCCGCTTTGTGGTTCGACTACGACCGCGACGGTTTGCTCGACCTCTTCGTCTGCAACTATGTCCGCTGGTCTCCCGAGACCGACGTTTTTTGCAGCCTCGATGGCACTCACAAATCCTATTGCACGCCTGAAGCCTACCGCGGCGATACCTGCTGGCTCTTCCACAATCGCGGCAACGGCACGTTCGAGGATGTCACCGCTTCCAGCGGCATTTTCGATAGCAGCTCCAAATCGCTCGGCGTCGCCATGTTCGATTACGATCAAGACGGCTGGCCCGATCTCCTCGTCGCCAACGACACGCAGCCCAACAAGCTCTATAAAAATCTGCGCAACGGAAAATTCAAGGAGGTCGGCGTCGATGCTGGTCTTGCTTTCAGCAACGAAGGTAAAGCACGCGCTGGCATGGGCATTGACACCGGCGATTTTGAAAATTCCGGCAAGCCCGGCGTCGCCATCACAAATTTCGATAACGAAATGATTGGCCTCTATCGTTCCGCTGGCGCTTCACCTTCCGGTGCGGCCACCTTCGACGACATCGCGCTTCCAGCCGGTCTCGGCGCTGCGTCCCGCAGCACGCTCGGCTTCGGCTGCGCTTTCTTCGACGCCAATCTCGACGGCTGGCTCGATCTCGCCGTCGCCAATGGTCACATCGACGAAACCGTGCGCAACATTCGCGGCAATGTCGGCTATGCCCAGCCTCCGCAACTCTTCTTGAACTCCGGTTCCGGAAAATTTCGAGACGTCGCCGCTGAACTCGGCGGCGGTTTTGCTACTCCCATCGTCGGTCGCGGCCTCGCTTACGCCGATTTCGATCGCGATGGCGACCTCGATTTGCTCATCACCACCAACAACGGTCCCGCGTATCTCTATCGCAACGATCTCTCCAACGGAAATCGCAGCATTCGCTTTCATCTCGTCGGTACCAAATCGAATCGCGACGCCCTCGGCGCCACCGTTCGTATTTTCCACGACGCTGACAGCTCACGCGGCGCGCAGTCTCAGTCCAGAATCGTCCACGGCGGCTCGAGCTATCTCTCTCAATCCGAGCTGCCCGTCACCTTCGGCGTCGGCAAAAACGACTCCATCCCCCGCGTGACCATCGGCTGGCCCAGCGGTCGAACCGAAGAATACAAGGATTTAGCTACCGGAAAATCCTACGAAATCATTGAAAACAAACGGATTACAAAATAAATCGCCCTCTAATCGTTTTGCATTATTGCCTCTTTTCTCCCGCCTCGCTATAAAACGCACAACAAGCAACTGCTTCCCACCAAACAAGTTTTTGGCAACGTGGAGGCACCCCAGAGCACCCGCGACCGGATGCCCGCACAGCATCCGGTCGCCTTTCTTTACGGCGGTGAGTTTGCGAGAATGAACGGGCCCAATGGCGAAATTCTCGATAGGCCAGTGGCGTTCACGCAGCGTGATAGCTTTGGCTGCGAGCGCTGTCCTTTTGTATGGATTTCCTGCCGCCAATCTTCCTTACATCGCTCTTATTTTTTTTCATCTTGCGGCCGGAATCGTTCTAGCCATCCTCCTTTTACCGTTCTTCGTGAAGTTGCTGCGCGGCAGCGCTCCTGCTGCACGCATTGGTTGGACGTTTCTCGCTGTTGGCGCAGTCATAGGCATCATCCTGGTCTTTACGGGCACATCGCTCCCGATGAAGAAGCTCCTCTACGCCCACATCTTTGTCTGCATCCTGGGCGTGCTCTTCCTCGCGGGTTCCTGGCTGGCTTCGCGCGGCTCCCTGGGCGTCGGAGCCTTTCAACAGGTCCTGCGCTCCGCGGCTTTGGTCATCGTCGTCGTCGCAATTTCCGCTGGCGCTTGGTGGTATCGCACCTACGCATGGAACAACGCCTTCCGCATTGCTAACCCGCCCATCTCTCCCGCGAATATGGACGGCGAAGGCGACGGTCCGCTGGGTAAGTTCTTCCCCAGCTCCGGCCAGACCAAGGGCGGCGTCGATATCCCCGCGAAATATTTCATGCAGTCGGAAGCTTGCGAGCGCTGCCACCAGGATATTTACAACCAGTGGTACAGCTCCATGCACCACAACTCTTCCTTCAATAATCAGTGGTATCGGCGAAGCATCGAGTACATGCAGGACGTGGTCGGCATCAAGCCTTCCAAATGGTGCGCCGGCTGCCACGATCCCGCTCTTCTCTATAGCGGCATGTTCGACCGTCCCGTTCGCGAAATTGAAAACACTCCCGCCGCCAATGCCGGCCTGAGCTGCCTCATGTGCCACAGCATCGTGCACGTGAAGAGCACCATGGGTCAGGGCGACTACCTCCTCGAATATCCGAAAATGCACGCGCTCGCCGCCAGCGATAATCCCATCATTCGCAACCTCCATGACTTTGTCGTGAATCTGAATCCCGAGCCGCACCGCCGCACGTTCCTCAAACCTTTCATGCGCAATCAGACCGCCGAATTTTGCTCCGCCTGCCACAAGGTGCACCTCGATGTCCCCGTCAATCACTATCGCTGGGTGCGCGGTTTCAATGAGTACGACAACTGGCAGGCCAGCGGCGTTTCCGGGGAAGGCGCTCGCTCCTTCTACTATCCGCCTCAACCTCAAATGTGCGCGGATTGCCACATGCCGCTCGTTCGTTCGAATGACGCCGGCAACGTGGGCGGCTACGTCCATTCGCATCGCTTCCCGGGCGCCAACACCGCCATTCCCACCGCGAATGAAGACCAGGCACAGCTCGAAACGAGCCAGCGTTTTATGCAAGACGGCCAATTGAGCGTGGACATTTTCGCCGTCTCGCCTGAAGGGAAAGAGCTGAAATCTCCCGCGGCCGCCAGCGCCATGCAGCCGGAACTCTCCACCACGTTCGCCGTCGGCGAGGAAGCTGAATCAACCATGCCCATTGGCGAAGCGGGCGAAGTCCGGCCAATCACCGCGCCCATCGGTCGCGTCGATACGGCTGTGCGCCGCGGCGATGATGTCCGCGTCGATGTCGTCGTTCGAACGAAAAAAGTCGGCCACTTCTTCCCCGGCGGCACGATCGATGCCTTCGATGTCTGGCTCGAACTGCAAGCTGTCGACGACAAAGGCCAGACGATTTTCTGGAGCGGCAAAGTCGAAGACGATGGCAAAGGTCCCGTCGAAAAGGGCGCGCACTTCTACAAGTCTCTGCAAATCGATGAGCACGGCAATCCCATCAACAAACGCAATGCTTGGTCCACGCGCGCAACGATGTACACTCACCTGATTCCGCCTGGCGCGGCCGACACCGCGCACTTCCGCCTGCACATTCCCGATTCGGCCGGCGACAAAATCACGCTCCACGCCAAACTGAACTACCGGAAATTTATGTGGTGGAACACGCAGTTTGCCTACGCTGGAAAGGAAGACACCAGCCAGCCGCAGGCCAAGTTCGCCAACGATTACGACGACAGAAAAATGCTCTTCGGCGAAACTCTTCCTCTAGTCGCTGGAAAAGAAAAATATACTCCGAATCTCCCCATCATCGTTATGGCACAAGACACCAAGAGCATGCGCGTTCTTTCAAAAACCGCGCCGGAACCGAAGCCCCTTGTCGCTCTCGAAAAAGAAGACTGGACGCGCTGGAACGATTACGGCATTGGTCTGCTCTTGCAGGGCGATCTGAAAGGTGCCGCCGCGGCATTCGAAAAGATCACCGAAATCGACCCGAAAAACGTCGACGGCTGGGTGAACATCGGCCGCTGCCTCGTTCAGGAAGGAGACACCGAAGGCGCAGGCAAAGTCCTGGAGAAAGCACTGGCCATCAATCCACAACTTGCGCGCGCCAACTATTTCTACGCGCGCGTCCTGCGCCAGGAGGGCAAATACGAAGACGCCAAGCGCTACTTGCAAATCGTCCTCGCGCAATATCCCAGCGACCGCGTGGTCATCAACGAACTCGGCCGCATCCTCTTCCTTCAAAAACGCTATGCCGATGCCGTGAAAACATTTCAGCGAACGTTGGCCGTCGATCCCGAGGATTTGCAGGCGAATTACAACTTGATGCTCTGCTACAACGGCCTCGGCAACGAGGCTATGGCCAACGCGCACCGCATCCGCTATCTGCGCTTCAAAGCGGACGAAGCTTCGCAAGCGATCACCGGCTCGTACCGCCAGTCCCATCCGGACGACAACAACGAGCGCCAGTTGATTCATGAACATGTGTCCGTTCCGCTAGGCCCGGACGCGTCGAAGAAGTCCGCACAAGTTCGCAAACCGTCTGCGCGGCAAACGTCCGCGCGGATCGGAGCGAAAATGGAAACCACCGGAAGCGCTGGCGGCGGCTCGCGCTAATTTCTTTGCAAGAAATCTTTAGGAGACACCTCGTATGACGTGGATCAAAACAGTTCGAATGGAAGACGATGAGCAATTGAAAAAAGCCATCGAGGCGGAACGCAAGCTCTACCCCGCCGAATACGCCACGCCCGTGCCTTCGGTCTTCGCCGGCGTCGAATCCAGCATCGTCGGTTCGCACTCGCTGTTTCCCGACGTGCTCTATCACTCGTTCAGCGCTTTCGGCGCGATGATGTCGCCCGATCTTCCACTCAAGCGCCGGCAGCACGAAATGATCGCCACCATGGTTTCGGTCACCAACCGGTGCCACTATTGAATCGAGTCTCACGCAGAGTTTCTGCGTAGGGCGACTTTGGATGAGCAGATGGTCGAAGCGCTGAAGAAGGACTATCGCACCGCGCCGATTACGGAGCAGGAACGCGTCATGCTGGACTTCGTCGTGCAGCTTACGAAGGATGCCACGAAAATCTGGCCGGAAGATCACGATAAATTGCGCGCCGTCGGCTTCGATGATCGCGGCATTTTGCAGATTACATTGATCGCGTCCTGGTTCAACTACATCAATCGAGTAGCCGATGCGCTCGGCGTGGGCCGCGACCCGAGCGGGACGGCTAAGTGAATAAACTCGCGGCGGCTGCGCTCGGCTTGGCCATTATCTTTTTTGTCGCAGCATTCAATGGAACAGGTTCGGCGGCCACTTCTCCCGCGGCTGCTTCGGGCATTTCGTTTAGCGACGTTACGCGCCAGGCCGGAATCCGCTTCATGCACAATAACGGCGCGTTCGGGAAAAAATATTTGCCGGAAACGCTCGGCCCCGGCGTCGCTTTCATCGATTACGACAACGATGGCTGGCCCGATATTTTCCTCGTCAACGGCATGGATTGGCCGGGCCACGGCGACAAGCACTCCACGCCGAAGCTCTATCACAACAATCAGGACGGCACCTTCACCGACGTCACGCACAAAGCGGGACTTGATTCCGTCGAAATGTACGGCATGGGCGTTGCCGTCGGCGACTACGACAACGACGGCTACGACGATCTGTTCGTGACCGCTTACGGACAAAATCATCTCTTTCACAACAACGGAAACGGAACTTTCACCGACGTCACGCAAAAAGCGGGACTCGGCGGCGTGAAGGAATTCAGCACGGGCGCCGCCTGGGTCGATTACGACAAGGACGGCAAGCTCGATCTCGTCGTCGCCAATTACGTGCAGTGGAGCCCCGAAACGGATCTCTATTGCACGCTCGACGGAAAGAGCAAATCGTATTGCACACCGGAATCGTACAAAGGCACTTCCGTGCGCCTCTGGCACAATCGCGGCGACGGCACATTCGAGGACGCCACGCAAAAAGCCGGGCTCGGCGACCCCACTTCCAAAACGCTTGGCATCGCCGTCCTCGATTACGACGGCGACGGCTGGCCCGACCTGCTCCTCTCGAATGACACGCAACCCAACAAGCTTTATCGCAACAACGGCAACGGCACGTTCACCGAAAAAGCCGTGCTCGCCGGCGTGGCTTTCAGCGAAGACGGCGTTGCTCGCGCGGGCATGGGCGTTGACGCGGCCGACTACGATCGCTCCGGCCATCCGAGCATTCTGATTACGAATTTCGCGAACCAGATGCTCTCGCTTTACCACAACGAAGGCTCGGGACTTTTCGTCGATGAAGCGCCGCAATCGGAGATCGGGCGCGACACTTTGCTCACGCTCGGCTTCGGCTGCTTTTTCTTCGACTACGACCTCGACGGCTGGCCCGATATTTTCGTCGCCAACGGCCACATCGATCCGGACATCCAGCACGTGCAGGCCAACGTAAAGTACGCGATGCCGCCGCATCTTTTCCGTAATCTCGGCGACGGAAAATTCGTGGAGGTCACGAAGTCCATGGGCGCGGCCTTTGATTCTCCGCGCGTGGCGCGCGGCGCCGCTTACGCGGATGTTTACAACGACGGCAGGCTCGACATTCTCATGGCCACGAACGGCGGGCCGGCTGCGCTGTTCCGCAACGAAGCCTCCGGCGAAGCCGCGAATCATAGCTTGCGCGTGAAGCTTGTCGGAACCAAATCCGATCGCGACGGAATCGGCGCCAAGGTGCGCGTCACGGCTGGCGGCGGAACGCAATCGCAAATGATGCGCAGCGGCTCGAGCTATCTTTCGGCGAGCGAACTCGTTTTGACGTTCGGGCTCGGCCAGCGTGAAAAAGCCGATCGCGTCGAGATTTTGTGGCCCAGCGGACAAGCCGATCGCCTATCGAATGTTGGCGCAGGGCAAACCATCGTGGTGACCGAAGGAAAAGGCATCACGTCGTCACGACCCTACGTTAAGAACGCGCACTAGCAACGTACATCACCTCCACTTCAGCCCGGCGATTCGGCGGACATTGCGCGATCGCGAAAGCGGGAAGCGACGCCGCTTTCCTCGAGCCACTTCCCCGTTGCGGTGCGCGTAAGGTCGTGGCAAAGCAGAGCGCGCAGATCGCTTTCGTCGTCCACATCCATTTCGAGACGCGCATTTCTTCTGACGAAAATTGCCGCGCCAGCGCGCTCGGCTTCGGCACGATGTTTGGCAAAACTGTCTGGCCCGAAATGCGAAGGAAAAAGCGCGGGCGGCGTGCGCAAGATGGCGTTCGTGCCGGTGCCGTCGCGCGAGGGCACCATGACGGTTGCGGGCGCGGTGAATTCCGCTGTCAAAAGTTCGTCGACGTCGGCCGATTGCACGAGCGGAAGATCGAGCGGCAGACGCAGCAGCGCGGTGACGCCGCGCTCGGCGCAAAGACGCGAAGCGAAGTCGACGGATGCGCTTTCGGAAATCTGATTTTGTTCGCGGAGAATTTCCCAGCCATATTTCGCGGCGATTTCCATTGCCGGTTCGTAGCTGGTGACGACGAATATTTTTTGCGCGCTTTGCACGCCACGCAGCGCGCGAACCGTGTCTTCGAGCATCGCTTGCGCCAAGGCGAAGCGCTCTTCGGGCGCCAGCACTCCGATGAGCCTCTGCTTCGCGTTGCGCAAATCCTTGATAGGCAGGAGCAGCGCGCGAAATTCGCGAGGCGAGTTTGCGTTGAGATCATCGAGAGATAGCTTGAATGCAGATCGGTTGGGAGTTTCCGTCATGGGCCCGCCGGATAGCGTGGTATCGTTTGCTCTCGCCGGTCTTTCGCGCCCGGAAAACGATACGTTCATCGTACCAGAGGCGAAGGATGGCAGCAGCCGCGACGGCAAATACGGCGGCATGCGGCGTGAATACGCGGAACAACTACAGGGCGGAGCAGACTCGCGATGAGCAGAAAAATTGGCATTCTTGGCGGGACCGGGCCGGAAGGCTCGGGGCTGGCGTATCGTTGGGCGCTGGCCGGCGAAGAGATCGTGATCGGCTCGCGCGCTGCGCAGCGCGCTGCGGAGACTGCCGCTCAACTGCGGGCGCGCATTGGCGGCTCCGCGAAAATCGAAGGAACGGATAACGCGACGGCTGCCTCCCAATGCGAGGTGGTGGTGCTGACAGTTCCCTTCTCCGGCCACGCCGCGCTGCTGAAACAATTGAAAAGCGTTTGGAAGCCGGGAACCGTGGTGATTGATACGACGGTGCCGCTCGCTGCGACGGTGGGCGGAGCTGCAACGCGGATGCTTGGCGTGTGGCAAGGCTCGGCTGCGGAGCAAGCGAGAGAGTTGCTGCCTTCCGGGGTTAGTTTGGCGGCGGCGTTTCAAAATCTTGGCGCGGAGCTGCTCGCAAAAGAGGAGGATGTCGACTGCGACATTTTGGTGTGCAGCGACGACGAGCGAGCCAAGCAGGTTGCGTCCGAACTGGCGGGAAAGATACGTGGGGCGCGCGCGCTGAATGGCGGCAAGCTGGAAAACGCGCGGATCGTGGAATCGCTCACGGCGCTGCTGGTGGGGATCAACATCCGGTACAAAGTGCATAGTGCCGGGATCCGGTTCACGGGATTGCCGGCGGAGAAGCCGGTGAGTGGTGGCTTGTGACCCGTGATCGGTGGAAGAAGATCTAGTTAACAATAACTGACCCCTCCCCCTAGGTTTTTTTGGAAGTGTTGATTCTAAAGGAAAGCGAATGGCAGTAAGCGGTTTGAAATGAACACTTGCAGAGGGTCTTGGAAGTATTGATTCTAAAGGGGTTGCTGGAGATATTATAGGACACCAGATTTTGTGGCGGAAAGCGAGCGGGGCGGGTTTGGACAGAGATGCATGTGACGACGAGAACACGGGGAACGATAGCATGGATCCGCATTACTGGCAAGGTACAGTACTGTAGTTTTATCATTCGAACGTGAGACACGCAAGTGGAATGGATAGAAGGAGTTGGCGGGAAATTGGGAGTTTGATGAGACGGAATGGGGAGTGCGTGGTGTGTGGGAAGTAGAGATTTTAGACCTAAACTCGGGGTATCTGGAGGGGCCGCGAGAACTGATGGGAACGGAGATATCAGAAGATGAAGGCCGGATCTCTCGCTAGGTACAATTCATCCGTCGTTTCTGGGTGGTGCGTATTCGACGCGCCAGTCGTCTGAGGATAGTCCGCTAGCCTCAGCAGCCTGAAGACAAAACCTATGTATGGACTCGGCCCCCAGATTCGTTTCCATAAATGCGCCGTTCGATAGTTGCCGACTAGTTCGAAATTTGGCTGGGTCGCGGCCAACAAGCTTTGGAAACTGGGCAAGGATATTCTCGAAGCGCTCGTGATCCAACTCGCAAATTTTTTCTAAGGTGATTTGGTTGACCTCGCGCCAAGTAGATACCGAGAAGCTCTGTCCTAGGATAACCACGGCACTTGGGGTCGTCCCTCTTACGCCATGAGGTGCCGATTGAGATTCGATCTGTTCCTGCCCAAAATAGCCCCACACCTTCAGCGCCCTATCGACCATGGCCTCAGCACGTTGTCGAATGGCTTGCTCATTCCATCCAACAACTGTTTTAAAGTATTTATTTAATTCGAGATGGCTCTTTAGCAGAATGGCGCGTTTCCGAGCGTAGTCGTCATTCGATAGTGGCGCGTTGTAACCAGTCAGCGTGAGGTTTCCGATCGTATGGAGCAATAAATCGTGAACGGTCTCCCAATTGTCCCCGAGCGCCGCTTTCCACGAGTCGGTGAGAGTTTGGGGCATGACATGTTCAATCTGCAAACTTGAGAATGGAACCGGCTCCAAATGTTCGAATGATTCTTCCAAACGCTCGAGAATGATCTTTGTTTTCTCAGTTCGGTCGCCGCTGCCATAGAGCTTGGATGAGACGAACCGCTCTCGAAACTCTGCATCACGAGGGTAGTTTTTCGTCCGCAATGCGTCCTTGAGTCCGGCAACTACCGAAGCATTCTGACTCACCTGGGCGTAGAGTGCGGGGAATACTTTGTTCAGAGCATTGGTCGGGACGCTGCACACAAAACGGCGAATCATAAAGTTCTCCAAAACGCGCAGGACTTCAGCGAATTCGCTCTCGGAAATCTTCCCCCCAGCGTAGTCATTATAAATATTTAAGAGAAATGGATAGGCAGTAGTAATCTCGACGCGATTAATAAGGTGCATTTGGCTGCTGACTAGGGCGCTTGGCTCCAACTCAGGATGGAGGAGCTTTGCATAATACTCAGCGAAACGAGTGATTTCTTGCAGGTATCGTACAACTTGCTCCGGAGACTTGCCGTCCGCGCGTTCTTTCAAAGCGAAGTATACTTCCCCCTGTTTGATCCTGCCTCCGTCTTTGAGCAGGAAATGGCGAATACATTCGGTCAGGTTATCTCCCAATCGATCTTGCATCGGGGCCCAGTACATCCCGTACAGGCGCTCTTGTTCGTCTACGTGAATTTTCATGAAAAAGTAGTTTCGTATGAGGTCGGCTTGGGATAGAGCACGCCCTTTCGCGTTCAAACTTTCAAAAACGAGGTGGGGGTTATCGTCCCGGTCGAGTACGATGCTGACTAGCACTAGCTGGCTGACGATGATCTGCTTCAACTTTTCAAGATCAGGGATCTGGTTTGCCCGAATTTTGCGTTCGAAAAACTTGTAGGCGCGGGCGATTTGATCATCCGATGAGACAGTTTCATTTTTTATGATAGACAGAAACGACTCGCGGTCTCCTTGTGTGGGGAGCAGCTTAAAGGCGTCGTTACCTTGCTTGAACGGATTCTTGAGCAACGTCTGCTCAATTTCGTCAGCAAGTGTATTACTCGGGGATGTCCTGGCCTTATCTCGCAATACCGATAATAGAATTAAGATCGTGGTGAATCGTTGTTGCCCGTCGATCAAAAGAAACTTGGCAACGCCTTCGGGTACGGATTGTGTGGGCATCGTGACAATCGAGCCGATAAAGTGACTTCGTGGCTTTTCTTCCTCGTAAAGCTCCACCAGGTCATCCCAAAGTGTGCTCCATTCTTTGCTATCCCAGCTATATTTTCGTTGGAACAACGGGACCACGTATTGATTTGTGCCTTCGATGACCCGTTGTAGCTTCGTTTCTGAGGCTTTCATGAAGGCAATATTACCGCCTCAGCATACCCTCGTCCAACTCAAAGCTTGTGGCGCTCTGCAGGCGTAAACTAACGACGTCTCTCGCAAGCCAATTCCTTTGATCGCCCGACTGTCCGATGTTCCAGTTTTTGCGCGAGCCTTTGCTTTCCTTCGAGTTCTTTAGGCGGCGGTGCGCGGACAGTCCGGGGCGTTGTAGGCTTGCTCGTGAGTCAGGATTCGGAGCCGAGGGGGTTGGCGGGGGAGAGAAAGGCGGAGGGATTTCGGGAGAAATGCACTGAAGGAGTCTTTGCGATGAAAAGAGAGAAGCTGCAATGGTGCAGAGGTCTCGCTTCGTAGGCCAGACGTCCAGAGAGATTTCTCTCTGCGCAAGCCGAC
>JBAQJX010000070.1:0-64025 GCA_049641765.1 Candidatus Acidiferrum sp.
GCAGCCGCCATTCCGTCGGCGACGCGCCCGGCCACGCCGGCCGGTCCAGATACCCCGACAAATAGTGCGCCTCGCCGCAAACGATATTCCCCAGCGCCCCGCCGTGAATCCGCTTCACCATCTCCACGAACGGGGGACAATCGCGGATCTGGAATCCCACGTCCAGGCTCAACTTCCCTTCCGCCCGCTTCCCGATCTCCAGCACCTTCCGCGCCCCAGGCACATCCACCGCCACCGGCTTCTCGCAATAAACGTGCTTCCCCGCCGCCACCACGGTCTCAAGATGCTGCGGATGAAAATAAGGCGGCGTCGCAATCACAATCGCGTCCACTTCCTTCGACGCCGCAATCTTTTCAAACGCGTGCGGCCCCACAAAAAGCTGCCCCGCATCAATCGCCGCATAACCCTTAGCCGCCTGCATCTTGTCAAACGCCCCGCGCGCCGTATCCAGCTGGTCCTGAAACATATCCGCCAGCGCCACAACACGCGCCCCACCCGTCTCGAAGAGGTTGGTCGCGTCCTCCGTCCCTCTGCCCCCACATCCAAGCAAGCCAACTCGCACTTGCGAGTTCGCCTCCGATCCCCACACCCGCGCCGCCGGTATAAACATCACCCCTCCCACCGCCGCCGCCCCACCAATAAACTCCCTCCGCCCCACCGCATTCCGTTCCTTCGCGTCACTAGTCATCACATTCCTCCTTAACCCTTAGCAACAGGGACCGGTGTCATCCTGAGCGTAGCGAAGGATCCTGGCTTGATCTCGCCCGTGCAACCCACGACGCGATCAAAGACAATCCTCGTCCTCGCTCCTGCTATTGAACGACAGACCGCGGTTATCCCCGACGAAAATCCTCACTCAAATTCCGGAACCGCGGATTACTGGCCTTGATCAAAGCCAGTTTCTTCGCCCTGAGCCACCCCTTAATCTGCTTCTCGCGCGCAATCGCGTTACGCACATCCCCAAACGGCTCAAACCACACCAATCGATTCACGTCATATTTTTGCGTGAACCCACGAACCAGCTTCTGCTTGTGCTCCAATACTCGCCGCTCCAAATTATTCGTGACGCCAACGTACAACACTCCCGTCGCCGAACACAGAATATATGTGTGGTAAACGGCCATACCCGCGCATTCTGCCACGCGCCGCCTCCACTGTCATCTCGAGCCCGCACTTATGTGGCGCCGCCCCCAACGTCTGTCATCCTGAGCGCCCATGTCTGTCATCCTGAGCGAAGCGAAGAACCCTGGCTTGATCGCGCCCCACTAAAGCTCATTGTGAATAGCGCCGCCTGATCGCCGTCATCCTGAGCGCCTATGTCTGTCATCCTGAGCGAAGCGAAGGATCCTGGCTTGGTCGCATCAATCAAAACTCGACGTGTCTATCACAAATTCTTCCCTGCCAAACCGGCAATCACGCCGCGATCCTTCGCTCCGCTCAGGATGACAGAAAACTCTCTTTCCCGATCGTACGTCGCGCCCGCCCACGCCTCGCTGTATCACATCCGCCTCATCCAGTCCACTCCCAACCACAGTGATCCGAAGCGCTACGCTCCCCCCTAGAAATTGACTTCTCGGATTCCAGATTCCTGTTGACTTCTGGTAAAACGTCACCCATACTTAATACGTTGCACTCGGCGGATGCCGGGCTGCTGAAAACGGGATAATCGCAAGGTTCCCCGTGAGGTTGTTAGCGATTCGTAGTACGCTGCCCACCAGCTAGCCTCTTTTCCTCCATTTGCATCAGGGTAGTTCTAAACCCGAACATCCTATGGACCGCTCGATCTTCGACGGCCCTGAAACATTTTCACCCGAAAGGGTAAAAGGAAAACTCACATGCAAATAGAGACACTCAAGAAATGCACAGATTGGTTCAAGGTCCACTCATTCAGAGACCTGGAAGACCCGAGCGGCCGCGTGGCGCGCAAGGAAATAGTGGTCGCGCTAGACCAGTATCCCCACGACTTCGGGCTGGGCCCGAACCCGAGAGAACCCAACCTAACCTCCGAAGTCTCAAGAGCAATCCGTGACACCCTCGAGGACGATTGGAAGGACTTCCATCTCCTCAACCGCGGCGTAACTGTCGTGGCAAAGGATATTGACTTTGACAATCGTTCTCAGCGGGTGCGCTTCGTTCTAGATGAGACAGAAGACGAAAAGAAATTCTTCGGACTTCTAGACGGCGGCAACACGAACGCCAGAATCAACGTCTGGCGCGAGGCACTAGACGAGCAACAGGCCGCGGCCCGGATGGCCGAAACCTATCTGAACATGCAAGTACTCATTCCGCAGACGAAAGGCGCCTCGGTCCCGGCTGGTGAAATGCTCGACCTGCTCAACGACATCAAGGAAGCCAGGAACACCAGCGTACAGGTGAAGAAGAAATCTCTCGCAGATGCCCGAAATCACTTCGAGGCGCTCAAGCTCGCCTTGCAGAAGGAGGCGTACTTTCCGCAGATATCTTGGCATGAGGGGCAAAATGGCGGAATTGATGCCCAGCAGATTGTCGCGCTTTTGATGATCTACTTTCCAAGCTTCTGCTCTGCGGCGGAGGGCGGGGAACCAAGCAACGCGTACGGCCACAAGGAGCGTTGCTTGGATGCGTTTCTTGAGTATGCGAAAAATGAGCCACAGGAGTTGGAGAGGTGGATCAAGATTTTGCCGACACTGATCGAACTCTTCGACACCATCCAACTGCAATTTCCCGATTATTATCCGGGCTACTTTGGAAAAATTGCCGAAGTACAGATCTATAGCGAGAAGAAATATGAGCGCGGGAACAAAAAATACAGAAAGACCGCGCCAACATCTCAATTCTTAAGCCGCGAAATGAAATACTCTTACCCGGCAGGTTGGATATATCCACTCTTCGCCGCTTTCCGATTCCTAGCCGGCCCCGATAAGTCCACGGGCGAGGTGACGTGGAAAAAAGACCCAATACAATTCTGGCAGAAACACTCAAAAACAATCTGCGACCAATATGTCCCGCATATCGTTTCGAAGGACTATGCCCCGAAAAAGATCGCGACCGACCCTCTCTGCTATCAAGCTGTGAGGAGAGCGGTTACCGACCTGTATAAGGACGAACTGCTTCGGGACGCGGGCATTTCAGCGTGATAGTTGCATGAGCAATTGAAATGGACGAGGCATCCGAGCCTGGTTGCTCAGGTGCCTCGACTCATGCACGGGTAAACATACGGCGGCGGGTGGCCGCGCCTTAACTCTGGGGTGGCCTACTCTTTGTGTTTTCTACAAAGGGTGGGCCACTTCCCTATATGAGCATGTTGGGTGGCCGATCCTGCGCTTTCCCTCAGAAATTCACACCGTAGTACCGCCAGCATAGTACGAAAGTACCATTGGTAGTTCTGCCCTAAAGGAACAAAACGGTCCCGCGGGGGCATCATGAGCATCACCACCGAAATTCTGAGCTTGCGGCGTGACCGCTCAAGCAGCGTAGCAGCTTTACTTAGCGCCATGGAATGGGAGTGCGCTGCGGAAGACGATATGCGCACCCTTGCGAGAGGATACGACGTACTGCGAATGGCGGACATTGTCCTGCTGAACGTCGCCGCCCATGCAGCCGACATTTTGGGCCAGCCGCCCGCCATCCCCAAAGCACGCCGCGCTAAGCTGTCACCCCGAAGGAAACGTCGCCGCCCCGACCCAGGCCAACTCCACCAGCGCCAATTATTCGCGTAGGCCCGCCGGCTGGCCGGGCCTTCATGACCATATTTCGCATATTTCGCGTTACAATCACCGCATGACCCAAGAAGCCGCCGACCTTCTGAAAAAAGCTCTTTCCCTCCCCGTCCCGGAACGCTCTGACCTCGCTGATTCCCTCATCGAAAGTCACGACGAAGCGCACGATCCCGCCGTCGAAGCCGCCTGGGACGAAGAAATTCAGCGTGGCATGACCGACATAGACTCAGGCAAAGCCAAGCCCGTCTCTCTCGAAGAAGCCCGCCGTCGCCTCTCCTCCGCCGCCGAATAAGAGCCCTGCCTCGTTTTCCTCTGCGAAATCTCAGCGTTCTCTGCGTCTCTGCGTTATCTTTTTCCTTCTTCATCTCTCTGGCTGCTGGCGTGGAGGCCGATGGGGTAGCGCACTCTCCGATTCTTTGGAGGGTGCGGCTTTTGACTCGATCCCGAGAGAAGCGTACGATACGACGCAAAGAGGTCCAAATCACTAATTCTCCGTAAGCTTAGAATTCCCGCCTATGACCCCAGAACTGCAACGCGCCCTCAAACGTCACACCCAGTGGTTCGGCTCCTACAAGGCCTCCGGCGAACTGAAGAAGATTCAGGTCTGGCTAATTGTGACTGCCGGACAGATCGAATTCCTCACTCCGGGAAATTCTTACAAAGTGAAGCGGGCACGAAGGAATCCGCGCGTCACCTGTTATGTGGGGAGCAAGGACGGTCCCGCGATTTCTGGCACGGCCCAAATCATTACCGACCGCAGCGAAGTGGCGCGCGTCTACCGAGGCTACTGGAAGTCCCACCCCGTGCGCATGGCCGTTGTGATCGGCCTTCGAGTCTGGATCGAGATGCTGCTGAATAAGCGTGTGGTCGTCCGAGTCCAGCCCGACGAGCCCAACCCCTTCGCCGGCCTGACCGATCCCGCCACCTGATTTCAGAAACAGCTTGGATTGGTCCTTCCCCCTCTGACAAGACCCACACCTCTTCCGCAGGAACCGTTGGCCAGACACCGTACCCCTAAACCCTTCACCCCAAACCACTTATAATTCTCTTGACAATATGTCCGTTATGTACTATGATGTCATATGAATTTAGGTCCGCAGCCAGTTTCTCATTCCCATTCCGGGACTCGCCTTCCCGTCGCCCACCGCACGCCCCGCAAAAGAGTCCACATCAATATCATTCCACGCCACTTACGCTCCCTTTGTTTTCATACTCTTACGCACTCTTTTGCATCGCGCAAAACGCTATCTCCAATCGTTTCTTCACCTTCCGCACTCTTTCGTAAAAACACCCGGGGTGGCGTAGGGTCCCTCGCCACTCGCCACTTCCCCGTCATCCAATCAACTTCTCCAAATACTCCTTCGCTCCGCGCACATCCTCCATCTGCTGCGGCCCGGAAATCTCTCTCTCAATCGTCACCGCTCCCGGATACTTCATCTCCTTCAAACGCGCAATAATCTTCGGGAAATCCACCTTCCCTTTCCCAATCGGCACCTCTTCGCCCAAGTTCTTCGGATTCGTCGGCCAAAGCCCGTCCTTCGCATGAATCCCCTGCACATACGGCCCGAGAATCTCGATCGCATCCACCGGATTGGCCTTCCCGTACAAAATCAGGTTCGCCAAATCAAAATTGATGCCTTGATTGTCCAGCCCCACGTCCAGAATCGCCCGCAGCAGCGTGATCGGCGTCTCCTGTCCCGTCTCGTACCGGAAATTCTGCCCGTTCCGTTTGCAGTACTCCCCGACCTCGCGCATCGCTGCCACAACCTCTTTGTACAGCGGCTCGTTCGGATTCTCCGGAATGAATCCGCAATGCGTCTGCACCGCCGGCACGCCGCACTCTTTTGCAAAGTCCGATGCTTTCTTGATCTGAGCAATGCGCGCCGCACGCGTCTCTCGTGGCACGAGCCCAATCGTCAACGGCCCTCCGTAAAAATCCCACACTTCCTTCCCCGGTCCTCCCACGACAATCGACGTCGCCTCAATCCCATACTTCTCAAGCGCTTTCACCAATTTCCCCGCGAGCTCCGCGTCAAATCTCTCCGCGTAAGCCTGGCAGGTTGGCATTCCCAGCGCGTGTATTTTCGCAATCGCCGCGTCTGGGTCGTCCCCAATTCCAATAATCAGTCCCAGCCGCAGCGGCTTCTTCCCTTCATTTCCAAACGACTTCTGCCCGCTATAGGCGGCGCGAATCTCCGGCCGAAAAGGTCGAAGATTCTCGAAATTCTCACTGCCCATAATCACCTCTCTTCCTGGCCCAAATCCCACCGCCAGCGCTGCCGCCGAGCTTTGCAAAAATTTCCTGCGATCCTGTTTGCCCGTCATTGTCCCCCGCCTATGCAAATCTATTTTTTCGATTCCGCCAGCATTCGCCGTGTCATCTGCTCGATCGGCGCGCGGTCATCCGTGAAGATCGCCGCTCCTGCTCGCGGCTCAAATTCCACCATTCGGTTCACAGCCTCTTCTTCCAGTGCCTGCACCCAGCTCGGTCCTGCGCCCTGCTTCAACCGCGCCACCGTGTCCGCGAGCGACCTCTTCTCGGTGAACGCAAACAAAATGTGGTTCCCTTTCGCGGTCGAAAGCCGTTCGACCGAAGGAAACACCTGCCGCAGCGTCGCGCCCATCGCTTCCAGCAGCCCCTGCTCAGGACTCGTGTCCAGCACGTTCACCATCAACGCGCCGCTCTCCGTCATCCTGGTCCGCACCAGCTCGAAAAATTCTTTGGTCGTCAAATAAAATGGCACATACGGCCCACCTTGAAACAGATCGATATGCACCAAATCGTATTTCGCGCCATGTTCCGCGAGCCATGGCCGCGCATCTGCGATGTGTACATGCAACTTCGCGTCATTTTCCGGCAGCCCAAAAAACTTCTGCGCCACCCAAACGACTTTCGGATCGATCTCGACCGCGTCGATCTCGAGCTCCGGCGCTACCGCCCGGCTCGCTTGAATCGATCCTCCCGCGCCCATTCCCAGCACCAACAAATTCTTTGCCGGAACGATCACCGGCCCCAGCGCGAATTCGTCCAGGTAGTATCCCGAATTCGCGCTTCCGACTTTTTCAAATGTTTGCGCGAACCGCGGGTCATTCAGCACCAGCCAGCGCAGCCCCTTGCTCTCGAACACCAGGATCCGGTTGTACGCGGAATCTCCGCTCCACAGCAGTGTCGGTGGCGCTTTTGGAATCGGCACCGCAAAAACAAGTCCAGCGGGCAAGAGCAACAGCGCCGCCGACTTTCGGCGCACCATCAAGCCCGCAGCCCCAATCACAATCGACGCCGCGCACAGCAATTCCATCGTCACTCGCGTTCCAAACTGTGGCACCAGATAAAAACTTGTCCCCAGCACGCCCGCGATGCTGCCCGCCGTCGAGAGAGCAAAAACGCGGCCTACCATACTCCCCACGTGCCCCGCGCGCGCCAGCAACCGCACCACGAACGGCGAAGTCATCGCCAGCGTCGCCATCGGCGGCACGAAAATAATCACGGTCGCGAGCGTCGGTCCAACAAAATCGCCCGACTGCCACAACTTCATCAGCACGGGACGCACGGCAAACACAATCCCCAGCTGATAAACGCCGCTTCCAAAAATAATCCAATAGAGAACGGCGTCCGTAGGTTTTCGATCAGCAATCCATCCGCCCAGGCTGTAGCCGGCCGCGAGCGCGAACATCACCACGGAAATCATGCTGCCCCAAACGTAGATCGAGTTGCCGAAATACGGCGCGTACAAACGAAATGCCGTCAGCTCCATGGCCATAACGATCGCGCCCGTCGCGGTCGCCGTGCCAATCCACCAGAACGCCGCAGCTTTACTGGGCGCAGTGGCGCTCAAAGCCAAATTTTCTTGCTTGGAGGGCGAAGAGGAGAGGGTACCCACGGCCCTGTATATCCCACACGGGCCGCGCAACCGTCAACCAAAACAATCGAAAATAGTGCGTTCACAAGGCGCAATTCGTATGCAGATAAACAGTGCAACGATTCACGGTGCAATGATTCACGATTTGTCGCGCGTTCGCGCGCTCAGTGGCACGATCCGTCGTCGAGAAACTGCCCGTTCGCGGCCATCGACGCGATGGATTGCGCGCAGCCCAAGATCTTTTGATCCAGCGCGTCGCTGCTCAACGAGTCCGGAGGAGTATAGTTTCGCGCCGCGTTGGCAGCGACAAACCGGTCACTCAGCTTCTTCATGTTGTCGAATTCATTGGCAAGCAACTGATACGCTTTGCGGTCCGAGTCGGTCAGAGCGGCGACGGACGCGAGGTGGAGATTCGTGACGGCTTGTCCCCGATACGCCGCAATCCAATCATCGGTCACGGGAAATCCTTTTTGTACCGCATCCGTGACTGCGATTCTCCACTCGCGAATCACGGCCATCTCCTCGATGCTCGCCTTCAAAAACTCTTTCGAAAACTCGGGGGCATTCGCGGCGGTTCTCGCTCGCGCGTTCGCCGTGTTTCCTGGAAGGGCCAGGATCGTCTGGTTTCCGTTGAAGCTCAATGTTCCGTGCGTCAATCGGGCCAGCGCTTCGACTTCGACATACGACTTGCCTTTAAATCGCAGAATCGGAGTCTCGCCGCTTTGCCCGCTGATGCTCAGCGTTTTCCCGTCGTCCGCGCTTTGCGACAACGCCAGCTTCGGCGCCGCCGCAAACCCGGCCAATATCCCGGCCAGAATCGCCCATCCTCCAAAACTTCCTTTTCGCATGTTACCCTCTCGTTTCGCACGCGTTACAAATCCTCGCGCCCTTCGGCTCGGGCTGGGAGGACTGGCAATCCCGAATACAAGTCTTCCTATTGTTTCGATGCTTGTTGCGCAGGAATTAGATACGGCGAAGTCCTGCCTCGTGTTAGATTGTCGCCACCTAATGATGCCCAAAAGGAGCCCCCAATGAGCCCCACCGGCCTGATCCTCACTGTGTTTTTTATTGTGGTCGTGATTTTTGTTCTGAGCGTCGTTCTCGGCTCGTTCTTCACCGTCGAGACGGCACAAGTCGCCATCGTGCAGAGGCTCGGCAAATTCGCCCGCGTGGCGGGCCCGGGCCTGAACTGGAAAACGCCCTATATCGAAGTCGTCGTCCGCCGCATGAGCATGAAGGTCCAGCAATTTGACGTGAAGGTCGAGACCAAAACGCAGGACAACGTCTTCGTGCAAATTCCGGTTTCCATTCAGTACAAAGTTATTCCCGATGGCGTTGAAGCCGCCTACTACAAGCTCACCGATCCCGTGAAGCAGATCGAGTCCATGGTTTATAACGTCGTGTTGGGCCACGTTCCGAAGATGAAACTGGACGACACCTTTCTCAATCAGGCCGCGATTGCCAACGATTTGCGCGACAGCCTCGACGCTTCGATGAAGGAATACGGCTACTCTATCGTGAAAGTCCTGATCTCGGACATCGTGCCCGACCCGAAAGTGAAAGCGGCCATGAACGACATCAACGCCGCGCAGCGGGAACGAGAAGCGACCGTCTCTCGCGCGGAAACCAACAAGCTACTTCTCGTCAAGCAGGCGGAAGCGGAGGCAGAATCGAAACGCCTGCAAGGCGAAGGCATCGCCAACCAACGCAAGGCGATCATCTCGGGGCTCAAGGATTCCGTCGAAGACTTCGCAAGGACTGTTCCCGGTTCCACGCCGCAGGATGTGATGCAGCTCGTTCTAATGACGCAGTACTTCGATACGCTCAAAGACATCGCCGCGAACGATCACAGCAATACCATTCTGATTCCGCATTCGCCGGACACCTTGACCGATCTGTTCGGGCAGATTCGAAACGCCGTGATCGCGGGAGTGGAAATGACCAAGCCGGCCGTCCCGTATGGATCCTCGCCAAGCGCGCCGCCAAAATGAAGCGCGGGTGACCAGAACTCGTCTCATAGATGCCAGAGCAGGATCAAAGCTGAGGCGAGGTAGAACATCCCGAGGAAGTTTTCGGCTTCATGTGCCTGTCGAACGACTCCGCAATAAAAATTCTGTTGTCAGCCGTCTTGGTGATTTGCGGTTCTCCGCTGTTTGTCCGTTCTTCGAATTAGTTCCGGTTTGCCAACCATCCAGGCGTCATCGCTTGGTTGCCGATTGTCCTGCGGCATTTTTTCAGAGCAGGTACATCCCCCTAGAGCTTGGTCACCTTGACATTCTACTGGGGAGCGCTGTATTGTCACCTAGAATGTCTACCAAAGAAGAACGCGAACGCATCGAGTTGCTGCAAGGCACGCTGGACTTACTGATTCTGCGCACGCTGGTGCTGGGGCCCGCGCACGGCCACGCCATTGCCAAGGCCATCGAATTCAACTCCGAAGATGTGTTGCAGGTCGAGCAGGGGTCGCTCTATCCGGCGCTGCACCGGCTGATCAAACGGCGATGGATTTCGATGGAAGAAGGAACCTCAGAAAACAACCGCAGAGCCAAGTTTTACAAACTGACGCCAAAGGGACGACGGCAACTCGCTCTGGAGACGCGCAAGTGGGACAAGCTCGCCGGAGCGATCGCGCGAATTTTGCGTCCGAGGGAGCAGGAGGGCGAATGATCGGGCGACGTAGACGAATGTTGGAGGCGTTGGACCATGATATTCGCGAGCACATCGCGAGGGAAACGCAGGACAACATCGAGCGCGGGATGGCGGCGGACGAAGCGCGCTATGCGGCTAGGCGGAAATTTGGCAACATGACGCGAGTGAAGGAGGACACGCGGGAAGTTTGGAGCGTCGTTTGGATCGAGCAGCTTTTGCAGGATGTGCGCTACGGGTTGCGCATGCTGCTCAAGTCTCCTGGCTTCGCCGCCGTCACCATCCTCACGCTCGCGCTAGGCATTGGCGCGAACGCCGCCGTGTTCAGCCTTGTGGATTTCCTCGTCCTTCGCCCCCTCCCCATTGAGCACCCCGAGCGAGTTGTGTACTTAGCCTCGTCATGGAAAGGCGGGCATATGAGCACGGCGTTCTCGTATGCAGATTTTCAGGAAATAGGGAAACAAATGCCGAATATCTTTTCGGAGATGACCGCAATACGCCCTTACCAGGCGGACGGAGTGAGCAGAGATCGCAACAGCCAATCCATGTGGGGCAGCTATGTAGCAGGAAACTTCTTCGACGCCATGGGAATCAAGCCCGCTTTGGGGCGGCTGATTCTGCCGTCGGAAGGGGTGAATACTGGTGCGGACCCCGTTCTCGTGGTCAGCTATGCCTATTGGAAATCACGGTTCAGTGGCGATGCCAATATTGTCGGCGAAAAGGTGACGATCAACGGGCTTCCGATAACGGTCGTCGGCGTCGCGCCAGAGGGATTTCGAGGCCTCACCTCGCTAGTCGATACGCAGGGCTATATGCCTTTGGCAATGGCTCCGACTCTGAAGGATGCTCCGGCGGATTTTCTTACAGATCAAGATGCGGCATACTTCGCGGTGCTTGCGCGCCTGCGTCCCGGTATCGATATGCAACAGGCGCAATCTGCATTGCAAGTCGTAGCCGAACGATTGGCACGTAAGCGGCCAAAGTTGGCAGCTCTACTGACCATTCGGGCGGTACATCTCGGTCCTGCTGGCCTCGCAATCAATCCCGGACACCCGGAGATGCTGCCTCTAGTGAGCACCCTATTCCTCGGTCTCGCGGCGTCGGTGCTTGTCCTCGCCTGCATGAATATCGCAAATCTACTGCTCGTGAGGGCGGACGGCAGGCAGCGCGAGATGGCGATGCGAACAGCCTTGGGAGCGACGCAGAGCCGTCTGATTCGGCACTTGCTGGCGGAAAGTGTTCTACTGGCACTGCTGGGAGGCGTCGCGGGAGTTCTGCTAGGCCTGGGCGCAAGCCAGGCGGTTAGTTCGATTCCCCTACATACATCTCTTCCTGTCGTTTTGGATTTTCATTTCGACTGGCGGGTCTTCGCCTACGCCTTTGGAGCGGCGCTTCTGACGGGCATTCTCGTCGGTATTACGCCCGCCCTACGCGCCGCGCGCGGAGACGTGAACAGAATTCTCCACGAGGGTGGGCGCACCTCGACCTCAGGCCACCATCGCCTCCGCAGCGCTCTCGTCGCCGCGCAAGTGGGCGGTTCGCTGATGCTCCTCGTCGTCGCGGGCCTGTTCGTGCGTAGTCTGGAACACGTTCGGCATTCCGATCTCGGATTTGACCCAAACGGTATTTTGAATGTCTCGATTGACCCACACGAAGCCGGATACGATGAGCGGCAAGCGCGTGAATTTTTCCGCAATCTTTTAGAGCGCGCGCGATCACTGCCAGGCGTCCAGTCGGCGAGTCTGGCCGCTGCCGTACCAATGGGTTACTACGACTTTGGCACCGCTCTCACGATCAAGGGGTATCAACCCCCCGCCGGCGAGCGCCGGCCATACGCCGGATATAACGTTGTCACCCCCGGCTACCTCGAGACTATGCGCATTTCTTTGCTGCGCGGCCGGGAATTTCTCGATTCGGACGCGGAGAATTCACCACCCGTCGCGATCATCAGCCAAGCCATGGCCGATCGATATTGGCAAGGCATGGATCCAATCGGTCGGAACTTCACCAGCGAGGACGACCCCAATCATTTGCGGCGAGTCATCGGGGTGGTGAGGAACATACTGTCCGACAGCTTCGAGGCTGACACTTCCCCCTTCTTTTACGTGCCGTTCGTGCAGTCCTATCAAACGGTCGCGACGCTTCAGGTTCGCACGGGCGCTGCTCCGGAGACGATGACGCGAGAAGTGACAGGACTCATTCACTCACTTGAGCCTGTCATGCCCGTTCTTGATGTACAGCCCATGACCGAGGCACTTGAAGCTTTGAACGGCTTTCTCATTTTCGAATTCGCTGCAGGGTTAGCCGCTTCTCTGGGAATTCTCGGACTAGTGCTCGCGGTCGTCGGCGTGTACGGCGTCATTTCCTACGCTGCCAGTCAGCGCACGCATGAAATCGGTATCCGCATGGCACTCGGCGCTGAACCAACGCAAATACTTAGAATGATCTTCGGACAGGGATTCGTCATTATACTGGCTGGTGTTCTCATCGGACTCCTTGCTGCGGCTGGAATGGCCAAGCTGCTGCAGAATTTCCTGATCGGCGTGCGAGCACTCGATCCTATTACGTATGTGGGCGCTTCGTTTCTTCTTGGGCTTGTTGCTCTCGCCGCGTGTTATATCCCGGCGTTCAGCGCCATGCGCGTCGATCCAATGATCGCCCTAAGACACGAGTGATCTCTCCAAACACGCAGTGCGCTTGAGAACACAAGTATGTTGTGAGAGTTGGATTGTGTCTGGGTGACGGGAAAGCGAAAATTATGGCGAAGCGCGGGCCAGATCGGATGCCAGCCATTTATGAGACCGGTTGTGTGCGCAACGACCGAGTTCGCGCAGAAGTGATGCTTGAGGCGGAGCGAAACCTTAGCATCTCAAAGCCATCCTTTATTGCGAGCAATGCGGGCCGCTTCAATCCGGTTGGAAGCGTGCAACTTGGAGATGGCCTCGGAGAGATAGTTGCGTACGGTTCCCTCTGTCAGCCGCAGCGAACGCGCCAGATCAGCGGTGGTCTCGCCGTCGCCTGCGCGGCGCAAAATCAAACGTTCTCTATCGGTGAGTGGATCTTTTTCGGTGCTCCATATCTGCGAGGCCAGTTGGGGATCCACGATGCGAGCGCCGCGACTGACTCCCCGGACCGCGTCGGCGAGTTCTTCAGAAGGCCGGTCCTTGAGAAGATAGGCAGAGGCTCCTGCTTCCAGTGCTCGCCGCAAATAACCCGGACGAGCAAAGGTCGTTAGTATGAGGACGCGCGTGTCTGGGTAAAGCTCTCTTACACGGGCCGTGAGCTCGAGTCCGCTCATCTTGGCCATCTCAATGTCCGTTACCAAAACCTCTGGCCGGTGCTTTCCGACGGCCTGGAGGGCCTGCTCCCCATCGGAAAAGGATCCGAGCACTTCAATATCGGGTTCGATCGACAGGAGCGCTGCGAGCGCTCCCCGCAACATGCTCTGGTCCTCCGCCAGCACCACGCGAATCTTTTGCGTCAAAGGGTGTCCGCCTCTCCCACAAATCGTGGAGCCGATTGTGCTGGAGACTCGGTCTGCAACGGCAGCGTCAGCTCGAGGCTTGTTCCTCCATTTGCCGAGCCTGTCAGCTTCAGGGCCCCGGCCATGGATTGAAGCCGCTCTCGCATGCCACGCAGGCCATTGCCTTCACGAATCTGCCCGCCCAGCCCATTGTCCTCAATCGTAAAATGAATCGTCCTATCCTTTACGAGGAGAGTCACGTGGCAGAAGGTTGCGTGAGCATGACGGACGACGTTCGTCACGGCCTCGCGCAGGGCAAGGCAAAGCACGTTGACCTGGCTGGATGAGAGACTCACCGGAGCGAGCGTCGTGGTCAGTTTGACGTCGGCGGAAAGTAGACTTCGCCGGGCGCGACTGATCTCTGCGTCAAGACCTTCGGCGCGGTAGCCGGACACGGCTTCCCGAACCTCGGCGAGGGCACTCCGAGCGGTCTGCTCCGCTTCCACGATCTCGTTCCGGGCGCGGTCCGAGTCGTGAGACAGGAGGCGCCGGGCGAGATCAAGCTTTAAGGTAATAACGGTCAGCGTATGGCCAAGGAGGTCGTGCAGATCGCGTGCAATGCGCTCGCGTTCCGCTTCCTGGGAGAGACGTTCGATCTCGGAATTTGCACACTCCAGAAGAGCATTGGTTCGCGCCTGCTGGGAGAAGGCAAAGTTAGTGAGCCCAAAAATCACGCAGTAGAGGAGAACGCTTTCCGCTGTGCCGTAAGGGCGACCGAGATAGCGAGTCTCCACCACGACGGCGGCCATCATCACAATGAGCACCAGGAACAGGGTGCGCAGACGGGTGAGAAAAAGGCAAAGCACAGCGAACGGGTAGACAAAAATTACGTAGGCATCCTGATTGAGCGAGTAATAGAGAAAAACGACGAGAAAGAACAACGCAAACGCCACGGTCTGGCGGCGTCCTGTAAGCTCCGCGACGAGAAAATAAAGAATGAGAAAAGCCGAGTAAAAAACCGCGAATTCCGTCCAGACAGTAAATGAATGCCGATAAGCCGGCATGACAAAGAAATACGCGGAATAGAGCAAGCCCGCCCAGCGCACGATCGAGCGGCCA
The DNA here is from genome assembly GCA_049641765.1 of Candidatus Acidiferrum sp. Taxonomy (GTDB): domain Bacteria; phylum Acidobacteriota; class Terriglobia; order Acidiferrales; family UBA7541; genus Acidiferrum. The sequence goes on from JBAQJX010000070.1 coordinate 14,787, forward strand.
CGGACAAACCCGCGCTTCGAGTCCGCAATGTGTGCATTCGAGGCTGCCGTGTTTCGTTCGAGTGCGTATGATTGGCCTTCGGTCGTACCTTCGCTCATACCTTCCATCATCCCACCAGAGAAGCGATTCCCGGTATTGATGGCTGTCATACGGAACGCATGACAAATGTCATGTGACGCCCGTCATCTCGCATCGATGACGGCTGCTACTGTTTTTCCCCTGGCCGCCCGCCGCATTCTTCTCTTGCAGTTATGGGAGGACGATCATGAATCTCGAATTCTTTTTTAGTGCGCTGACAGATGTATGGCTCTTGGGGGAACTCCTCATCGCCGTGCTCACGCAAACGCGCGAGGGTGAGGGCAAGATACAAGATCGCGGAACGCAGATCATTCTTTGGGTCGTTATTGTGGGATCGTTCAAGATTAACGACTGGTTGCACAGATTTTTCCCGGTCGACATGCCAGGGAGCTATAGCTGGCTGTGGCCGGCGGCCTTGGGGGTCTTGATTCTCGGTTTGGGAGTTCGTGCCGCAGCAATCGTGACGCTGGGCAGAGCCTTCAGCACGAACGTAGCGACGCGCGCCGGGCAGAGACTGCAGAGAAGCGGACTCTATAGCCTGGTGCGTCATCCTTCCTATCTCGGTCTGGAATTGATTCTCCTGGCTTTTGCCCTTCACGCACGCACATGGGCCTGTTTTGCGGTTGTCCTCATTCCACCGACTCTGGCTGTGTTGTATCGCATTCATGTCGAAGAGAGTGCGCTCCGCCGGGTTTTTGGAGCTGATTATGAAGACTACAGCCGCAGCACAAAGCGGCTGGTTCCCGGCGTCTACTGAGTATTTTTTCACACCCAGCGTGATCTTCCACAAGTGGTGGTGGGCGATTCGTCCTTCTGAGGTTCATCCTCAGGCCCAGTTGGTGGATTGTCGCCGAGTCATTTATCGAGCTCATTTCTATATGATTCGTCGTTCTCGGCGGTCGACGGGCATGCCGGAAATTATGTGGAAGAGCGGCTCAGATCGAATGTCAGCTATTTATGAGGTAGGTCATGTTCGCGGGGCGCGAGTACGCGCAGAAGGAATGCTGGAGGAGGAGCGAAAGCTCAGGGATTCTTCGGCGTTGCGACCTTCTGATCCGTTTCGATGGAGAACAACAGAAAATTCTGGAAAGTGTGAAAGACGATGGTGCGGTGGTCCCCGAAATAGCCGTAGGCGTCGACGGACTGAGGCAGCCAGATCCTTTCGTTTTGCGTTCGAAATTGCACCGGCGCGTAGTCAATCGAGAGATACATCTGCCTCACGTCCGCAGCCAGGACCGGTTCCATCAAGCTCGTCTCCAAGTGAAGGATTTCGCCGGAATCGCCGCTGGACTCTTGCGCAATCCAAGCGCGTCCTTTCAGCTTCGCAGGATAGGCAATCTTCTTGTGAGTGAACGACGCGGTGTGGCCCTGCGTGTCGCCGCGCTGCTGGAAATGCACGACCCAGGTTGGTTGGCCGTTCCAAACCGCAGCTCCTTCGCACTTCATCTCGTAATCGGCTTGCAGTTGAGGAAGAAAAATCAGCGCCAATGCCGGCAGCCCGATGTCCTGGATGGCGCCAGGCAACGGACGGCCGCCATGTTCGGGAATGCGATTTTCTTCTATGGCCATTCCCTTTGGACTTTCCTTGAAATCGACGGTGTAATCGAATGAGTCGTTCCCGTTTGCAATGTGCTGGCCCATATTCCCAAGCACCTGGTAATCGATTTTTTCGTCGGCGGTGAAATTCTGCAGATTGCTGATCAGATCGTTGGCACGCAGGGCGGACTGCATAAGCACGTTGGAAAGCGGGCAGGGATCCGCCGAACTTACCGAGCGCAGCGGAGCATCCACGTCCGGTGGATCCCAGAATAGATACTTCTCCTCCGATTTCTTGGCTGATTCCTTGGCGGGCGGCGGTGCGGGCACTGGAGCAGCAGCGGATGCTTCCATGGGCGCTGGAGGCGGCGTAGTTGCCTCGTTCTTCGGCGGCGCGTCCGCGGGAGCAGCGTTTGGAGTTTGCGGTGCGACAGTTTCGCTCTTCGCCGTGTTGGCAACTGCTCCCTTCTCCGTCATCGGCGCGAAGTACCCGCGCCTTGCTTGCAGCTTTACGCCCTTGCGGTCCACCTTGACCGTCAGGCGGTGGTAAGTTCCGTCCGGCTTCACGGTGTCGGGCGAAAACTCAAGCAGATACACAACCTCGGGTGTTTGCATCAGGCTCCTTAAGCCGGCATCGAGATCGTTGTTGTTGTGAAAGTAAGTGCCGCCCGTGCCCTCCGCAAACTCGGCCATCACATCCTCATCCAGGCGCATTGTTTCAGCCCGATACTCGGCATGCAGCCCGGTCACCAACTCCAGCTCGGAATTTCCTCCCCTCTCGCTGGCATCTATTCCGGTTGTGTACAACCCGCGGGCATCGAGCGCGTTGATGATCACGTTGGACTGCGCCGCCATATCCAGGAGCTGTGATTTTTCGGCCACCGCCGACGGAGTAAGCGTCAAGAATCCGGGCGAGATGAGGATCAGCGTCCGCTGCCCCGGGAGCGACCCCATTTTTCGGATATATTCCCTGGCTTCGGCCAGAGTTGCCGAAACGTCATGCTCGCCGTTCATGAGCGACTGCGCCGCAGTGGACCTCACGACAGTCTCAACCATGTTAGGCGGCTGACCTTGAAGATGTGCGCAAGCCACAAAGTCGGCCTGGGCGAGCTGCAGAGCCTCCTGGTTGCGTTTGTTTTCGATTTGATCGGCCTGGAAGTACTCGATGCTGGGACATGCGTGTAGGTCATGATGGTAAAGCTCATGCACGCTCAGCTTTGCGATGGTGCCTTGCAAGACTGCTTTGTCTCGCGTCAGACCGCTGTTAATGCCGGACAGAGAGACCACCGCGGCAAACACGGAATCATCGAGAGGCTGATCAAACATTTTTGACGCGACGGCTTTGGTGCGCATTAAGTCGCCTGCGCTGAGGTGCAAATCGTCGAAGAGCAAAACAATAAATCGCCGGGAAGCGGGAGCGGGTTGATGGACAAACCCCGCCGGCGCCATGGCGTTGGGCGGCTCTCCTGGCTTGGCGATGTTCACGAACCCCGGGCGCTCTTCGAGCGCAAAGCCCGTGATGGCTTGCTCTTTACCCTTGTCGAAGACCTGGAAGTCTTCCTTCTTCAGGTCGATCACGGCGTGGTCTTGCGCGTCGCGCACCACCACGGGGACCTGCACGGCGTTGACGTTTACCTGGATTTTGGCGGGAGCTTGCTGAGGTGGCACGCCGCTTTGTTGCGCGGGGAGGGCGGTCCAAAACATCAAGACCAACCAGATCGCGGTCGTGGCTGTCAGGAATCTCGAGTTGGAATTCGTCGTAATTTCTTGATTCTACGCTTTCGGGCCGTGCGGCGGGAAACGGAGAAGAGACGGAGCCGCGGCTATTTTGCCTCGCGCTGACGTTTCTGTTATCGTCAGCCAACAGAGAAATCGATGCCTGTTAGGAGCAACGCATGTCCGTAAATAAAGTCATTCTCGTTGGGCGTCTTGGCCGCGATCCAGAGACGCGCTACACCGGCGGCGGCCAGGCCGTCGCGAATTTTTCCGTGGCAACGGACGAGTCCTACAAGGACCGCAACGGCGAGAAGCAAAAGCGCACCGAGTGGCACAAGATCGTCGTGTGGGGCAAACAGGCGGAGATTGCCCAGCAATATCTAAAAAAGGGATCGCTGGTTTTCATCGAAGGGCGAATCCAGTCGCGCGAATGGCAGGACAAGGAAGGCCAGAAGCGCACGAGCTTTGAAATCGTTGCCAACAATTTCCGCATGCTCGGCGGGCGCAGTGATGGCGCCGCGGCTGGAGCAGCTGGCGGTGGCGGCTCAGCTCGCAGCGGCGACGACTTCGAGCCGCACTCCGGCAGCGGCGAGGAACCGATGGGCGGCCCCGGGCCCTCCGGGCCGGAGATTTCTGACGAGGATATTCCCTTCTGAGCGGCGCACCATTTGTGGCAATGCATATTCTAAGCTGCCAGGTTTCCGGCCTCCGCACAGGCCGCTGACGACATCCTTCCGTTTTGGAGGTTCGGATTGACAAACATCAACCGACAAATTCGCCTGCAGTCGCGACCGAAAGGACTGCTCGCTCCCGGCGATCTGCAGCTCTTGGAGTCTCCGGTGCCTGAATTGCGCGAAGGGCAAGCGCTGGCCCGTGTGAAATATCTCTCGATGGATCCGACCATGCGAGTTTGGATGGCCGCAGACAGTTATCTGCCAGCGGTGCGCATTGGCGAGGTGATGCGAGCGTTCGGGTTGGCGGAAGTGGTTGAGTCAAAACACGCGCAGTTCAAGAAGGGCGACAAGCTGGTTGGACTGACGGGCTTGCAGGACTACGTGCTGATCGACGCTGCGCCGCACGCGGGCTGGCAGAAGATTCCCTGGATTCCGTTGGTATCGGACACACTGTTTTTGGGCGCGCTGGGAGTGACCGGCTTGACGGCATATTTTGGAGTCACGGAAATCGGGAAACCACAGAAGGGCGAAACGATGGTTGTTTCCGCGGCCGCGGGCGCGACCGGGAGTGTGGCAGGGCAGATCGGAAAAATCCATGGATGCCGTGTGATAGGGATTGCCGGAAGCGATGAAAAGTGCGCGTGGATAATGGATGAACTGGGGTTTGACGCGGCGGTGAATTATAAGCATGCCGACTGGAAGGAAAAATTGGCGGCGGCTACGCCGAATGGAGTAGACCTGAACTTTGAAAATGTCGGCGGCGAAATCATGGAAGCGGTTCTGAACCGCATGAACCTGCATGGACGGATTGTGCTGTGCGGATTTATTTCGAGCTATACGAAAGAGGACCCCGGGCAAACAAATCTCGGGATATTGATCGTGAAGCGGCTAAAGATGGAAGGCTTTTTGATCTTGGATTATGTTTCGCGATTTACGGAGGGCGCGACACAACTCGGCAAATGGAAGATGATGGGCAAACTCAAAGACCGGGAAACGATCGTGGAAGGGCTCGAAAAAACGCCGGAAGCTTTCAACATGCTCTTCACTGGCGGCAATATCGGCAAGTTGCTGGTAAAGGTCTGAGTTAGCGAGAAGCAGGCGGCGGGGCTTGAGCTTGGGGAGCGTTCTTTCGGCGCTCTTCATCCATCCGTTTCAGAAATTCCTCGAACTTGGGCCGCTGGTCGGGCGTGAGGAAGGCGCGAATCTGGTCGCGGCCTTTTTGCCGAGCGGCTTCCATCTGAGCGTCGGACTGATCGTGAATGGTCTTGTAGTCCTGGTGTAGCTGGGAAAGCGTGGTGTCGAGCTGTTGGCGCTGATCGTTCGTGAGGCCCAACTCTTGCGTGAGCTGTTCAACACGCTGCGCCCGGCGCTGCGGCTCGCTCATTGGAGGAGCGGAGGCAGAGACGATGTTGCGGTGGCCGTAGAGATAGCCGAACACGCCGCCCAGCGCTGCACCAATCACGAATACGACAGCCACCCAAAGGGCTGCCTTTTGCTTGGCGGAATTATCGCTCATCGGGGCCGCTCTGCCAGGCTGACCAGAACTTCATCGTTGTTGGCGGGCATCGAAGTATCCCGCAAAGGCTCGCCGGTGATATCGGTCATGGCGGAGCGGGCTGCTGTGGCAGCCGTGTTGACAGCGGGACGCTGATACAGCCAACCGCTTGCGAGGAGCAGCGCGACAGCGGAGGCCCAAGTCAGGCGCGCAGCCAGCTTCGGCAAGAGCATCCAGGTGTCAGGGACGCGAGCGAGCTCCGCTCGACGCGTGGCAATCAAGCCCATGACGCGCGGGGCAAACCATGGACCAGGTAGTGCGGCATTCGACGGCAACTCCGCGAGGACCGAGCGCGCTTCCAGAATATTTTTGGCGTAAGCACGACAGTCCCCGCATGCCACAATGTGATCCTTGAGCGCCGAGGGGCCGACCGACAACAACTCGGAGAGGTCGTTCGCGCTCGGAGCGCCGCTGGCAGCCGCTTCGAGCCGCGTTTGAGACTCACTACATTCCGCACGCCGCTTGTTCCAGAAAATGCTCATGTCCAACTCCCGGGATACTTCCCTGCAAACTTGATCTTAGTCTCGTTCAAAACCAAAACTCCGCAACAATCCTTGGCACGTTCGTTCCATGCAATCGCCGTCGATGAATCTCTTGCGCGCTCGCCAAGTTCACTCACCGCGCTTCCGGACCTTATTTACGATGCGCCTGCGTGCGCGAAAGAGCCGAACCTTGACGGTATTCGCGTTCAAATCTAAAACCTCGGCGATCTCTTCCACCGCAAAACCTTCGACTTCCTTCAAAATCAACATCAGGCGGTCGCGCTCATCGAGCCCGTCCAAAAGCCTCTCAACTCGCTGGCGGGCTTCCAACCTGTCGCTGATATCTGGCCCACCGCCGCCCTTCTCTTCGGCCGAGATGACCTGCCGCGCCTGTTCCTCGCTCAGGTCCGATTCATAAACGAGCGGGCGAACTTTCTTCTTCCGCAAAAGATCCCAGCATTCGTTCACTGTGATCTTATACAGCCAGGTGCTGAATGCCGCCCGCTGATCGAAGCGCTTCAGCGAGAAATACGCCTTCACAAAAACCTGCTGCGCAATGTCCTCCACATCCTCGCGGCGCCGCAAGATTCCGCCTGCGACGGCAAAGACGCGGTGCTGGTGGCGCCGCACAAGCTCCTCAAAAGCCCCCTGGTCTTCCTGCTGGGCCCGCCGAACGAGTTCCCGGTCATCGGCGGCGCCTGGGGCTTTGACACCAGACGGCTTGCCCCCCGCCGAACCGGCTGGGGACCCCGGGTGCTCTACTTTTGGGACGCGTGGCATGTCAATTCGGTTACGTCTAATGTAGCTTGGGTTCCCCCGTACCGCATCAAGTGTTTCAAACGGTGAGTGCCAAGTTTCTACTTGCTTGCATCTTATCTACATGGAATAATGCCGCCATGATTATAGGTGACCGTCTTCGCGCACTCCGCGAAGAGAAGAAACTCTCCCAGGGCGACATCGAAAAACGCACGGGTTTGCTTCGCTGCTATATTTCCCGCGTCGAAAACGGCCATACCGTACCGGCCATTGAAACGCTGGAGAAACTCGCGCGTGCTCTCGAGTGCCCACTCTATCAACTCTTTTATGACGGCGAAGAGCCGCCGCAGTTGCCGAATCTCCCCAAGCGGAAGTCGTCGGATGACATCGCCTGGGGGAGCGTCGGCAAAGATGCACGCTTTCTCAACAAGCTTCGCCGCTTGTTGGGCAAAGTGGAAGAAGGCGACCGCAAGCTCATTTTGTACATGGCCCAGAAGATGGCCAACCGCTAGTTTCGCGGGTAACTGATTCGAGCTTGAAGTCGCTCTATTGGGCACTCCTGGATAGGCCGCGTCCCGTCCCTCCGCGGCCTTTACTTTTGGCCCAACCGAAAGGTGCCCAAAGCTGTTCCCGCGGGGCATCTAATCCTAGTTCCTTCTTTGCCGCATACGCGTTCCTGCATCGCAAGTTATTCCCATTCGATCGTGCTTGGCGGTTTTGAGCTGATGTCGTAAACGACGCGGGTGACGCCGCGAACCTCGTTAACGATGCGCGTGGAGATACGCTCGAGCACTTCCCCCGGCAAGCGAACCCAGTCGGCGGTCATGGCGTCCTCGGATTCGACGACGCGGACGGCGACAGTGAGGCCGTAAGTCCGGTAATCCCCCATGACGCCCACGCTGCGGACCGGAAGCAGGACGGCGAAGGCTTGCCAAACTTTGCTGTAGAGCCCGGCACGGCGAATCTCGTCGACGACGATGAAATCAGCATCCTGCAACGTGACGAGGTGTTCAAGGGTGATCTCACCGAGGAGCCGAACGGCTAAGCCAGGGCCCGGAAACGGATGTTTCAAAAGTATCTCGTCGGGAAGCGCGAGGTCCTTGCCGATTCGCCGGACCTCGTCTTTGAAGAGATCGCGGAGGGGTTCGATGAGGGCGAAGGGCATGTTTTCCGGGAGGCCGCCGACGTTGTGGTGGGTCTTAATGGTGGCGGAGGGGCCCTTCACGGAGACGGATTCGATGACATCGGGATACAGAGTCCCCTGAACGAGCCAGGCGATCTCGCCGTGCGCTTCGCCGGTTTGGAGTTTCCGGGCTTCCTCGGCAAAAACGGCGATGAATTCCCTGCCGATGATTTTGCGCTTCTGTTCAGGGTCGGTGACGCCGGCGAGCCTACCGAGAAAACGGGCCGAAGCGTCGACGCCAATGACGTGGAGGCCGAGGCGTGCGCGGAGCATTTCGAGAGTGTCCACGAATTCGTTTTTGCGCAGCATTCCCGTATCCACGAAGATGTTGGTCAGGCGGTCGCCGATGGCGCGATGAACGAGGACGGCGGCGACAGTCGAATCGACTCCTCCGCTGAGAGCGCAGATGGCGCGACCTTGGCCGACCCTCTTTCGAATGGCTTCGACTGTCTCTTCGATGAAGGCAGAGCCACTCCATTTGCGTTCCGCTTGGCACACGCGGAAAAGAAAGTTGCGCAGGAGTTCGGTGCCGCTTTCGGTGTGATTGACTTCGACGTGGAACTGAACGGCGTAAATTTTTCGCTGGGGATCTTCGAGTGAGGCGATGGCGTTGTCTGTGTGACCGGTAGCGCAAAAGCCGGGTGGGAGTTCTCGGACGTGGTCGCCGTGGCTGTTCCAGATGCGGAGGGAGTGGGGCACGCCGGCAAAGAGCGCTGAATCATTGGCGCTGCTTGCGCTTACTTTGAGGTGAGCGCGGCCGTACTCGCGGCGGACAGCCTTTTCGACCTTGCCGCCGAGGGCATGCGTGATCCACTGCATGCCGTAACAGATGCCGAGTACGGGGATGCCGAGGGCGAGGATGCCGGCGTCGCACTTGGGAGCGTCGGAGTCGTAGACGGAGCTGGGGCCGCCCGAAAGGACAATGCCCGCAGGGGCGAAGGCGCGAATCTCCCCGATGGAAGCCGTGCAAGGAAGGATGGCCGAGAAGACTTGCTGTTCGCGGATGCGGCGAGCGATGAGCTGAGTGTACTGGCCGCCGAAATCGAGGACAACGACGCCGCCAAGTTCAGATTTTGGCTTTTGCTGCGGCTCCATCATTGTGGCTCCTGTTGGCATCGTACTCCTCCTCGACTAATTCTTTTTGTAGCTGTGACTGACGACGACCAACTGATGGTCTTTCAGGGCGAACTTTATTTCGAGGCTGCCGCCCGTGGGGCAGCAGTGGGGATCACGCGGTTTCCAAAGCGGCATGCCATAAGTGAGGGTTCGGATATCGAATCCGCCACCACCCATAATGATGAATTCCTTAGGCCGAAACTCTTTCAGTGCTTCCTCGACTTTGCCATCTATGTCCAGCAATAGCGGGCCGTCCTTATCAAAGGTCCAGTAAACATCTGTGCGCTGGCCGCTGTTTCCAACCCAGGGGTCAGTCGAGGCCAGGATGGTTTCATCGCCGACGTGCACCAGATACGCCGGTTCAACGCTGATCGTGACAGGACTCATTTGCTGGTGGTAGATTTCGCAGAATTCGCCCGGCTTGCGCTGTACAAGGAGCATCTTCACAGTGAGTTCGTTGCCGTTAATGATGTGATCGACTTCCTGCACGGGGTAACCCGGCGCCGCTCCAAGTGGGTGCGTATTGACCTTGTCCTTGATCTCAGAGGGATTTTTCCTGGAAAGTTCGTGAACGTAGTCGAAACGCTGAGGGGCGCCGGAGAAGGAGAAATACTCCAGCGAATTGCAGATCGGCTCGTCGATATACTTCGATTCAATGAAGGAGGCAACGTAAACTGCCCACCTCGGGTGATCAGGCGGTTTCGGAGCGGAGAGGGCAGGCGCGGAGGAAAGACCGATCACAAGAGTCGTTCTCAGTGCGGCGCGAGCTGCACGGAAGACCCTCCTCATTGGACCACCAGGTTTAGGAGTTTGTTGGGGACGAAGATTACTTTGACGATGCGTTTGCCATCGAGGTGGCGGGCTACGGCGGGATCGGATTTGGCTTTGGCGACGACGTCAGATTCGCTTGCGCCTGCGGGGACTTTTAGTGTGGTGCGGACCTTGCCGTTGACTTGGACAGGGATTTCGACTTCGTTGTCCTTGGCGAGTTCGAGTTGCTCATCGGCCAGCACTGGCCACGGCGCTTTCCTGAGGCCGCCGGCGTTGCCCAACATTTCCCACATTTCCTCCGCGATATGCGGGGTCATGGGGGCGAGGAGGAGCGTCAGGATTTGCAGCACTTCCCTACGGATTTCCGGACGGACTCCGTTCTCAAGCGGCTCCGCGAGGTAGATTTCGTTGGTCAATTCCATGATCTGCGCGATGGCGGAGTTGAAGTGCCAGCGCTTCTCGAAGTCCTGCGTGACGCGCATCATGGTCTGGTAGGTGACGCGAATCAGATCGCGTTCCTTGTCGGACATTCCCTTGGAATCGAAATTCCAGTTTTTTGTGTCGCGGATGGCTGGGGCGTGCTTGTCGACAAGACGAAAGACGCGATTAAGAAAACGCCAGGAACCTTCGATGCTCTCCTCGCTCCACTCGAGGTCTTTTTCAGGAGGCGCGGCGAAGAGCGTATAGAGGCGTCCGGTATCGGCGCCGTACTTTTCGGCCATGTCGATGGCGCCGACGACATTGCCGCGCGACTTGGACATCGCGACGCCGCCTTTTTGCACCATGCCTTGCGTGAAAAGCCTGGCGATGGGTTCGTTGTGCTTGACGAGGCCGAGATCGCGCATGACTTTGCACCAGAAGCGCGAATAGAGAAGATGGAGAATGGCGTGGGTAATGCCGCCAATATACTGGTCGATGGGAAACCAGTAGCCAACTTTCGCCGAATCGAACGGAGCATCGCTATTGTGTGGGTCGCAGTAGCGATAGAAATACCAGGAGGAATCGACGAAGGTGTCCATCGTGTCCGTTTCGCGGCGCGCGGGCCCACCACATTTCGGACAGATGGTGTTGACAAATTCCGGAGTCGAAGCAAGCGGCGATTCACCTTCGCCTGTGAGCTTCGGATTGGGAGGCAGAAGAACAGGCAGGTCTTTGTCCGGGACGGGCTGCATGCCATGTTCCCGGCAATAGACGACGGGAATCGGCGTGCCCCAATAGCGCTGGCGGGAGATGCCCCAGTCGCGAAGGCGGAAAACAATTTCGCCGCGGCCGAAACCGGTTTTCTCGGCGAAAGCCGTCATCTTTGCGATGGCTTCTTCGGAGGAAAGACCGTCGTAGGGGCCCGAATTGACCAACTTGCCGTTTTGATGGTCGTCGAAGGCGGCGGTCATTTTCTCTTCGACGAGCGGCATTCCTTCGCGCGGCTGCACGACGATGCGCACGGGAAGATCGTACTTGCGACAAAACTCGAAATCGCGCTCGTCATGGGCGGGTACAGCCATAATTGCGCCGGTGCCGTATTCGATCAGAACGAAATTGCCGACCCAGATGGGGATTTTCGCGCCGTTGAAGGGATTCAGCGCGTAGCGGCCGGTGAAGAAGCCCTCTTTTTCCGTGGTGGCGAGATCTTCGGTTTTCACGGAGGTTTGGCGCATTTTGCGGAGCCTGGTCCACTCGATGCTGTCGGTTTTCGCCCAGCCGAGAAGTTTTTCGACTTGAGGATGGGTCGGCGCAAGAATGAGCGCGGTCGCGCCGTATATCGTGTCGATGCGCGTGGTGAAAATTTCGATAGGCTCGGCGCCGGAAATATCCAGGACGGCGAACCTCAGGCGCGCGCCCTGCGAGCGGCCGATCCAATTGCGCTGCATGGTGATGACGCGCTCCGGCCAAGAGCCTTCTAGCTGTTTGAGGTCATCGACAAGTTGGTCGGCGTAGGCGGTGGTTTTCAGGAACCATTGTTCAAGCTCGCGCGTTTCGACGAGCGTGTCCTCATGGCGCCAGCAGTAGCCGCCATTGATAACCTGCTCGTTGGCGAGGACGGTGGAGCATTTCGGACACCAATTAACACGGCTCTTCTTGCGGTAGGCGAGGCCCTTTTCGAGCATGCGCAGGAAGAACCACTGGTTCCAGCGATAGTATTCCGGCTCGCAGGTAGAGATTTCCCGGCGCCAGTCGTAACTGAAACCAAAACGGCGCAGCGTGCGCTGAAATTCGCCGATGTTGTTATTGGTCCAGACGCGCGGATGCGTATTGTTCTTGATGGCCGCGTTTTCCGCGGGCAGACCGAAGGCATCCCAACCCATGGGATGCAGGACATTGAAGCCGCGCATGCGCTTGACGCGGGCGACGACGTCGCCGATCGCGTAGTTGCGCATGTGGCCCATGTGCATGGTGCCAGAGGGATACGGCAGCATTTCCAGGACGTAATATTTGGGCTTGGAGGGGTCGACCTCCGTTTCGAACACGCGCGCTTCGTTCCAGCGCTTTTGCCACTTTGCTTCGATTTCCTGTGGTTTGTATTCCGCCACGCCTCGCTATCCCCTTTTGGCCTTGCGCGCTTTTTTGGATTTATGCGCTGACGTTTTTGTTTTATCGGCAGCTTTCGATTTCCGCACCGCCGCTTTGGCCGACTTCGCCGTTTTTGCCTGGATTTTCTTGATGGCCGCGGTCAGCATGGAGAAGCCTTTTTCCGCTTGGGGAGCTTGATTGGCCAGGCCAGCGAGTTCCCACAGTTTCGCGACATTGCGGCGATCATCGCCGGGATGATCGATAGGCGTTTCGAGTAAAAAGGCGCGGCCGGGCAATCCGTCGTGAAGCGATGCACCTAGGCGTGGGTTCGTCAGGATGCGATGAAAAGCTTCGGCGCCGATTTTGCCTTCGCCAATGTTTTCGTGGCGGTCGACGCGGCCTCCGAGCGGAATCTTCGAGTCGTTGGCATGGAAGACAGGAACGCGATGAAGTCCGATCGTTGAATCGACCTGGTTGATGGTAGACGCGAGGCCCGCTTCGGTCTTGATGTCGTAGCCGGCGGCAAAGAGATGCGCCGTGTCGAGGCAGGCGGCGGTGGGCACGTCGCTCAAGCCGGCGAGGATCTCCGCGAGCTCTTCAATGCGAGAGGCGACGGCGGTTCCCATGCCTGCGGTGTTTTCAATAAGAATGTGCAGGCCATCAAGCGGGACGCGCTTCGAAGCTTGCTTGACGGACTCGATGACGGTGCGAACGGATTGTTCCGGCGAGGCATCACCGCGCGAGCCGGGATGAACGACAAGAAAGTCGGCGCCGAGCGCTACGGCGCGCACGAGCTCGTCCTGAAAGGCCTGAATAGAACGCGTTTGGAGCATCGGCTGAACAGCAGCGAGGTTAATCAGGTAGTTTGCGTGTATGACCAGCGGGCCCAAGGCAAGCTCGGCGCGGCGCGCGCGAAATGCGGCGGCATCGGCGTCCGGAATGCGGGAGGAGCCACCCTGCCACATGCGTGGGCTGGCAGAAAAAATCTGCAGCGCATTGCAGCCGAGCTTGCGAGCGGATTCGAGCGCGTTCAAGTGGCTGCCGGCGATGGAAGTGTGAATACCAATGCGAAGGCTTCCGTCCATCCATGTGGGAGGTAGCGGCTCGGGCTCAGGCTCCGGGCGATATTCGTCTTCGGGATCGAACTCGGAAGCGTGGGCGGCGGGTTGTTCGGGCGTTCCCATGAGAAAAATCGGCCTGTCCTTAAAATAGGCATTCTACCACACGCGACAAATGGGCCGTCGCCGACGCTGAAGATGGTGAAATTTGCGGCGTTGCGGCGCATGGCATAGACTTGTTAATTGCCTAGACAGCAGGAGAAGCACCGGAGAACCACTGATGCTGGTTGTCATGCAATCGCACGCGACGGAAGAGCAGATTCGGGGTGTGTGCGAGCGTATCGAGAGTTTGGGACTGAAGGCGCACCCCATTCCAGGGTCCATTCGGACCGCCATTGGAATTACGGGCAACAGCGGGGCCGTCGATCTTGGCGTTCTGGAATCGCTTCCGGGAGTCGTCGAGTGCATACCTGTCAGTAAGCCGTACAAACTGGTGAGCCGCGACGCGAAGGAGGAAGACAGCGTAATCCGAATCCCGACACCAATGGGCGTTGTGCTCGTTGGAGGGAGGCACATTGCGCTGGTGGCGGGCCCATGCGCAGTTGAGACCGAGGAACAATGTCTGGCGATCGCGGAGCGCGTCAAGAAGTCGGGGGCGCGTCTGTTTCGAGGGGGAGCCTATAAACCGCGAACGTCGCCGTACAGCTTCCAGGGGCTGGGCTTGTCCGGGCTGAAGATATTGGCGAAGGTTCGCGAAACGTACGGGTTTGGGATCATCACGGAGGCCATCGACAACGAGACGCTGGACCTCGTTGAGGAATACGCGGACGTGATTCAGATAGGCGCGCGAAATATGCAGAATTTTTCGCTATTGAAGCGGGCGGGGCGCGCAAAAAAACCAGTGCTTCTTAAGCGCGGGATGGCCGCGACGCTAGACGAATTCTTAATGGCCGCGGAATATATTTTGTCCGAGGGAAATTACAACGTGATGCTGTGTGAGCGTGGCGTGCGGACATTTTCGGATTTTTCGCGGAACACGCTGGATTTGACCGTCGTGCCAGCGGTAAAGAAGCGCAGCCACTTGCCTATTCTGGTCGATCCGTCGCATGGGACGGGGAAACGACATAAGGTGCTCCCGCTTTCCCGCGCAGCGGTGGCGGTGGGCGCGGATGGATTGCTCGTCGAGGTGCACCACGAGCCGGAGAAGGCGCTTTCCGACGGGATGCAATCCATCTTGCCGGAAGAGTTTTTCGAACTAACAGAGGAAGTCCGGCAGATCGCCGCGGTTTTGAAGCGCGAAGTGAATTGAAGGCCGCGAACGACTGCGCGCCTGCCAAGCGGCCGCGTATCGCCCCGTGCCTCGAATTCTGGCTAATTCCTCACCCACCGTGCAACAATTCCCCCGCCCCATGAAACGGCCGCGCAATTTTCGCGTGTTTTTCATCCTCGGCATCCTCGTGATCACGGGATTGGTGGAGGTCTTGCGCGAGCACCAGCCGTCATTCTTGAGGCCGGGACTGCGCTTGTGCGCTTACGTGTCCACGGCGGACGGAAGCGTTACGGTGCTCGATCTAGTTAAGTTGGCCGCTGTGGCGCGAATTTCCGTCGGCATGCAAATATCCGGAATGCGGGAACATCCGACGCGCGCGGAGATTTGGGGCGTGAGCACCACGGGTGGATTTGTTTGGGCGATCGACGCGCGAACAAACCAAGTCGTTGCGCGTATTCCGGTGGGGCCACTTCCCTACGCAATCGATTTTTCGCCCGACGGCAAAAAACTATACACGACGTCTGCGGGTTCGGACACGCTGCTGACGATCGATTGCCAATCGCGTGCGGTGCTCGGGCGCGCGCGGACGGGCGACGAGCCAGTGTTGGCCCGGGTTGTGCCTGACGCGAAGAGCATCGTGGTGCTAAATCGACGCGACGGGACCCTGGAAGTGCACGACGCCTCGACGCTTGCGCGGCTGAGCACGGTTCGCGTTGTGAAGCAGCCAGAAGAAGTGGCGATTTTGCCCGACAGCAGTCTGGCTTTTGTAATGAGCCGAACCGAAGCCTTGCTTTCGGTAGTGGATTTGCAACGCGGCGTGCTGGTGACGAATTTGGTGTTGGCTGGACCTCCTTCGGACATGTTGTTGAAGCCCGATGGCGGCGAGCTTTACTTGCTTTCTCCCGAAGCCCATGGATTGCAAGTGATCGACACCTGGACACACGAGGTAGGCGACTACATGGTTTTGGGCTCGGCGCCGACGAGGGGCGTTTTGAGCGCCGACGGGAGCACACTCTATGTTTCCGACAGCGCTGCTGGGCACGTGGTCGCCGTGGACCTGTCGAACCGCCGGATCATCCGCGATCCGGGGACGGGGAAAGAGTTTCCGATTCCGGCGGGGCAATCGCCCGGCGCCTTGCGGTTCGACCCCAAGGAAAATCTGGTGATCGCTGTGGACTCCGGCTCTGGGGACGTGGCGGTGATTCGCACGCGAACAAATAGTTTGTTGACGATGATTCCGGTGGGAGATGGACCGCGGGATTTAGCGGTGAAATTGTTTTAGGAAGAAAGAAAGCCATGGGCGTATGAGAGCACGCGAGCTAATCCTGGCGCAGGGCTATGAGTGGATCGATGCGCATCGCGCGGCGTGTGGGGATGTAGCAGGCGAGCATCGTGACGGCGGTCATCAGGGCCGCGGCAGTAAGGAAAGTGACAGGGTCCACAGGACTGATTCCGTATAGCTGGCTCGAAAGAAGTCGCGTGATTCCCAGGGCAGAAACGACTCCAATGCTGATGCCAAAGAGAGAGAATTTCGCCCCCTCCTTCAGGATGAGACGCAAAACATCGCGCGGCTGAGCGCCGAGGGCCATGCGAATCCCGATCTCTCGAGTGCGCCGCAAAACAAGAAACGAAAGCACGCCGTAGATGCCGACCAGTCCGAGAACGAGCGCGAGCCCGGCAAAAATGACAAACAGCAGCGTAGTGGAAGCGGGGGTCGAGACGGAATCGGAGACGATCGCACGCATGGACTTGACGTCGCTGGCGGGAACATCCGAGTTGAGGCCCGAGATGGTCTGGCGAAGTGCGCCCTGGATTTGCGACTCTTCGAGACTGGATTGTAGAACCACAGTCATGTCGGAAGGAACCCGGCCGCCCTCGAGCGTGGCATTCGGGGCGTAGGGGAAATAGATTGTGCCATCGATCCAATCGGGAACGTTTTTCGCTAAATCGTAGGCGCGAACATCAGAAACGACAGCGACGACGGTCCGCCAGTCCTGATCGCCGCTGAGCCGCACATGCGAGCCGAGCGGGCTGCGGCCGGGCCAGTAGCGGCGAGCGGTGGAAACGCTAATCAGCGCGACAGGTGGGTTGCCCGAATTATCCGCGGATGTGAAGCCCCGGCCGGCTACCACGGGAATGCTCATGACGCGAAGATAGTCTGGCGTGATGACGTTCATCCAGAAAAGGGGCAGGTCTTCGCCGGGAGGCGTGGGCTCATTCTCGATTTCGAGAGAGCGCTTGGCAACGCGGCCGTCGAGCGGAAGCGTGTTGACGAGGGCTGCCGAGGTAATGCCGGGAACGGCTCGGAGGCGATCGAGGAGTTCGCGATAGAAGGAAACGCAACGGGCAGGATCGCTACAGAAAGCCTCGTTAGGCGTGATACGCGCGGTGAGAATGCGCTCGGCGCGAAAACCTGGATCGACATGGGAAAGCGCTACGAAGCTGCGTATGAGCAAGCCTGCGGCGATGACGAGAAGCACGGCGAATGCGACTTCCGCGATGGCCAAGCTACTTCGGAGTTTCTGCGATACGGAGCCCGACGCACCGCGACTGGCGGACTTGAGAGATTCGACGAGAGCCGCGCGCGAGGAGTGAAGGGCCGGGGCGAGTCCAAAGAGAAGACCCGTCAGGATTGCAAGGCTCGCGGTGAAAACAAGGACGCGCCAGTCGATATGTGCGTCGGTCAAGCGCGGCGTATCCGCTGGAAGCGCGGCTTTGAGCAACTGCAAGCCTTCGGCCGCCAGAAAGAGGCCGAGCAGCGCTCCGAAAGAGGCAAGCAGAAGGCTTTCCGTGAGGAGTTGACGGATGATGCGGCCGCGCTGCGCTCCCATGGCCGTGCGGAGAGCGATTTCCTTTTCGCGCGTAGCGGCGCGGGACAGAGTAAGATTGGCGACGTTTACGCACGCGATCAAGAGAATCAATCCAACCGCTCCGAGAAGCAGGAACAGCCGTCCACGGACATCGGCAACCACGCCATTGCGCAGGGCGATGACGCTCACGTCAGCATTCCAATTGGCGGGCATGGGCCAGGGAAAAAGCTTCGAGACGCGCGACTGAAAGATTCGTATCTCCGTGCGAGCCTGTTCCATAGTGGCGCCAGGGCGAAGCCGACCGATGATAGGCATGAAATCGCCTGCCCAATAGTCGACCGTGTCGCGCGGGTCGTCGCGCAAGGGGATCCATACTTGCGTCTTGGACGAAGGAAAACGAAAATCCGCGGGCATCACGCCGACGACTTGACGGTCGATGCCTTCTAGTTCGATCGAACGGCCAATGATGGAAGGATCGCCGCGGAATTGTTGTTGCCACAGCGTGTGGCTGAGGACGACGAAATTATCCTGACCAACCTGGTCTTCTCCCGGATAGAACCCGCGTCCGACTTCGGGTCGCGAGCCGAGCACAGAAAAGAAGTCGGCGGAAACAAGAACGCCGGATAGGCGAACGGGATCACCGCCCCCAGTGAGGTTGAATTCGTGGCCTTCAAAATACGCAGCGGCGTCGACCGATCTCATCTGCTCGCGCAACGCGACGAACGCGCCCTTAGGGTACGTGCCGGTGATGCTGACGAGACTTTGCGGCTCCGCGAAAGGAAGCGGGCGCAGAAGAATGCCGTCGACCAGACTAAAGATGGCCGTATTCGCGCCGATTCCGAGACCGAGAGTAAGGATTGCGACGGCCGTGAATCCGGGGCTGTTGCGCAACATGCGGGCGCCGTAACGCAGATCCTGAATCAGCATTTCGAGAGCTTTCGCGCCCCGCTCTTCCCTGCACTCTTCCTTGGCCCGTTCAACCGCGCCGAATTCTATGCGAGCGCGTCTCAACGCTTCCGGGCGCGGTACCCCGCCGCGGACTAAATCTTCGGCGAAGGCATCGATATGGAAGCGCAACTCGGCGTCCATCTCACCCTCGAGCCGAGATCGCCGCAAGATGGCGTCAGTCCAAGAACGCAAACGCGCCCAGATTGTCACGCTTCGCTCACCTCCGAATCCAAACTCTCGTGGGCGGCAATGACGCTCATTCGTGCCTCAAAGCAACAATTGGATCGACTCGCATCGCACGGCGTGCCGGAAGATAGCTGGCCAGCAACGCCACTCCCAACAAGAGGAGAGAAACTATAGCGAACGTGACCGCATCCGTGGGGCGCACACCATAGAGCAAGGACGCAAGCAAGCGCGTGGCTGCCAACGCCCCCGCCAGGCCGACGAGCAAGCCAGTGCCTGCAAGTCGCACCCCCGATGCGAGTACGTTCCAAACGATCTTTCCCGTCGATGCGCCAAGCGCTATGCGAATGCCTATATCGCGCGTACGCTGGGCCACCATGTAAGAGAGGACTCCGTAAATCCCAATCGACGAAAGCAGCAATGCTGCTACCGCAAAAAGCGAAAGCAAAAACGTGTCGAAGTGTGAGCGTTCGAGCGTCCCGGAAATTTTCTGTTGCATCGTTGAGAGGTGCTCGATGGGCACGCCCGGCGCGACCGAAGCCACCGCCGATTGCAACTCGCGTAGCGGCACGATGCCGCCGTGTGTTCGCACGACCAAGTCCATCGTGCGGCCAATCCAATCCCACGCGGCAGGGGGCATTTGTGCAATAGGAATATAGAACTCCGGCGGCGCTTGGCGGTCGAGGCCCCAGGAGTGAACATCCGATACGACTCCAACGACCTCATGCCATACCGGGTCCATGCGTCCATTGGGCCCGCTCTCGCAGCACGCGAAACGCTTGCCGATGGGATTTTCGCCGGGCCACATGGTGCGCGCGAGTGTTTCATTCACAAGAGTGACGAACCTGGTCTCGCGCGTGTCTAGCGATGTAAAGTCGCGGCCGGCCTTGAGCGGAATGCGAACGGTCGAAAGATAATTGGGCGATACAATTTGCAGTTGCGAATTGACGAGATTCGCGGGGTCGTAGGGCTTTCCTTCGGAAAGCAGGCCATTGCTACTGCCCCCGCCGGCAAGCGGAGCGCGCGAAACGACAGCGGCCGCCTCCACGCCGGGCAGCGCGGCGCTGGCGGCGATCATTTGCTCGAACGTGTGTCGCGCGAGGACTGGGTCGTGATATTCGGGATCAGGAAGACCTACACGTCCAACAACCATGTTGGAGGTATCAAAACCGGGATTCACGTGCGAAACAAGCAGCGCGCTTCGGATGAGCAGCCCAGCGCCAGCCATCAGAATCAGCGCAAGCGACACCTCCCCGACCACGAGAAGGCTGCGCACGCGATCGCGGCTGCCGCCCAAGATGCCTGAGCTCGACTTGAATATTTCACTAAGACGCGCGGATGCGGAACGCAAGGCAGGCGCGAGTCCGAAAAGAAAGCTGGAGAGAAGCGCCACGGCGCAAGCAAAAACCAATGAGCTTGCGTCGATGCGTGACTGATCGAGCCTCGGCATTTCGGCAGGTCCATGGGAGATGATCCAGGACACAGCCCAAAGCGCGAAGAGTACGCCCACGACGCCTCCCGCGAAGCCAAGCACGATGTTTTCCGCGAGTAGTTGCCGGACGATGCGGCCTGGCGAAGCGCCAAGCGCGGCGCGCATGGCGATCTCTTTTTGCCGCGAGCGCGAACGCGCCAGTTGAAGGTTGGCGATGTTTGCGCACGCAATTAGCAGAAGAAAGCCGACCGCCGCGAGCATCAGCCGCAAGCCCAGGCGTTGGTCGCCTAGCAAGGCCGTCGTCAGCGGCTGCAAACGGAATGTGCGGCCCTTGTCGTCGAGCGGATACAACTGCTGCAGGCGTCCGGCGATGGCATCGAGCTCGGATTGTGCCTGCGCGGGATACACACCATCTCGCAAACGGCCCATGACAAACAAATAGTGATCGTCGTGATCCGCGATTTGAGAGGCGTTGAAGCGCGACGGAGTCCAAATCTCTGTGTTATTGAGCAGCGGGTCGAAGGTCTTGGGCATTATCCCCAGCACCGTAGTGGGCATGCCGTCGATTCGGATCTGCCGCCCTACAAGCGTTGGATCAGCGTGAAATCTGGTGCGCCACAGTCGTTCGCTCATCACGACGACGGGCGGCTCGCCGGGTTTGTCCTCGGCAGAGCCATAAACGCGGCCGGCGATGGGCTGCACTCCAAACGTGTCGAAATAATTCCCGGTTGCGATTTTGCCATCCACGCGCTCCGGAGCGTCCGAGGTTTCGAGATTAAAGCTCGCCGAATTGGAAGCGGAAAGCTCGGAGAAAGCCGTGTCCTGTTTTTGAAGGTCTACGAAATTCCCGACAGAAAGACCCGGGAAAATATCCTGCCAATGCTCTTCTATATACATGACGCGCGAAGGTTCGTTGATCGCAAGCGGCCGCAGCAAGACGGCATTCACCACACTGAAAATCGCCGTGGTGGCGCCGATGCCGAGCGCAAGCGTGAGCACGGCGACGATCGCAAAGCCTGGGCTCTTGCGCAGAACACGCAGTCCATACCGCAAATCGTGAAACAATTCGTCGAGGATGTTTACACCGCGTGCCTCGCGGCATTCTTCTTTGGCCCGTTCGATGGCGCCAAATTCGATGCGGGCGCGCCGCAGCGCTTCTCCGCGTGGAACGCCCTTGCTAATTAAGTCGTCCGCATACGCTTCGAGGTGAAACCGAAGCTCTGCGTCCATCTCGTTCTCCATTTGTGGACGGCCCAAAGCTGACCGAAGCCACGATCGAAACCGGTTCCACTGCGTCATGTCTCCTCCCGCTGGCGCCGGAGTTCATCCGGCGGCTTCAGCGATCATTCGTATCGCAACGCCACGATAGGATCGACGCGTGTGGCGCGTCGCGCCGGCAAGTAACTCGCAAAAAGCGCGACAACCATCAGGACCAAAGAAACCGCAGTAAAAGTAACGGCGTCTGTGGAATGAACGCCATACAACAGTGAGGCGAGCACGCGCGTCGCCGCGAATGCTCCCAGAAGCCCTAGTATCATGCCGATGCATGTCAGGCGCACACCGAAGCCGAGCACGTCGCGCAGAACGTCTCTCTGCGTCGCGCCCAACGCCATGCGGATGCCGATGTCGCGAGTGCGTTGAGCGACGGTATACGAAATGACGCCGTAGATTCCGATGGCAGCCAGCACCAGCGCCAAACCGCTGAACAACCCCAGAAGAATGAGAGTAAATCTTCGCGTGGAGACGGAATCATCCATTAGCTGGCTCATCGTGGAAATGGCAAAGATGGGCTGATCTTTGTCGATGGAGGCAATCTCGCCTCGAATGGCGGACGTAAGCGCCGCCGCATCGACGCTCGAACGAACTAGTAGATCCATGTCGCTCGAAGGAGCTTGCCTGAAGGGTAGGTACACTTCGAAACGCGCGGGATTAGCCAGGCCGTAAAGCTTCGTGTCGCCGAGCACTCCTACTATCGTCAGCCATTGCGGAGGCGTGCCCGCCGAGGGCCGCCCAAACATGAATCGCTTCCCGACCGCATCGCCGTCGCGGAAAAACTCCCGCGCCAACTTTTCATTGATCAGGCCCACCATGGGCGCATTTTCGTTGTCCATTTCCGTGAACGTGCGCCCGCGCAGAAGTGGAACGTGAAGCGTGCTGGCGTACTCGTCGCTCACCACGTGCACATCCGGATGAGGAAGGCCGCCAGGTTTTGCAACCGGCATGCCCTCAATGGTGATATCCGTGCGGTTGTGGTTGTCGGTGAGCGGCACAGCCGTCCCGGTTGCAGCGCTCTGAATGCCCGGCAACGCGCGCACGCGATCCAGCACTTGCTGCCAGAAATTGCGAATCGCCGGGTCTTTGTCGTACTGGGTGCTGCGCAAATCCATTTCCATGGTGAGCACCCGATCCGTTTGGAAGCCCGGGCTCACCGAAAGAAGCAGATGCAGTGACTTCATCATCAGTCCCGCGCCAGCGAGGAGAATCAGCGAAAGCGCCAGTTCGGCCACCACGAAAAGGCCGCGCAATCTGGTTTGCGCTGTGCCCGTTCCCGCCCCGGCTCCGCCCTCCTTCAATTGGAGCTGCACGTCGGCCTTTGCCGAACGCGCCGCCGGTGCCAGCCCAAATATGAACGCCGCAAGCATGATCAACGCGCCCGCAAACAACAGAACCATGGAGTTGAGGCCGACGCTCGCTCCCATGAGCATGCCGTCGGGAAGCAGGCTAGTAATTCCACGTATCCCCGCATAGGCCAACAGGATTCCCAGACCTCCGCCGAAAAACGCAAGGACGAAACTCTCCGTCAACATCTGGCGAATCACTCGTTTGCGCGTCGCTCCGAATGCGATTCGCAGAGCGATTTCCCGTGTCCGGCTGGCGCCACGTACCAGCAGCAGGTTGGCCACGTTGGCGCAGGCGATCAGAAGCACGCACAGTACAGCGCCAAAAAGGCTCAAAATGGCCGGCTTCACATCGTTGACGTAAGCATCGCGAATTGGCCGAAGGACCGCGCCAAACTGGGCATTCGATCCCGGATATTCTTCTGCGATTCGTTCTGCGATGCCGTTCATCTCCGCGCGAACTTGCGGAAACGTCGCTCCCGGCGCCAACCTACCAAGGACCACCATGTCCCCGCGTTGGTCGCGTTCCGTCATTTCAGTGTTGCCTGTGCCCCAGACACCGATCGGCTCCAAAAAATCAGCCTTCTCCGTCCAGCGGAAACTCGAAGGCAAAACGCCGATGATTGTGAAGCCGCGTCCGTCCAACATGATGGCGCGTCCGATGGCGCTCGGGTCCGCCCCCAAGTGCGATTCCCAGAGCGAGTAGCTCAACATCACCACGGGAGCCGTGCTGGCCTTGTCTTCCGTCACGTCAAAATCACGCCCGAGAAACGGGCGCATTCCAAGTACGGAGAGAAAATTCGAAGAAACGGCTTCCCCTCTAATACTCTCCGGCTGGCTCACGCCCGCAAGGTTGAATCTGACGCCGTATACAGCGGCCATCTGCGAAAATTGATGGCTCTGCGAGCGCCAGTCCAGGAAGTCGGGATAGGAGACGCTGACCGTGCCGACTTTAGGAGTCGTCTCATTGAGCAGCGCCAACCGCTCTGGGGCACGGTACGGAAGCGGGGCCAGCAGCACGCCGTAGACCACGGAGAAAATGGTGGCATTCGCGCCAATGCCAATGGCGAGAGTGAGAACCGCGATCGTGGTGAAGCCCGGGCTCTTGCGCAGCATGCGTGCGCCGTAACGAAAATCCTGCCATAGCGTGTCGAAGAAACTCAGCCCGCGCGCTTCGCGGCACTCCTCCTTCGTCCGTTCGACCGCCCCAAATTCAATCCTCGCCCGCCTGAGCGCTTCCTCGCGCGGCATTCCTCCGCGGACCAGGTCGTCGGCATACGCCTCCAAATGAAAGCGTAGTTCCGCATCCATCTCGCTTTCCATGCGCGGACGCCCCAGCGTCGATCTAAACCAAGAGTCGAATCGGTTCCAGAGCGTCATACTTCCTCAGGCTTGGCATCCAGAATTCCCGCGATGACATCGGCCATGCGATTCCAATTGTTGGTTTCGGCGAGCAGCCGGCGCTTCCCCGCCGCGGTGAGCCGGTAATACTTGGCTTTGCGCTTGTTCTCCGACTCGCCCCACTCGCTTGTGATCCAGCCCTGATGTTCGAGGCGATAAAGCGCCGGATACAGCGAACCTTGCTGAATTTCCAGCCGATCCTTGGAGATTTGCTGGATGCGGAGGAGCACTCCATAACCGTGCAAGGGACCGAGAGACACCGCTTTAAGGATGAGCATGTCGAGCGTGCCTTGCAAAAGATCGAGCTGTTCGTCCATAACGGCGGCCTCTCCTAGACGCACTAGGAATGTAGAGCCGTTCTCCTAGACTGTCAAGGAGAAAAGAGCGCATGCGCGGAAGTGGAGGAATCGATGGGGCGTATTCGTCGAGGAATGAATCATGCACGGACGACGTGAGAAATAAGTCAGCAAGAGAAAGAGCGGGAGCTAAGAGCCTTATTCCGGCGGCCAAGCGGAATTTTCTTCGCCTAGTTGCACCTCCAGAAAGCCTTCCGCTGGCAGAACATCTACCGGGAGGCCACCATGCCAGAGGGCAACGCCGAGACGCAATTTCGTCTGCCCCTTCAACTTGAGTTCGCCGCGCTGGATGGCGACTTCAAGTATCCGTTCAAAACAAGCTTCCGCCACATTTTCGGGGTTCAAGAGGCACAGCTTGCCGGCTTCAACAGCAAACTCTTGCAAGTGACCACGTTCAAGCTTGACTACAATGGCCACCTCTTCTGCTGCGCAGATCGTGATGCGAAATTCCGAATCTTCAAGTTCTCCTAGAACATCCAGAAATGGGTCAACCCGAACGCAGAATCGCTCGTTCTCGAACCCATAACGTAATTCATGAAGGTAAAAGGTCCGCCCGTGCATTGCGCCGCCGCGGCGCTCTGGAGAATAAAGGCCCGCACCGAGCCATTCGAAATAAGACGTGTCCCTTCCATCCACGGAGATCTTGAGTAAGCTCGTCGGCGCAAGCTGCAGCGCGTGCTCGGGTTTGTGTTTGATGGGCTTGGCGAGATCCTCCGGCGCGACCTGCCCGAGCGCCAGATAAACGGCCGTCAGATGCTTTCGATAAAGCGCGTCAAATTCCGCATCGTTCGCCGTGCTGTGTTCCGGGCCAAACCACCAGCACCAGTCGCTGCCTTCCGCGGCCAAAAGAGATTCCTGCGCGGTTCGCAATGCAGCTTCGTCGGGCGCGTCCTCGCGTCCCTTCCGCCGAGCGTCCACGGCCTTCCCATAAGCCTCTCGCGCATCCCACAGCAATTCCCACGCGGCGACGTCTTCGCTGCTGCCGATCCAGACGTCGAAATTCGCATTGATCCAGGAAGCCGGAAAAATTCCCGAGTTTGAAGGCACTTCGCCGGCCGCGGAAATGGCTTCGCTTGCCGTGAGCGCCCGGAAGTCCTGATCCCCTTGAATCCGGCCATAGAACTCGCGCAGAAATTCGCGTCCGTTCCCCGGGTAGTATTCCCATGCATTTTCGCCGTCGAGAAAGAGGCAAACAGTGAGCGGCTGAGATGTCTGTACGCGCTCGCCCAGTTCGCGAAGCCTGCCGTGCAAATCCGCGGCCGCATCCTTCCCGTTCATGCGGCTATACACAAATCCGATGAGATCGGAAAGGTGGTGATCCCGGAACAATCCCGTAATGGATCTAGCGCCGAGCTGCACGCGCAGCGGCTTGTACATGCGGTCCGCGTTGGCGGGGAGTCCTTTCGCGTCGCGAAAGAACCCGGCATTGAGCGTTCTTCCGAGTACTCCTTCATCCGTTCCGAACCACTGAAACCCTTCTTCCGCGGCGATCGATAGCGCTTGATCGGAAACAGAACCCTCGGAGGGCCAAAGCCCCGCGGGTTTGGCGCCGAAGACTCGCTGATGATAAGCAATAGCTCGCTTGAGCTGTTCGCGCGCATCCTCAGGATGACGGAATGCCCGCCGAGGCAACGGCGTGGCAGGATTCGCCACTCGAGCGACATCCGAATCGCAGATCAACGGAAGAATCGGGTGATAAAAAGGTGTGGTGCTCAACTCGATCTGGCCGGATTCTCCTGCCCTGCGATACTCCGGCAAAATCAAACCGAGCAATTCCAACTGTTTCGATTTCAGCGCCGACTTGTCGTTTTCCGTGAACTCTTTCCCTTTATTCGCAAGGCGGTTGATCACGGAATCCTTCTCGAACCAGGATTCCTCCATCCATACCATCTGTGACAGGAACTGCAAGTCGCGCCAATCGCGTGGAGTAAAGGAGACCAACGCTTGAGCGCCGCCTGCGGGTTGCGCCCACTCGTGCAACTCCACGAAGCGCGGCCAACGCGACATCAGGCGCTCGTGATTCAC
Organism: Candidatus Acidiferrum sp.; assembly: GCA_049641765.1. GTDB lineage: Bacteria > Acidobacteriota > Terriglobia > Acidiferrales > UBA7541 > Acidiferrum. The sequence continues at coordinate 41,263 of JBAQJX010000070.1, forward strand.
TTGAAATGCGCGCGCCAGGATCTCCGCTTTATCTTCCCGCGTTAGTTTGTCGGCCGGCTTGAACGCCAGCGTGAACCATGGTTCGTTGAACTCGCCACTCGCATACTCCTCGAGCTGCATGCCGAGCGACGGCACGACATTGAAGGTAGCGTGGAAATTCGGAAAATCCTTCATCATCGCCACCATGCCCCAGTAGTCCTTGAGCGCATGGAGCCGCGTCCACGGCAGGACGTACCGGCCGGTTTCCGGATCGCGATACTGCGGCTGGTGCATGTGCCACAAAACTGCCAAATGCACACGCCTCATCGCCACTCTCTCTCCCGTGCCTTTTGCGATGCCGTGTTACACTCACGGTTCGCGCCATGCGCATCCTGGATCGTTATATTGTCCGCGAAGTTTTTCGCCATGCACTCCTCGGCCTTGCCGTATTTACCTTCGTATTCTTCGTGCCTCAGCTCGTTCGATTGATGGAATTGTTCGTTCGTCACACCGGCTCGGGCGCGCAAATTCTTGAACTTTTCCTCTGCATCTTTCCTGGCGTCTTCACCTTCACGCTTCCCATGGCTGTCCTGATCGGTGTTTTGCTCGGCTTGGGCCGCATGTCCGCGGACAGCGAGATCATCGCCTTGACTGCCCTGGGCATCGGCCGCCGCCGGATTCTGCTGCCCGTTGGCGTCCTGGCGGTCGCCGGAGCCGCCGCCACGCTTGTAATGACGCTCTGGCTGGGTCCCTATTCCGTACGCAAGTACCGCGCGCTTGAAACCGATCTCGTCGCCTCGCAGATCTCTTTCGCCGTGCAGCCCCGCGTTTTCGACGAACGCTTCCCCAAGCTCGTTCTCTACGTCAACGATGTGTCGGCCAGCGGCACGCACTGGCACGGCGTGTTTCTCGCTGAGGCCGATGGAGAAAGCGGCTCGCAACTCACCCTGGCGGAGAATGCGATTGTAGTTGCCGAGCCGAAAGAGGGCAAGCTTGAGCTTCACCTGCAAGGCGGCACAACGCACGAATTTTCGCGCGACGACCCTGACCGTTACTCGGTGACGATGTTTGGCCAGAGCGACTGGCCAATCGAAGTAAATGGTTTGGTCCCGGCACAGCCCAAGCAGATGAGCAATACCGAGCTTTCTTTTCGTCAACTGCTTGCCACAAAGGACGCTAACTGGCGAGAGGCGCGCGTCGAATTGCATCGTCGCCTGGCATTTCCTGCCGCCTGCCTCGTGTTTGCACTCGTCGCTGTCCCGTTGGGCGCACAGCCCCGCCGTGGCGGGCGTGCAGCTGGGTCGCTGATCGCCGTAATTATCATCGCGTGCTACTACCTGCTTACCGTCATCGGCGCAGGCCTGGCTCGCCAGGCCGTTGTACCTCCCTTTTTGGGTATTTGGGGTGCGAACATTCTGCTCGTGATTCTAGGAGCTTCGCTGCTTCCCCGCATGGAACAATTTCGCGGCGAAAACCGCTGGTTCAAGCCCACGACTCGATTCCGTATCTGGGCCAGGTTACTGCGCCGAAGGAAAGCGCGCGTGCGTGCCGCAGCTTTCGCCCGCTTCCCGAATGGTCAGGTTGAGCCTCAAGAAAATGACGTCGAGTCGAGCGGCAGCTTCCCGCGCCTGATGGACATCTACTTACTTCGGCGCTTTTTCTTCTATTTCGCGATGCTGATGGCGGCTTTCATTTTCCTTTTCGAGGCCTTCACCTTTTTCGAGCTTCTTGACGACATTGCGCGTCACCGCGTTCCCTTCCTCATCGTAATCGATTATTTCCGTTACCTGACTCCCTATCTCCTCTACAATCTGGCGCCGCTTGGCGCGCTCGTCGCCGTTCTCGTCACCCTCGGCGTCATGAGCAAGAACAATGAAATCGTGGCCTGCAAAGCGAGCGGCATCAGTCTCTATCGTTTGGCTGTGCCACTGCTCTTCGCGGGCCTGGCGTTGGCGGGCAGTATGATTTTGCTCGATGAAACCTACCTCCCTTACGCCAACCAGCGCCAGGACGCTTTGCGCAACCAGATTAAGGGCCGCCCTCCGCAGACCTACACGCACCCGGAGCGCTGGATTTTTGGCGACAACGACAAAATCTATAACTACGACCTCTTTGAGCCCGCTCAGAACCTGTTCGGAGGCCTCAGCGTCGTGGAACTCGATCCCACCACATTTCAGATGAAGCGCCGGATCTTCGCCACGCGCGCTCAGTGGTCGGATTCGGAGAAAGTGTGGGTTCTGGAAGGAGGCTGGGTGCGTGATTTCGCCGGCGGCGCCATTACTCGCTATGATCGCTTCACCGTCACATCTCTGCCGGAGCTTTCCGAGCCACCCAGCTACTTCAACCGCGAGGTCCGCCAGGCTTCTCAGATGAGCTGGGGCGCTCTGCGGCGCTATATCGCCGACCTGCACAAAGCGGGATTCGACGTTGCCAACCTCACCGTGCAGTGGCACGTCAAGCTTGCCTTTCCACTCATCGCTCCTATCAGTATTCTTCTGGCAATTCCTTTTGCTCTGCTGGTCGGTACGCGCGGTGCCCTTGGGGGTGTGGCCCTCGGCGTAGCCATCGGCATCGTTTATTGGACGGCCGCCCGCCTCCTCGAAGCCATGGGCGGAGTCGGCCAGCTACCACCGTTCCTTGCCGCTTGGTCCACGGACATCACGTTCCTTTTCTTGGGGCTCTATTTCTTCTTTAAGATGCCGACCTGAAAATGAAGAAGCCGCCAAAAATGCAACCATCACTCAAGATGTCTGCACGCCGACGGCTTAAAGTGTTACTTTATATTTAACGCCTCAGCGTTTCTTCTACTTCTTCCCCCTTGTTTTCTTTGCCTGCTCTTCTTCAACCATTGCTTGAGCTGCTGCCAGCCGCGCCACCGGGACTCGGAACGGCGAGCAGCTAACATAGGTCAGCCCGGTGCGATGACAGAACTTCACGCTCTCCGGATCGCCGCCATGCTCGCCGCAAATACCCAGCTTGATGTCCGGCCGCGTCAGCCGGCCCTTCTCTACCGCCATCTGTATTAATTGTCCCACGCCTCCCTGGTCGATGGTCGCAAACGGATTCTGCTTCACAATCTCGAGCTCCTGATACGGCCCGAGGAACGAACCTGAATCGTCGCGGCTCATCCCCAGGCAAGTCTGTGTTAGGTCATTCGTCCCGAAGCTAAAGAACTGAGCGGTTTCCGCAATTTGGTCTGCCGTCAGCGCGCCCCGTGGAACCTCGATCATCGTTCCTACGAGATAACTCAGCTTTTCTCCCTTTTCCTTCATCACTTCCTGCGCGACTCGGTGCACCAGTTCCACTTGCAGGTCCAGCTCCTTCTTGAACCCGACCAGCGGAATCATGATCTCAGGATTTACTTTAACTCCTGATTTCTGCACATCCGCCGCTGCTTCAAACACGGCGCGCGACTGCATCTCCGAAATTTCCGAATAAACAATCCCCAACCGGCAGCCGCGGAATCCCAGCATCGGATTAAATTCATGCAGTTCTTTAACCCGCTGCTGAATCTTTTCCTTCGGCACGCCCATCTTCTTCGCCAGCTCCGCCTGCGCAGCACCGTCATGCGGCAGGAACTCATGCAGTGGCGGGTCAAGAAAGCGGATCGTCGCCGGCATTCCCTTCAACTCCTTAAAGATCCCGGTGAAGTCTTCCCGTTGGTAAGGCAGAAGCTTCTTCAGCGCCGCCACGCGATGCTCTTTCGTGTCGGCCAGAATCATCTCCCGCATCGCGTCGATCCGGTCTCCCTGGAAGAACATATGCTCCGTGCGGCACAAGCCGATTCCGTTTGCGCCGAATGCCACGGCGTGCGCGGTCTGCTCCGGCGTGTCGGCATTGGTGCGCACGCTCATGCGCGTCGCCTTGGCGCACCAGTCCATCAACTTCTTGTAATTCTGGTACGTCTCGCTATTGCCTCCTTCGAGCGACTTTTCAATCAGCACCTGCACGATCTCCGACGCAGCCGTGGGAATCTGCCCCGCGTAAACGTCGCCCGCCGTCCCATTGATCGAAAGAAAATCCCCTTCCTTATAGGTAGCCCCGTCAACACTCATCGTCTTCGCCGCATAGTCGATCTGCAGCGCAGCCGCTCCGCAGACGCAAACCTTCCCCATCTGCCGTGCCACAAGAGCCGCATGTGAACTCACGCCGCCTTTCGCCGTCAGGATGCCCGCAGCTGCGATCATGCCGCGGAGATCCTCGGGCGAAGTCTCGTTGCGCACAAGCAGCACCCTCTCGCCCTTCTCCGCTCCAGCCACGGCACGGTCCGCGTTCAGGTACATCTTTCCGGAAGCGGCACCCGGTCCCGCCGGCAGCCCCTTCGCAATCACCTTGGCGCTCTGCAACGCCTTCCGATCGAAGATCGGCGCCAGCACTTGGTCCAATTGATCCGCCGGCACGCGCTGAATCGCAGTCTTCCAGTCGATCAGCTTCTCGCGTTCCATCTCGATGGCAAACCGCACTGCCGCCAACCCCGTGCGTTTGCCGTTGCGAGTCTGCAGCATGAAGACTTTCTCGTCCTGAATGGTGAATTCGAAGTCCTGCACATCCTTAAAGTGTTTCTCGAGGTTTTTTCGAATGCCCTCCAACTCGTGGAACGCCTTCGGCATGTAATTCTTGAGCTGCGCAACAGGCTCCGGCGTGCGCACACCAGCCACCACGTCCTCGCCTTGCGCGTTGATCAAGAACTCGCCATAGAAAACTTTTTCACCTGTCGCCGGGTCGCGCGTAAATGCCACACCCGATCCCGACTTGTCGCCCGTGTTTCCGTAGACCATCGCTTGGACGTTCACAGCTGTGCCCCATTCCGATGGAATGTTGTACTTCCTGCGGTACACCACGGCGCGATCATTCATCCACGACCCAAATACCGCGCCCACCGCGCCCCACAACTGCTTCAAGGTGTCCTGCGGAAACTCCGCGCCCGTGCGCTCTTTAATTAGCTTCTTGAACCGCGCCACCAATTCCTGCAAATCCCCAACGGTCAGCTTGGGATCTTCAATGTCCGCGTGATACCGCTCGTGTTTTAATTCGTGAATCACTACTTCAAACGGCTCGTGGTCCTCCCCGGCCCTCTTCTGTACTCCCATCACCACGTCGCCATACATCTGGATGAAGCGCCGGTAGCAATCCCACGCGAACCGCTCGTTCTTCGTAGCTTTCGCCAGAGCCAGAACCGTTTGATCGTTTAGACCCAGGTTTAGAATCGTGTCCATCATCCCCGGCATCGAGTCCCGCGCGCCTGAACGTACCGACACCAGCAACGGCATCTTGCTCTTGTCGCCGAACTTGGTGCCCATGATCTTTTCCACGCGCGCGATGGAAGCCTTCACTTGCGCGTCCAGCTCCTTGGGATACGTCTTCTTTTTCCCGTAGTAAAACGTGCACACCTCCGTGGTGATCGTGAAGCCCGGCGGCACCGGCAATCCGATGCGGCTCATCTCTGCAAGGCCAGCTCCCTTGCCTCCCAGCAGCGGTTTCTGTGCTCCGTCGCCTTCCGCTTTACCTGCTCCAAAAAAATAGACCCATTTTTTCACTGTTCGCCTCGTCTTGGATTTATTCTCCGAAAACTCTTCGCCAAATCGCGATCATCCTTCGTGATCCGCCTTCAACTTCTTTTGCTCTCGTGTCGGCACGCCGACGAATCTTGCAACATCACAGTTCAAGCAAAACTTTATCTTTCCCTAGCGCCGCTCTTCTCCGCCCAATTCCGAAAAGTCCGCGATCGTCGTGAACTCCTTTAGTATCTCCGACAGCAGCGCCAGCCGATTTTTCCTCACCGCCTCGTTCTCCGCCATCACCATCACCTTCTCGAAAAACTCATCCACGGCTTTCCGCAGCCCGGCTATGACCTCAAGTGCTTCTTGATATTTTCCGGCGCGCTTCTCTGTCTGCACTTTCGACGCGGATGAACGCACCGCCGCGAAAAGCTCGCGCTCCGCCGCATTCTCAAAGAGCTCGCTCTGTACTCCCTGCGATTCTTCCCTCTTGAAATTGGACTTCTCCAGAATATTTCGGATGCGCTTGAACGAGACCGCTAACGGTTCGAAGTTCTTTGATTTGCGAATCGCCTTCAACGCCACCAGGCGCCTCTGTGCGTCCACCAAATCGTCCACCCCGGCGCGAAACACCGCGTTGACCTCGTCGTACCCGAACTTCTCCCTCTCGCGCAGCACGAACTTGGCGCGGTCCAGCACAAACTCTAGGACTTGCGTCTCCTGCTCCGGCGTCACGCCGCGCTTTGGCGCATTCGTGAGCAACGTTTTCGCCGCAGCGCCCACTGCCAGCGACAGCGAAACGGGCAACTTCTTCTCAAGAATGATCTTCACCACGCCAAACGCCGCGCGTCGCAACGCGTATGGGTCGCTCGATCCTGTAGGCACTAAGCCCACCGCAAAGCAGCCGGTAATCGAGTCCAGCTTGTCCGCCAACGCGACGGCGCACCCAGTCAAGTTTCTCGGAATCGGATCGTCCAATCCGACCGGTCGGTAATGATCGTAAATGGCGTCCGCCACGTCGTCAGGTTCGCCTTGCGCTCGCGCATAGAGGCCGCCGACGATTCCCTGCAGTTCGGTGAACTCGCGTACCATCTCCGTCGCCAGGTCGCACTTCGAAAGCTCCGCGGCGCGGTCCGCTTCGGCCACATGGGCTTGCACCAAACCTCGGTTGAACCACTGCTCCGCCAGCCACCGCGCAACCGCGCGTATGCGCTCCACCTTGTCGCGATAGCTCCCGAGTCGCGACTCGTACGTGACGCGCTCCAGCTTCGGCAAATAGTCGGCGAGACGACATTTCTGATCGGCTTGCCAGAAAAATTGGCCATCCGCCAAACGCGCTCGCAAAACCCGTTCATGCCCCGCCCGCACCAAACCCTTCGGGTCCTTCAGCAGATTAATCACCGCCAGAAAGTGCGGCGCCACTTCCCCGTTCCTCTTCTCCACCGCAAAATACTTTTGGTGCCCGCGCATCACCGTAATCAGAATCTCGTCCGGCAGCGCCAGGAACGCCGCGTCGAATTCCCCTTCCAGCACGCTGGGACACTCATTCAAATAAGTCACCAGCCGCAGCAACTCCGCATCCTCATGAACCTTGTACCCGCCGCGCTTCGCATGGGTCGCCAACTCTTTTGAAATCTTTTCCAGACGTTCAGCAGGACGGACAATCACCCCATTCGCCCGCAACTTTTTTTCGTAATCCTCGAAGCCCTTCACCCGCAGAGCGCCTTTACCGAGAAACCGGTGCCCGTACGTCGTATCCCCAGCCTCTATTCCCGCGAACAAAAACTTCAGCGCCTTGCCGTTCACCACCGCCACGATCCACCGAATCGGCCGGATGAATCGCGCTCCATCGATTCCCGTCCACGTCATGGACCGCGGCCAGGACAAATCGTGAATCGCACGCGGCAGCAACTGCGCCAGAATTTGTTCCGCCGTCCGCCCGCGCTTCACCTGCTTCGCCGCCAGGTACTCGCCCTTCGGCGTTTTCACCACATACAAATCCTTCAACGAGAGTCCCTGCTTTTCCGCAAAGCTGTGCGCTGCTCGTGTCGGCTCGCCGACGGCGTCGTACGCCACCGACTTCGGAGGCCCGGTTACTTCGCTCTCCACATCGGCTTGCTTTTCACTCACGCCCTTCACGTGCGCAACCAACCGGCGCGGCGCACTAAACGTTTCCACCGTCACGCCGTCCGCGAGATTTTCCGCAGCCAACAACTTCTCGATATTCCCCCGCAGGTCTTCTTCTCCTTTGGGAAGCATGCCCGCTGGAATCTCTTCGCTTCCAACTTCAAGCAATACTTCAATTCTTTTCTCCGGCGTCTTTTCTTTTCCTCGGTTCATCCGCGCACCTCGCGCCGCAGCGCCGGTCCGCCGATCTGCTCCAGATACGCCGCCGCCGCTTTGCACGCTAGCGTACGCACGCGCGCCATCAACGCCGCGCGCTCCGTCGTCGAGATAACCCCTCTCGCGTCCAGCAGGTTGAACAGGTGCGAACATTTCAAACAGTGGTCGTATGCGGGCAGCAACGGGTACATCACCCGATCCTTCCCTTCCGTCCCTTTGAATCCGTCCAGCAGTTCCTTGGCTTGTTTTTCGTGTAGCTCAAATTCTGCGCGAATCGCCTTGGCATCGCTGCGGTTGAAACTGTACTCGGAGAATTGCTGCTCCTCCGCCAACCGGATGTCGCCATAGCTCTTATCCGCGGACCATCGCAAATCGTAGACGCTCTCAACGTTCTGCAGAAACGCGCAGATGCGCTCGAGCCCATACGTCAGCTCGACCGATATGGGGTCCAAGTCTATGCCGCCGCTCTGCTGAAAGTAGGTGAACTGCGTGATTTCCAGGCCATCCAGCAAAACCTGCCAGCCGATGCCCCACGCGCCTAGCGTTGGCGATTCCCAGTTATCTTCTTCGAACCGGATGTCGTGTTCTCTCAAACTGATCCCGATCGACGTGAGACTCTGCAAATATACGTCCTGCACGTCCGCAGGCGACGGCTTCAGAATCACTTGAAACTGCGTGTGCTTGTAGAGCCGGTTGGGGTTCTCGCCATATCTCCCGTCGGCGGGCCGACGGCTGGGCTGCACGTAGGCAACGCGATATCCAGCAGGTCCAAGCACGCGCAAGAACGTCTCGGGGTGCATCGTGCCCGCGCCAACCTCAACGTCATACGGCTGCTGCAGCACGCATCCCTGCTTCGCCCAGAAATGCGACAGTTTCAAAACTAAATCCTGAAATGTCAGGCCGCTTAATTTTTTCTCAAGTTTTACTTTAGCGTTCAAGTGGGCTCCAAAAGCTTTCGCGTCATCAGTGGTTTTTCCGTGTGGTGTTCAATCCAATTCAGCGCAGCCTCTCGCAATTCCTCGGCGGGCTTGCGCAACGCTGGACTGCCTTCGAACTTGTCCAGCTTCTCTCCGGCGAATCGCTCGGCCAGTCGCCTGCCTTCCAAGTACAGCGGCCTCATCCCCGCCCGCTTGCATTTCTCGCAAAACAGTCCCGGCTCCCACGGCGCATAATATGCCGCCTGTTCACCGAAAACCGCACCGCACGAGGCGCATCGGTCAAACTGCGGAAGCCATCCGCCCAGCCGCACCGTCCAAAACGCAAAATAGCTCAGGGGCAACTGCCAATCGCCCGTGCGCTCGATTTCGCGCGCCGTGAGCAGAAGCAGCCGGAACATAGACTCCGCCGTTTCATGCTCCGGAAGAACCTGCTCGGAGGTCTCGCTGATCACGGCCAAGCCGGTGCTGAGCGCGTAATCGCTCTGCGACTTGTGAAACGATTCGAGCAATTCGCACTGCTGAATGCGCACCAGGTCGCGCGTCTCTTTTTCGATGTACCACACCTGGACGTGCGACAAAACCTCCAGCGTAGACCCATACCGGTTCTTGATTCGCCGTGCGCCAGCCGCTACTCCGCGCATCCGCCCCGAGGTCCGCCCGAAAAAGCTCACCAGGCGGTCCGCCTCTCCCAGCGAAAAGGTCTTCAAAATGATGGCTTCCGTTTCCCTGGCAGGCATGGCTGTCGGCGCGCCGACGCAGCATCGGATGTCCCGCAAATTCACATCCGTCTCGCCCGCGCACACGGAACTAATTTAATTATCACACACTCTTTCGTCGTGCAATCGATACATCCTCGCGCAATGAAAAATATTCTCCCGCAATTTTACAGAATGCACCTCACAGCAATCCCGACTCTCCACGCCAGCCGCTCTCCCAAACCGCCGGGAAAGCCGCAAAACGCCGCGCAAAATATTCTGTTAACTAGCCTTCCGCCTCGCCCGGAATTATCGGACGCACTGCCTGCACCAAGCCGCTTGCATTTTTCCGTTCTTTCGATACCCTGCACCACTACCCCATGTGCGCAAAACGTTTCGACATTCTCGGGATCGGTGAAAACGCCACCGACACGGTTCTCCGCCTCGCCCAATTCCCCGCCTTGGGCACCAAGGTCGAGATGCTGGGAGCGCGTGTTATGCCGGGCGGCCAGGTGGCCACTTCCCTGATCGCTTGCCAGCGCTGGGGACTACGTACGCACTATGTGGGTGTTGTCGGCGACGATCCCGCCGCTGAACTCCATTGCCGCGAGCTTCGCCGCGCCCGCGTTCGCGCCGAACTGGTCCACGTTCCGCGCAGCCTCAGCCAGCTATCCTTTATATTTGTGGACACCATCTCCGGCGAACGCACCATCGCTTGGATCCGCGACCCGCGGCTTACCGTTCCTCCCTCGTTCTTGCAAAGAAGTTGGGTAACCTCCGCCCGCCTTCTCCATGTGGATGGTCACGACCCTGCGACCACCAGTCTCGCCGCATCCTGGGCGCGCGCCTCTGGCATTCCCGTAGTTGCCGATCTTGACCACATGCGCCCCCCGATCGAGCGCCTTCTGCCTTTCGTGGATTACCCTGTCACATCGCGTGAATTTCCACGGGACATCGCAGGTGTAAAGAATCTCTTGAAGGCGCTCCCGATGCTCCACGCCCGATATCATTTCCGCGCCATCTGCGCCACCCTCGGCGAAGCCGGCGCACTAGCGTGGGACGGCCACCGCTTCTGGTATTCTCCCTCCTACAAGGTTCGCGTCGTGGACACCACTGGCGCCGGCGATCTCTTTCACGCTGCATTTTCCTATGGCCTTTTGCACGAATGGGACTTGCGGCAAATCCTCGACTTCTCCTGCGCCGCGGCTGGTCTGAATTGCGAAGCGCTAGGCGCCCGCGGAGGGATTGCCAATCTGGCTAAAGTGAAAAATCTTCAGCGCGTCGGTCGTCGTAACCGCGCGCTCTTTACGCCATCCCAGTTGGAGCGCGCGGCCGCCGATGCCCTGCGAAAGCGAGTTCGTTAATGCTCCCGAACTACAAGCCGGAATACATGAAGGAACGCCCCAGCAGAGCCTAGAGGCAACCACACCATCGCATGTTCATCCCTCTCAAAGATCTGAACCCGCACAAGACCTATCCCGTCGTCAATACGCTCTTAATTTTGGCGAACGTCGTCGTCTTCCTCTTCCAATTGACCCTCACTCCGGCTCAGTACAAAGCCTTTCTGCTGGCCAACGCCACCATCCCCTCCCACGTAAACGGCTTCCTGGCCGGCCACGTCAGCTTTGAAGCTGCCGTCTTTCCCATGTTCACCAGCATGTTCCTTCATATGGGCTTCCTGCACATCGCCGGAAACATGCTCTTCCTCTGGATCTTTGGTGACAACGTCGAGGACTATTTCGGCCACTTCCCGTATCTTCTTTTTTATCTTTTCTGCGGCATCGGCTCGGACCTCTTCCACATCCTCTTTAACTTGCACTCTTCGGTTCCGGCGCTCGGAGCCAGCGGCGCTATCTCTGGCGTCATGGGCGCCTACATCATTCTTTATCCCCGCGCCCGCGTGCTCACTCTCGTCATCATCTTCTTTCTGCCCATCCCCGCTTTTATCATCCTCGGGTACTGGTTTTTGCTTCAGTTCGTTGCGGGCGTAACTTCTGTCGGCGGCGCGGCCACGGGTGGCGTAGCCTGGTGGGCACACATCGGCGGATTCTTGATGGGAATGTTGATCACTATCTTTAGCTTGGGAGATCGAAAGTAGAACTTGAGGTGAGGAATATCGCGAAACATTTGCGAGACAATCGCAACCGAATGAATTTAAAGCAACACTTCACATCTTAATTCTGCGCTTTTGACGCGTAGCTCGCCAGCCAATCGCCTACTTCAACTGTTTGTTTAGCTCCATCAAGGTCTGGCGTGACCACCTTCTCGCGCAACGCAGCCTTCACTGCGTCGCGCAACACTTGAGCTTCTCGCTTCCATCCCAGAAAATCGAGCATCATCGCCGATGCCAGCACCGACCCGAACGGATTCGCAATCCCCTTCCCGGCGATGTTCGGCGCGGAGCCGTGCACAGGTTCGAACAGTGAAGTCCTCCCCGGATGAATATTCCCCGAAGGCGCCAGCCCAAGCCCTCCCGCCAGTTGCGCTCCCAGATCGCTCACGATATCCCCAAACAGATTGCACGTCACGATCACGTCGAATTGCCCCGGGTCGCGAATCATCTCCATCGCCAGCGTGTCGATATACAAATGCCGCGACTCGATCTTGGGATATTCCTGCCGCACCTCTTTGAACACCCGCTGCCACAAGTCGTGTGCAAACATCATCGCGTTGGACTTGTCGCTCATGCACACGCGCTTCAGGTCGTTTTGCCGGGCATAGTCGTAGGCATACCGGATGATGCGCTCGACGCCCTTCCGCGAATTGACGTCTTCCTGCACAGCGATCTCATCCGCGGTGCTCTTCTTGAAGAACCCTCCCACCCCGACGTACAGCCCTTCCGTATTCTCACGGAAGACCATCATCCGGATGTCTTTTTCTCCCCGGTCGCGCAGTGGCGTCAGCCGTTCGTGCAGCAATTCCACCGGCCGCGCGTTCACATAAAGGTCCAGCTTGAACCGCAGTCCCAGCAGAATGTCAGCCGCATGTTGGTTGGAGGGAACTCTCGGATCGCCCAGCGCCCCAAACAAAATGGCGTCGAATTCGTCCCGAAGCATCTCCACCGCTCCGGGCGGCAAGCTGACGCCTTCCTTCAGGTACTTGTCTGCGCCCCAATCGAACTCCACAATCTCGATCGGCCGTTTCGCCGGCGCTGTCACCGCCCGCAGCACCTTGACCGCTTCCGGCGTCACTTCCTTGCCGATGCCGTCGCCCGGAATCACCGCGATGCGCGCGCATTCCCCTCCCCATCGGAGTGGCATCTTCCCATTTGGCCCGTCTAAATTGTTGGGTTTCGTAGTCATGCGAAAGATCTGCCAGGCTCCGCGCCGGGAGCGGGCCTGTCGTTCTGCTTCACTCGGGTTCTAAGCTGGAGCCGAAAGCTCGGTCAATTTCCCTCGCCTTCCAAGCTCCAGCTTAGCCCCAATCCTTCACTTCGTCTTCGAATTCTCCGTCTTCTGGATGAACGCCGCCACATTGTCGTGCAGTTCCTTCAGCGACGCCTCGTGGGCATACACCATGTGCCCCGATTGATAGAACTTGAATTCGATGTTGTCCTGCAGCTTCGCGGGAATTTGCAGGTGGTGCATCTCGTAGAGGCCTTCAAAGAACGGCGTGGCCAGGTCGAAGTACCCCGCGTTCAACATCACTTTCAAGTCTGGGTTATATTTCATCGCCACGGACAAGTCGGTCATCACGTTCGCCAGTGGCAATGGAAACGGCACTCCGGGGGGCTGGTGCTGGAGATCCCAATTGCCGACGTTGGCTTCCGGCCTATAGCTCTTGTTTTCGCCGTACTTCAGATCCTTGCGCACGTAGTCGTTGAACGCCGAGACATACGCCGAACTGATCGCCGCCGATTGCGGGTCGTAGTCCGCCTCTTTGCTCAATGGATCAATCGTCGGCCCTGAGAATCGCGTGTCCAGTCGCCCCGTCGTCATGTCCGCCGAATCCTGCAGCATTTTCTCGAACTCGCCTCCATTGATCCGCAGGTCCGCCTTCTGGATGTATTCCACTGGCAATCCGGTGTACTGATGCAGTTTTTCTGCGATCGCTTGCCGCTGCTCCGTGGGTAGCGTCGAGCCCGCAATCAGCGCCTGCGCGTACTCGCCGGTCGCGAAGTGCTCGACCTCCGTTAGGAACGGCGTCAGGTCCGCATGCGTTTCCGGCAGTTTGTGGTGATACCACGCGCTCGCCGCGTACGTCGGCAGCGCCAGCTCGTAAGGCAAGTCGATGCCGGGGTTAAACTCCGGCCCGTCCGCGCTCAAATCAAAGTTCAGGATTTGCGACAGCAGAATCACGCCATTGAAATCGATATCGCGCTCCGTTTCGAGCACGTTCGAAAGCACCGCCGACCGCGTAGTTCCGTAGCTCTCCCCAAACAGGTACTTCGGCGAATTCCATCGTCCGTATTTCGCCAGGAACTGCGCGATAAAATCCGCGAACGCCTGCGCGTCCGCATCCACGCCATAAAACGCCTTCTCCCGGTCCTTTCCTGCGATGCGGCTGAAGCCCGTCCCCGGCGCGTCTATGAACACCAGGTCGCTCGCGTCCAGAAGGCTGAAATCATTGTTCACCAATGGATATGGTGCGGCAGGCGTGTGCGAATCGTCCGACGTCACCACGCGCCTCGGCCCGAACGCTCCCATGTGCAGCCACACCGTCGACGACCCCGGCCCGCCGTTATAGAGAAACGTCACCGGCCGCGAGGTCCCCTTTTCGTCTGACTTGATGTATGCGACGTAGAACATGCTCGCTTCCGCTGGCCCGGTCTTGTCGTCCTTGTCGGCGTTTTGCGGAACGTCGTCCCAGCCCTTCGGATGCACCACCAGCGTTCCCGCATACGCGTCGTAGTTGATGGCATGGCCTTCAACCGTTACCGACCCCTTGGACTGCTGTTGCTCCGCCTTGAATCCTTCTGTCTTACCTGTGTCTGTCTTCCCTGTGTCCGCCTTGGAATCGTCCTTCGTCTGCGCTTGCGCAACGGTCAGTTGCATCACTGGGACTGCGATCGCGAGTGCAGCGATCCACAACATCAGCTTTCGCATCGGGCTCCTCTCCTGACTGAAATAAGCTGTGATTCTCTTCCGTTTAATGCAGGGTTGAATCTATCACGTTTTGCTTCTACTGCCCGACACCCCGTCGGCCAAATCCTTAGACGTGCGAAACACGGAAACGGCGTACGCAGGTCGGCAATTCCCACATGCAAGTCTCTAGACCAGCCGCTCTTTTCTCACCGTCAGTTTCTCGATCCGCTCGCGCCGCGGCTCGAAACCGATCCCTGCACCTGTCGGCACTCGAATCGTTCCCTGCCCCGAGACCGTCACTTCCGGCTCGATGATGTCTTCCTCCCAGTAGCGCTTGCTCGCCGTCACATCCCCCGGAAGCGTGAAATTCTCTAGGCTCGAGAGCGCGATGTTGTGCGCCCGGCCAATCCCGGATTCCAGCATTCCCCCGCACCACACCGGTATCGCATTTTCCCGGCACAAGTCATGTATTCGCCGTGCCACCGTGTGCCCGCCCACGCGCCCCATCTTGATGTTGATGATTTTGCACGCGCCCAGCGTGATTGCCGCTCGCGCCTGCTCTTCCGAGTGAATGCACTCGTCCAGGCAAATCGGCGTCGCCAGTTTCTTTTGCAGCTCGACGTGCCCGTACAAATCGTCCCACCCCAGCGGTTGCTCGATCATCATCAAATAGAAGCCTTCCAGTTGTTTCAATAAATCCAGATCTTCCATGCGATACGCCGAGTTCGCATCCACCATCAATTTGATTTTCGGAAACTCTTCCCGCAGCCGCTTCACCTGCGCCAGCTCTTTTCCCGGCTTAATCTTGATCTTGATCCGCTGGTAGCCCGCCGCCAGTTCTTTCCGTACCTCCGCCGCCAACTCTTCCACGGACTCTTTGATCCCGATCGACACCCCGCTTCCAATCTCCGTTCGCGTCCCGCCCAGCAATTTCGACAGCGGCACTCCCTTCTCCTTCGCTTCCGCGTCCCAGATCGCCGCTTCCAGAGCGGCCTTGGCCATGTTGTGGCCGCGAACCTGTTCGAGCATGCCCCACACATCCGCAGCGCTCGCGATCTCCTTCCGCTTCAACATCGGCCACAGATAATCGCGCATCATGATCCACGCCGTATCCGTTGTCTCCGGGCTGTAAAACGGATTCTCTCCGGCTACGCACTCACCCCACCCGATCACTCCATCCGTCACAACCTCCGTCAGGATGATGCGCCGCTCCTCGGTGCGCTCCGCGCTCGTCTCGAACGGAGCAATCAGTTTCATCCGCAGTTCGCGTAGTGTGACTTCCCGTATGCGCATGGTCTCCGTTCTCATTCCGCGGACTGGCCGCGAGCTGCATTCGCTCGCAAATCCGCTTCGCCCTCGACCCGTTCGTCCCGAAAACTATCCGCTAGAAAGCGCTCCACGGTGCCAGCAAATACGATGTCCCCGCCGCCTGTTTCTTCACTCCTACCGCCGCGTACCCGCGAGCAAACCACGCTGTAAACTCTTCGCGCAGCCGCGTCTGCACTTTCGCCACTTCGCCCATGTCGCTCTTCTTCCAGGCCTCGAGCTCCGCGGGCAATTCAATCTTTGCCGGCGTATCTTTCGGCTCCTGCGCCAAGTCCTCCACCGCGGCGACCACCCGCGCCGAATCCAGCCGCCACTCCGCCAACAGCCGGTCCGTTGGTAGCCCCAGGTGCAGCGGGCTCGTCGTCAGTCCGTAGAGATTCGGCAAGTACTTTCGCGCAATCGCTCCCAGCCGGTTCAAATTAAAATGCGCGTTGCGCGTTTCCAGCGGGTCAAACGTCCACACGATCAACCGAATTCCCCGCCCCAGCGCGTCCTCCCGCTGAAACAGTTTCAACGCTCTCCCCACACCCCTATCTCGATAATCTGGATGAACCCCCGTCATGTGCGAGTGCAGAAAAACGCCTCCCTCACGGAGTCCGACCAGCGCCAGCGTGTACCCGACTAACCGTTCTCCGTCGAACGCTCCCAGAACCTGTCCGCCGGTTTCCTCCGCGACCACGAACAGCGTCGACGGCTCCACCTCCAGATCCTCTTCGCCCCAAATCTCCTTTTGCAGCGCTACGCAGCGGTGGTACTCCTCGTTCCCCGCGCATTTTCGAACCACGATCCGTGCGCTCATCTGCTTCCGCGCGCCTCAACCGCCTTCGGCTCGACAGCTTTTTCCTCGCCCTTTGCGGTTTCCCAAAGCTCTTCCATCTCCCCTCGCGGAACGTCCGTCAGCAGCTTTCTGCTTTGCCCGGCAAGCTCTTCCATCCGCCGGAATCGTGCGGAAAATTTCGCATTCGCTTTCTTCAGCGCAATTTCGGGATCGATGTGCAGAAATCGCGCCAGGTTCACGGCGGAAAAGAGCAAATCTCCCATCTCTTCTTCCGTCCGGCTGGCGTCTCCGCCCTCCAGAGCCTGCCGCAACTCCTCGGCTTCCTCGTTCATCTTCTCAATCACGCCGCCGACGTTTTCCCAGTCAAATCCAATGCGCGCCGCGCGCCGCGTCAATTGAAAGCCTTCGAGCGCTGCCGGCAATGCCTTGGACACGCCGTCCATCAACGAGCCCGGCGTTCCTTTCTGCTTCGCCCCGCCGGCATCCTTCTCTGCCGCTGCCTTTCGCTCTTCCTTCTTGATTTGCTCCCAATTCTTCAAGACTTCCGCCGAGTCCCTCGCCCGTTTCTTGCCGAAAACGTGCGGATGTCTCCGCACCATCTTGTCGTGAACCTCGCGAATCACATCGGCGACGGTAAAGCGCCCCTCTTCCTCCGCAATTCGCGAGTGAAAAACAATTTGCAGCAGCAGGTCGCCCATCTCCTCCGCAAACTTTGTGTCATCGCCTTCCATCGCCTCCAGAACTTCGTAGGCCTCCTCGATCAGATACGTCCGCAGCGACGCATGCGTCTGTTCGCGGTCCCATGGGCATCCGTCCGGCGCTCGTAAGCGTGCCTGCACCGCCGTGAGCCTTTCGAACCACTCCCCCGCGGTCAATTCCGCCGACTTCGCGGTCTTACTCCTTCTCCCGCTTGTCCCACTCCGCCTTGTTTTCTTTTTTGTCTTTTTCTTCTTTTCCGCCATCGCTCTGCCCGGTAATTCCCTATTGCAACAAACGTTACACTTTACGGTGCCGTACGGCCTTTGACAAGCGCGACAGAATCTCCGTCGCACTCTTGGTTTTGGCCCGCTCCGCGACCAACCGAAGGTGCGGCACACAAAAGAAAACGTCCCGGAAGCTGCTTGCCTCCGGGACGCGTTTGACTGCCTTTAAATTTCAGGGCGGTCGATTATCGCACGCTTTAGTGCGGGCGATGGTGCTCTTCCACTCGCGGATGGCCTCCGCGCGGCGCCTCGCGTTCACGCGGGCTGCGCGCGATGAGTTGGTGGCTCTCGACGCGCCGGCCGGCATCCCAACGCCGTACGCCGGGGCCGTAAGCGTGTACATAGACGCCGCGGTTGGCCCAAACGCGGCCCCAGGGCCGGTTGTTGATGAACACCACGTGGTGGCCCCAATCAAAACGGTCAAATCCCCAGCCCCACGGCCGGAAAGCTACGCCCAGTGACACGCCATAGCCAAAGCTGATGGCGCCGCCGATAAAGAAGCCTGGCCGCGGTGCAGCAAAAACCACGAGCGGATCGTAGTACGGCACACACATGAACGCCGGATCCACCGGGGCAATTTCGATATACTGACCGCCGCTCACGACGACTTGCTGGTTCGTCCGCAGATATCCGAAATCCTTGGCCTTCTGCCGCATTCTCTGTACTGCG
Source organism: Candidatus Acidiferrum sp. (assembly GCA_049641765.1). Lineage (GTDB taxonomy): Bacteria > Acidobacteriota > Terriglobia > Acidiferrales > UBA7541 > Acidiferrum. Next base: position 59,496 of record JBAQJX010000070.1, read on the forward strand.
TCCATTACGTCCTGGCGCTGCGCCAGGAACGCGTTGCCAATGTCCGTCGTCCAGTTCAAATCCGAAGCCATCATGTCCAGAACCGAGGGGAACGGAAGCATGGCTTGCACGCTCGGATCCCACGGGAGTTGATCGCCAGTGATCGCGTTGGCGAGCGCGTCGCCTGTCAGATAGTGGTGCTCATCCGCCCACTTCGCGGCATCGGAAATTTGATCGGGATACGTTGCCGCCGCCAGAATCTGCGCCAGCAGCGGGTCCGGATAGAGCGCAATGCGCGAAACCATGTTGTCCAACTGGTCCGGCGTAAATGTGGGTGGCGGAGCTTGATCCTGCGTGGGAACGCGGTCTTCGGACGGCTGGTCCTGCGCCAGTGCCAAACTGGGCAACCATGCCGCAAGCAGTGTCGCACCTAGTAAAGCAGCCAGGAGCTTAGTTGTAAGTTTCGAGTGTCGCATTCGATTCCTCCTACTCTGAATTTGAATGGGCTGCACTTACAAATCTTATCTCACTTTCGTTAAACCCGGCTTTCGCGAATTAGTTCTTCCGCGCTTTTTCCAGTAGCCGCGGAGCGTGCGAAATCTTCGACCCGTGCTAAACTTATGGGGAGCATCATTGCTCAGGATTATTGTCGAGGTTGTTCCCGAGGATTCTTCCTTTGGCCGAGCACAAGCAAGAAGAAGAGTTGTTTCGCGTCATCGACCGCCGCCCCTTCACCTCCGACGGTGAGCTTCGCAAAGAAGCCGTTGAAGAAAAAGAACGCGAGCAGAAGCGCGAAGAACGATTGCAGGCCACGGAAGCACCGAAGCCCGCTGCACCGCAGCCGCCCGTCGAAACGCCGAAACGCTCACAAGCTTTTGAGAATCTCGTTCGCATGCTGGGCAGCAACGCTGCCATGGTTCTCGGGTCCTACGCCGATCCCCGTACCGGCCAGCCTATGATCGATCCCGAGGCCGCTCACGAATTCATCGATATGCTCGACGCGCTGCACGAGAAAACCAAGGGCAACCTTGCTCCTGAAGAAGACACTCTTCTGCTCGATCTTCTGGGCAAATTGAAAATGGCCTATCTAGAAGTGAACCAGGCCGTGGCCGCGCAAGCCGCTTCGCAGGCCACGGCCAAGATGCGCCCGTAGCGCGGCTTGCGTTTGCCCATCGGCCGGAGTTTGACAAGAGATTCCGATTTCCCAAGCATGTCTAAGGTTCCGCTAAAAATAACCGTTCTCGGCTCCGGCACGTCCATGGGCGTTCCCACGCTCTCTTGCCATTGTCGTGTTTGCTCGTCGGCCGATCCGCACGACAATCGTCTGCGCCCTTCCCTGCTCCTCTCGCGCAACGGTCAGTTCGCTGTCATCGACACCACTCCGGATTTTCGGCAGCAGGCTTTGCGCGCGGGCGTCGACAGGCTCGATGCCGTGCTGCTTACGCATGGACATGCCGATCACATCATGGGCTTCGACGACATTCGTCCTTACAACATTCGCCAGCAATCCGCGCTGCCGGTTTATTCCAATGAAGAGACGTTCCGGACGATCCGGCGCGCGTTCGCTTACATTTTTGACGGCAAGCCCAAGCTCAGCTCGATTCCGAGCGTTACTCTGCATGAAGTCAAAGCGCCGTTCGAATTGATGGGAATCACGTTTACTCCTATTCCGCTTTTGCATGGCGACATGGAAGTTTTGGGCTTTCGTTTTGGGCGCGCGGCTTATTTGACGGATTTCAGCACGATCCCGGATTCCTCGCTCGCGCTCTTGCACGATCTCGATGAGCTGATCATCGATGCTTTGCGCGACATTCCTCATCCCATGCACCAGACCGTCGATCAGGCGCTTGCGCTGATCAAACAGTTGCAGCCAAAGCGCGCGTGGTTTACGCATATCGCTCACGATCTGCCGCATGCGGAAACCAACGAACGTCTGCGCAATCTTGGCTATCCCAATGTCCAGCTTGCGTACGACGGGCTCGAGATCGAAATGGCCGTGGACGAACCTCGCGAAACGAGCCAGTCAAATTACGCCGAATCTTCCCGCGCGACTTCGTCCACGGAACTCGAACTTTTTTCTACGTCCTTGGCTTGGGGCATTCGCTACGGTTCTTCTCCCAGTGGCAGCACGCTGGCGATCGGCAACTTTGATGGCATTCATCTCGGTCACCAGTCGATTCTGCGCGCCTCCGTTGGCCGAGCGCGCGAGATCGGCGCAGTGTCCACGATTCTGACGTTCGATCCGACGCCGCAAAAAGTTCTGCGGCCGGAATCGGCGCCTCTGCGCATCTCAACAACCGAACAACGTCTGCGCTGTTTCGCTGTGCTCGGCATGGACGCCGCTGTCGTTTTGCCCTTCACGCACGAACTCGCCAAGCTTTCGCCACAGGAATTTGTCGAGCAAATTCTCGTGCAGGATCTTCGCGTGCGCGCCGTTTTCGTGGGCGAAAATTTCCGCTTCGGCCACAAGCAAAGCGGCGACGCACAACTTTTGTCCCGGCTCGGCGCGGAGCGCGGGTTCGAGGTTTTCGTGCTGCCGCCGGTTCGGTACAGAGGCGAAATCGTTTCGAGCACGATCATTCGGCGCGAAGTTGCCTGCGGCGACGTGGCGCACGCCGCGCGACTTTTGGGCCGGCCGTTTGTGCTGACCGGCAAAGTTGTTTCCGGCACGGGCACGGGACGGCGGTTCACGTTTCCGACGCTGAATCTGGCCGCGGAACAGGAGCTGCTGCCTGCGCGCGGCGTGTACGTGACGAGGACGCTGCTCGAAGGCGAGACGCGTACGCGGCGGTCGGTGACCAATGTTGGCGTGCGGCCCACGTTCAACGGGTCGGCGCTCAGCGTTGAGACGCACATTCCTGAACCCATTCCCGAAATCAGCCCGGCGCGAATCGAAGTGCATTTCTGGAAGCGGCTGCGCGAAGAAAAGAAATTCAGCGGCCCCGAAGACCTGCGCGCCCAGATCGCCAAAGACATCACCACCGCGAGCAAATTCTTCACCCGCCTGCGTACTCTCCGCTCCACCCGCAGGGCCGTCCCTACCCGCAACAGCTAGCCGCAGCCCGCGTAGCTGTTTTGTCGAGGCCGGGTTAAAGCCCGGCACCTACAAAAGCCTAACGACAAGAACACCGAACAATTGCGGCACTCAGAACCCCGCAGGCCGGAGTTTGCCGGCGGCGAGCTCTTTCAAGGCGAGGAGGCGGCCGTCGAGTTCGGCGGCGGTGAGGCGGCCCTTACGGTAGAGAATGCGCAAAAAATCCGGGGCGGGCATGTCGCCTTTATGGGTGTTGCATTCGATGCAGCAGGAAACCAGGTTGCGGTAGGAATTGCGTCCGAAGCGCGCGCGAGGCACGACATGGTCAAGGCAGCGGACGTGGGCAGGAGTGCGGCGAAGGCAGTGAAAGCAGGCGCCGCGATCGCGATCGTGAATGGCTTTGCGGAGCGCCCAGGTGCTCATGAAATCGGTGGCCTCGAGTGTGGAGGAGGGGCGATCTTTGTCAGCTCCTGCGGCGGCGCCCGTGGCGGCGGGCGAACCATCGGTGTCACGAATCGCACGGATGTGTTCGGGTAGGCGCATTTCGACGAGATGGCCGGTTTTGCTTCGTTCCAGCAAGCGCAAAGCGCCCAGCTCATCGAGGCGGCGTACGGCTTGGCGCACCGGGCCATTGGAGAGACGCAGATCGTGGGCCACGGACATCACCGCGAAGTGCAGGCGACGCTTGCCGATGACAAGAGAATGGCGCAGGAGATAGGAGTAGACCGCGCGGTCCCAAACGGTTAGGCCGAGACGCGGCACGAGAATGTCTTCAAACTGGATCCAGAGGAGCTTCGGGTTGAGTTTTTTGTTTGGCATGGTTTGCGTCCTGGGAAAAGTCCTGGGAAAGAGAGGCGTTTGTAGGCGCCGGCCTTCAGGCCGACCTCTAAGCCCGGTTGTTTACGTGTCGAAAAGTGGAAAGGTGCAAGGGTCCATGGACAGCAGAAAGAGAGAAGCAGGATTTAACGCATGGCGAATTTCGGGAGGAAGTCCCAAAAACACTGGGCTGAAGCCCGGCACCTACAGAAGCGGAGCGAAAGCGAGCCGGAGTGACCTGAAAATAAAAACGCCCCGACCAGAGTCGGGGCGTAACTTTCTACGAAAAAAGTGTACTGCAACAGCAGACCATTGTCAAGGAAAATCCGCAGAAGAAAAACAGAATCGGCGTAAGCGGCTGAATTGCTGGGAGATAGCCGGGGCAACTCTGGATTTCTCTTTTCGAAAGAGAAAGTCTAGACCCAAGACCCGCCCTCAAAAACCGAGGACAGGGCACCCACGGCATAGCCAGGACTTCGGGCCACCCTCTATGAAGGCGTCGGCTCTGTCAAGAGACACCTCGGGTTTACGATCCGCGAGGGTTCGTTTTTCTCTTCACCTGTATGAATCTTTGCTCTTTCTTTTTCCTGCATTTCGACCAAGGCTCGCTCGTGAATCGTGCGGTGGATTCTGGTTCCACCAACCATCTATTCGGTCACGAACTTCCGACCATGATTCTTTCTTCAGACGCCGCGATCGCT
>JBAQJX010000100.1:0-10965 GCA_049641765.1 Candidatus Acidiferrum sp.
ACTTTCAGTCGGTCCCGTTCTCGTTGGCTCAAGGCCATGCGCTCCGTTTCCATGCGGCCCCCAGCCACCCATGAAACCGGACATTTCTACTTTGCACAAACCGGACATTCTCACTTTGCAGCGACAAGGCGAGACAATGGCTTTACTCGCGCGAGGGAAGGCGGCTACAATCCTTTCTCAAATATGTGTGCCCTGCGGCGTCACCCCTCTGCACTCGACGATCCAAAAGTTTCGGTGGTCATTCCTGCGTACAACGAAAAGAACACGATTGAAGAGATCCTGCGGCGCGTTCTGGAAACGGGGATGCGCAAGGAAATCGTAATTGTGGACGACTGCTCGACGGATGGGACGCGGCAGTATCTGGAAGCGATGATGCAGCGGCAGGCGAACGGCGAAACCTGGGCGCCAGCACACGACGGCGGCGATCCGGTGGACGTGCGGGATTTAAGGATTTTTTTTCAGGTGCAGAATCAGGGGAAGGGCGCGGCGCTGCGGCGCGGGTTCGCGGAGACAACCGGCGACATCGTGCTGGTGCAGGACGCGGACCTGGAGTACGACCCGAGAGACTATCCGGTGCTGCTTGGGCCGATCGTCGACGGGCGCGCGGACGTTGTGTTCGGTTCGAGATTTTTGTCGGGGCCGCAGCGGGTGCATTATTTTTGGCACTATGTCGCGAACAAGACGCTGACGCTGCTGTCGGACATAATGACCAACCTGAAGCTGACGGACATGGAGACTTGCTACAAAGTGTTCCGGAAAGAAGTGCTGCAAGGCATCCAGCTGAAATCGAATCGATTCGGATTCGAGCCGGAGATCACGGCAAAGGTGGCGAAAGGGAGCTGGCGAATTTACGAGGTGCCGATCAGCTATGCGGGGCGAACGTACGAAGAAGGGAAAAAGATTACTTGGAAGGACGGAGTGCAGGCGCTGTGGTGCATTCTGAGATACAAGATTGGTGATTGAGAACAGTGAGTAGTGGGCAGTGAATAGTGAGTAGCAAAAGATCGGCTCTTGTGAGATTGAGCGGCTAATCCAAAACGCCGCGTTCCGGCTGGCGTACCAGCAAAGGGAAAAGACAAAAACTAAACGGTGGCGGCTTCGACATAGCCGTGGGGGTGTTTTTGTTTCCAGGACCAAGCGGAGGCGATGATTTCGTCGATGGAGGAGTGCTGCGCTTGCCAGCCAAGCGTGCGCTGGAGTTTTTCTTTGCTGGCGACCAGAACGGCTGGATCGCCAGGCCGACGAGGAGAAAGTTTGCGAGGAATTTTGTGGCCGGTGATGCGTTCGGCTGCATCGAGCACTTGGAGGATGGAAAAGCCGCTGCTGTTGCCGACGTTGAAAGCTTCGCCGGAAACTTTCTCGATGGATTCGAGGGCGCGGACGTGAGAATCGGAAATGTCGAGCACGTGAACGTAGTCGCGGACGCAAGTGCCATCGGGCGTGGGGTAATCAGAGCCGAAGACTTCGACCTGAGGGATGATGCCGATAGCGGCGTCGAGAACTTTCGGGATGATGTGAGTTTCAATGCGATGCGCTTCGCCGCGCTCGGCAGAGGCGCCGGCGGCGTTGAAATAACGCAGCGTAGCGTAGTCGAGTCCGGTATAGGCGCGATAGTCGGAGAGGATTTCTTCGAAGCGGAGTTTGGATTTGCCGTAGGGATTGATGGGATTCTTGGGATGGTCTTCGGGGATGGGGACGATGTGGGGCTCGCCGTAGGTGGCGGCGGTGGAAGAGAAGATGAGCTTTTTCACGCCGTGGCGAGTCATGGCATCGAGGAGATTGACGCCGCCGGCGATGTTGGCTGCGTAGAACGTGCTCGGTTCCCGTACGGATTTGGCGACAAGAGCTTCGCCAGCGAAGTGCATGACGGCATCGATTTTGTGCTTGGAGAAGACTTCTTCGATTTGAGCGCGGACGCCAAGATCGACGCGGCAGAAAACGGCTCCTGGAGGAACGGCGGCGGCGTGGCCTTCCTGAAGATTGTCGAGAGCGATGACGTGGTAGCCGCGAGCGAGGAGAAACTCCGAACAGATGCTACCAATGTAGCCTGCTGCGCCGGTGACGAGAACGTTCAAGGAAGTAACCTCACACTTTCTGGAGAAGATGAGCTCGCAGCGGGCGCGAGCGTCGTAACAGTGCAACTATTCAAGTTAGCAGGATGATGGAACGTTGTCAGCGGAGAATTGGGGATGAGAGACGGCGGGAGATGGTGAAGAGGGCGGGCAAGCCCGGCAGCTACGAATTCTTGAGAAAAGCTGAGTTGATTGAGAGGCGCGTTACGGCGTGGACATGCGGCGCTGGAAGGTGAGGAGAATCAGATCGGCGCGGCGGCGGACACCGAATTTGCTGAGAAGGTTCGAGACGTGGAATTTGACGGTGCGTTCGGCGATGTTGAGCTTGCTGGCGATTTCCTTGTTGGAGAGATTCTCGAGGAGAGAATCCAAGACTTCCTGCTCGCGCCGGCTGAGATTTGTGACGGAATCGGTTTTTAGGCGGCGGCCCTGGCTGGTGAGAACGGAATCGACGAAGCCCGAAAGGACGGAACGAGGAACCCAGAAGCCGCCATTGGCAACAAGAGGCAAAGCGCGGGTCAACTGCTCGCGCGCTTCCGTATAAGTTAGAAGGCCCTTAACACCGAGACGCAAGAGCTGGTAACTGTTGGCATCGGAATGCTGCTCGCCGACGACAATCAGACGAGCTTCGGGATGGCGTTCGAGAAGATTGGCCAGGAGCGCGCCGGTCGCGGGACGCGCAGCGTGCCCGTCGATGACATAGACCTGAGCAGCAGGCGGTTCGAGATTACGCATGTCGGGAGCGAGCGTGGATTCGAGCTGCTTGACGACGACTTTGAATGGAGCTTTCGCCAAGACGCGTTCGAATTCGCTCAGCACCAGGGGGTGCGGCGACAAGATGCAAACCGTGAGCTTGGAACTAGTACGCTTGGTAGCCACTATGGCCAGCGTAGTGAAAACTGTCCGAAGGGGCAAGTCTCTTGGAAGGGGCTGTTCTCGAATTGTTACGTGACAGGTAGGGTGCTTTTCCGACGGGGTCCGGCGGGGGGATTCTTGAGCAGAATTTCGACGATACGCTCCGCGGCATGGCCGTCCCAAAGAGGCGGAATGCGGCCGGGCCTGCCTTTTCCAGAGAGAATGGCGTCGGCAGCGGCAACGATTTTTGGGGGATCGGTGCCGATGAGTTGGTTGGTGCCCTGCGAGATGGTGATGGGGCGCTCGGTGTTCTCGCGCAGCGTGAGGCAGGGAACCCCAAGAGCTGTTGTTTCCTCCTGGATTCCTCCGGAATCAGTCAGGACGAGGGTGGATTTGCTGAGAAGGCAGAGGAAATCGAGATAGCCGATGGGAGGGATGAGTTTGAGATTGGGATGTGTTTTGATGCCGGCTTGTGAGAGGCGCTGCTGCGTTCGGGGATGAACGGGGAAGATCACGGGAACGCGGGCGGCTATGGAGTCGATGGCGCCGAGGAGTTCCGCGAGTTTTTCCGTGGAGTCAACGTTTGAAGGACGATGCAATGTGAGAACGCCAAAGCATTGCCAGTCCGCGCCTTTTTTCAGGCCAAGCTCATCGCCGATGTTAGACCTCTGGGCGATGGGAAGAAAATGACGCAAGGAATCGATCATGACGTTACCGACGAGGTAGATTGATTCCCGTGGGCGGCCTTCTTTGAGGAGGTGCTCGATGGCGTCTTCTTCTGTGACAAAAAGGTAGTCGGCGAGAGCGTCGGTAAGGATGCGGTTGATCTCTTCGGGCATAGCGCGATCGAAACTGCGGAGACCGGCCTCGACATGGGCGACGGAGATGCCGAGTTTCACCGCGGCGAGCGAGACGGCAATTGTGGAATTAACGTCACCGACGACAAGGACGAGATCGGGCTGGCGTTCGAGCAGGACGGGTTCGACGCGCTTAAGGACTTCGGCGGTCTGCGCGGCGTGCGAGCCGGAGCCGACCTCGAGATTGACGTGAGGGGTGGGAATGCCCATTTGGCGGAAGAAAATGTCGGAAAGCGCTTCGTCGTAGTGCTGGCCGGTATGGACGAGAATCGGCTCGATCTCCGGGTGGCGCTGCATTTCGCGCATGAGCGGAGCGATCTTGGGGAGATTCGGACGGGCTCCTACAATGTTGATGATTCTCAGGCAGCGGCTCATAAAATAGCAGGATGTGACGGCGAGCAGCAGTATAGCATCTGGGTTTGGGCCGTTCGGGGCGCTGGAACGGCCGTTCGCGCCTAAAAAGCACTAGTTCGCTGCAAGGCGTTCGATTCGGAAGAGGAACCTGCGTAAAATAGAGAAGTACCCTCAATACGGCCTTCTCTGCTGGTGTCCCCCAAACAAGAGGAAGTCGGAAAAGGAGAGGCAAGTTCCCGCTTATGCGTAACTTGAACGAATCGGCGAAGGCTCTGCGAGAGCTGCTCTCGGAACGAATTCTTGTGCTCGATGGGGCGATGGGGACAATGCTGCAGCAACGGCATCTGACTGCCGAGGATTTTGGCGGAGCTGCGCTCGAAGGATGCAACGAAAACCTTGTGCGGACGCGGCCGGATGTAGTGCTGGATATCCACAGAAAGTACTACGAGACCGGGTCAGACATTGTGGAGACGAACAGCTTCGGCGGCGCGCCGATTGTGCTGGCGGAATATGGGCTGGCGGCGGACGCGCATGAGCTGAATCGCCGCTCGGCGGAACTGGCGCGGAAAGCGGCGGATGAATTCAGCACGCCGGCGAGGCCGAGATTCGTGGCGGGATCGGTGGGGCCGACGACCAAGGCAATCACGGTGACGGGCGGCATCACTTTCGATGGGCTGCGCGAAGCGTATTACGCACAGGCGAAGGGGCTGATCGAGGGCGGAGTGGACTTGCTGTTAGTCGAGACCTGCCAGGACACGCGGAACATCAAAGCGGCGCTGCTGGCCATTCAAGAGCTTTCGAAAGAAATTGGAACGCAGGTGCCGGTCATTGTGTCTGTGACGATCGAGCCGATGGGCACGATGCTGGCGGGGCAGACGGTCGAAGCGATGTGGGCGTCGCTACGGCATGCGAAGCCGCTGGCGTTTGGCATGAACTGCGCCACCGGGCCGGAGTTCATGACGGACCATATCCGGACGCTGAGCCAGCTTTCGACCGAGTTTGTTTCGTGCTATCCGAACGCGGGACTTCCGGACGAAGAGGGAAAGTATCTCGAGACGCCGACGTCGCTGGCGGCGCAACTCGAGAAATTTGTCGATCACGGTTGGTTGAATTTTGTGGGTGGGTGCTGCGGAACGACGGAGCAGCACATTCGAGCGATTGCGCAGATGGTGGAAGGAAAGAAACCACGCGTGCGGCCGGGCGAATCGCATCGGGCGGTGTACTCGGGGATCGAGACGATTGAGGCTGAAGACAGCACTCGGCCGCTGCTAGTGGGCGAACGGACGAACGTGATTGGCTCGCGGCTCTTCAAAAACCTGGTGGCAGAAGAGAAGTGGGAAGAAGCTAGCGAGATCGCGAGGCGACAGGTGCGAGGGGGCGCGCACATCGTGGACGTATGCCTCCAAAGCACGGACCGGGATGAGAAGAAAGACATTCCGGTGTTCTACGAGAAACTGATTCGCAAGGTGAAAGCGCCGGTGATGATCGATACGACCGACGCGACAGCGGTGGAGTTGGCGCTGACGTATTGCCAGGGCAAGTCGATCATTAATTCGATCAACCTCGAAGATGGTGAAGAAAAGTTCGAGCGCGTCGTGCCTATCGCGCATGATTTTGGCGCGGCGGTGGTGGTCGGATGCATCGACGAAGACAAGCTGCAGGCGCAGGCGTTTACGCGGGAGAGAAAGCTGGCCGTGGCGCAACGCAGCTACAAGCTGCTGACAGAAAAATATGGGCTGGGGCCGGAAGACATTATTTTCGACCCGCTGGTGTTTCCTTGTGCGACAGGTGATGAAAATTATATCGGTGGCGCGGTCGAGACGATGGAGGGGATCCGGCTGATCAAACAGGCGTTGCCGGACGTGCGGACGATTCTTGGGATTTCGAACGTGTCGTTCGGCTTGCCAGCGGGCGCGCGCGAGGTGGTGAATTCGGTTTTTCTCTACTACTGCACGAAGGCCGGGTTGGATCTTGCGATCGTGAACACGGAGAAGCTGGAGCGATTTGCGTCGATTCCCCAACAGGAACGAGAGCTCGCGGAGAATTTGTTGTTTTCACACCCGCTGAAGGAAGTGCCCGCGGACCATTCGCAGGCGGGACTGTTGAGAAACGTGCCTGCGGATTGGCGGGAACAGAGCAAAGAGCAGAAGGCGGCAGTGAATCAGTACCACATTGCCGCCATCGCGGAGTATTTCCGAACGGCGACGAAGAAAGAGAAAAAACGCGCGGCGGATCTGCCATTGGATGAGCGTTTGTCGAACTACATCATCGAAGGGACGCGAGACGGCTTGATCGCGGATTTGGAACTGAAACGCGCGCAAGGAGCGACTCCGCTGGAGATCATCAACGGCCCGCTGATGGCCGGGATGGCCGAAGTGGGCCGGTTATTCAACGCGAATGAGTTGATTGTGGCCGAAGTATTGCAATCGGCGGAGGCGATGAAGGCCTCGGTGAATCACCTCGAACAGTTCATGGAAAAAGCAGATACGGCGAAGCGCGGGAAGATCGTGCTCGCGACGGTGAAGGGCGATGTTCACGACATTGGGAAAAACCTCGTCGAGATTATTTTGAAAAACAACGGATATGACGTGGTGAATCTCGGCATCAAGGTGCCGCCGGAAGAGTTGATCAAGGCGTATTTGCAGCATCACCCGGATGCCATCGGGCTTTCCGGGTTGCTGGTGAAGAGCGCGCAACAGATGGTGATCACGGCAAGCGACTTGCGTGGCGCGGGGATCGAAATTCCGCTTCTGGTAGGCGGGGCGGCGCTATCCGCGAGATTCACGCAAACGAAGATTGCGCCGAGTTACGGCAAAGCGGTGTGCTATGCCAAGGATGCAATGACGGGACTGCGGCTGATGAACCAGCTCATGGATCCGGCGACGCGCGACCAGGTCTTGCAGGAACATGCCGCGTCGAGGGACGGATTTGCGGTGGCCACGACGGTGCGAGTGGCGGAACTGCCGAAAGTCACTCGTTCACCGAAAGTGCGCACGGATGTGCCGATTCCGAACGTGCCATACCTCGATAGGAAGGTGCGACTTGTGCCGGATTTGCACGAGATTTGGAGTTACGTCAATCCCTTTATGCTGTTTGGGAGGCATTTGGGATACAAGGGAGATTTCGAGAAGAGACTGGCCGAGCGCGAGTCGAAAGCGGTGGAGTTGTTCGAGAAAGTAGAAGAGGTGAAGCAGGAAGCGGCGCAATTGCTGAAGGTTCGCGCTGTCTGGCAGTTCTTCGAAGCGGAGTCGAGCGGAGAAGAGCTGCATCTGTTCGGGCCCGGGAGCGAGAGCCCGGTGCATTCGTTTAAGTTCGCGAGACAGCGGCAGGGCGATTTTCTTTGCTTGAGCGATTATGTGCTGCCGCCGCAGAGAGGGAAACGCGATCACATTGCATTGTTTGTCGTGACGGCCGGGGAAGGCGTGCGCCAGCATTCGGAGAAAGCAAAGAATGAGGGCTACTATTTCAAATCGCACGCGATGCAAGCGCTGGCTATCGAATCCGCGGAAGCGTGCGCGGAGTGGCTTCACCGGCGAATCCGAGAAGACTGGAGCTTTCCGGATTCCCCGGAAATGACGATGGCGCAGAGATTCACGTCGCGCTATCGCGGCAAGAGGTACAGCTTCGGCTATCCGGCGTGCCCGAGCTTGGAGGATCAGGCGGGCATTTGGAAGTTGCTGCGTCCGGAAGAGATTGGGGTGCAATTAACGGACGGCTTCATGATGGACCCAGAAGCCAGTGTGAGCGCGGTGGCTTTTCACCATCCCGATTGCACTTATTTTTCCGTGGGGGATGTCGCAGAAACTTAGAGACTTAGAGAATTGCGCGATCGATTCTGCCGAATGGCACGCGACTGCAGTTCCTCAGGTCGCCTTCGAGTGCAGGGGCATAAATTCCTAGTGTTGAGTTCCAGAACTGGCCTGCTCCGAACCTTGCACTCGGGCGAGCGGCCGAAAAATCTTAAACTCCGAAGATGTGTAGACCAGTTCGAAATCCTTGGGATAGGCCGAAAGAAGCGCAGCCATGCAAACGCTTTCCGGAGGAAAGTAATAATCGGCATCGCGTATGGCGACCACGATGTAGCCGACTTTGTGTTTCTGAATGCCGGCCATCAACAAATCAGGGTTGGAACTGGGCGGGAACCAGACTATCTTCCGATTCGAATAGTGATAAACGATTGGAACGTAGCGAGCCATGACGATGGCGCCAGGTTCGGTGTGCGAATTGATCCACTTGGCCGCGAGAACGTCGGGCGGCGGTTCGCTTTTTTGCGAATCATAATCCACGTTCGCGCGAGCGAGGGAAACCTGAGCGCTGAGACCCGTAAGGCAAATCGTGGCGACACCAATGGCAGCTAGAGCCTGAAATATTTGAACTGGACTTAAGCGGAAAATGCGCGCGCGCGATAACCAATCTCGCACGGCGAAGGACGCTTTCTGCCACGAAGTCTCCGCCCAAAGAATGCGCACAGCCAGGATTGCCGAGAGAACCCAAATCGCAAAGGAAGTCTCGTCTTGCAATCCGGCGTGAGTCATTTGGCTGGCAATCCATTCGCCGTGCATCCAAAACCAGGAACTCACCGCCAGAATGACGGCCATGGGGTACCATGCCAGCGCTAAGAGCCGAGGGCGATGCTTCGCCAAACTAAGAATGGCCGCTCCGCCGCGCCAGATGTAAAAGCAGGCCAGAGGAGCTACCGGAAGGAGGAAGCGAGTTTCCATCTTCCAGGGCCAGAGCAAGTAGATTGCAAGAAACGTCATGAAGTACCAATCCTGAATGCTTCCGTGCCTCCGCCAGACAGAAACGCCCCATCCCAATAACGCCAGGACGATTGGGCCAGTGACCAGGGCCGACATCCAGGCAACATCAACCCACCTGTGGAGCAAGGACTGGCTCAGCAAGACTGAGCCGTCAGCGGCGTTTTTCAAGACGCGAACAGGAATATCTCGGAGCGTGGCCATGCCAAGTTCTGGATTATTGCCACTCTTTACCTTGAGTTGCGCCAAGTAAGATTGCGGGTAACCGGGAACCGGCCATTCGAGAGGAGCGTGCTTGCGGTGCATCCAGAAGCCCTGTATTGCCGCGCCAATCAGAAAGACGGCCAGATACAGCTTGACGCGGTTGTAGGCAAGTTTGCGATTCCGTAGGAATACTACTGCCACGCTTATCGCGATTGCGGCCAAGAACGCCATCCCGGCAGAGGCGAACATCAGAGAGGCCACAATCAAGAGCGTCAGAAGGGTTCCCCATGCGAGATGCGAAACGAAAGTTGCCGAGCGTTCAAACTTTCTGGCGACCAGAAGTGCAGCCATCGATGTGAAAAAGTAGGGGAAGCTCGGAAATACCCACTGAGTGGCCAGGAGGAAAAAAATGCGAGAAGAAAGCAAGAGCAGGCAAATGGCTGCAGCGATGATGCGGGGAACTTGGCGCTTTAAGAGCTCGTAGGTAACGAGAAATCCTAAAGTTTCAAAAAGGGCCATGGCCCGCAAAAAAACGATGTGCGTGCAACTCCCGGCAAGACAAAGAAGGGCCAGCAGGGCAGGCAGGCCCGGTGGCTGATTGGCTTCGGCGTGGCCATTGATGCCGTAAATGCCGTGCTGGATGATGGAGCGGGCAGCATCCGCGTAAAACACATCGTCCTTTTGAAAATCAAGAGCGTGTTGAGGCGATAAAAATTGCAACGCGCCAAAGCCGAGGAGCATTGCGAAAACCAAAATGTCCATGGAGCAAAGCGAGGTGCCGCTCGTTCTCGCGCGTTCCCAAAAACTGCTTTGGGCAGACAAGGAATAAGGCGCCGTTTCCAGAGATCCAGAATTTGACATTTCAGAACTGACCCTTCGTCAGAAGTCGAAGGGGACCTGACCGTATGGGCGTGATGATACCACGTCTTGGAGCCTAGGTGGCATCACGACGCACTTGCGCTGCGCGGTAAAGAGAATGCTTTAGTGAAGCCGCACGGACTTTAGAGGTGATTCGGACGCCTGATTTTCGGCGAGATCTCTTTGAACAAAATCTAATTGGATGGCTTGACTTGATCAGCGACGGTGGTTGATCGCCGTCCTCGGCTCATGCGGGAACACCGCAGCGTCCTTGGCGTAGGCCTTAGCGTTCGGCGCTGTGGCGCGGGAACGGAGGTACTTCTGCCGAGAAATCCCCCTAGCGTTCCTCAGTAGGGCTGACGAACTGGGACTCCAAGAAGGATCAGAGGGCTTATTGCTTCGACTACCGTGGTTCAGCTTTCCGAGGCCGAGCCGTGATTCCCAGAGGGCTGGACTCGATTCGAAAGGAGCCGCCGCTTGAGAACCAACGCGAGGGTGATAAACGTGAAGCCAACCAGGACCAACGCTGTGGTATCGGGCAATGATTCGAAAAAGGTTTCAAGGTGCATGACGCTTGGTTATATGCACCTCATGGACCAAAGTACCCCGCGTGCTAAGTGGTTTATTTTGTGATGGTTAGAATCCGTACCAAGGGCAGAAGGGAAATGGAAAGGAACTTCCCGGACAAGATGTTGCAGGGTGTTTCCTGTCGCCTCTCCCACTATGAATGCTTGCTCACACAATGCCGTAGGCATTGGTTCCCAGCCCTGCGGGAGAATCTTGCGGGGCTAGGACCACGTGCTCTTTATTCCGCTCTGGGATGCCAACAGCCCCTAACTGCTCAACTGCCTATTGAGCGGGTTTGAAGGCGGCGGCGAGGGCGGCCCAGTTGCCGGTGGGGAGGCCGGCGTACATGGTTTGCCAGGTAATGGAGACGGGCGAGGTGCCGGTGGTGAAGTAGTGGCCCCAGCCGTTGTTCTGGTCGATGGGTTCGGGGCCGCTCTGGCT
>JBAQJX010000092.1:0-27965 GCA_049641765.1 Candidatus Acidiferrum sp.
CATATCGTGGTCGCCGACGCGCACTGCCGCTACCTGCAATCCGCCAAATACGATGAAACTCTGCGCGTCCGTACGCGCATTTCGGAATCGCGGAATCGCATCGTAAAGTTTTCGTACGAAGTATTTCGCGACGCCGACGGCAAACTGCTCGCCACCGGCGACACCACGCACATCATTTGCGGAAGCAACGGCCGGCCAAAGTTGCTCCCCGCGAAATACCACAGTGTCTTCAAAGCCGTCGTGGCCCCGCAGCTCGAGCGGAAAGAGGCATGAGCATGGCCCCCAGCGTCGCTCTTACCGGCAATGATTTGACCTTCGAGCAGCTTTTCGCCGTGGCGCTGCGCGCCGCTCCCGTCAGCCTCGCTCCGTCCGCGGTCGAACGCATGAACGCTTCTCGCGCTGTCGTCGACAAGCTCGTCGCCTCGGGAAGCGTCGCGTACGGCATCAACACCGGATTTGGAAAGCTCGCTTCGGTTCGCATCTCTTCCGAGCAAGTACGAAATCTCCAGGTAAATCTCGTTCGCTCGCACTGTTGCGGAGTCGGTGCGCCGCTAAGCCAGCCGGAAGTGCGTGCCATGATGCTGCTGCGCGCCAACGCACTCGCCAAAGGATTGAGCGGTGTGCGCCCGCTCGTGGTTGAAACGCTTTGCGCGATGCTGAACGCGGGTGTGCATCCGGTGCTTCCGTCGCAGGGCTCCGTCGGCGCGTCGGGCGATCTCGCGCCACTCGCGCATCTTGCTGCCGTCGCCATCGGCGAAGGCCGTGCCGTTTACAAAGAGCAAGTCCTCGACGGCGGTGACGCGTTGCGCCGCGCAGGAATTGCGCCGCTCGCTCTCGAAGCCAAGGAAGGCCTCTCGCTCTTGAACGGCACGCAAGGAATGCTCGCGCTCTTGAGCCTCGCCTTGCGCGACGCGGAAGTCCTTATCGACTCCGCCGATGTCGCCGCTTCCCTTTCGCTCGACGCCCTGCGCGGCAGTCCCGGCGCCTTTGACGCACGCATCATGCACGCGCGGCCGTATGCCGGTGCCGCGACGACGGCGCGAAACCTCGCGCATTTGAACGAAGGCAGTCAAATCCGCGAGTCTCATCGTTCCGCCGAAAAAGATCCGCGCGTTCAAGATCCATACAGCATGCGATGCACTCCGCAAGTGCATGGCGCAGTGCGCGATTCGCTGGCGCAAGCGCGCGAAATCGCCGCCGTGGAGCTGAATAGCGCAACAGACAATCCCCTCGTCTTTGTCAAAGACGGCGGCGGCGACGTGATCAGCGGCGGCAATTTTCACGGCCAGCCTCTCGCCATGGCCGCGGACCAGGTCGCCGTAGCTCTCGCCACTCTGGGCGGAATTTGCGAGCGCCGCATCGAGCAGATGACGAATCCGCTCACGAGCATGTTGCCCGCATTTCTCACTCCGGAGCCGGGCTTGAACTCCGGCTTCATGATCGCGCAAGTAACAGCCGCTGCGCTGACGAGCGAAAACAAAGCTCTGGCAGTGCCGCACTCCGTCGATTCGATCTCCACGTCAGGCAATCAGGAAGATTACGTCTCCATGGGCATGAGCGGCGTGCGCCGCCTCGCGCGTATGCTAGAAAACCTGCGTCATACGATTGCCATCGAACTGCTTTGCGCCTGCCAGGGGATCGACCTGCTCGCTCCTCTCAAGACTGGGACGCTGGCCACGAAAGCGTACGAAAAAATCCGCGACACCTCGGCTAAGGTGTTAGAGGATCGCCCCTTGGCCGGAGACATCGAAGCAGTTTCAGACCTCGTCTTCAGCGGCTCGTTCTCCCAACTGCTCCATTGATGGCTGCCTATTCGTCCGCCCTGTCCTCTCTTCTAAACTGAAAACACATGAGTTAGCCGGCCCTTCCAATTGCCACCGAACGCCCGGACAGCCGCCCCGTGGCTCTAGCTTCTTCTCTGATGCAAATTCCGCGTCCTCGCCTATATCAAAATCCGCAATATACACCCTTGCTGCTTAGAATCACGGTTAACAGCCAACCTTTCGCTTCTTGCTCCCGCCCTCCAACCCGCGGGAAACGCAGCAAGCGACAGCAATCTCCTGATTCCGGGTAGGGGAACCCGCGGAGGAGGCGCGTACATGATCTGGAAGCAGCGGAATGGGCAAACCAACTTTCGCGTCCAATGCGATGCCGGCCACGCCGGTCAATTTGAGATATCCAACAGCAACGTGAAACTGAGGGTGGGCCAGCGAATCCGCAGGGCGGGCCAGGACGAAGTGTGGGATTCGCTGCGCATCGCGTGTCAGCAACAAGAAGACGGCTCACTCGCCGTCGAAATCGTCATTTTCCATCCCCGGTGGGACAAGGCGCTTCGCATCGCTTACGCCGAATCGGCTCCCGAAGACGCCCGAGCCGAGGAACCAACCTTGGGCTTCGACCTGGAGCAAAGGCCGCTCTGATCGGTTCCAAGCCAGAGTTTGGCGCTCACTAAATCAACAACCGTTGCTCTGCCCCATTCGCGACCATTCGGGAGTGCCGAAGCGAAAGCATTCATGCGGACACCTCTTCTTCGGCCGCGTGCAGCGTGCGCGGCCAGGAAAGAAATTCCTCGAGCGACGCTGCCACCTGCTCGTTGCCCAAGGGATCGTGGCAAGCAAAGTAAACCGGCGCATCCACATGGCGGCTGTCGCTCACCGGAGTCCAATAGAAATTGCCCGCGCCATCCGTTGCAAAGCAGAAGCCTTTGTCGACGCCGTAGACGGACAAATCCACGGTGTACTTCTGGCTTTCGAGGTCGAGCGGTAGAAATGCTTCAATCCATTCCGACGAATGGCTGCTCGCCGCATCGGGCCGCTGTATTTCGACCTCTTCGCTCAAGATCGTTTCGTGATCTTCATACAAGGTGAGCAGCCGCTGCGGAAGAAGCCCGCCGATTCCCCGCTCCACTTCCGATGGCTTGGCGTGAAGAAGCCGGCTGCGAAAAGCATCCCGCGCGGCTTGCTGCTCTTCCGGCGTAAGACGGTGCCGCAATTGATGGACAAAACGCCGCACGCCAACCACGAGAATGTAGATGACGAACGCGAGGACCAGTGGCCCAAACCCTTCGACGAGCAGCGTTTCCATGACGAAGGATGATACAGGATTGCCGCGCTCTGAAAAGCATCAGTGGGCAAGCGCGGACCGCAGGAACGCCAGCACGCGGTAACCGGCGATGTAACTGAAGGGCGCAAGCTCCAGCGAATAGTGGCCGCAGTGAAGCTCGAGGCTTCGTGGCTTGGCTCCATGGCGACGCAAAGAATCAAGCATCTGGCGGCTCAATTCGGGGAGCATGGTGGGATCGTATTTTCCATAAACGAGAAACGACTTCCGGTCGGCGCCCATCCCGCGCTCGACATACGGCATCGGGCTGATCGGCGCCCAGTAATCGCGAAGCTCATCCACGGTGACGTGTTCGCGAAGGCCTTCCCACACGTGATTGGTCGTCATGCCCTGGCTGACTACGTCCGCGTAGTAGGTGGAGAAGTGAAAGAAGCCGCCCGCTTTGATCGCGGGATCATGCATCAACGTGATGTAGCCGACGGAAGAACCGAGGCTGGTGCCAAGAATCCCAAGCCGCGTGTAACCCTGTTGCTCCAGCCAGCGAAGACAGCGTCGCGCGTCCTGCACGGCCTGGCGATTCGCTTGAATCGTTAAACCAACGTTTGGGCCGCAGATTTGGTCCGCGCGCTCGTGTCCTTTGGCCATGCGCCGATTGTGATAGGGCATGGACATCTTCAACGCGGTGATGCCGAAGCGGGCGACCCACTCGCAGAGACCATCCTGGCCGTGCCACTTCGCGTTCCAGTTGGGCAGCACGAGCAGTGCGCAGCCTTTGGGAGCTTTGAAGGGCGGACGCCTGTCGCGCCTCGCCGGCCAGAGCCGCGCATGCACCGTGTTGTTTTCCGGCCAGGGAGATTCAATCGAACTGGTGAACGTAAGAACGTTCTCGCTGTCGAGATGGTAGTCGCTGGCGGGAGTCGCGGCAAACCAATCCGGGCTGTGCTCGATGGCGTTTTTGGCATATTGCAGGACGAACTCTCCCGGATTTGGGTCCGTCGGATCGCCGCCGATGTGTTCGAGCCCCCACTCGAACGGTTGGACGCGGCGGTTGTCGTCCGTGGTCCAGCGGCGGTGTTCGTAACGGCGGATTTTGCGTTCAAGCCAGTGCATCAGAGAAACCGACAGCATTTAGTTTACCGTCGAACCAGGGCAAAGAAAAACACACCGCCGGGACACAGGAAGCGCAAAGAACAAAAACCAGCCTGCGCACCGAAGCGTTAGGAATGGAGCACGTGCCGGAGCCTGGTTTGTTGAGGCGCTGTAACAGGTATGGGAGAGTACTAGTTGCAGCCAAAATTCGGCTGAACTAACCGTGGTCATCGCCTTCTTTTTTCTTTTCGGGATTGTGATTGGCAGCTTTCTGAATGTGTGCATCTCGCGCATTCCGGAAGGCTTGTCCATTGTCTCGCCCGGCTCGCGATGCCCTCGTTGCGAAACGCCAATCAAGCCATACGACAATGTCCCTGTGTTTGCGTGGCTGTGGCTGCGCGGGAAATGCCGCTCATGCGGGCTGCAGATTTCTCCGATGTATCCGCTGGTTGAGTTGGCGACAGGACTTCTATTTGTAGGCTGCTTTCTCGAGTTTGGAATCAGTCAGGCCACGGTGAAGTGGTTGTTTTTCGTTTGCCTGATCATCATTCTGACAGTGACCGATTTGCGCGTGCGCCTCCTGCCCGACTTGATTACCTGGCCGGGATTCGCCGCCGGAGTGCTCTTCTCCGCGTTTGTCCCCCCGAACGACAGCGCCGCATTCCTGCTCTGCTTGCGGATTTTTCACTGGCTTCCGCCGGGGCGCTATCTCGGCGTGATTGAGTCGCTGCTGGGGGCAGCGTTTGGCAGTTTGTTGCTGTTGGCAGCGGCCACTGTTTACAGGCTGGTTCGCGGACGCGAAGGCATGGGCATGGGCGACGTGAAAATGATGGTGATGGTGGGCGCGTTTCTCGGCGTGAGAAATGCGTTTCTCACGATTCTGCTCGGCACGCTGCTCGGCAGTATTTTGGGACTGGCCGTGATCGGCGCCATGTACCTGCGCGGGACGGGCCGCCGCCTCGCCGAAAGAGCCCACCGGCGCGGCCTCGGCGCGGTCAACCAGATTCGATGGGCGATCGCCAGCAAATATCATCTGCCGCTCGGCACGTTCCTGGGAATTGCGGCGCTGATCGTGATGTTTGTGTTCTCTTCTTTCTCGATTGATCTTGGGCAGGGATTGCCCTGAGATTCTTTCCGATGCGAGGCCGATTCAGGCGATGACATTTGCAGCAGCACAAGCCGTGGGCACGGAACGCGTTTGGGAAATCGCCATTGGCGGAGCGATCGCCATTCTCGCCGTCGTCGGCATTATCTTTTTTCTGTTGCGCCGATTTTTTCAGAGCACGCAGGACTCGCACCAGGAAAATATCGCGTCGGCCACGCCCCGGTCGGAAAACCCCTCCGCGTTCATGACCGCGTCGATGGAAGGCGTGATCCGCCAACTCCGCGAGCAGGAAAAAGAGCTGGAGCGGCTTCATAAAATCGAGAAAGAGCGGGCGGAACATACCGAACGGTTGAGCGAAGAAGTCACGCGTAACATGCCGGCGGGACTCGTCGTTGTGAACGCGACTGGAATTATTTCGAGCGCCAATCCCGCCGCCGAACAGGTTCTGGGAATCCGCGGGCTTGGATTCCGGCGCTACAGCGAAGTGCTGGGCGAAAAATCGGATTTGACGCGGCTTGTGGGAGATTGCCTGGCGAAAGGAAGCATCTCCCGCCGGGAGCAAGTCGAGCACGAAGCCCCCGACGGCGAGATGCGGCTGCTGGGAGTCACCATTTCGCCGATTCGCCGCGGCAATGAAACGATCAACGGCGCCATCTGCTTGCTGACGGATTTGACCGAGCTGGCGGCGTTGCAGCAACAAATTCAGCTGAAGGAGAGCCTGGCGGTCGTGGGCGAATTGTCCGCGGGCATCGCGCACGAATTCAAGAACGCTCTCGCGACGATTTCCGGCTACGCGCAGATGATCAGCGCGGAGGCGGTGAGCGGCGAAGTGGCGGATTCGGCGGAGCGCATTCTCGAACAAACTCGCAACATTACGCACGTCGTCACGGAATTCCTGAAGTACGCGCGTCCGCTCGACATCAGCAGCGAGCCTGTGGCGCTCGAAGGTCTCGTCGAGCGTGTGGTGGCCGAAGTAGCCGAAGCCATGCCGCAGGTACGCATTCGATTTGAAGGCCCGCTAGGCAATGTGGCAGGCGACGAAGGGCTGCTTCGGCAGGCACTGCTAAATCTCGCGCGGAATGCGGCGGAGGCGAGCGTCGGAGCGGCCAATGGCGGCCGGGTGCTTCTGCGCGGAGAAGTTGTCCGGAACGACGAAAACGGCATCCAAAAGATTACGGTATTCGACAACGGTGCGGGTATCGCGCCCGCGACGCTGCCGAAGCTCTTCCGGCCATTCTTTACAACCAAGGCCAAGGGGACGGGGCTGGGCCTGGCGGTCGTGCAGAAAATCATTGTGCAGCACGGCGGCAAGGTCGAGGCGCGTAACAGGCCGGAGGGGGGCGCTGCCTTTATCGTTACGCTACCGGTGTGCCGGAGCGCTCCAGAAGCGGTAGAATTGAAGAAGGACAGCATCTAAGTACGAGTCTGGGCAGTCCAGCTCGCCCCGAGAGAGGTGGCGAACTATGCGTGCAGCAATCTGGGTCAAGGGTTCGATGCTACTGGCGGGTCTGTGTTTTGCCGGGCTTCCGGCGATGGCCCATCCGCAATCGACAAGTCAATCTTCTTCCGGGCAACAAGCCAGCGGTCAGGAGCAGTCCGGCGACTCGGTGGCGGACGCCGCGCGAAAAGCACGTGAACAACTGAAAGCGACTCCGAAACCCAAGAAAGTTTACACGGACGACGACATAGCGCCGAAGCCCGCGCCGGCCGATGCGGCAGCGACGCCGGCCAAGGACAACGCTGCGCAAGCTTCCACGGACACGGCGCAAGGCGCAGCTGTTGGTGACTCGACCAAGAGCGGCGACGACGCGGAGAAGGCTTGGAAAAAGCGCTTCGCCGATCAGCGCGAGAAGATCGCCACCGCGGAGAAAGAGCTCGACATTTTGCAGCGCGAAGAGAATAAAGACCAGGTCCAGTATTACAGCGATCCCACCAAAGCGATGAACGAGCAGTTTTCGCGCAAAGATATCAACGAGAAAGACGCCAAGATCGAAGCGAAAAAGAAGGAAATCGCCGACTTGAATCAGCAGCTATCGGACATGGAAGACGAGCTGCGGAGGTCGGGCGGAGATCCCGGCTGGGCGCGCGAGTAAGTCTCAAATTTAGCCGCCAAATCTCCAAACAAAGCTGAAGTTCCCGGCCGGATTTTCACGGCAAGCCCGCCCGCTGATTGTCGAAGAGTGCGCGGCTGTGCGCGCCTGCTTACTTCCCTTCACTACACATCCGCTGCGCGTTCCCGCCGAGCTGTGCGCGATTCGTGGTAGAAACGAAAGAGATGGAACCTCTTCTCCTTGTAGAAGATAAGAACGAACTGCGCGCCATGCTGCGTAAGGCATTGGAGCGCGCCGGTTATGCCGTGGACGAAGCGCCCGACGGAACCACGGCAATTCAGAAGCTGCGCGCGCGCCGCTACCTGATGGTCATCACCGACTTGAAGATGCCGGGAGCTTCCGGGCTGGATGTGCTGCGCGAATCGAAGCAGGCGGACGCGACGATTCCAGTGCTGCTGTTGACCGCGTTCGGCTCGGTCGAAGAAGCGGTTTCGGCGATGAAGGATGGCGCGTTCGACTTTCTCCAGAAGCCCGTCGACCTGGACCACCTGAAACTTCTCGTGCAGCGCGCGACCCGGCAGCAGGAAATGCTGCGCGAAAATCTCCTTCTGCGCGAAGAGTACACCGCGCGCTATGGATTTCCGCGCATTGTCGGCGAGCACGCCGCCATTCGAGATATCAGCCAGCAGATTCAGCGCGTGGCCGCGACGGATTCGACCGTTTTGCTGCTGGGCGAGAGCGGCACGGGTAAAGAGCTGTTCGCGCGAGCCGTGCATCACCTTTCTCCACGGCGAGAGCAGCCGTTCGTAGCGTTGAACTGCGCGGCGATTCCCGAAGGATTGGTCGAGAACGAACTGTTCGGCCACGAGCGCGGCGCCTTCACCGGCGCGGGCGCGCGCAAAGTGGGCAAGCTGGATTTGGCGCATCGCGGAACGCTCTTCCTCGACGAAATCGGCGAGCTGCCACTGGCGATTCAAGCAAAGCTCTTGCGCGTGCTGGAGGAAAAACGATTTGACCGCGTCGGCGGCACGCAGACCGTCGAAGTCGATGTGCGCATCGTGGTGGCAACCAATCGCAACTTGCAGAAGCTGGCCGAAGAAAAACTGTTCCGCGAGGACTTGTACTTCCGGATTTCAGCCGTGCCGATGACCATTCCCGCGCTGCGCGATCGCGGTAACGACGTGTTTTTGCTCGCTGCGTATTTCCTTGAAAAATTCAGCCGGGAGTTCAAGAAGCCGGGGCTCGAACTTTCCGAAGAGGCGCGCGAGCGGCTGCTGCAATATCGCTGGCCGGGAAATGTGCGCGAATTGCAGAACACGATGGAGCGCGCCGTGATCCTGACGGATGGCTTGAGTATCACCGCCGAGGGACTGCAGCTTCCGGCGTCGAAGCCGGACACGGGCCAGTTGCCGGCGGGAATGCTTCCCGAGCAGTTCAGCTGGGAAGGCAGCCTGGAAGAAGTGACGGGCCGTGCCGTGGGCCACATCGAGCGCGTGCTGCTGGAAAGTACGTTGCGCGAGTGCAAATGGAACAAGACGAAAGCCTCGGAAAAACTGGGCGTATCGCCGAAGACCTTGCTGGCAAAGCTGCGCAGCGCGGGGCTGGAAGAATAAGAAGTAGTCGACAGTCGAATGTTCGGAGTTCAAAGCTCAAAGTTAAAGGTTCAAATGGCAAGGCGTGGATTTCCTTCCCCGATACCGGGCCTAAGTCGGGCTGGCTTTTGGACTTGGCTGGCTAACGGCTTGGCGCTTCTTGCTCGTATCGTCTGTCGTCATTCGACGTGTCAGGAATCCTCCCGGTCCATTCCGTCAGCCATCCGCCCGGTCTGTACCGAATCCATCTCCCCCGCTCGCCCCTCAGCCTACACCTAACGCTCTTGCTTTCTAGTACATGTAAAGTAATCCTTGACAACGATGACCGTTATGCTATAATGTCTGCACATTCGGCACGCTGCCTGTGCCTTTCGACAATGATTTCTCGCCGCGTGGTCTCTGCTAAACCCCGTGGCATCAACTCATCTAGTTTTCCTGCCCCCTCCCATTTCGTAACTCCTTTGCTTGCCACTCTTACGGGCCAGCCATATCAGTATCATTCCAAAGGCCTTAGCCTTCCTTTGTTTTCATACTGTTACGCACTCTCTTGCCACAGTGAATTTCATATCCCCTGTATTATCAATGCCTTCCGCACTCTTTGCGCAAAACAACCGGGGGTGGGTGTAGATTCGGGCCTCGCAGTCCGCCAAAAGCTGTTCCGTAACGTTGCCACCCTTCACCTTCCCCGTCCATACTCACACCCTGTTCTGAGCGAGGAACCGTGTAATCGTGCGTGTGTTATTCTCAAGGAAATTTTACCCAAGACGGAGATGGCAGCCTGACAAACTTACCGGAAAATTTAGGCCAAACCATTGAAAAGGCTTGGCAGCGCGCAAAGGCCGTGCCGGGATTTATGGCCGAAAACGAGCTCCGCTTCCTGGCGATGCTTGCAGCCTGTACCCCCGCTGAAGGCCCCATTGTCGAAATCGGCAGTTTCAAGGGAAAATCCACGGTGGCACTAGCGACGGTATGCGACCGCTACGGACTCGATCCGGTGGTGGCAATTGACCCGCACGCCGGGCTTTCCTATCTCGGCCCCGACGTGCCGCTACAAACACCCACGTTTGACGAGTTCCTCGCGTCGATCAAGGCCGCTGGCGTCGAACAAAAGGTCGAGGTACGCCGCGCGCACTCCCGCGACGTGGCCAAAGAGTGGGACCGACCGATTCGTCTCCTGTGGATCGATGGAGACCATTCCTACGCGGGCTGCAAAGAGGACTTCGACCTTTTCCTGCCGCATCTGTCGAATGGCGGGGTCGTGGCGTTCCACGATGCGCTGAACTCCTTCGATGGGCCGATCCGGGTATTCGCGGAAGAGGTGCTTCGCTCCGACCGCTTTGGGGCCGCGGGCTTTGTACATTCCATCGCGTGGGCGCAGTATCGACCTGGCGATGGCGCGCGATTCAGCAAGCAGCGCGCAAAACTCGAGCGTCTGGCATCGAGGCTCGTGCCTTTCGTGAACGGCAGTCCGCTTGTTGGCGTGCGCAAAATCGCTTACAAGCTCCATCGCTCGCGCGTGCCGCGCAAGCCGATTTCACCGGAAGAATGGGTGCGACTGATCTCGACGACAAACGCAGTATAAGGGCGCAGCATAACGGGCGGACGTGTTCATGCGGAGCTGAGGCCGATGAGCGGAAAAGCCAGGAAAGTCCAGCCGAAACCACGCGGCGAGCAAGCGTTCGCCGAAATGCGCGACGTGCTGATCGAGCTCTACGCGATCAACGACGCAATGAACCAGCTTCTCCTCTCGCGTCTCGACGCGCGCGCCTGGCGAGCGGAGCCGCCCGGAAAACGAGGCAGCGGACGCACGATCGCGGCGATCTTCGGGCACATCCATAACTGCCGGCGCGTGTGGCTGAAAGAATCGGCCGCGCACCTTACGTGCCCCGGCCCGCTTGACCCGCATCGCTGCACGCGAAAGCAGGCGGCCGCTGGGCTCAAGAAGAGCGCGGCGCAATGCCTGCGGATGCTGACCGATGCGCTCTCCGGCGAGCCGGAACGCCGCGTAAAGAAATTTTCGCGCGGGAGCTGGACGCGGACGTGGCCATCCGGAGCGGCCATGTTCGCGTACATGTTTTCGCACGAGGCGCACCATCGCGGGCAAATCACGATGCTGGCGCATCAGCTAGGTTACCGTCTGCCTGTGGAAGCATGGGCGGGGATTTGGTGGTGGGACAAGTTGTGGAAGCAGGTGGGGCTGAAGACGAGGCCGAGGTAGGGCGTGGGAAGGGGGAGAGTTTCGGCTGATTTTTTCCGTCACTGTTTCAAATAACGAAGCGCCACACATCCTGATTTAAAAATCCTGGACTCAACAAGTTTTAACTGTAATTTCTGCTGCAGGCTAATACCTTCCAGCAACCGTCTCCCTTCTCCTGCAATTATTGGCTGAACGACAAAACGATATTCATCAACCAGGCCAAGCTCTATAAGTTGTGAAGGGATAGCTACACCGCCGATTAAGATATTTTTGCCTTGCTCCTGTTTCAATTTAAGTATTTCGTCTTGCAGCTTCGTGCGAACAATTCTCGTATTTTCCCCTTCAGCGCTCTCTAATGATTGTGAAAAAACAATTTTGTTGATGGAGACAAATGTGTCAGCAAATTCGTTCTCTGCTTTCGTCTCAGAATGGCTTTTTGCGATATCAGGCCAATAAGGAACCATCAATTGATAGGTTTTACGCCCGAAAACGAGCAGGTCAACATCCCGCATGAGGTGCGAAAAATATTCATGTATTTCTTCACCGGCAATCATTTTGGTGTGGTCGCAGCAGCCATCCAGGGTAATGTTGATTGCGTAGATTACCTTTCTCATTTTCGCCTCGCATTGGGCAGCATGGTCTTCGAACATAAAACCAATAACTTTGAACCGCGCGTCATTGCAACATAAAGATTAGCGGCCTAATCGGAAACTTGACCCACTGCCAGAAAAAGAGGCGATCAGTTTTCTTTTTTCCGCGCGGTGTTGAGCGCGACTGTGCCGAAGGTCCAGACGCGGAAGAGTTTCGGAGTGAGGCATTTTAGGAGTTCAAGAGTTCAAAGTTCAAGAGTTCAACGGCGGGGAGCGATTGGATATGTGGACGTCAGGTGGCGTCAGGGGCGCTTACCTCGCCGGGCGGTGTAAAGGGCGACGGTGCCGAATGTCCAGACACGAAACCCGGCATCATCGTAGCCGACGGCGGACATCAGCGCCGCGAGTTCCGGCGGACGGAAGAAGCGCGAGACGGACTTCGGCAAATAGGTGTACGCGGCGGAATCGCCGGAGATGAACGCGCCGATGCGCGGCAATACGTTTCTAAAATACCAGCGATAAACATTCCCCAGAAAACCATCGGGCGGTTCGGTGAATTCCAGAATGGCGATGGTGCCGCCGGGCTTGAGGACGCGCTGGATTTCGCGCAAGCCGGCTTCGTAATTGGCGAGATTGCGAAAGCCGAACGCGGTCGTGACCAAATCAAACGACGCATCGGCAAAAGGCAGACGCAGAGCGTCGGCTTCAAAGAGCGGCAGAGGCGGTGGGGCGGGCAGGCCGGAGTGGCCGGAGCTCGACATGCTTTTCGCGCGAGCGCGCACGAGCATGGTGTGCGCGAAGTCGGCGCCGACAATGCGCGCTTTCGCGGACTTACGCAGCGCGAGCGCGAGATCGCCCGTGCCACAGCAGAGATCGAGCACGAGCGCATCTTCCCGATCGAGGATGGGGCGCAGCAATCTGGCCGTGCGCGCGCGCCACAAGCGGTCCAGTTGAAGCGAGAGAAGATGGTTCAGCAGGTCGTAGCGCGGGGCGATCTGCGTGAACATCTCGCGCACTTTGCGCGAAGCGTCCGCCTCGTTGTCGACGCCTTCCGGCCGCGTGCCCTTGACCGGAACCGCCGCGTTAGCCACGGCGTTTTCTCCGCTCGTTGATGAAGTGCGGAGCGAAATGCAAGACGCGCTCGAGCGTTTCAAGCGGTACGTCGTCCTGCGAGCAGGCCTTTCCGATGCGCGGCGCGAGCACGAAGCGAAGTTTGCCCGCGCGCGCTTTTTTATCGGAGCGCATGGCGGCGATCAGCTTTTTGGGCGGAACTCGTGGCCAGGGCGGCAGCGGGCCTATGCGGCGGATGAGAGAGACCACGCGCGAGACCTCGTCGGCCCTTGTGAGCCCGATTTCGTGGCCGAGCAGCGCGGCAGCCATCATGCCCCACGCGACCGCTTCGCCGTGCTGGTAGACGCGATAATTCGTGACGGTTTCGAGCGCGTGGCCAAAGGTGTGGCCGAAATTCAGGATTTCGCGCAGGCCGGATTCGCGCTCGTCGCGGCTGACAACGTGGGCCTTGATTTCGAGCGAGCGCGAAATGATGTAAGCGAGCGCGTCGGGATCGCGGCGGAGGACGGCGTCAAAGTTTTTTTCGAGAAAGGAAAAGAGCTTTGCGTCGGCGATGATTCCGTACTTGATGACTTCGGCGAGGCCGCCGCGGTATTGGCGCTCGGGCAGCGGCTTCAACATCGCCGAATCGACCAGCACGAGCCGCGCGGGATAAAACGTGCCGACGAGGTTCTTCCCTTCCGGCAAGTTGACGCCTGTTTTTCCGCCGACGGCGCTATCCACCTGGGAGATCAGCGTGGTCGGAATTTGCACGAGCGAGACGCCGCGCAAGCACGCGGAAGCAGCAAAGCCGGCGACATCGCCGACAACGCCGCCGCCAACGGCAACGAGCAGCGAGTGGCGATCGATGCCCGAGCGCACCAGCGAGCGCGCGAGGGCTTCGACGGTGCGCAGGTTTTTCGCGGCCTCGGCGTCATTCATCAGGTGGAGTTGAGACGCTCCATTGCGGCCGAGCGCGCGCAGAACGGATTTCCCTACCGCGCGCCAGACTTTGGGCGAAGAAACAACATGAATGCGCGAAAATTTTCCGAGACGGCGGATTTCGCCGGAAGCGTTGCGCAACGCGCCGGTGCCGCAGACGATTGCGTAGCGGCCGGCTGAGGATTTGACGACGATGCGCTTATTTTTCATTCGCGGAGATGCGCTTGGGACCATTCGAATTTAGCACACAGTTTGCCGTGGCGCGTGGGTTCAGCACCGCACGCCGAGCCTCATTTGGATTGAAGCTGCTTGATGCTTTCGAGGAAGACGTGGCCGGTGATGGCCAGCGTTTTCGGGCTAATTTTGTCGAGCGTGTCCTGCGGGGTGTGCCAGTAGTAGACGTCGCCGCCGGGGCCGTTATCCAGATCGATGACGTCGACGGAAGGAACGTGGCGCTTCAGAAAGGATTGATGATCGTCTTCGACGGCGGAGGATTGGTCGACGAAAATGTTTCCGTAGCCGAGCTTTTTGGCGACGCCCCAAACGAGATCGACAAGCGCTTTGGTGGAATACGTTTCGCGTTTGAAGTGCGGCGTGCGCGTGCCGACAAGATCGGCGAGCATGAACGCGCGCACTTTCGAGAGGTCGCCGCTGATCGCAAGACGCGCGGCCATTTCGCGGCTTCCATAACAATTGTCGGGATCCTGCCATTCCTCGCGCACGGCTTCTTCGCCGTCAAAGAAAGCGATCCACACGGCGTAACGCCCGCGCTTCCCGCACAGATTTCGCGCAAGCTCCAGCATGACGCCCGTCGATGAGCCACCGTCATCCGCGCCGACAAAATTCGGCAAGCGCTTCGTGTCGTAATGCGTGCCAAGCAAAATCACTCCAGGACGCTCACCGGGAATCTTGACGAGAATATTTTTCATCGCGATTCGGCCGGCGGGCGTATCGGAGGTGAAGGAATCGACATCGGCCGTGCAGCCGTAGCTTTTCAGCTCGGAAAGAATGTAGTCCTGCGTTTGCGCGATGGCGGGCGAGCCGGAGGGACGTGGCCCGAAGGAGACTTGTTTGGCGACGGCGTCGTACGCGCGTTTGCCGTCGAAGCCGTCCATCTTGTCCGGCGATGGAGCTTCGTCGGCGGCTTGCGGAGGGGCGGTCGTGAGCGCGCCCATAAAGGGCGCGTCTTTCGCGGCAGGCTGCGAGACGTCGGCTTTGGCTTTGCATCCGGCGGAGCCGAGGAGAAACGCGACGGCACAACCCACGCCGCAAAAAGTATTCTTAAGACCGAAATTCATCTAGTGAGCCTCCGCCTCTTCGGCCAGGCGCCGTTTTCGTTTGCGAACGACCATCCAGGAAACGCCGACGCCGAGAAAATAGAGCGCCATCAGCACGAGCATGAAGAGAACCATCGTCGTGGCGTCGGGCGTGGGTGTAAGCACCGCCGCGAGGATGGCAATCACCAAGAGCGCGTAGCGAAAATTCCTGATCAAAAACTGCGGCGTGACGATTCCGAAAAGCGACAGAAAAAAGATGAGAATCGGCAGCTCGAAGACGAGCCCGAGGCCGAGCAGCACAAGGAGAATCAAGCTGAAGTATTCATCAATGTTGATGAGCGGCACGACCGGCCCTTGGAAGCTGATCAGGAATTTCAGGACGTAGGGCAACGAAACGAAGTAGCCGAAAGCGATACCCGCCAGAAACAAAAAGACAGTCGAAAACAGAAAGCCGGTGATGGCGCTGCGCTCATGCTTATAAAGCGCGGGAGCGACGAAGAGCCAAATTTGATAGAGCACCCACGGCGAGGCGATAACAATCCCGAGATAAATGCTGACCGTTATCAGGAGGTTCAAATAGCCCGCGGGGTGCGAGTAAACCAGTTGGGGATTAAGATGCGCGGACTTCAGGGCGCCGACCATGGGCTGGACCATCACGTTGACGAAGTGCGGCGCAACAAACCATCCGATCATCGCGCCAATCAAAATAGACGCGAGCGAATTGATGATCCGCTTGCGCAGCTCGACGAGGTGCTCGAAAAATGTCATTTGCGCGCCAGGCTCTTCCTGCGCCGGCACAATCGAGGAGTCAGGCTGGGCGCTGTTGGTCATGAGAGAGGGCTTCCGACGGCTCGGCAAGCGTTTCGGGGGAGTCTCCATTAGCAGGGAGCACGGTGGCAGAAGCCCCGTTGCCCGATGCTCCGTTCGCAGAAGCTCCATTGGCCGGCGCTTCGTTTGTAGGCGCCTCGGCTGCCAGAACTTCGGCGGTTTGGGCCTCCGGCTCGCCGTTCGAACGCGGTACCGCTTCCGCAACCGGCTTGACCACCAGTGCTTCCGTAACGCGCGTGTCTGCGTCTAAATTGGGCGTGGTGGTATCGGCGCCCGCAGGGGCAGCCAGCGTGGCAGGCTGAGCCACAGCACTGGCAGCAGCGGCCGCTTCGGCAGCTTTTTTGCGTTCGGCCTGGAGTGCTTGCCGCTCCATGTCGCGCATCTCCTGCTCGAACGCGGACTTAAAGTCGGTGGAGGCTTTGCGAAACTCCGCCATGAGTTTGCCCAGGCCGCGGGCGAGTTCCGGCAGCTTCTGTGGGCCGAAAACGACCAGCACCACGATGAAGACAACGAGCATGTGGGTCATGCTGAGCATGGAGTTAGGTAGCCGCATGGCGGCCTGTTGGCATCATAGAAAGGGCCTCCTACGGTGTCAAACCACACTTTGGGCTGTGCTATAATTGAGTCGTAACGGATTGGCGAGGTTAGGATGAAATCAGAGCGCCGCGGTCTAGTCCTGGTAGTTGCAGTTTTGCTGGTATCCGCTGTTCTTGGGGGCATTTACGGCCCCAATGTCCGCGCCACGACCTCCTCAGCCGAGGATGAAAGCACGGCGCTGCGGCAGTTCACCAATGTCTTGGACGTCGTCCAGGCGAACTATGCCGAGCCGATCGACGTCGACAAAGCCGTTTACCAGGGCGCCATCCCTGGAATGCTCCGCGTTCTGGATCCTCACTCGAACTTCTTTGATGCCCGCCAGTTTGCGCTGCTCCGCGAAGACCAACGTGGCCGCTATTACGGCGTCGGCATGATCGTCGCCCCGCACGAAAGCCGCACCGTGGTGATGCAGCCTTACGTGGGCGCGCCCGCCTTCAAAGCCGGCATCCGTCCCGGCGACGTAATCCTGAAAGTCGATGACAAGTCCACCGACGGCCTGACGACCACTGAAGTTGCCGACCTGCTGAAAGGCCCCAAGGGCACGGTCGTGAAAATCACGATGAGCCGCGAAGGCTATCAGCAGCCTCTGTTGTTTACCGTCACGCGCGATGAAATTCCGCGCCACTCCGTCGACCTCGCCTTCATGCTCAAGCCCGGCATCGGCTACGTTCGTCTCTCCGGCTTCAACGAAACCACCGACCACGAATTGAGCGACGCGCTCAACGACCTGCACGCCTCGACGCTTGACGGTTTGATCCTCGACATGCGCGGCAACCCCGGCGGTCTTCTGAATGAAGCGGTCGCCGTCGGCGATATGCTTCTCGACAAGAATCAGCTGATCGTTTCGCACCACGGGCGTTCCTCGCCGGAGCGCCGCTATTTCGCGTTGCGCGGCAATCAGGGCGTAACCGTTCCTCTCGTGATTTTGGTCAACGGCAATTCCGCTTCCGCCACCGAAATCGTTTCGGGCGCCGTTCAGGATCACGATCGCGGCCTGATCGTGGGTGAAACCACGTTTGGCAAAGGCCTTGTGCAAACCGTGCAGGGACTTAGCGAAAACACCGGCCTCGCGCTCACTACCGCGCGCTACTACACGCCAAGCGGCCGGCTCATTCAGCGCGATTACAAATCCGTATCGCTTTACGAATATCACTACGAGCGCAAAGTTCCCGAGCATCCGACGGAAGTTAAACTGACCGACAGCGGCCGCCAAGTCACCGGAGGTGGCGGCATCACTCCGGACATCGTCGTGCCGACGCCGAAGTTCAATCACTTCGAGGAAAACCTCTTCCGCGCGGATGTTTTCTATCCGTTCGAAGGCGGCATCGGCGGCTTCACACGCTACTTCATGGGCAGCAAGCCGACGGTCACGAAAGATTTTGAACCTAACGATGAAGTGATGAAGGACTTCCGTGACTATTTGACGAAGAACAATGTGCGCTACACCGAGCCGGAGTTGACCGAAAACATGGATTGGGTGAAGCGCAAGATCAAGCAGGAAGTGTTCTTCTCAACGTTCGGCATGGCGGAATCCGCCAAGGTCCAGCTCGAAGCCGACCCGCAGGTGGAAAAGGCTATCGAAGCCATTCCGCAAGCGCGCGCCCTTTATCAAAACGCGCGCAAGATCGTCGCCCAGCGCGCCGCCAGCGGCAGCCTTGATCAACCGTAAAAAGTGCTATTAGAAGCGCCATGAGAAGCGCGGTAAGAAGCAATTTACCGGCTGATCGCTACACTCTTCGAATCCTGAACTCCTGGATTTTTTCGCCAGCGGCAGAATGCCCTGCGTTCCGTTTCTGCCCTTCCTTGAACATTCTCGGCGAGCCTCGGTTGGCAAGCTTCCGTGCGTTTGCTAAGATTTTGTAGCTGCTTGTGGGCGTGTAGCTCAGCTGGGAGAGCGCGTCGTTCGCAACGACGAGGTCGCAGGTTCGATCCCTGTCACGTCCACCAGATTTCAGCCGTCACTGTCCGCGCTGATTCCCAAGTTTAAGTTTTACGTCTCGACCTTAGGCTCCCTGAGCCATACGTCTACCGTTGAACAGATTCAAGCGCGAGCGGACTACTTCTCTTACTGAATTCACAACTAACGGCAGAATCTTATAAGGCACAACCTCATCTGGCTGCATCGCCGCCATTTCTTATGTGAAAACCGGCGAGTCCTCTTTCTTGGTGCTTCAGTTGGACTTGCGAACCGGGGCGGAACTCAGCCCGGTTTGAACGAGCGCGATTGCGGGCTATTCGTAGCGCAGCGCCCGCATAGGATCGACGCGCATGGCGCGGCGCGCGGGAACGTAGCACGCCACGAGCGCGACGCCGGCGAGCAGGAGCGCGACGCTGGCAAAGGTGAGCGGATCGGTAGGGCTGACGCCGAAGAGCAGGCTGGCAAGGAATCGCGTCAGCAGCAGCGAGGCTGCGAGGCCAATCGCCAAGCCAGCAAAAATCACCAGCATGCCTTCATTCAACACAAGGCTGAGAACGTGCCTTCGCTCGGCGCCGAGGGCCACGCGAATGCCGATTTCGCGCGTGCGCTGCGAAACCGAGTACGCGATCACGCCGTAGAGGCCGACGGCGCCGATGATCAATGCCATTGCTCCGGCAATGCCGAGCATCACCAATGTGAACGAAGCACGTGCCATCGAACCTTTGTAGTAGTGATTCATCGTGTAGACGCCGGCAAGCGGCAAATTGGCGTCAACCGACCAGACGGCCTGGCGAATCTGACTGAGCAAGCTTTCCGCGCCAGCCAGAGGGCTGCGGACGACGAAAATGGCGAAACGCTCGACGAGCATTGGCTGGCTGCCGAAATTTTGCAGCAAGATGGGCCAATAGACGTCGGTGCGCGAGGGCTTGTCGATACCATCGTCGCGGACATTGCCGACCACGCCGATGATCTCGCGCCAGTCGTCCACGTCTCTGATGCGGAGGCGCTTGCCCACAGCGGCAGCGGGCGCGCCCCAATACTCCCGGGCGAAGTTTTCGGAAATCAACGCGACAGGCAATCTGTTGTACGTGTCGGCCCAGCTTATGTCGCGCCCAGCGAGGAGCGGTATGCCCATCGTTTGGAAGTATTCCGGCGAAACAAACAAGAAGTGCCGAGCCGGTGACGGCGCTCCAGCGACACTGGGTTGGTGGTCCTCGGCATAGAGCGGATGGAAATAGGTGTCGCCGCTCATCGGGACTGCACTGGACAAGGCGACCGAGGAAACGCTGGGAATGGCCGCAAGCTTGTCCAGAATCTGCTGCTCCATCCGCGGGACGTTAGCGTCGTTCGGCACGTCGGAGCTCGGGATAGAAATGCGAAATGTCTGCAACTCGGCCGGGCGCGCGAATCCCGGCTGCACGCGCGTCAGCTGGCTGAAGGTGCGAAGCATTAGTCCCGAACAGACGAGCAGCACAAGCGCGAGCGCAACTTGAACCGTGACGAGAACGTTGCGCGCGCGATGGCGTTCGCGGCTCAAGCCGAGTGTGCGGCCGCCTTCAGCAACGGTGGAGCGTGTGCGCGTGTGTTTCAGCACGGGGATCAGGCCGAAGAGCAGAGTGCTGATCAGCCCAACGCCAAGAGTGAAGTAGACCGCTGGGGGGTTGAGGCCGATGTTACTGACGCGCGGTAGGTCCGTTGGTGCAAACGCGACGAGCAGGCGCAACGCCACCCAGGCAAGTCCCAAGCCGCACGCGCTGCCAAGCACACCAAGCACAGCACTTTCGTGCAGCAATTGCAGCGCAATGCGGCGGCTGCTCGCTCCGAGCGCCGCGCGCACAGCAAGCTCATTCTGGCGCCCTTCGGTGCGCAGGAGCAGAAGATTCGCGACGTTAGCGCAGGCGATCAGCAAGACCATGCCGATGCCGCCCATCAGCACCCACAGCATCGTGCTGACGTTGCCGATGACTTCCTGCTTGAGTGGTAAAAGGCTCGGAGAGAGCCGGATTTTGCTAATTCCTTCAACGGTAACACCTGGCGGAGGCGGGAAACTCGCGAACGTGACACGAATCAGGCGCGCGACGTCGGCGCCAGCCTTCTCCAGCGTGGCGCCCGGATTCAGACGCGCGATGCCGGAGTAGTCAAAGTTCATCAGCTGCGTTTCGTTGCGGTCTAACTGGAGTGGCAGGATGAGGGCGAGATCCCGTGTGTCGAGAAAGCGGAAATTCCGCGGCATGACGCCGATGATCTGGCGATCAATTCCGTCGACGATGATGGTCTTGCCAACCGTTGCGGGGTTGGCGCTGTATTTTCGCTGCCAATAGCCATAGGTCAGAATCGCCGTCGGCGCGGTGCCAGGAGCGTCGTCAGCGGCTGAGAAAGTTTTGCCTAGCATTGCCGGAATGCCGAGAACGGAAAGTGCGCCGTACGTGACGTGCAGCGCGTGGACGCGCTCGGGTTCGGCGAAGCCGGTCACGTTAACGTCGCGGTCGGCGTCTGACTCGACGTACATGCCAACATCCTGAAATGTGCGGCCCTGCTCGCGAAAAATGAAATAGTCCTCGGGCGCGAAGCCGCGGAGCGACGCATCCACTCCGAGGGGGCTAAGCTCCACGTCAACGAGTTGCTCGGGATGCGGGTATGGGAGCGGTTCGAGCACGACGCCATCGAGGACGCTGAAGATGGCAGTAGTCGCGCCGATGCCAAGGGCCAGCGTTAGCACGGCGACGACAGCGAAGCCGGGAGATTTGCGCAAAGTGCGCAATCCGTACCGAACATCCTGGAGCAGTGTTTCGAGGAACAGCAGCCGCCGCTCCTCCGCGTAGTCTTCGCGGACGGGCTCCACGCCACCGAATTTCAGCATGGCTTGGCGGTGCGCTTCGGCGGGCGATAGTCCAGCGCGCAGGTTGTCGGCGGTTTGAAGGGCGATATGGTCCGCGATCTCCTCGCGCAGGCGCTCGTCCTGGGTCTGGCGCGTCGCGGAATGAAAGAGCCGTGCGAAAAACCGCCTTAGCGATTTCATAAGGGAGCCTCCAGTCCAGCTGACGAAGAGCCGGGTCTAAAGGTATAGACGTAGGGCCGTCATTTTGGTTTCCAACAGGAATATGCCAGATCTCCATTGGGAAAACAATAGGTAAGTGCCGAAGAAACTGGCCGCGCAAGAAACCGTGTCGATTGGGAACTACATCCGGCGGAACAGACACAACAACACGGACCGCATTCCTTGTAGCGGTCGAATATCTTGTAACCGGTCTTGCGCGAGATGGCGAACTCGCGACACAGCGTGGCCATTTTCTCCCCGTCGAGCAAGCGCGCCACAAAACGAACCCGTTCATCCATAACCGAACACTCCTTCCAAGTCATCACTCCCTCCCCTAAAGGGAAAAGTGTCACCCATGTGTCCGGTACAAAATGTCACCTATGTCTCGGGCCACTCACTGAACAAATTCCCCTTACTCTGCGTTTCACTCAATGCCGGCTGAGCTTCCATGCCTCGGTGGCGCTCGCGCAGGTCATGCGCGTCCCAGCGCCGCGGCTTGGTCTCGGGCGCATTCCGTTTGGAGGAAAGCATGAACCGTATTGGCCTCGGAGTCGTCTTAGTCGCGCTGGCCTGCGCGGTGTTCGTCGCGACGACGAAGACCACAGCGGCAGCCGCCTCTGACGTGCCGCAAAAGCCCGTCATCCAGATCGAGGACGTCGCCCTCTTCTACAAAATCTACGACGCCGCCGGCGGCCATCCCACCGCCGATCAACTTCAGCGCGACTATCTCGACGCCGGCTCCGACGGCCTGCACGTCCTCGCCAAGCTGCGCAACGTCACAGGCGCGCGGATCGCCGACGAGTTGAATCAGCGCCCCGAGATCTATTCCGATGCCAAACGCTGCATGGCCGTCCTGCCGCGCGTCCGACAGCGGCTCGAAGTTGCGTTCGACAAGCTTGCCCAGCTTTATCCCGAGGCCATCTTCCCGCCAGTCACCATCGCCGTTGGCCGCGGCAAGCCGGTGGGAGTAGGCAGCCCGGTCACCGGCGTCCAGATCGGCCTCGAGGCTCTCTGCGCGATCAAATATTTCGATCCCAACGTCGAGGACCGCTTTGTCCACGTCATCGCTCACGAATTTGCTCACGTCCAGCAGGTGCGCGCTCTTGTCGATGACCCGCATCCCACCGTTCTTGAGGGTTCCTTGATCGAAGGCGCCGCGGAGTTCACCGGTGAACTGATTTCCGGCGGTGTCTCCGGTCCCGAGTTGAAAGCGCGAGCGCAGGGGCATGAACAGGAAATCGAGACTGCCTTCGTCTCGGACGAGGACAAGACCGATCTTTCGAAATGGCTTTACAATGGCACCCTCGACAAACAGGGCGACCTCGGCTATTGGGTCGGCTATCGCATCGTCAAGTCCTACTACCAGCACGCCCCCGATAAGCGCCTTGCCTTTCGCGAAATCCTCCAAATGTCCGATCCCAAAGCCTTCCTCGCCAAAAGCGCTTGGCACCCTGCCATCCAACTCCATTAGCCCGCCGCCGTCCACGGCTAGGGCAGTGTTTTGATCCGGCGATCTAGGTCAATGCGGGTGGTGGGAATCGAGCCTTCGGCTTGAATCGCGTCACTGCTGCCTTTCACTTAGTAGCTGATCGTCCTCTTGTGAATATCCAGCTCGACGTAATACTAAGGTTGCATGGAAGAGGAGGGCTGATTCTGGCGCACATGACCTATTGCCGGTATCGGCGTCAAAGTCCTGATTAACGCGGCGACAGGAGGAGAGAACCTACGAAACCGGCCTCAGTTGGCTAACGATCTCCGTCAACCAGGCTTCGAGTACCGATCGCTGGTCGCGTGCAATGTCCGTGAACGCGAGGCCCATCCCGAATGCCGGGTCACAGTAGGCTACCCTAGCCTTGGTCTCGAAGATGCCCTGATCTCTGAGTATCCGTAAGCTAACCAGCGTGCCTTCGGGAAACGGATTAAGCGCGTCAACATAACAGCCCCCGAGACCAATTTCCGAGGTGCGCGCTGAAATCACCGTTCCGGAGGTCAGTTCAGTCACTTCCGCGGAAGCGACGAACGGGCAGCGCCGGACGGAACGTTGTTTAGCTGATTGCAAAGGCTTCTTTCTTTGGGTCATCGAGCGTCTCTAGGGCAAGGCCATCTCTCCGCAAATGCTTGCCCACTCAACTCCGACAGCGCTACTTCGGCTGCCTTCCCTTCTGCATTTTCTGAAGTAACTCCATCAGAGCGGTTTCAGATGTGCCCTGTTCCACTTGAACAATCAGCGGTTCAAACTCTTCCAACATGGCCCGGTACTGCGGCGTCTGGCCGAATGCCTCCAGCTTCTGCTCCCAGTCCAGTGGAACGAAGCCTCGCTGACGGGACAATTCCAGAGTAGCTCTCAGGATTTGTATATCGGCCAGATTCTTCAAGTTCTGGCGCAGAAAGACCGCAAGAGTGCGTCTTTGTTCCGGAGTCATGCCAACCCATAGTTCTCAAAGTGTGAGTTTAACAAAGAAGTCGCTGACCCACAGCTTGATTAACGCCGCCGTCCACGATCGTCCACCACGTCCATAACCTGACGCAATTCTTAGGTTGAGTGTCTTGAGGCGCAAGCGTGTCCAGGAGGAACTAGAGCAGCCCGTGGAGGGTTGCAGCCCGTGGAGGGTTGCAGTCCGTGGAGGGTTGCAGTCCCTTGGCTGGTAAGCATCAACTCGCCGGCATGGGTGGGGCATATGTAGGGTCATCCTTCTGAGGATGACCGCTCTTCTCCTCCTAGCAACCCTCGACATCTCGCGCCCCTCAAATCAGCGTCCTGACCGATAAGAAAAACTTCGCGCCCTCGGCTACCGGGTCGGCTATCGCATCGTCAAGTCCTACTACCAGCACGCCACCGATAAGCTCCAAGCCTTCCGCGAAATCCTCCAAATGTCCAATCCCAAATCCTTCCTCGCCAAAAGCGCCTGCCTCCCCGGCATCCAGCTCCACTAGTTCGCCGCGTCCCGTGTCTGAGATTGCAATCGCCTCTGCCGCGTCAGCGCGCTCGACATACTGAGCGCCTCAGGAGGCGTTCGTGTTTCTCTGCATCATGGCAGTGTCTTTGGAACCGCTACCCAATACGGCGGTATTCGCCTGGTAGCGAGCGCAAGGGATTGCGCTTTTCGGGATTTTACGATAGCCTACTGCTGCGTGGCTAAGTTCCTGGTCGCAAGCTCCGCCTTTATTGTACCTCTTTAGGTCGTAACCGCGTCTTCCCTCCGAGATCATACCCACCGAGGCAATCACAATCTTGTTTGCGTAGAGGTTTCGAATGTACGACGGTTTTGAAATTGACATGCTCTCCTTGGGAGATGCCGATTGCATCGTGCTTACCCAATGGACTCAATATGGTCCGCATCGAGTTCTTATCGATGGCGGGAAGGCTGCGGACGCCCCGATGGTTCGTGAATTTTTGCGAAGTAGAAATATTACAGGCTTTTGGGCAGTCGTCTGCACTCACCTGCATAACGATCACGCCCGCGGTCTAATCAAGCTGCTGAAAGACAAATCCATAACCGTCAGTAACGGGTGGATGCACAATATTCGGAATCACGTTAGTTCCGAAGCGTTGAAGCGTGCGTCATCTGGCAGTTCATCGGAGGCCGATGGCATGAGGCAGGTCATAGAAAACACCGACGAACTTGGGAGCGCCTTTGCCAGTCGCGGTCTCGCAATACAGGAACCATTTGCAGACTCATCCATTGCGGGCTTCCCAGCTCTAAGTGTGCTCGGTCCATCACGGAGATTTTACAAGCAATCATTGCAGGAATTTGCGAAGGTGACAGCACCGCGACTGCCCCCACCGCCTTCATACGCAGACGCGCTTTCGGCACTTAGTGGCTACGCACCTACTGGAAGACTTTCAGGTATGGGGAGCATTTTGCCCCTCCTGAACCCAAGCACGAAACTCTCTTGAGCCTTATGCGTGCTTCTACTTCCCCTTTCGCACACATCGGCTCATCATCTCTACCGTTTGAAGGTGCTCTGCGTGACTCGAGCGTAAAAGAAAATCCGAAAACGCAACCATTCAACAACACCAGCACTATCATAGGCTGCCTGTTCAATGGCAGCAGATACCTCTTCACTGCCGACGCGGGAGCTGACGCGCTCGGGCAAATTCCGCTTGAGTGGAAAAGCTTGAATTGGATGCAGGTACCGCATCATGCCAGCGCAGGAAACCTCTCACAGAAGCTGATTGAACGTTTCTGTCCTAGCTTCGCCTACATTTCGGCATGTGGAGATTCCAGCCACCCGAGCCGCGCCATAGTCAGCGGACTTGTAAAAATTGGATCGAAGGTATTCAGCACCCATGAATCCGGGGACCTATGGCACATTCACGGCAGCGTCCCTGCTCGAAGGGGATATTCACCGGCAGTTCCGCTGCGAGGCACAGGTGAGCCGAAACCACTTATTGGTTGGTCACCTCTGGTTCCCGGCATCATTCGATGATGGAAAAATTCCTCGGTGAATATGACCTAAAAGCAAGAGTCGCACCTGGCTTGATTCTTGCATTGCCGATCCTGATTGACGCCTTCTACGCGGCGCCCCTCTTGAGCAGTCTGCCGATATTTGCAGCCAGCGGCATCTGTAGCTTCGCGCTGATTTACGGCCTTGGATATCTCGCTCGGGCCCGCGGGGAAGCAATTGAGCCGAAGCTTTGGAAACGATGGGAAGGCCCCCCATCAACCAGATTCCTTCGGCAGCTAGACTCGTCGTTCACAAGTGAGCTCAAGGTCTCGATCCGCAGTGCCCTGTTTCAGTGTTTTTCTCTGGTGCTTCCGACCGTCGAAGAAGAGAGACAAGAACCGGGACACGCAGATCGGGCCATACACGACGCATTCCGCCAGGTTCGCCAGTACCTTCGGCAACGCGACCCTAACGGCCTTTGGTTCAAACACGACATTGAGTACGGATTCTCACGCAATCTTCTTGGCTGCCGCGGCCTCTGGGTAATCGTGGCCACTGCGGCGACCCTCTTTGCCGCCGTGCGTGGGGCAAGGCCACGCATTTTCGGAACGATTAACCCAGGTTCTGCTCTTTCCTTATTGTCGTTGACATGTGCCTTGTATTTTGGCTGGGCAGTGCTGCCCGATGGAACCAGACGAATCGCCGACGTCTACGCGGAGTCGGCGTGGATGGCATTCTTAGGTCTGGCCCGCGATGCGAAGTGCAAAGCCGACGAGGAACATTACTAGAAGAAACCAGAAGGGTCACGCGTGATAGAGCCGATGGCGGTTGGCAGCCCCTTAGTTGGGAAACATCAACTGCGTGCGGGACTCCTTGGTCTGTAAGGCTCCGGGTCTAGTGTGAACACCAAAACAAGTGCCGGCGTAAGCCGCGCTCGAAAAATTCCCAGACAACTCTGGGCGCTTCGGCTGGCAGACTCTAAAGCACGAGGCTAATGCAAATGAGCGGCGTCATCTTCAAGGATCAGAATATCCTCGGCGGAGAACCCATATTCCGCGGAACCCGCGTCTGGTTTAGGGTCCTAACTGACTATCTGGAAGGCGGCGACACTCTGGATCAATTCCTGGCGGGTGGGACATCCTAGACTCGCCGAAACGACTTTGAATTTGCCGTTTCTTGCCGGGGTGGCCCACCCTTTCGTTTTTGGTTCTTGAAAGGGTGGGGTCTTTCTTTTCATCGTTTCTATACTTTGTGCTCTCAACCCATCGGATCAACCTTTCGGCGAACATCCTTTCGAACCTGGGAGGTGGCCACACCTTGTCGCCCTGAACCTTCTGGCGCGCCCTCCTCCCCGCGCTTTTGACTTTAGTTTGTCCGTTTGGCCATTCTTCTTCCTCCATTGCCTGAACCCTCTATACGTGCTCGCTACTTAGCGTGCTTCGACGAAAATCTGCGGGTGTAAGCCCAATGCCTCTGCATAGCCGATGAGTGTTTCCAGGCTGAACTTTGAGATCTTCCCTGTCATTAAATCGCTGACCCTTGGTTGTGATTCATCCAATCGCTTTTGCAAGTCCGTTTGGGTGTATCCCCGCTTCTTGATCGCCTTTATTAGCTGCGAATGCAGCTCCGACTTCATCTTCAGTAAGGCTGCCTCTTCCGGCGAGAAACCGATCTGTTCGAATACGTTACTTTTCATGCTTGCCCACTTTCTTCCGTTTTGCGATCTCTTGTCTTAGAGCTTGGAGTCGCTTTCTGGCTGTTTCGATTTCCTTTTGTGGCGTTTGGTTGGTCTTCTTCGTAAAGCAGTGCAACACATAAATCAGGCCATCCAACGAAATGTAGAGGACTCTGTACCAGTGCTCGGAATCGCGGTCCCGCAACTCAAAGACGCCCGGCAAAACGGCGCCCATTGAGGCGAAATCCAAGGGCTCCTCGCCTTCGTCGAGCCGCTGCAAATCGTTCCCAAGGTTCTGACGCGCCGCTTCCGAGAAACCGCGAATGACTTTTTGCGAGTCCCCAGCCAACGAATCCGGGTTTGCGATCCCGGGCTAGTCACAGCCAATCCTATATAAGAACTTATATAGCCATCAAGAGCTTGCAGGCGGCAACACCTTATCGCCTTGAACCTTCTGGCGTGGCACTCTCTACGCGCGGATTTCCACAGTGCCAACACCAATGCCCTCAATCACTTCCGCGTCGATTCGAATCGTAACTAACATTTGACTTGACACAAGGTGTATACT
>JBAQJX010000102.1:0-24255 GCA_049641765.1 Candidatus Acidiferrum sp.
ATCCGTCCGCATTCTCGGCCTCGAACCCGGCGACACGCTCGAATACCGCGTCATCACTACGACGTCCCGCACTCCACTCGCTCCCGATTTCTGGCTCGACCACACCTTCGATCGTTCCGGCGTCGTCGCCCACGAAATCTTCGTCATTGACGCTCCAATCTCACGCCTGCGCGTCCGCATAAATCCCGACACGCCGGCCGCCATTGAGAAATCAGGCGTTGGCGAGTCGGCGCGAGCCTCTTACCGTTGGGACTTGGAACTGGACAAATTGAAGCTGCAAGCGATCAGCGAAGATGCGGTGGATGTTGCGCTGACGACTTTTTCCACATGGTCACAACTTTCGAGCAGTATTGCAAAGACCGAATACAGCGGCTTTGGCACTTTCATTTACCAGGAGGCTGACGAACGAGGCGGCCCTCACTTTAAGCGAGACTCCATCCAGTCTCTTTACCAGCTTGTTTCGAGCAAGATCGCGACGATCGACCTGCCTCTCGAGTTCACTCTTTCGGTTCGTAGAGGCGCCGAGCAAATTCTGAAATCCGGATACGGAACCAGCGAAGAGAAAGCTCGGTTACTGTCGATACTACTGACACAGACGGCCGCTCTGTCCAAGATCGCAATGTACAGCCGCGCGCCTGGCCTTGAATCGGACTTGCCCCGGCCGAATCTGCTGGCTGGCAGCCTGCTCGTGGTTTCGGAAGGGCCAAAACAATACTTTCTGGATCCCAGCCTTGACGTTGCGCCGTTCGGCGTGGTTCCTGCAAAACTTCGAGGCGAGAAATCGCTGAAAATAAGTGAGACGGCAGCCGATACGGACAACGGCTTTATTACGATAGCGGCCGGCTTGCCCTTTCCCTCTTTCCAGCGCGTCCACATCCAATCCAGCCTAAGTCCAGACGGAATGCTCACCGTAAAAGCAAAGTATGTCATGCGCGGCGACAACGAACTTCTCCTCCGCGTCGCATTTCACCAGTCGCCGAAGGAGAACTGGAAAAATGTCGCGCAACTGCTGGCGCTGTCCGACGGCTTCCGGGGAAAAGTCAGTAACGTCACGGCTTCTGATCCTTATGAAACTCAGGAGCCGTTCACGGTCGAATACGAAATCGCGCAACCCAAGTTCGT
Organism: Candidatus Acidiferrum sp.; assembly: GCA_049641765.1. Lineage (GTDB taxonomy): Bacteria > Acidobacteriota > Terriglobia > Acidiferrales > UBA7541 > Acidiferrum. Next base: position 1,123 of record JBAQJX010000102.1, read on the forward strand.
GAACTGGTCGAAAAAGCCCGTTCGCATTCCCGCTCTGCTGCCTCTCCTCGGGCTTCCCGAGCCCGCGGCAAAGTCCGCTGCCAAATCTCCCGCTGCGCCCATCGACTTAGGCACGCCTCTCGACGTCGAGGTCAGCGCCGCGGTGCATCTACCGGAGGGCACCGGCGCCGAAGTACCCGCGGGAACATCCGTCGAGCGCGACTTCGCCGCCTATACTTCGCAATACTCCGTGAAGGACGGGACGATCACCGCCTCACGCCATCTGAATTTCATTTTGAAGGAAATTCCCGCTGATCGCGCCGCCGACTACGACGCCTTTCTCCAAGCCGTCCAAAACGACGAATCCCAGTTCTTTACACTCGAACGCGCGGAACCCGCGACTGCCGCGCCGAAAAAGCAATAGACTGGAATCAAGAACGCTCGACAAAACCAGTCAGGCATCGTTTGAGGCTATTTGATTCCGAGGATTTCTTTCTCTTTCGACGCGCAAAGGTCTTCGACCTTCTTCGTCTCCGCGTGAGACAGCTTCTCCAGCTCGTCCAGCGAACGCTTCTTTTCATCCTCGCTGATTTTCTTTTCTTTTTCGAGCTTTTCAATCGCTTCCTTAATGTCCCGCCGGACATTCCTCACCGCCGTCCGGTGATTCTCGAGCACCTTGTGCAGCTGCTTGACCAAATCCTTGCGCCGCTCTTCCGTCAGCGAAGGAATCGGCACGCGCACCACTTTTCCGTCGTTCGTCGGATTGAGTCCCAGGTCCGATGTGCGAATGGCTTTGTCGATCAACGCCACTACGCTCGGGTCCCACGGCGCGATCACGAGCATTGTCGGGTCTGGCACCGTCACGCTGCCGAGCTGGTTCAGCGGCATCGGCGTCCCGTGATAGTCCACTCGAACGTTATCCAGGAGCGATGCGTTCGCGCGCCCCGTGCGGATCGTCGCGGCTTCCTTGCGGAAATCGTCCACCGCCTTTTCCATACGCGCTTTTGCCGCGCCCATTGCGTCCTTTGTGTTTGCAATCGTCGTCATAGCATCCTCAGCTCGGTTTTCTTAAGCCCATCGGATTGACAGGCTTTCGCGCTCGCCACTACTCGGGAATGTTCTCGCCACGCCGCCCCGCGGCGCTTCTGCTAATTCAGCGCCGGAGTAACGGAAGAACCCACGCGCTCGCCCAGCACCACCCGTTTGATGTTTCCGTGCTGGTTCATGTTGAACACCACGATCGGCATCCCATTGTCCATGCACAGCGAAATCGCCGTCGAATCCATCACTTTTAGATTCTGGTTGAGCACTTCACGGTAGGTGATCTCCGCAAAAAACTTGGCGTCCGATACCTTCTCCGGATCGGCGTCGAAAATGCCGTCCACTCGCGTCGCCTTCAAAATCACGTCGGCCTTGATTTCCATCGCTCGCAGCGCTGCCGCCGTGTCCGTTGAAAAATAGGGATTGCCCGTGCCCGCCGCAAAAATAACGATGCGCTGCTTCTCGAGGTGCCGCATCGCGCGCCGCCGGATGAACGGCTCGGACACCTGGTTCATCTCAATCGCGCTCAAAACCCTTGTAAAGACGCCTTCTTTTTCCAGCGCATCCTGCAAAGCCAGCGCGTTGATCACCGTCGCGAGCATGCCCATGTAGTCGCCGGTCGCGCGGTCGATCTCAAACCCTTTCTGGCGCCCTCCACGAAAAATATTTCCACCGCCGACCATGATGGCGATCTCCACGCCCAGCGCCTGCACTTCCTTGAGCTCCCGCGCAATCGCCTGGATCGTCTCGCCGTGGATTCCGAACCCTTGCGGTCCCTGGAGAGATTCTCCGGACAGTTTCAACAAAATGCGGCGGTAAGCCAATTGCGACTTTTTCGCCGTTTTCTTCGCGGTTTTCTTTGCTGCCTTTTTCTGGGCGGCCATGGTGCTCCGTTGCTGTCAGCTAAAATCCTCGGAATTGTAACAAACTATGTCTTTTGCCGCATGCTCGGCTAAACTCTGGCGTCGGAACAGCGAAGCAACGAAATCACCTTTCCGCGCTTCGAAATCGAATGTTCGGCTTGCGGCCATCGGCAACCTGCGGGGTGTTCGCCCGTTTTTTGATGCATAATCATCGCGGAGAATCCCGTTTCGAGACCACGCAATGAGACACCCGCCAGTCTCCGGTATTGTCTGCTGTTTGGCCGCCACGCTTGCAGTTTCTTCACTCTATTCGCAATCTCCAGCTTCTGTCTCAGCACAAGTCGCGCCCATCATAAAAGTAGAAACCCACGTCGTCCTTGTTGACGTGGTCGTCACCAACGACAAAGGCGAAGCGGTTCCCGGTCTCGGCAAGAGTGATTTTCAAATTGCGGATGAAGGCGCGCCCCAAGTCATCTCCTCTTTCGAAGAACACAAGGGAGTGCAGCCTATTCAGATTAAGCTGCCTCCAATGCCGTCCAATGTCTTCACGAATTTTCCGACCACCGCATCCGGAGATTCCGTCAACGTACTTTTGCTCGATTTGCTGAACACACAGCCGGGCGACCAGGTCTTCGCGCGTGATCAAGTCATCAAATACCTGAGCACTGTTCCCCCAGGCACCCGCCTGGCCATTTTCACTCTTGGCACAGAGCTCCGCATGGTTCGCGGCTTTACTACCGATTTCTCGGGACTCTCCGCCGCCCTCGATGACAAGAAACTCGGTGTGAATCCGCAAGTATCGTCCGCGCTTCCCACTCAATCTCAGCAGGAAAGTGAGAATCGCATCGTGCGCCAGATGCGCCACAGCGACGCCGCGCCAATTGCCATTCAATCCGTCGAAGAATTTCAAGCGGACGAAGCCGCCGGACGCTCCGTGTCGCGCATCGAACTCACGCTGGAGGCCTTTCAAGATCTAGCCCGGTATCTCTCGGGCATTCCTGCTCGCAAGAATTTGATCTGGTTCTCGGACAATTTCCCCTTGAGCTTTCTTCCGGACAGCAGAGTACACGCTCCCAAGTATCAGCAACGTGTTCAGCAAGCCTCGGACATGCTGACCTCGGCGCAGGTCGCCATCTATCCGGTATCAGCTCTAGGGGTGATCGGCGACCCTACTTTCGACGCGAGCAAACTTTCGGGCACGCGGCGTGATATGGAGGCCATGCTCGGTTCGAACCAGATCGCCATGGAGAACATCGCGAAGGATACTGGCGGACGAGCTTTCTACAATGTGAATGCTCTCGATGACGCTGTGAAGAATGCCGTCACAAACGGCTCGCACTACTACACGCTCGCCTACTCGCCCGCGGACGCCAAATTTGACGGAAAATATCACCGCATCGGTGTCACCCTTTCCAGCGGCAGCTACACCCTCTCCTATCGCCGCGGCTACTACGCGGACAAACCGCGGCCGGATGTGAACTACGCGGAGCAACAGGATGATCCGCTGATGCCTCTCATTGGCCTTGGAATGCCCAACTTCGACCAGATTCTCTACAAGGTCCGCGTTTCTCCCAAGAATCCTCAGCCGTCCCCCAAGGCGCCCCGTGCCGGCAGCAACACCGATCTAAAGCCCCCCTTCACCAGGTACGAAGCCGAATTTGCAGTCTCATTGCCGGACATCGCGATGAACACGACTCCCGACGGCGTGCGCCACGGCTTTATCGAGGTCATGTTGATTGCTTTCGACCAGGATGGAAAAATCCTCAATATTCTGAAGAAAAAAGGCAAGCTGGCCATGGACCCTCAAGTCTACGCGTCGACAAAAATGGTTGGGTTGCAAATCCGCGAAGAGATCGACGTCCCTCCCGGCGACGTGTACTTGCGCGCGGGCATTTTCGATCTCAACTCTGGCAGCTGTGGCACCGTCGGCATTCCCTTGGGAACGATTGGTTCTTCGCAAACCGCCAACAAATAGCTGAGGTCGCTCCGCGCTGGGCGCGATTTCCCGTGCACGTCTATATCATCCCGAATCCGGCACAAAAAAGAGCGTCCCGGTTTTCCCGGAACGCTCTGGAATGCTGAACGAATGTACTCGTCGTCCGTTACGAATTGACGGGCGCTGGAACTGGCGTTGGAGCCGGCGCAGCATCCGCCGCTTCTGACGGCCCGCCCCCCTCGCCCACCTTGAAGCGCACGAACCGCCGGATGGAAATGTTCTCGCCGAGTTTCGCGATCGCTTGCGTGATCATCTCGCCGATCGTCACGCTTTCGTCCTTGATGAAATGCTGCTCGTAAAGACAGTTTTCTTCGTAGAACTTTTCCATTTTCCCGTTGACGATTTTTTCGACGACGTTCTCCGGCTTGCCGGTCGCTAGTGCTTGCGCGCGGTAAATATCGCGCTCTTTCTCCAGCATGTCCGAAGTCACTTCCTCGCGCCGCACATAGCGCGGATCGAGCGCTGCGATGTGCATCGCAATGTCGTGGCAAAGCTGTTGGAAAGCCTCCGTGCGCGCCACGAAGTCGGACTCGCAGTTGATTTCCACGAGCACGCCGATCTTCCCGCCCGCGTGAATATAACTGCCCACGAGCCCTTCACTGGCTTCGCGTTGTGATTTCTTCGCCGCGGCCGCCTGCCCTTTTTTCCGCAGTATCTCGATGGCCTTGTCGATGACTCCGTTTGCTTCCACAAGCGCCGCGCGGCAATCGCTGAATCCTGCGCCGGTGCGCTCGCGTAGCTCCTTCACGAGTTGCGCTGGAATCTGCATTGCTGGCTGTTGTGTGCTCATCCTTTTTCTCTCTGCGAATTCAGATTGTCAATATTTTCTACGAGTGTTTGCAAGAAGGCCCGCTCCGAGCCTCATGGAGCGGGCCTCGAGACTCTCATTCTAGTTCCGTCCGCCTATCGTGTTTCCTCGTCTGGCGGTACCGTTGCTTCCGCGGCCGCTGCGGCTTCCGTCGGCGCATCCAAAGGCGTCACGACTTCCGCGCCCTCGACGAAGTCTCCTTCTTGCTTTTCGTACTGTTCGTATGCGCTGGTGTCCACGTACTCCACTCCATCCACCAGCGCTTGATCTTCCGCCGACTTCTGGTCCGCCACCTGCGATTGCTGGTAAGCCGTGTGCCCTTCGATGACCGAATCCGCAATCTTCGTCGTAAACAGCCGGATCGCTCGCAGCGCGTCGTCATTCCCGGGAATGATCCAATCCACCACGTCTGGATCGCAGTTCGTGTCCACCACCGATACCACTGGCACGCCCATCCGCCGTGCTTCCTTCACCGCAATCTCTTCCGCATTCGAATCGATCACGAACATTGCATCCGGAAGCTGCGACATGTTTTCGATGCCCTCCAGGTTCTGCTGGAGGTGCTTCATCTCGCGGCCCAGCCGCGCCTTTTCTTTCTTGGAAAGCTCGTTGATCCGGCCGTCTTCCGTCATGGCCTTCAGCAGCTTCAGCCGCTTGATCGATTTTTGCAGCGTCGCCCAGTTCGTCAGCGTCCCGCCCAGCCACCGGTGGTTCACAAAGAAAGCGTTGCAGCGCTTCGATTCTTCCGCCACCGCCTCTTGCGCCTGCCTCTTGGTTCCCACGAACAGCACCGCTTTGCCTTGCGCGGATAGGTCGCTCACGAAGCGGCTCGCTTCGCGAAACATCTTGAGTGTCTTCTGCAGATCGATAATGTGGATCCCGTTGCGTTCGCCGAAAATGTACTCCTTCATTTTCGGGTTCCAGCGTCGCGTCTGGTGTCCGAAGTGAACTCCGGCCTCCAGCAGCTCTTTCATCGTAATTTCTACTGCCAAGTTTCCTCCTAATTGAATAGTTGTTTGCGGTGGCTTTCTACTTCATCTGTAGGGGAGGGTCTTGCCTCTCCCGTTTCCTTCGGGAGGTCTTTCCCCCATCCGCTTCAGCACGAAGCACTATTCCACCGAACAACCTCTCGCCGGCTCCATGCCGGCCGTGATCTCGAAGAGTTTGCTTTCGCATTCCCTCCGGAGTTCATCCTGACCAGCTTTCTGGCTCCGCACCAGTCACTAGTCACCCGTCACCAATCACTTCCCTACCGCTTGGTGAACTGGAATCTCTTCCTCGCGCCCTTCTGTCCGTACTTCTTGCGTTCCTTCATGCGCGAATCGCGAGTCAAAAATCCGTTCTTCCGCAGCGCAGGGCGCAGCTCCGGATTGAACCGCGAGATCGCTCGCGACAATCCCATGCGCACCGCGCCAGCCTGCCCGCCGACGCCGCCGCCATGTGCCGTCACCTTCACGTCCACCTGTTCGGCCAGGCTCGTGAACTTCAGCGGCTCCGTTGCATCATGCTTCCACGCATGATTCGGGAAATAGTTCTCCACCTCGCGGCCGTTCACCGTGAACTTGCCGCTCCCTGCTCTCAGGAACACTCGCGCTACAGACTCCTTGCGCCGGCCCGTTCCGAGAAACCACGTTTGTGTGCCCGCTATGGGCGTACCAGTAGAACTCAACGTTCCTCCTAAAACTGCCTGACTCCAGACACTTCGGAGTCATCGAACTCCACGCCGATTTGCTCCCTGCCTAAGGCACCACTTAGAGGTGACCACTACGCGGCCACACTTTTCCAAGGAACAGCAACGTGCGGAAACCCGGTGGCACAGACCCGCCTGCTACTCGCAGGCTTCCATCCATACCCCCAGAACTCCAAAAATCCTTAAGACGCGACCGCTTGCGGCCGCTGCCCCGCATGACGCGCCAAACCTGCCGCGTCCCGGTAAATCCGCAATTTCTTCGCGCGCCTCGCGCGCAACTTATTCTTCGGCAGCATTCCCAGCACGGCCTCGCGAATCATCCACTCCGGCTTCGTCTCGCGAACTCGTTTTGCCGGAACGGCCTTCAGCCCGCCCGGATAACCGCTATGCGAGTAATAAACCTTTTGCTCGACCTTGTTCCCGGTCATCCGCACCTTGTCCGCGTTGATCACCACCACGTGATCTCCCGAATCCAGGTACGGGGTAAAGCTCGGCTTATCCTTGCCGATCAGCATCCGCGCCACCTTGGTCGCTAGGCGCCCCAGCACCTGGTTTGTGGCATCCACCACAAACCAATTCGCGCCCACCTTCAGCGCTTCCGCTTCTTCACCCTTCGCAACGTACGTCCTCATCGCGCTCAGTCACACCTTTCCCTGTAGAGACAAACGCCAATCTTAAAGTACCTGTCCCCTCCTGTCAACGCGATTCCCTGTGATCCCTCGCGATTCCTCGCGGCACAGCCAATCTTGGCTGTGCGCTTTTTTTCGCGCCGTGCTGCACCACCACGCTGCCGCATCCTCACCCTTTCATTCCAAACCTTTTCCGCATTTGACCTCTTGCCTCCGCACCGTTACGATTCCTCGCCACCCTGGTCGGGTGCACTAGACTCGCTCGTATCCTACGGAGGCGATCCCAGCGTGATCCTCGAGCAGTTCTATCTGCCCTGTCTTGCGCACGCCTCTTACATCATCGGAGACGAGCAGACCCACCACGCTGCCGTCGTCGATCCGCAACGCGACATTGGCCGCTATATCCAGTTCTCTGCCGAGCACAATCTCCAAATCAAGCATGTATTCCTCACGCATCTCCACGCCGACTTCATCGCCGGACATTTGGAGCTCCGCGACCGCGTCGGCGCCACCATCTACCTCGGCGCGAAAGCCAAGGCAGAGTACAAATTCACTCCTCTCGATGACGGCACGGCGCTCGAATTCGGCCGCGTCCGCATCCTCGCCCTCGAAACTCCCGGTCACACGCCCGAATCCGTTTCCCTGCTCGTTTACGATCTCGACCAAAGCGCCGCCGCCCCTCATGCCGTCTTGACCGGTGATACGCTCTTCATCGGCGACGTCGGTCGTCCCGATCTTCGCGCTGCTCTCGGCTGGTCCGCTTCCGATCTCGGCGCGCTTCTCTACGATTCTCTACAATCGAAACTGCTTCCTTTGCCCGACGCCAGTCTCGTCTATCCCGCGCACGGCGCCGGTTCACTTTGCGGCAAAGCCATCAGCAAGGAAACCGTCTCGACCATCGGCGAACAGCGCCGCCTCAACTACGCTCTTCAGCCCATGTCCAAGCAAGCCTTCATCGAGCTCGTCACCGCCGATCAGCCCGATGCCCCTGCCTATTTCGTTTACGACGCCGTTCTGAACAGCAAAGAGCGCCCCACGCTCGACGAAACTCTCGATCGCAGCCTGCAAGCTCTTGAACTCGATCGCGTTCTCGAACTACAGAGCTCCAGCGCGCAAATCCTCGACACGCGCGACCCGGAGGAATTCGCCGCCGCGCATCTCGCTGGCAGCATCAACATCGGCCTGAACGGACAGTACGCCACCTGGGCCGGCACCGTCCTTGCTCACGACAAACCCATCGTCATTGTCGCCAACCCCGCGCGCGAGTCGGAGTCCGCCATTCGTCTCGGTCGCATCGGTTTCGATAACGTCGCCGGCCATCTCAAGGACGGCATGCGCAGCCTCGAATCCCGCCCCGAGCTCACCGCCACCACCGAGCGCTTCAGCGCACCGCTCGCCGCCGAACTGCTCTCGTCCGGCAATCCCCCTCAACTGCTCGACGTCCGCGCCCCGCGCGAGCGCGAGCACAAGAATATCGCCGGCAGCGTGAACATCCCCCTCAATCATCTGCTCGACCGAATCCGCGAACTTTCCCCCGCTCGCCCGCTCCTCGTCCATTGTGCCGGGGGCTACCGCTCCTCCATCGCCGCCAGCCTTCTCCAGCGCGCCGGTTTCTCCAGCGTCTCCGAGCTCGCCGGTGGCATCTCCGCATGGGAATCCGCCAAACTCCCCGTCCTCTCGTCTTAACCCGTCCCGCCGCGCAAACACCTCTCTCACCTGCTAATTATTAACCCCCGCCATCGTCTAACTCTTTGTCCGCCCAAAACGACGGAACATTTTTCGCAAATTGGCCGTATTGACAGGGAAAGGTGCTGCTATGACCGAACTCTGGCGTGACATTCGCTACGGCTTACGGCTGCTCTGGAAGAGCGCCGGTTTCACCTCGGTGTCCTTGCTTGCCCTGGCCCTCGGCATCGGCGCCACAACCGCCATCTTCAGCTTGCTCTACTCCGTCCTTCTTGCTCCGCTCCCCTATGTGGATAGCGACCGCATTGTCATGGTCTGGTCTCACCAAAATGGCGAGCGCAACGGCACTTCCCCCAGCGACTACCTCGACTGGCAAAAACAGAGCACGGTTTTCGACTCACTGAACGCCTGGACCGGAGACCAGTTCACTATTTCCACTCCCGACTGGACCGAACAAGTCCAGGCCAGCCACGTGGCCCCCGGCTTCTTCGACCTCCTCTTCAGTCCAAAAGTAGTTCTCGGCAGGCATTTCGTCGCCGACGACTCGCTCCCCGGCAACGATCACGTCGTCATCCTCAACAACAAATTCTGGCGTGATCGCTTCGGCAGCGATCCCACCGTCGTCGGCAGAAAGCTCCGCATGAGCGGCGAACTCTATACCGTCCTCGGCGTCGCCGCTCCCAGCCCCTCTGACGTTGGCGATTCCGAAATGAATGTGCCCCTATCCTTTAAACCTGCCGACATTACTCGCGACGCTCACTATCTCCTGGTGATGGGCAAGCTCAAACGCGGCGTGAGTCTCGACGCCGCCAACTCCGAAATGTCCGTCATCGCCAAGCGTCTCTCGGAGTCTTACCCCAAAACCAATAAAGATCTGACCGTGACCGTCGAGCCCCTTAAAGACGATTTTCTTCCCAAGCAAACCCGCCTCGGTCTCTGGCTGATGATGGGCGCGGTCGGTTTTGTCCTCCTGATTGCCTGCGTCAACATTGCGAATTTGCTTCTTGCCTGGGGCACGGCCCGCCAAAAAGAAATCGCCGTGCGCGCTTCGCAAGGCGCCACCCGCGCGCGCATCTTCCGCCAATTCCTCATTGAGAGCTTATCTTTGGCTCTGATGGGCGGAGTTTTGGGGACGCTCCTTGCGGTGGCCGTCCTCCGCGGCGTGATGAGCTTAATGCCGCGCAACCAGTTGGGCATTCCCTACGAAGCGAACCCGCACCTCAACATCCCCGTCTTGCTCTTCACTCTTGCCGCCACTCTTCTCAGCGGCGTACTCTTCGGCTGTTTTCCCGCCTGGCATGCCGCTCGCCAAAATATCAGCGATATGTTGAAGGAAGGCGGCAGGTCCTCTTCCGCGGGCGCCAGCCACAATCGTCTCCGCCGCGCCCTCGTCGTCGCCGAGTTCGCTCTCGCCTTGATCCTTGTCGCCGGCGCCGGCCTCATCCTCCGCAGTTTTTGGAATGTCACCCAAGTCGACCTTGGCATCCGCCGCGACCACGTCCTCACCTTCAACGTCCCCATCCAGCAAGAGCGCACCTCCAGCTCCGCCAAAATTCGCTCTGTCTACCAGCAGTTGCAAGAACGGATCGCTGCAGTACCCGGTGTCTTGAAAGTCGCCATCGCTCCTGGCTTACCCGCTTCTGGCGCCGGCCGCCTGCATTTCACCATCGTTGGTCAGCCCTTCGATGGCTCCGATGACGACATCAACAAGGAGCCGCGAACGATCTTCATGCCCGTGACGCCCGGCTACTACGACACCTACGGCATCCGCCTCACCCGCGGCCGCTATCTCGACGCCCGCGATCTCGCTGGCGCGCCGCGCGTCGCCATGGTCAGCGAAAGCTTCGCGCGCCAGTATTTGCCTGGCGTTGATCCCTTGACGCAGCGCGTCAAAATCGCCGAATTGGTGCCCGATCACACTCCGCCCTTCGGCGCCCCCGTCGAATGGCAGATTGTCGGCGTCTTTCACGATGTCCAGTACGACAGCCATCCCACCACCGGCTCAGCTGAGGTCGACGTTCCCTTTGACCAGAGCCCCTGGCCTTACACGACCATCGGCGTGCGCACCAACGGAAATCCCGCCGCCGTCACGAGCAGCCTCGCCGCCGCCATTCGTTCCGTGAATCCCGATTACCCCATGACCCACGTCCGCACCATGGACCAGGTCGTCAGCGAATCCCTCGTCACCGACCGTTTCACTGTCCTCGTTTTTGGAAGTTTTGCCGGGCTGGCCCTCCTCTTGGCGGCCATCGGCATTTACGGCGTTATGACCTTCTCGGTCGCTCAGCGAAACCACGAAATGGGCATTCGCATGGCCCTCGGCGCCGGCAGCAACCACGTCCTCAAGCTCGTCGTCGGCGAAGGCATGTGGTCCGCCCTCATCGGCATGGCCATCGGTCTCCCGGGCGTCTACTTCGTCGGCAAAACCCTGAAGAGTCTCCTCTACAACGTGGGCGCACTCGACGTGCGCGCCCTCATCGGCGTCGCCATCGTCCTTCTGGCCGCAGCCCTTCTCGCCTGCTACATCCCAGCCCGCCGCGCCACTCGCATCGACCCCCTAGTCGCCCTCCGCCAGGAGTAGGGTCCGCCCCTGTGCCACGCAACCTCCTCAACCCATCAAGCCCTCAAGCTGCTATATATCACTCATGACAGCTCTGGCTAACATTCCCCTCTAGATTTTACAGTTGCCACGGCTGCTATATAGGTCTATAGTCTCGCGCGTCCCTTATCTTCTGTCCCGAGGTGGTCCCTATGAAAATAAATCCTTCTCCCCGTGTATTCAGACTGGCAGTTCCCATCCTGTTTGCGAACCTGCTTCTCACCCTCCTTCTCGCGCTTCCGCTCCGCGCAGGCCAGGAGAATCAGCTCGAGAATCACAACGCAAAAATTGTTGGCGGATATTTCGAGGAATGGAGCATCTACTTTGCCGGCTACAACATCGCCAATCTCCAATCGAATGGAGTCGCCGATAAACTTACTCACCTCACTTACGCCTTCGGCGATGCCACGCCCACCGGCTGTGCCATTGCTGATTCCTGGGCCGACTATCAATCTCCCTACCTTCCCAGCGTCAGCGGCACTCCTTACCCCGGCCCGCTCTACGGAAACTTTGCCGCTCTCCAACAACTTAAGCAGCTTCATCCCAATCTAAAGGTTCTAATTTCTCTCGCCGGCGCTCCCGCTTTCTCCGCCGCCGCAAGCACTGTCTCGGGCCGCCAAACCATGGTTGCAAACTGCATCGATCTCTTCATCAACGGCAATCTCGCCCCTGGCATTTCCGCGGAAGGCGTTTTTGACGGCATCGACATCGATTGGGAATTTCCTGCCGCCACTGACACTGTGAACGCGACTCTTCTAATGCAGGAATTCCGCAAGCAGCTCGACGCACTCGGCAAAACAAACCACAAACACTACCTCCTCACCATGTTCGGTCCCGCCGGCCAGCAGAACTTTTCCAATATCCAGTTGGCCCAGGTCGCCAGGCAGCTCGACTACTACAATGTCCAGGGTTACGATTTCCACGGAACATGGGAGACCTCAACGAACCATGCTTCTCCTCTCTTCGACGACCCGCAGGATCCCGTCCGCGACGAAAATTTCTACATCGAGTACACCATAAGCTCCTACCTCCACGCTGGCGTGCCTCCGGAAAAACTCGTCCTTGGAATTCCCACTTACGCCCGCGGATGGACCGGCGTTCCCAGCACCAATTACGGCCTCTACCAGACGTCCACCGGCCCCGCCCCTTTTCCCCCGGCGGACTACCTGCAAACTCCTGGTGTAATCACTTACCTGACTTTGTCCGGCCTCACCGGTTTCTCTCGTCATTTTGATTATCAGAGAATTGCGGTTTGGCTCTATGACCCCAACTCCGAGACCTTTTGGTCCTACGACGATCCGGTCACGGTCTGGCTGAAGATGGCTTACGTCCGCGCACGTGTGCCCGGCGGCCTCGGCGGCGCCTTCGTCTGGGCTCTCAAGGATGACGACGCCAACGGCACCATAACGAAAACCATGGCCTCAGGCTTGCGCTAGTCGAGCCGCAGCCACAACCCTTTCGGAACTTGTTCGCGTCGATGCCGAGACGTAGCACCTCCGTCACGGCTGCGTCTTGTGGCCCTGTGCACATCGCCCGTTCCGTAATCGAGCTAGATTCCGTCGTCGGGCTAGCTCTTGTTCAAAGTGTCTTCCCCTCTCGCTCCGGCGCCTGCGACCTCTATTTCCCCGCCCTCATCAGTTCGCCAAACGAGTTCCCAAGCTTTTTTCACCACTCCACCCGCCGTATCCCAGCCACAACATCGAAATGCCGGTCCCGGCTCAACAAGGGTGGAGCAGGAACCGTCTACTACCCCATCAATGATTTCGCAGCGTCTTTTTCTCTGGCGGCTCTCGAGTCGAGGTCGAGTAATCGAGGTACGCCAGGTAACCCGCCACAAGTCGGTACGTTTGGTAATAATCGTCCAGATGAATGTCCGAAATCCTGTCTTTCCGGGTGTGCAGGATATGCTCGTCCCACGCTTTTTGCGTCAACGAGTGAATCGCGACGGTCGGGATGCCGCCCGTTGCGAACTCGCCCGAATCCGAGTACCCCACTCCATCGATGTCCACCCAGGACGCAGGAAGCTTCAGCACGCCTGCGACAAACGCGAGCTCTCCAGCTAATTTTTTATTGGACTGATCTACCCACACTTCAGTCGGCGCAAGACCAAGCCCTTCCATGTCCACCATCGCGTCAATGCGCAACGACTGCGCCTCACTCAGTTGATGAACGTAGAATTTCGAGCCGATCAACTCCTTCACGCTGTCTCCGAACCCGATGAATAGGTACGTGTGTGTGCGCGGCTCCGCCTTCAAGGCTTCGTATAGCGATGGCAGCAGGGATGCGCCGCTCCAATTGTCCACGACGCTGTCTCCTGGGCCGATGCGATCGTAATGTGCTCCAACAATGATCGTTCGCCCGGAACTTCCCGGAAGTTTACAGATGACGTTTGGCAAAGGCGATCTCGGTATTTCCTGTTCGGACAAACTCTTGCCGTCGCAACCCGCCTCACCAAGCAGCTCCTTGAGAGTTTGTTTCCGTCGCGCGTTGTCTCCGCCGAATTCGTTCAGCCGTTGCTGAACTACATCGCGCGTAACTGGCTCAAACTTGATCGAAATGGAATCCCCGGGGAGCGTGCCCGATAGCGCCAGCTCAAACAACAAACATCCCGCCAAGCAGGTCGCGGGTCCTCGTATCATGCTGCCCTCCTTCCCCACAGCTACCTCGAAAATCTGACTGGCGTGACAAAATCTGGGGGATACCCTAAAATATGCGGCTAAGTGCAGCCTAAGATAATATTATTACTGCCTTATCTCCAATACTGTTTTTGGTCCCTCGGTGGAAGGTCCGTATCTTATGATTCCTTCTACCGGTATCAGGAGAAAGGCTTACCCTCCCTATTTTTTCACCAAAACCCTCTCGCACTTCCGTATGCTTTCCAGAAGTGCTCCCTTCACTGGCATAAAATCCAGCGGCGGGTGGCCGGTGGGTGGCAGGCCCTTAACCGCTTGGCACGGACGGGATGCGGCGATCTCTTCACGGTTTTTGTGAAGGGTGCGGGTTTTGACTTTCCGCAAGCGTTTCCGGTGGTCGGCAATCCACCTAATTTCACACCTCAATTCCCCGTCCATCCCCATTCTCCTCATCAACTTAGCCCGCCGGTACACACAATTCGAATGAGTACCACACAAGAAATAACTTGACAAGTTATCCAAATCGCGGTACTATACAGCCTGGATTTCCCTCGCCTAGATCCGTTTCATATCTCTCTCAAATCCAGCAACATTGCCGTCTTACCGCTAATCGCTCGCAGCTTCCGTTACACGCAGGAATTCCCGCAACTCCATTCTCTTCATAGCTTTACTTCATAACTTCCGGACACCCCCGGGTGGGGGTCATGCCACCTAATCTCAATCTGAGGACTAAAATGGAACAATACAAGCACGACCCCGTATCACTCGAAATCAACGCATCACCCGAAACGAGCGTATCGCCTGAAAATAACGCATCACCCCAACACAACACGACGCAAGGCCGCCGACGCTGCCGCGCTCGCCGCCGCGACCGCAAACAGTGCCGCCTCTATGCCGAAGACCCGGCCACCGGCCTCTGCGCCCGCCACGCCGTTTACGCCGAAAGCGTTCCTGACGAGCTTCAGGACACCACCGACCTCTCCGAACAACTCCTGGTTGTCAACGAGGGCGGCTACTGTACCGCCGAATCGATCAACTCCATCCTTTCCAATGTCGTCGACCTGCTTGCCCAGGGCCGCATCTCGCCCCGCCGAGCCTCCGTCATCACCTTCGCTCTAAGCCTCTTGCTCCGCAGCGTCATCGTTCAGGACCGCCAAGACGCCAACGCGCCACCTCAATTCATACTTGACGCTCCCCGCCCAAACCGCGACCCAGCCGAGCCCGCTGCCAGCACACACGACAACGCGGAAGCCCGCCGGTAGGGGCACGATACATCGTGCCCTCCGGGCCCGGCACACAGCGAACACGCCGAAAGATAGTTTCGATGCAGGGGAAAAGTACTCGCGTATTCGCACCTAAGCCGCGCCAAACTTCATGACGTCAGCAACCCAACGAAACCAACTCACCGGTAGGGGCACGATATCGAAGATTCCGGGCAGCAGCCGGAACATCGTGCCCCACTGTCCATGCACCCCGCGGATGGCCACCGAATCCCTACCTCATTACGTCCTTGCGTCTTCACTTCGTTACTTCCTTACGTCCCTCCCTCATCCCTCCACGTGCTCCAAAAATCTCGGCGCCTTCCGCCACTTCGTCGCCTGCTCATACGCGTACGCCAGCTTGATCAACACCGGCTCGCTCCACGCCCGTCCGAAAAACGAAATCCCGACCGGCAATCCAAAATCGAATCCCGCCACCACGTTGATGTTCGGATACCCCGCCACCGCTGGATACTCCGAACTCCCACCGCCAAACGCGTCGCCATTCACGATGTCCGTCAGCCACGCCGGTCCGCCTGTCGGCGCCACAATCGCATCCAGCTTGTGCTGGTCCATCGTCGCGTCAATTCCCAACTTGCCGGTCAGCTCGTGGTTTTTTTGGATGGCCTCGATATATTCCGGCGTCGTCAACGGCCCCTTTTCCTCGGCCGTCAGGAAGTTTTCCTGTCCGAAATACTTCATCTCCTTCTCCGCATTTTTCTCGTTGAACTCGATAATCTCCTTCAGCGTTTTGACCGGCGTGTTCGGCCCGAGCCACGCCAGATACGCGTTCAGGTCCGCCTTCAGCTCATACATGAATCCTATGAACTCGGTCTTCTCATATTTTCCGGCCGTGTCGAACGCCACCGGATCCACCAGCGTCGCCCCTTGCTTTTTCATCGTTTCGAGAGCGGCCTCCATCAGCTTGTCCACTGCCGGACTGAACCCGAACGCTTTCCGCAACACGCCAATGCGCGCCCCGCGCAAACCGTCGGCATCGAGAAATTTGGTGTAATCCGTATGCGACTTTCCTGCGCTCTCCGCCGTCGCTTTGTCATTCGAGTCGACACCCGTCAGCGCCCCCAGCAGAGTGGCCGCGTCGCGCACCGTCCGGCACATCGGTCCCGCTGTATCTTGCGTGTGTGAAATCGGAATAATATGGCTGCGGCTAACAAGTCCCACTGTCGGCTTGATGCCGGCAAGTCCGTTCGCCGAAGACGGGCAAACGATCGACCCATCCGTCTCCGTTCCGATTCCGATCGCGGCAAAATTCGCGGAAACTCCCGCGCCCGTTCCCGAGCTTGAGCCGCACGGATTTCGGTCCAGCGCATACGGATTTTTTGTCTGTCCGCCGCGCCCGCTCCATCCGCTGATCGAATGGTTCGAGCGGATGTTCGCCCACTCGCTCAAATTCGTTTTTCCCAGAATCACGGCGCCCGCTTCGCGCAGCTTTCGCGCGACCATCGCATCCTCCGGCGGCTTCGATCCCACCAGCGCGAGAGAGCCCGCCGTCGTCTGCATCTTGTCCGCGGTGGCGATGTTGTCTTTGATCAGCACCGGAATTCCGTGCAGCGGTCCGCGCGGCCCTTTTTCTTTTCGCTCGCGATCCAGCGCTTCCGCGATTTCCACCGCGTCGGGATTCGTCTCAATGACGGTGTTCACCGTCGGTCCGCTCTTGTCGACCGCGGCGATGCGTTCCAAATATTTTTCCGTGATCGATTGCGCCGTGTACTTCCCGGACTTCATCCCCTCTTGCAGTTCGGCAACCGTGATCTCGTCGAACTCAAACGCCGGCACGTCGCCGCCCCGGCGCTCTTCTCCACTCTCGCGCGAAAACGCAAATTCTCCGCGCAGCGTTGGCGCGGCCGCACCCGCCGCTGCCCCGAGCAAGCTCACTTGCAAAAATCTTCGCCGGCCTTCTCCCTTCGACTCCTGCGTGCTCATTCCCGGCTTCTCTCCCTCTCGATTCTGCTTCTTGGCCATTTCAGCTCCTCACCCTTGTCCGGCGTGGAATTCGCAAAAATAGTACGCCAAACATCTCATTCTGGCCGCATCAAATATGCCTTTTCCGCGGTTTGCATACAGGAAACCATAGGAGAAAAATTTTTCCCATACTCCCGTTCCCCCGGTACAATTCTTCTTACGCGGAGTCCCCCCGTAGTCGGTTTGCCATGATGCTGACTGACCTTTACGGCCCACTACCTCTCCAGCCGCGACGCCCGGGCTCGGGGAGAATCTCGCTTTCCTCCACCGTCTCCGTCTCTCTTGCCGCATTTCTGTGCTGCGTTTCCTTCGGCGCGGCCGTTTCTTGCGCGCAGGACCAGCAAACCCAAAGCGTCGCCGATGCCGCTCGTCAGGCACGCGCTCGCAAGAACGAAAAACAAAAACCTTCCGCTCATGTCTACACCAACGACGATCTCTCGCGCGCTCACATTCTCACTTCCGAAGACCGCGCCGTAGCCGAAGCGAAACGGAACGAATGCGCGCAGAAAAAAAATTGCTCGCCCGCGTCTCCGCAGAATCCTCCGGCGAGCCTCGATGCGAATTCTGGAACGAACGGAACTTCTCTCGGCGAGGTCGCACGCCAGTATCGCAAGCAAAAAGAATTGCAAGCCTTGAAACCGAAACAGTCGGCTCCGTTCCATCTTCCCTTCTCGGCTCCCGCGCTCGCGTCTCCGGTTTTGCCGGAGCGTCCCGCGATCCGTCCTCCGATTCAACCCGTCGTCCATCAGAAAATTTCCTCGCAAGTTTTTCTGCGCGATCCGTTTTCCTCGGCTCCGGTTCGTCCTCACATCCCGGCTGGCGCCCGACATGGCATTCAACCTTCCGCGGAAAATGTTCGGCCCTCGACGCGTCCCGAAGTTCGTGAAAAAGTTCGTAGCGAAGTTCGTAACGAAGTCCGGACGACAGTTCAGCCGGAAGTTCGTCCCGACTTTAATAAGATTGTCCGCCCCAACGTTCGTCCGCGCCCTCGCCTGATCGTTCCGGCGCAGCCAAAAGTATTCTCGCGACCCACGCCTCCCAGTTTTGCGTTCCACCCGCAGCCGGCACCTCTTGTTCTGTCGGCGCAACCCGTCGCGTCGACCGCAACGGTTCGTCCGCTGCAACCGGCTCACGCTCTTCCATCCGCAATCGTCCCCAGCCAAAGGACGGTCAGCATCCGGCCGGGCGACTCCCTCTGGAAGCTGGCTTTGGTTAATCTGGGCCACGGGAGCCGCTGGCACGAACTGCGCGCCGCCAATCCCTGGATATCGGACCCCGATCGCATCCTGCCCGGCGCTCGTCTCTCTCTTCCGGTCGTTTCCGCGCGCGCAGCGGTCACAACCCGCGTAGCCAGCCCTTCCTCGAACAGCTCGGCATCCTCCATAAAGGTCCATCGGGGCGATACCCTTTGGAGCCTGGCCCGGACCAAGCTGGGCCACTCCGCTGTCTGGCCTTGCCTTGCCGCTGCCAATCCCGGCATCCATGACCCGAATCGCATCTACGAAGGCCAGCTCCTCCTTCTGCCCACCACTTGCTCTACACAGGCGAGCTCTTCCGCCGCTCTTCCCGTCCTATAACTCGTTTATTTACATTATTTTACAGCCAGAGTACCCAATGCTCCTTTCCTCCACGTCAACATCAGTTAGAATGTCCTTTATCCTCCAACACTTTCAGGAGCGCGCGTGATCCATCGCAACGTCTTCCACAACGAAAGCCTGCTTCCCATTGAAAAGATTCGGCTTTCGCCCGGCCAAGCGGGAATCATCTGTGGCTGGGGGCTGTTCACCACGCTGCGCATTTTCCACGGCGAAGCGTTCGCCTACGAGCGGCACTGGCGACGGCTCGAAAAGGACGCGGCGATTATTCGCCTGCCGATGCCGTACAACTCGGCGAAAGTTCGCCTGCATTTGCATGAAGTGATTCGCGCGAACGAAGTGAGCGAAGGATGCGCGCGAATTTATCTGGTGTACAACAAAGTGGGATTCTGGCAGAGCGAGGAAAAACAGCCGGAGGTCGATTTGATTATTTACACGGCGCCGCTTCCGCAATATCGTGAGCCGCTGCGGCTCACGCTTCGCGAGCAAGGGCGGCATGCCGCGTCGCCGCTCGCGGGAGTGAAAACCACTTCGTGGCTGCAAAATGTTTGGGCCGTCGCGGAAGCGCAGAAAGACGGATTCGACGAAGTGGTTTTGCTGAACGAACGCGGCGAAATCGCGGAGTGCACGGCCGCGAATATTTTCATCGTGAAAAATAAAAAAGTATTCACGCCGCCGCTGAATTCCGGATGCCTTGAGGGAGTGACGCGAGGAATTCTTTTTGAGATCGCGCCGGAAGCGGGAGTCTCCGTGACGGCGCAAACGCTGAAACCGGAAGATCTCTATTCGGCGGATGAGGTTTTCATTTCCTCGACCAATCGAAACCTGATCGGGGTCGGCGAAATCGCGGGAAACAAAATCGCGACGGCGCCGGGACCGATCACCCACCAACTGAACGACCTGTTCGATACGTACGTGGCGGACTACGTAAAGCGGCGGCAAGCCGCGGGTTCGCACTGAAGCGAACAATCCCGAAAAAGCATTAAGACGTTTGCGGACGAGGAGCGTCTGAACCCTGGGCGGCTTCTCTTGACAATCGAGAGAAGAGCGGTATGCTTCTCTCGATTCGCTAGAGGAAAGGCCTCGGGGCCAATCCAAGGGGCGGACGATGACAGAAGCAGCCGCGACGCTGGTGCAGGGAACGCTGGACATGCTGATCCTGAAGACGCTGGCTTTGGAGCCGCTGCACGGCTGGGGAATTTCCCAGCGGATTCAGCAAGTGAGCCGGGGCGTTTTCGAAGTAAATCCCGGATCGCTGTTTCCGGCATTCCGGCGGCTGGAACGAGCCGGATTGCTCGAATGCGAATGGCGGACGTCGGAGAACAACCGCCGCGCGAAATACTACTCGCTGACCAAGGCGGGCCGGCAAAAGCTGCGGAGCGAAACCAAAGAGTGGGAACGGCAGGCGGCAGCCATCGCCCGCATTTTGCAGACGGCTTCGTAGGAGAGCGCAATGGCCATCTGGACAAATTTGATCAAAGGCATCCGGGGACTGTTCGGCAAGAAACAAAGCGAACAGGAACTGGATGACGAACTGCGCGACTTTCTCGAAAAAGCCGCGGCCGAAAACATGCGCGCGGGAATGACGCGCGAAGAGGCGTTTCGAAGAGCGCGGCTCGAACTGGGAGGCGTGGAGGCAGTGAAGGAGAGCGTGAGGTCGGCAAGCTGGGAGACGCACATCGAAACGCTTTGGAGCGATTTGCGATTTGGCGCGCGGCTGCTGCGTTTCAACAAAGTGTTCGCGGGCGCTGCGATACTTTCACTGGCGCTGGGCATCGGCGCGAACACGGCAATTTTTCAGTTGCTGGACGCGGTGCGCATGCGCACGCTGCCGGTCAAGAATCCGGAACAGATTGCGCGAATCGCGATCGATCATCGAACGGGAGCCAGCGGCGACTTCACCAGCCGGTACTCCGACCTGACGTATCCGCTCTGGGCGGACATCCACGAGCAGCAACAGGGATTTTCAAGCGCTTTTGCATGGAGCCCGACACTTTTCAACATCGCGCCGAGCGGCGAAGTTCACATGGTCCAAGGCCTCTTGGTCAGCGGCGAATTTTTTCAGACGCTCGGGATCGAACCGGCGCTGGGACGCTTCCTGACGACGGCGGATGACACGCCGGGATGCGCATCGAGCGGAGCGGTGATCAGCTATTCGTTCTGGCAGCGGCAATACGGCGGCGATCCCACGGTGCTTGGCCGGCAATTGTCGGTTGACCGCCATCCATTCGAAATCGCCGGGGTTACTCGAACGGATTTTTATGGAGTAGAAGTGGGGCGCGCCTTTGACATCATCGTGCCGTTGTGCGTCGAACCGCTGCTCATGGGGCAAGACAGCCAAATGAAGAGCCGATCGGGATGGTGGCTGGCGTCGATGGGACGGCTCAAGCCGGGATGGACGATCGAGCGCGCGACGGCGCAATTGCAGGCGATTTCACCCGCTATTTTCGAGGACGCGCTGCCCGCGGATTACAATGCTTTGAGCAAAGAAAAATTCCTGCGAAACAAGCTGGGCGCATTTTCCGCGACGTCCGGCGTTTCCACCTTGCGCAAGGACAACGAGCAGCCCCTGTGGCTGCTGCTGGCGCTGGCCGGGCTTGTGCTGCTGATTGCCTCGGCGAATCTCGCGAACCTGATGCTGGCGCGAGCGAGCGCCCGCGAGAAGGAAATGGCGATGCGCATGGCGGTCGGCGCGGGCCGAGGGCGATTGATCCGGCAGTTGCTGGCGGAGAGCCTGTTGCTGGCAGCGATAGGCGCGACGCTGGGAGGATTGCTGGCGCGGAGCCTAGCGCAGATGCTAGTGGCATCGCTGAGTACACAACGCGATCCGCTATTTGTCGAGCTGGGAACTGACTGGCGGATTTTAGGTTTCACGGCAGGGTTGGCGGCACTGACGTGCGTTTTTTTTGGGCTGGCACCGGCGCTGCGGGCGACGAATGTTTCGCCGAGCCTGGTGTTGAAAGAAGGCGGCAGAGGAACGACGGATGGACGGTCGCGATTTGGGTTGCGGCGGCTGCTGGTGGTTTCTCAGATCGCGCTTTCGCTGATGCTGCTGGTGGGCGCGTTGCTTTTCGCGCGGAGCCTGGCGAAGCTGACGAGCGTGGAGACGGGCTTTCGGCAGACTGGGATTCTGATAACGGACATCGACTACACGACACTCAATCTTCCAGCGGAGCGGCGGACGATTCTTGGACAAGACCTGCTTCGGCGGGTGCGAGGAATCGCGGGCGTGGACGACGCGGCGATTGCGGAGACAGTGCCGCTGAGCGGCAACGAAGAATTCCACGACGTTCTGATGGGACTCGCCGAGCCGCCAAAAGGACAAGTTCCCAGCTCAGCATTCAACCACGTCAGCCCGGGATTCTTTGAGACGCTGCGGACGCCGATTCTGGCCGGACGCGATTTCAACGAGCGAGACGTTGCCGATTCGCCGCTGGTAGCGATCGTCAATGAATCGTTTGTGCGGAAGTTCCTTAAACAGGGCAATCCGATCGGGACGACATTCCGCGTGCGCCGGTTAGGCACGATTAGCGGACCGTACGAGGTCGTGGGATTGGTGAAAGACACAAAATATGGGGATTTGCGCGAACAGGCTCAAGACCTCGTGTATCTGCCGATCTTCCAGGACCCGCGACCGGACCAGGATTCGCAGATTCTGATTCATTCGAGTTTGGCGCTTCCGGAGCTGATCGCGGGAGTCAAGGAGGTTGCGAGCGGCGTGTCTTCGAGCCTGGATCTGACTTTCCAGAGTTTCCACACGATGATCGAAGATGGGTTACTTAACGAACGGCTGATGGCAAAACTTTCCGGATTTTTTGGGGTGCTCGCGGTGGTGCTTGCGGTGGTGGGGTTGTACGGCGTGGTTTCCTATATGGTGGCCAGGCGGCGGAACGAGATTGGGATTCGAATGTCGCTTGGCGCGGACCGGAGATCGATTGTTGCGCTGGTTTTGGGCGAAGCGCTGCTTCTGCTAGCGATTGGAGTGGTCATCGGGTTAGGGCTGGCGCTGGCGGGGTCGAGCGCTGCCAATTCGCTGCTTTTTGGATTGAAAGGGTACGATGCGGCAACGCTGATCATGGCGACGGCGATTTTAAGCGTGATTGCACTGACGGCCAGTTATCTTCCCGCATTGCGCGCGTCGAGATTGGATCCGATGGACGCGCTGCGACACGAATAGCCGAGCGAGACGGTTTCAGGTTCAGGCACGGAGAATCGCACGCAGTTCGAGACTCGGAACACTTACGGAAAAACTTCAGGGGTTGTACTTCACCAACCAATCCGTGAGTTCGCGGAAGACGTCGCGGCGCTGTTCGGCCAGCCGCGGAAAATGCGGCGAGCCGGGATAGCTGACCATGCGAACGGTTTTGCCGCG
>JBAQJX010000104.1:0-22239 GCA_049641765.1 Candidatus Acidiferrum sp.
GACCTAGGCCGCTGATTCCCGCCGCAAGGATTTGCAGAGTGGCGCAGGCTCGAGCTACTTCGACCATGGGTTGCGGGTTGGAATCCCGCCAGCGGCGCAAGTTGCTGTTGCTCAAAAGACCGGGCAAGGTGGCGCTCGATCCGAGGGTTCCCTCTGCAAAGAAACTCCGGTGTGGTGAAGGTGCGCGTTACTTCGGTAGAGCGCCCCGGCGAGGAGCCGGGGCGGTTGCGAGTTCGATTCTCGCTTGCTTCGGGGAAGAAGAGCCGGTCTAAAGACCGGCCACTATAACCTCGAGGCGATAGCTCAGACAAAACAGGCGCGGGCCGATGGTTCCCACCGGAAGAAGAAAAAAGCGCAGCCAAGATTCATGGCGCATAGACCGCGCGATGAGAAAGCGTTGACTGTGCCACTGAGATGCCGGGATGGTGGAGAGAAGAGTTACTTCGTCTGTTACACGATGTGGGGCAATCGCCCCGCAACTCTGATCGGTTGTTCCTCTCGGCGAGAGTTTGGCCGGCGCGAATCGCGGATTGGCGGTGGTTCGCGCCGGGGCTCCGGAAATTCAAAGGTCAAAAAGGAGAGGAGGTGCAACGTGGAGAACGTCATGTCGTTGGAAGGGCCGGTGCTGAAGATCAAGGGGGAACTGATGTTGTTGATTCCCCTGGTGGATGGCGGGTCGGACCAGATCGACTGTTCGCGCGGCATTTCCGAGGTTCAGGGAGAGTTCCTGAAAATTGTGATTCCCGAGTGGATCGTGGGGATGCTGGAGATCGAGGAAGGCGATTTTGTCCGGGTACAAAGCGATGGGAATCTGCGCATTCATGCGCCGAATCCAGGGCCGGTGAATTGAGTTCGAGGAGCCTTCGAGGGATGAGAATTCGCGGAAAGGAGGAGGAACAGAAATGGTGAAGATGAATGTGTGGAAACGGATGTTTCCGGTGCGGACGCACGAAGGGGCGGTGGCGCAGCGCGTCGACGTGAAGACGGAGCTGCGGCGAACCGTGCTGTCGTGCCTGCTCTGGGAAGACACGTTCTACGAAAAGGGCAACGACATCGCGAAGCGAATCGCGGAACTCGTGGCGAAGAGCAAGCCTGAAGATGTGGCGGCTCTTGCGCGCGAAGCTCGCGACAAGATGCAACTTCGCCATGCGCCGCTCTTTGTGGCGCGTGAACTTGCGCGGCGCAAAGGATCGGGGCCGCTCGTGGCGGAAACGCTCGAGCACGTCATCCAGAGAGTAGACGAACTCGGCGAGTTCGTGGCGCTCTACTGGAAGGAGATGAAGCAGCCGCTCTCCGCGGGAGTGAAGCGCGGGCTGGCGCAGGCGTTCACGAAGTTCGACGCGTACCAACTTGCCAAGTACAACCGCGAATCGGCGGTAACGCTCCGCGACGTGCTGTTTCTCTGCCACGCGAAGCCAAAGGATGCCGAGCAGGAAGCTGTTTGGAAGAAGCTCGTCGAGAACACGATCGAGCCTCCCGACACATGGGAGGTAGCTCTGTCCGCAGGGAAGGACAAGCGCGAGAACTTCGAACGGCTCCTCGGCGAGGGGAAGCTCGGCGGCATGGCCGTCCTGCGAAACCTGCGCCTGATGCTTGCATCGGGCGTGGATCCGAAGCTGATTCGCGAGCGGCTCGAAAAAGGAGTGGCACGGGCGCTGCCGTTTCGGTTTGTGACGGCGGCCCGCCATGCTCCGAAGCTCGAGGACGCGATCGAGTGCGCGATGCTCAAAAGCATCGGCAAACTCGAAAAGCTCTCCGGCGCGACCGGACTCGTCGTAGACGTGTCCGGGTCGATGGACGGGAAGCTTTCGAGCAAGAGCGAGACCACGCGGATGGATGCGGCCGCGGGGCTTGCCATCCTGCTCCGGGAAAAGGCCGAGGATTTCGCCATCGCGACGTTTTCCGAAACGTGCGTGAAACTTCCTCCGCGGCGCGGGTTCGCGCTGCGGGACGCCATCAGCGGTTCGCAGGCGCACTCGGGGACGTATCTCAAGCGCGCGCTGATGGAACTGCGTGAGAAGGCGGATTGGCGGAAACTCGATCGAGTGATCGTGATCACGGACGAGCAGACGCACGACGGAATCCTGCCGGCGTGGGCGCCGCGGGCGTACGTGGTGAACGTAGCGCCGTACAAGCATGGCGTCAGCTACGGCAACGGGTGGACGCATGTCGACGGCTGGTCGGAACGAATCGTCGACTACATCGCGGCGGCCGAAACGGAAACCGCTGCGTGATGCGATTCGCCTAAAACAAGAACAATACAACCGGCGCAGCGAAGAGATTCGCTGCGCCTTTTTGTTTGGGCGACGGCCTGGTCAAACAGTGACAACGGTGGCGCGATCGGCCGCGGAAAGATAGCACTCCGGCGCGCGGTCTTCCGGGCAGCCGATCCTGGCGGCGAGAGAGGAAAGATTCTTCCAATCGGCGCGCTCGTAGGAGAGGAAGGTGTCATAAATCTCGCGGAACCGATTCGCTCCGCCGCAAAGAGCGGTGTGGACCTCGGCGGAAAGCGGGAGATAGGAAACGACGTTGCTCATGGGCAGATCGAGAATGGCGTCGGTGACGGAAAGCAGGCCCATCAGGAAGAGATCGGATTTTTGCGGAGACAAGCCGACGGAGTCCGACATTTCCTCGCAAAAATACGCACGAGTCAGGGCGGTGCGGATCAGCTCCGGGGATTTGTCGCCGGCCATGGAGACCATAGCGACGATGGAGACCCATCGGCGGAACTCCTTTTCGCCTATCAGAGAGATGGCGTGGCTGACGCTGCGGACGCGGTTGCGCAAGCCCAGCAAAGGGGAATTGAGGTAACGAAGCAGCTTGTAGACGAGCGAAGGCTCCTGCTTCAGGATGCTCTCGATTTTCTCAAAGTCGAAGTTATCCGCATTCACGGCGGCGAGAAGGCGGACATAGTTCAGCTTGTTGCCGGGGATGTCGCGGCCCTCGACCATGATTGGCTTGCAGAAAAAATAGCCCTGAAAGTAGCTATAGCCCATGCCGCGGGCGTCATCCACTTCGGATTGCGTCTCCACTTTTTCCGCCAGCAATTGCAGGCCCTGGGACAAGTAGCGGCGAGCCGTCGTGCGGCAAAGATCGCGATCCAGAGCGCGGAAATCAACTTTCAAATATTTGGCGAGAGGGAGGAGTGGCTGCCATTTGGGATGGTCGACGAAATCATCGAGCGCCAAAACGTAACCGGAGTTGCACAAATCGGCGCAAGCCGCGACCACCTCGGGCGTTGGAGAGACGGATTCCAGAATCTCAACGACGATGCGATCCGCCGGAAGCAGCTTGATGACGCCCTGAAGGATGGCCGTTTCGTCGGCATTGACGAAGGCCTTGGCGGGGCCAGTCAGCGTCTGAAGATCGAAGAGCATGGTCGAATCGACAATGACGCTGCTCGATGCGTCTTTCCGAGGCTGAAACACATTTTGCGGGCCGCCGCGGAAGAGCAGTTCGTACGCAAATACGCGAAGGCGCTGGTCGAAAATCGGCTGGCGCGCGATAAATCGTTCGTACACGTGCACTCCTTCAAGCAGCACGAGAGAGATGCTGCGGCGTGGTATGAAACGCTGCTCGAAGGGTGAGCGTGCGGAAAGGGGGCGCTAAATTTAAGATCAGGCCGGTGCGGACATCGACCCGAGAAATTCCGCGTTGGACTTCGATTTCGTAAGGCGGCTGAGCAAAAGCTCCATGGCCTCGACGGTCGAGAGAGGGCTCAAAACCTTGCGCAGAACCCAGACGCGGCTGAGTTCGTCGGGTGGAAGAAGCAATTCGTCCTTGCGCGTGCCGGAACGCTGAATGTCGATCGCGGGGAAGACGCGTTTATCGGCAAGGCGGCGGTCGAGATAAATTTCCATGTTGCCGGTGCCCTTGAATTCCTCGAAGATGACGTCGTCCATGCGGCTGCCAGTGTCGATGAGCGCGGTGGCGATGATGGTGAGCGAACCGCCTTCTTCGACGTTGCGAGCGGCGGCAAAAAAGCGGCGGGGGCGCTGCAAAGCATTGGCGTCAATACCGCCGGAAAGGACCTTTCCCGAAGGCGGCGTGACGGCGTTATACGCGCGCGCGAGACGCGTGACGGAATCGAGCAGAACGACGACGTCGCGCTTGTGCTCGACAAGGCGCTTGGCTTTTTCGAGGACCATTTCCGCGACCTGGATGTGGCGCTGGGGCGGCTCGTCGAAGGTCGAGCTGATGACCTCGCCTTTAACTGTGCGCTGCATGTCGGTGACTTCTTCGGGGCGCTCGTCAATGAGGAGAACGATCAAAGCGACTTCTGGATGATTGGTGGTGATGGAGTTGGCCATGGACTGCAGGATCATGGTTTTGCCGGTACGCGGAGGAGCATTCACCAACCCGCGCTGGCCTTTGCCGACAGGGCAAAGAAGATCGAGGACGCGGCCGGTCATATTCTCTTTGGTGGTTTCCATCTTGAGGCGGCCCTGAGGATAGAGCGGCGTCAGGTTGTCGAAGAAGATTTTGTTGCGGGCGACTTCGGGATCTTCAAAGTTGACAGCTTCGACTTTGATCAAGGCGAAGTAGCGCTCGCCGTCTTTGGGTGGGCGAACCTGGCCGGAGACGGTGTCTCCGGTGCGGAGATCGAACTTGCGGATTTGCGACGGCGAGACGTAGATGTCGTCCGGGCCGGGGAGGTAGTTGTATTCCGGCGCGCGGAGAAAACCGAAGCCGTCGGGAAGGCATTCGAGAACACCTTCGGAAAAGATCAGGCCATTTTTCTCCGTTTGGGCGCGGAGAATCTGGAAGATCAGCTCCTGTTTGCGCATGCCGCTGGCACCAGGAATATTCAATTCCTTGGCGATCTTGGCGAGGTCGGTGATATTTTTTTCTTTTAACTCGGCGAGGCTAATACTCATCTGATTGGTTCCTTCAATGCTTGTTTCTTTCATATATCCTTAACTTAGATTGTGTAAATTGACCTTCTCTTTTGCGCGACCGCAGAGCAGCCAGCAAAATTCCGGATTTTTCGTGAGGTGTCGCACCGCACTGGCGGACAAGCGAAAACATGCCAGGAGGGGCAGACCAGACTTTCTAACCGGCGGCAGCGTTGAGCCCCGTCGTGCCTGGAAAAGCCACACGGCGAGCCCACGAAGAACGCTGCTTAGTTGGTCAAACTCTTATCTTTCTCGGCGCTGGCGACAAAAGATTCCGCAACGGGCGCTACTTCAGGATGTTCGAGGGGCACAATGACCCGCTCGAGCGCAACCTGCAGCACTTCATCCATGGTTTCTACAAAATGAACCTTGAGACAGGAGAGGATCTCCTGCGGGATATCCGCCAGATCCTTCTCATTGTCCTTCGGAAGGAGCACTGTGTGCAAGCCCATTCGATGGGCGGCGAGGAGCTTTTCCTTTACGCCGCCGATGGGCAGAACTTTGCCGCGCAGAGTGATTTCGCCGGTCATCGTCACATCGCGGAGAACAGGGATCCTGGTCAGCGCGCTGATGATGGAAGTGCAAATGGTAATACCGGCTGAAGGGCCGTCCTTGGGGATGGCGCCTTCGGGCACGTGCACGTGAATATCGATGTTTCGGTAAAAATCCCTGGGCAGGCCGAGCTGCGTGGAACGCGAGCGAACGTAGCTCATGGCGGCTTGCGCGGATTCCTGCATGACGTCGCCAAGTTTGCCGGTGAGCGTTAGACGGCCTTTGCCTTCCATGAGGGTGGCTTCGGTGGCAAGCACGCAACCGCCAACTTCGGTCCAGGCGAGGCCGGTGGTCAGGCCGATCTCGTTCTGCTTTTCGAGCCAGTATTCGCGGTACTTCAAAACGCCGAGGAAGTCCTTCATGTTAGAAGGGTCGATTTCGACGCTGACGGCGGTCCCTTCGGTGACCACCTTGCGCGCCATCTTGCGGGCGATGTTCTGAATTTCGCGTTCGAGATTGCGCACGCCGGCTTCATGCGTGTAATGACGGATCATGTGCAAGAGGCCTTCGTCGGTGAACTTGATATTTTTTTCGCCGAGGCCAGTGGCTTCGCGAGCGCGCTTGACCAGGAAGCGCTTGGCGATCTCCAGCTTTTCCTGCTCGGTGTAGCCAGGGAGCCGCAGGATTTCCATGCGATCCTGCAACGGCTGAGGAATCGTGTGCAGCACGTTGGCGGTGCAGACGAACATCACTCTTGAAAGGTCGTACTCGACATCAAGATAATGATCCGTGAACGCGTGGTTGAGCTCCGGGTCGAGCACTTCCATCAAGGCGGCAGACGGATCGCCACGGAAATCCGTGGACATCTTGTCCACTTCGTCGAGGACAAAGATAGGATTCACTGTGCCGGCCTTCTTCATCATCTGAATGATCTGGCCAGGCAATGCGCCGATGTACGTGCGGCGATGGCCACGAATTTCGGCTTCGTCGCGGACTCCGCCCAGAGAAACACGGACGAACTTGCGGCCTGTGGCATGTCCTATCGACATAGCCAGCGAAGTCTTACCAACGCCCGGAGGTCCAACGAAGCAAAGAATCGATCCTTTGGGATTTTTGACGAGCTGGCGAACAGCGAGAAACTCGAGGATGCGTTCCTTGATTTTCTCGAGGCCGTAGTGCTCTTCGTTGAGTATCTTTTCCGCGGCCAGAATGTCGCGAATTTCCTTGGACTTCTTTTTCCAGGGCACCGCCAACAGCCAATCGAGGTAATTCCGGCTGACGGTCGATTCCGCGGACATGGGCGGCATCAGCTCCAACCGCTTCAGTTCTTGAATAGCTTTCTCGTGAACATCCTTGCTCATTCCCGCGGAGTCGATTTTCTTTTTGAGCTCGTCGATTTCGTTCTTTTCGCCGCGGCCCAATTCCTTCTGGATGGCCTTGAGCTTTTCGTTGAGGTAATACTCTTTCTGGGCGCGCTCCATCTGACGTTTGACACGCGTGTTGATATTCCGATCGACATTCAACTTTTCAAGCTCGATTTCGAGAATGTCGCTGATGCGATTAAGCCGCTCAATGGGGTCGACGGTTTCGAGCAAATCCTGTTTTTCATCGACTGGCAGCTGCAAGTTCGCGGAGATCGTGTCGGAGAGCCTGGCAGGGTCGTCGCCGCGCGCGGCAGCGATCATGGTGTCGTAGTTCAAGCTTTGCGAAAGCTTGATGAACTGCTCGTAAAGGCTGGTGACCTTCTCGACGATCTGTTTGACTTGCGGCGAATCTTCGACTCGCGCGCCCAACAAGCGAACGGTCGCGCGGAAAAAACCTTCTTCCGAAGCGATCGAAAGAGCGCGAGCCCGTTCGACCCCTTCGACCAGAACTTTGATATTGCCATCGGGAAGCTTGACGCTCTGTACGATGTTGGCCAGCGTGCCGACCGCATAAATTTCTTCCGGCTTCGGATCATCGACCGAAGCGTCATGCTGCGTCGAGAGAAAGATTTTCTTGTCGCCAGCCAGGGCTTCTTCAAGCGCGCGCACACTCGCTTCGCGGCCAACTATGAATGGAGTCATCTGCTGCGGAAAAATGACCATGTCGCGCACCGGCATCATGGGTACGCGCTTCAAATCCTGTTTTTCGCGAGTGAACATTAGGGCCCCTAAAAATGTTTGAAAGCCCGAAGCGGCCTATCCAGCCTTTTCGAGCAGACTCCAATTGATTTCCCGGCCGCGGACCATTTCCGCAGTGACGACGAAATCGCGCACTTTGCGCTGCATCGGGAGGTGGTACATGAGCTCGAGCATGAGGTCTTCCAAAATCATACGCAGGCCGCGCGCGCCGACTTTGCGCTGCATGGCGAGTTCGGCGACGGTGTCGAGAGCGTCATCCGTGAAACGAAGGCGCACATTTTCAAACTCAAAGAGGCGCTGGTATTGCTTTAGGAGCGCGTTCTTCGGTTCGGTAAGGATGCGCACGAGGACGTTCTTGTCCAAGTCATTCATCACGCCGGCGACTGGCAAACGGCCGACAAATTCCGGAATCAGGCCGTAGCGAATCAAATCGCCGGGCTGTACTTGTTCAAGCAGTTCCGTGTTGCGGCGGTGCGGCGTCGAAGGCGCTGCATCTGTGTGGAAGCCGAGGGAGTGGCGGCCGGCGCGCTTCTCGATAATTTTTTCAAGACCAACGAAAGCGCCGCCGCAGACGAACAAGATATTCGTCGTGTCCACGGGAGTGAATTCCTGGTGCGGATGCTTACGGCCACCCTGAGGCGGCACGTTGGCGATGGTGCCTTCCAGGATTTTCAGCAGTGCTTGTTGGACGCCCTCGCCGGAAACGTCGCGGGTGATGGAGGGATTTTCGTCCTTCTTGGCAATCTTATCGATCTCGTCGATGTAAATGATGCCTTGCTGCGCTTTCTGAACATCTCCGTCGGCCGCTTGCAGCAACTTCAGGATGATGTTCTCGACGTCCTCGCCGACGTAGCCTGCTTCGGTCAACGTCGTGGCGTCGACAATGGCGAAGGGAACGTCGAGCATGCGCGAGAGCGTCTGCGCCAAAAGCGTTTTGCCCGTGCCGGTAGGGCCGATCAAAAGGATGTTGGACTTGCTCAACTCTACGTCGCCCGGCTGCTTGTTCAAGAAGATGCGCTTGTAATGATTGTAGACCGCGACAGCGAGTTTCTTTTTCGTGCGATCCTGCCCGATCACGTAGCCGTCAAGAAATTGCTTGATCTCCGGCGGACGCGGGAGCCTGCGCGCAGGCGCGGCGGCTTGTTCGCGTTTTTCATCTTCAAGAATGGTCTGGCAAACGCCGACGCATTCGTTGCAAATGTAAGCGCGCGGATAGTCCGAGGGAGAGCTGATCAGCTTTTCGACCTGTTCCTGGGTCTTGTGGCAAAAGGAACAGCGCAGCGGCTCGTCTGGGTTGAATTTTTTCACTGGTGTGAAGGCCTCGTCTCCGCTGGGCTTCGACGGAGTCTCTATCCCTTATTCTAGGCCGATTTTTCCCTGGAGCAAAAGAGAAACTCGAATCGTTACTAACTATTAGGAACCAGCCGCGAACGGTTGCCGTCCCCGCGGTGAGCGCTCGCTAGCGGTGCTTGTAAATAATCTCGTCGATCATGCCGTATTCCTTGGCCTGTTCGGGATTCATGATGAAATCCCGCTCGACGTCTTTTTCGATGCGATCGACGGGCTGCCCGCTGTGCTGCGAAAGAAGTTTGTTGATAACCGTGCGCATACGCAGGATTTCTTTCGCGTGGAGATCAATGTCCGTGGCCTGGCCGCCGAGGCCGGACATCCACGGCTGGTGGATCAGAATGCGCGCGTTCGGCAAAGCGAAGCGCTTTTTTGGGGTGCCGCCGGCGAGAAGAACCGCGGCTATGGATGCCGCCTGACCGACGCAGGTGGTCACGACGTCAGGCTTCACGAACTGCATTGTGTCGTAAATCGCAAAGCCCGCGGTAATCGAGCCACCGGGCGAATTGATGTACAGCTGAATGTCTTTTTCCGGGTCTTCGGCCTGGAGAAAGAGCATTTGTGCGGTGGCCAGATTGGCGACGTGGTCGTCAATTGGCGTGCCGATGAAAATGATGTGCTCTTTCAAGAGCCGGGAGTAAATGTCATAAGCCCGCTCGCCGCGGCTGGTCTGTTCGACCACCATGGGAACGAGGGTTGTGCCACGATATTCAGTCTCTTCGAAATTTTTCATTTAGGTGGTTGAGCGGCGGAGATTTTACTTTGCATCTGACGCTGCGCTTGCTGCCGCAACGGTTTTGACCTGAGCATTCTGCGCGAGCCAGTCGAGAGTTTTGTCACTCCGCAACTTAGCTTTCATCCTATCTAGCGCACCTTGCTTTGTCAAACGAGCGCGCGCGGCGTCTACGGATTCGCCACTATGGCCGGCCATGTGCTCCAGTTCGTGTTGGACGTCGTCTTCGGTCGAGTCAATATTTTCGGCAGTGGCAATGCGGTCGATAATAAGCTCGGCCTTGACGTCATCCGCCGCTCGTTCCTGTTGGCGCTTGCGCAAAGCAACCCAGTCAACATTCACGGCCCGTGGATCGACACCTTGCGCGGCCAGCGAGCGAACCACACGTTCCAGCCGCACATCTTTTTGATGCTCGACGAGAGATTCCGGTACAGGGAAGTCGTGCAGCTTTACAAGCTCGGCAAGAACTTTTTCTCTCTGAAGATCTTTCTGCCGGTGATCCCGTTCGTGCTCGAGGCCTTCCGAGACTTTCTTTTTCAGCTCGTCCAGCGTGGCAGCGTCGCTTACATCCTTTGCAAACTCGTCGTTCAGCTCCGGCAGCTTCTTGTTCTTGATGCCGAGAACCTCGACGGCGTAGCTGTATGTTTTTCCGGCGAGTTTAGCGTCGGGGTAGTCAGCGGGATAGGCGACCTCGAAGTTCTTGTGATCGCTGATATTTGCCCCACGCAAATTCTCGTTGAAGGGCTCCATCGTTTCTTCTGCACCGATGTGACACAACACACTATCCGCCTGGAGAGGTTCACCGCCACCCACCGGAGTACCCATCAACTTGAGCTGCACATAGTCGCCGTTTTCAGCTGCACGGCCTTCGACGGGAGCCAGCGCTGCGGCTCGTTCGCGCATCTCCTCAAGCGTCTTGGCAACGTCCGCGTCGGTAACGTCCATTACAGGCATTTCGATCTGCAGGCCCTTGTAATTGCCCAGCTCAAACTCCGGTAGAACCTCGAAAACGGCGCGGAATTTCAGCGGCTGGCCTTCGGCGAAATCCAGCTTTTCGACTTGGGGCTGTGAGACAGGCGTCAGTTTTTGCTCCGAGACAGCCTTTTCGACACGCTCGGGGACGAGCGATTGCAGCACCTCGCCCTTGATATCTTCCGCGAAACGCCGGCGAATGAGCGACACGGGCGCTTTGCCTGGCCGAAATCCAGGAACACGCGCGACCCGCGCGAATTCCTTGGCCACACTTTCGATTTTTTTGGTTACTTCCTCCGCGGGAATCTCCAGGTCCAGCTCGCGGCGGCAAGTTGCTTCAGCCATGGAACAATTTTCTCCTCGGTGAACGATGCGGCACCCAACGTGTCGTCGTGAAACTACTCACTGGTCTCGCTGGCATGCGCCCACTCGTTCAGCGAAATGCCCAGGGTTGCCGGCTGCTTTGCAGCAGCACATGAACTGAGATGAGGCCAGACAGGTAAGAACTTAGCCTGCAACGCAAAGTAAGAGTATAGGCGACGGCGCAGAGAGGGTCAATCGAGGCGCGAGCATCGAGAGGAGCTCAAATCATTGCAAACAAGACGTGGACTTGTTAGACAGCAGAAGTGGCACGGCTTAGGGCTGCCGAAAAATCAGCGTGAAGCAAACGGTGAAAAAGATGCTCGCCTGCTTCGCGGCGCACGGAAAGGCGTCCGGCCACGAAAGTACGCGAGCCAAGTCCGCGCTGCACGGCGTCGCAGATGGCCACGTCTTCGTCTTGCACCCGTTCGCTCACGGCGATGCTTTTTTCGTTGCGGGCTTCAGCGTCCGCGCTCGCGTCCGCGAAGTAATAATCGAAAATCACGGCGCAGCGGTCCACGCCGAGAGGCAAAACCAGATTCGTGTCCATCACGCCTTCGTAGGCGTTGATCATGAAGTTGGGATAGAGCCAAAGATAAAACGCGCGCCCCTGCCTCGTTGCGGCAACGCCGGCTTCAGAGGACGAATCGGTGGAGAGCGGGCTGGATTGCAGGCACGCGCGCGAAAAGTTTTCGATGGTATATTTCGTGTATTCGATGACGCTGCTCAATCCTTTGTGTGCGTGCGGGACGTGATAGCCCCCATCGAGATAGTTGTCGACATAGACCTTCCAATTGCAGTTCAGCGTATAGACGCGCCGATCGAAGAACCGCAGTTTTCGCGGCAGCTCGAGAGGTCCGACAAGCTCTGGCACAACGCCGAGAAAATCGCGCAACGGAGCGGCGCGACCATCGAGGTTCACAAAGACGAAATTCTCCCAGGTGTCCACGCGAATCTCTACGAGACCGTTTTTTGCGCGATCGAAATTGCAGACGCCGTCAAACTCGACCATCCCTTTAAGGGCGCCGTCGATTCCGTAAGTCCAGCCGTGATAGGGACAACGGAACTGTTTTGCGGATCCTTCCGCCTCTGTAACTACGGCGGCAGCGTGATGCCGGCAGACATTGTAGAACGCCCGCAACTGGCTATCCTCGCCGCGGACAACCACAAGAGGCTCGCCTGCCAAGTCCGCCGTGAAAAACTGTCCGTTGCTCCGCACCTGATCGACGCGGCCCACCACTTGCCAGGTTGCGCTGAATACGCTCGCGCGCTCCAACTCCGCGATGCGCGGATCGAAATACCACGCGGCAGGAATCGTCCATGCGTTTTCGAGTCGATCATTGGGATTGTAGAGATTCACTACCTCGCGGACGCTGCGATCCATACTGGCTCCTAGAAGGCGCGATCCGCGCCTGGAAAAATCCACAAGAAGAACTGGCGTTCTTCATATCGCGAAATCCGCAGGAATTAAAGTGCCAAGTGCCCCGAAAGCGGCACGCCGCTCGATACGCGCCGAGATGCGATGCGCGCTCGATTTGGAGCGAACTTCGATGATGGCGTCTTGAAGCGCAGTCTACTTATGAACAGTGGTCCTATCCTCTGCATCTCGACGCTCGGCAAGGAGAGCGCTGGCGAGCAAGGTCAGGCAGCCCCAGACGCCGAGCTCCCACCAAAACTGTTTTCGTTCGGCTAGTTCGTAGTTCAGCGAATCTCCCATGGCATCGCTAGCAGCTTCGGCCTTTGCGATTGCGCGTTCATTATCGTGCAGGAGTTGGTTCGGTGTGTCATCCTCGCCCTTGACGTCGCCCGGCAAAGTCGTCGCTACGCCGGCGTCCGCATCTTTCTGGGCATTGAGAGCGCGCTGAACTCTGACTTCCGTCATGGAGTTTGCCATGGACCATTCAAGCGCTGTCCCGACGGTCACGGCAGTCAGAGCAATCCAGCAGGCAAGCACTACGTACGCCAAGAATCTGTGCAAATGCACGCTTTACACCTCTGTTCGGCAGATAATACGTGGGATAGGGAATTTCTTTGCGAAAATCAGCAAACCGGGCAAGAACGCTGGTGCGGAAGGAGGGACTTGAACCCCCACGGCCTTTCGGCCACAAGATCCTAAGTCTTGCGCGTCTGCCAGTTCCGCCACTCCCGCACAGAAAAAGCCGATCGCTTACAGGCAGAAATTAGATTGTAGCTTTTTCGCACGCAATTTGCGCCTAATCCTTGGTGAATCTGTCCGAGGCGCTAGGCTTCCACGATACCGTGCCGGATGGCCAGATGAATCAACTCGCTGACGGAGTGAAGCCCGAGTTTTTCCATGAGCCTGCGGCGATGGGCTTCCGCCGTTCTCACACTTATTCCCAAGCCGACCGCTACTTCCTTGTTGTTCTTGTTGGAAGCCAGAAGCTGTAAGACTTGGCGTTCTCTGCGTGAGAGTTTTTGAAGAGGTGGAAGAGTCGCGGGGGATTCACGAGAAACCGGCGAATCCAAGTCTCCGGCTGGCTTCAGCAAATTCGATGAGACGGACGGCCGAAGTGAATTCAAGGCTTCGATTACGTCTCCTGTACACTGCTCCAACAGATCAACCCATTGTGTGCGCTGGTCTTTCTTGAGCATTGGGAGGCGCTTCTTGGTTGTGGCCTCCCTGAGAAAAAGCAGCTTACCAGCGAGATGGAAGAGGAAATCCTCAAGTGTCTTTTTCTTCGTAATCTCAATCACGATCGCGCAAACCCTGGAAACCCTGTCGTCGGCATCCTTTACCGGGATGCACGTCATAATCCAATGTCCCATAGTCGTTCGCGTTCGAATCTTTGCTGCTACCTCGTAAATCCGGCTCTCCCCCGTGCCGAAGACGTGCCGAAAAACGGGCTCCACTTCGGCGGCAGCGGGCCCAAGAATCTGGCGGATCGTCCGGCCGATGTGTGCTTCAACCGGAAGTCCATTTGCGGAGGCAAGCGTTTCATTGATCGCACGGTATCGGAAGTCTCTATCAATCGTTGCCACGCCGACATTTGCTGTCGGCAAGAGAACGGGAAGCAGCCTGACTTCATCCGGTGTTGACTGAATCGCGTAGCTATCAGAAGGTGTACCGGCCAGTTTGCTTTTCACGCTTGCCCTCCTTACCGCAAGACTTGCTGCGACTCAATCAACTTGTGCGAGAAACCAGCGGTGGATCAACAATCGTCAATACATGTTTATACAATAGATTAGGTACTTTATGCTACGTAAATTCTGCGCTTGCGCCCCACGTCTTCCGGCCATAAGAAGTGGGCCACCAGGGGCGTCCACTCAGGGACAGCGTGTTGCACGCTAAAAAGCGTGCAACGACCAGCCCTACCCAGGAGGGAGCCGGTGAACATTCTATTGGTGTGCCAGAATTCGAAGTGTCGGTTCTTGTTTGACGCAGGCAAGAAGCAAAATGGACTTAGCTCTGACCTTCCTATCAAGCATTGCCCGGAGTGTGGGTCGGCATGGTCAACGAGGTGTCCGTACTGCAAGTCTTCTTTGGAAGTAACTTTGAGATCTGGCCGCCCGCCGGTCTGTTGCTCTTGCGGCCAAACTATGAAGCCGGAAATCGAACACGTCTACGGAACGCGGCGTGAAACCGGCGAATCGCTTCTAAAGCAGCAGCTCGCGTCCGACTGAGCCGCGTTTCCAGCCAAAAGTCTTGCGCTAGTTCGCCAACTCGGCGAGCCAGTTACTTGTGTCTTCCACGCCGTGCAAGCTACTGCTCGTCTCGCCGACTTTAAGGCTGGAATGTGCCCCCTCTCCGGAGCATAATGTCGGGGTACCTAAGGCTATATCCGACCACCCCCGCGGTCGAGCGTCACGCTTCGCCTAGGAGGCGCGACCAAACGGCCCCGCTGCGAAAGAGGGCAGCGTCATGATCATTCAAGAGCAGGGCGATCAGTTGATCCTGATCCGGCAGACGGACCATGCCATGTTGTCTGGCTTTTTTGCGCGGGCGCTAGGGAATAAACTCTTCAGCCGGCCTGAGCCATTCGAATCGTTCTGTCTAGCGGCCGCTGAGCATGACAATGGGTGGTACGAGTGGGAGATGTTGCCCAGGATCGATCCCAAGACCTTTACCCCTTACAATTTCATGTCCATTCCCACCGAGGAACACATTGCTCTCTACCAACGGGGTATTGAGCGAGTCGTTCGCGCGGATCGTTACGCGGGGCTTTTGGTCAGCATGCACTGTTCCGGCCTTTACGACCGGACTCGCGCAACAATGCCCGGTTTTTCCGCAAAGTACGTCAAGTCCAACGAATCCCATCTCGTCGCGGATTTTGTTCAGCGATTGAGGTTGCAACAATTGCGCCTGAAGGTCGATCTCCGCGCCGATCCGGCGATGAAACCGTATGCGGACGACCATGCGCTGACCGCGAATTTACAACGCCTCGAAGCGCTCGATCGCTTGTCACTGTACTTTTGTCTTGCGCCGCTGGATGGTTCGACCATCGATGCGGTTCCCGTGAACGGCAATGGCAGCGAGGCGGATTGGGATCTGCAACCCGCGGGGAGCAACTTCGTCACGGTAAAGCCGTATCCGTTCGCGAAAGATCCTCTCGAGATCAGCATACTGGGGCGGCGTGTCCCCAAGCGGCCCTATGCAGAGGAAAACGAATTTCAGAAAGTTCTCGCGCAGGCGCCTTATTTCGCGATGAACTACACCTTAAGCGCGGATGGTGCGCGCATCCACACGCGGTCCGCGGTCGCCTAGCTAGTCCAATTTCTGACCACGCGTTTCCGGCAAAGCCAGCGCAAGCAACGCCGCCATCAAGAAAGCTCCTGCCAGAAGGAAAAACGCGGGACCAATCCCGAAGCGCAGCGCCAGCGTTCCAACGGCGACCGGCGCCGCAGCCGAAAGCCCCCGCCCGACGTTGTAGCTCAGCCCCATGGCAGTCGCGCGAATTTCACCAGGGAAGATCTCGCTCACAATCGCCGCGTATCCCGAGAAATAGCCTGTGCCGAAAAAAGCGACGAGCGGCCCGAGAGCTAGCAGCCAGCCAGCGCTTCGCGTGATTCCGTAAATGGGCACGAGAGCTGCAGCAATTAAGAGGTAGAGGAAGTAAGGTCTGCGGCGTCCGAACGCATCCGAGAAAAAGCCAAACATCGCATAGCCAAGCCACTTGCCAACGCAAATCACGCCGAAGAAGGATGCTGTCTTGACGAGATTCAATCCTCGGCCGCCCTGTGACGCGGGCAAGGACAAATAAGCCGGAATCCATGTGAATAATCCCCAATAGCCAAACATGCTGAACGCGTTCATCCAAGTAGCCAGAAGTCCGTTGCGCAGGGTGTTCTTCTCCAGAAGCCTTCGCAAAGAGACTTTTTCTTTGCGTGCTGCGCGTTGTTTCCATAGCTCTGGCTCCGGGACGCTCCCCTGAATCCAGAAGACCAGAACGGCCGGCAAGACCCCGACAAAGAAGACTGGTCTCCACCCAAAGTGAGGGAGTATGAGGGCGACGACGAGCGCTGCAACCGCTTCTCCTATGGCGTACGCCGATTGCATGAATCCCAGCGCTTTGCCGCGATGTTCCGCGCGCCAGGTTTCCGCGATTAGCGCTGCACCGGTTGTCCATTCCCCGCCCATACCCAGACCAAGAACGAAACGAAAGATGGCCAACTCAGGAATCGTGTGGGAAAAGCCGCAGGCCGCGCTTGCCAGTGCGTACACGAGAATCGAGGCCATCAAAGCGCGTATGCGCCCAATGCGGTCCGCCAGAAATCCAAAAAGAAGTCCGCCAAAAGCGGAGGCGATCAACGTGAGCGAGTTCAGCAGGCCTGCGGTTCGCGTGTCCATCGCGAACTCACGGATCAAGAACGCGAGGACTAGCGAATAAAGCATTACGTCCATCGCGTCGAGCATCCAGCCAAGCCCCCCGGCAATCAGCGATTTGCGCTCGGCTGAACTTGCTTTGCGAATCCACGCGAAATTAAACAGGCCTTGTGCGTTCTTTGGCGGCGCAGATGGAGCCGTAGACCCGGTGGGCAAATCCGAGGCGGGCAGGTTCGTCACGCGGGGATTGTACCCAAAACCCCTGTGCGGCGCGTCAGCAACTGAGGGGGGAAGATACATCCAGAGTTTTTGGCGCGAATTGCTGCGCAGGGTGTACCATTCGCTCTCGCGGAATACTACCTGCCGTAGTACTGATGCAAAACAAAGTTTTTTGGGGGCGAAAACGATGAGCGGTCTGAAAAGTGTGACGAGAGTCTGTTCTGCGCTTGTAGCGCTGGTTCTACTGGGGCCGATTTGCACGGCGCTTCGCGCGCAAACGCTGGATGAAAACGCACTGAAGGCAATGAAATGGCGCCAGGTTGGCCCATTTCGTGGCGGACGAGCCCTGGCTGTAACTGGGGTCGCTGGTGATCCGGAAACTTACTACTTTGGCGCGGTTGCCGGAGGTGTTTGGAAGACAACCAACGGCGGTCTTACTTGGATGCCGATGAGCGATAAAACCGGCATTATGTCGGTTGGCGCGATTGCGGTGGCTCCTTCGGATCCAAATGTCATTTACGTCGGCACCGGCGAGTCTTGCTGGCGCGGCGATATTTCGTACGGCGACGGCATGTACAAATCTCTGGATGCCGGCAAGACCTGGACTCACATCGGGCTCGAGGACACTCGGCACATCGCCAGAATCATTGTGAGCCCGACGAATCCGGATGTCCTCTTTGTGGCGGCGATGGGACACGCGTACGGGCCAAACGAAACACGCGGCGTCTTCCGCTCCACCGATGGCGGCAAGACCTGGCAAAAGGTTCTATACAAGGACACCAAGACCGGAGCGATTGACCTTACCTTTGATCCTTCCAATCCCCACATTCTATTTGCCGCGCTTTATGAAGCGCAGCGCTATCCGTGGACCGCGATCAGCGGCGGCCCTGGCAGCGGTCTTTATAAATCAATTGATGGCGGTGAGACGTGGAAACGTCTGGAGGGCCACGGCCTTCCCTCGGGCGTGCTCGGTCGAATCGGCGTGTCCGTTTCCGGCGGCGATGGAAATCGCGTCTACGCCATCATCGAAGCGGAAAAAGGCGGCATCTATCGCAGCGATGATGCTGGCGAAACCTGGCAGCTCATTAATTCCGATCACCGTTACACGCAGCGCGCCTGGTATTTCCATCACATCTTTGCCGACCCTAAGAGCGTCGACACGGTCTATGTGCTGAACACGGCGGTGTATCGCTCGACCGATGGCGGCCATACTTTCAATTTTATTCGCGCACCCCATGGCGACAATCATGGCCTCTGGATTGATCCCACACATCCACAGTGGATGATCAATTCCAACGATGGCGGAGCCACGGTCTCCCATGACGACGGAAAGACCTGGACCACGCAGGAAAATCAGCCGACCGCCGAGTTCTATCACGTGGCTACGGACAACGATTTTCCTTATCACATTTATGGTGCGCAGCAGGATAACTCCACCGTGGCGATTGCCAGCCGCAGCGACAATGGAGTGATCGATCAGACGGATTGGTACGACGTAGGCGGCGGGGAATCGGGCTTTGTTGTTCCCGATCCAACCAACTCGAACTTTG
This sequence comes from Candidatus Acidiferrum sp., assembly GCA_049641765.1. Lineage (GTDB taxonomy): Bacteria > Acidobacteriota > Terriglobia > Acidiferrales > UBA7541 > Acidiferrum. The sequence goes on from JBAQJX010000104.1 coordinate 18,474, forward strand.
TTTACGCCGGGTCTTACGATGGACTAATCACCCGTTTCGACAAGAAAGACCGCCAGGTGCAAGACATCTCTTCCTGGCCGCTCAATCCGATGGGTTCAGGTGACGCGGATTTGAAGCACCGCTTCCAGTGGACCGCGCCCATCATGGTCTCTCCCAACGACCCGAACGCGATCTATCACGGCGGCGAGGCCGTCTTTAAGACGACCGACGAAGGAATGAACTGGACCGCGATCAGCGGCGATCTGACGCGCAACGACAAGACCAAGCAGCAATCCTCAGGCGGTCCTCTCACTCAGGACAACACCAGCGTCGAGTATTACGACACCGTCTTTGCGTTGGCTGAATCGCCTGTCGAGAAGGGCGTCATTTGGGCGGGCAGCGACGATGGACTCGTTCACGTCACGCGCGACGGCGGCAAGACTTGGGCTGACGTCACTTCCAAGGAATTCGGCGAATGGAGCAAAGTGAGCATCATCGATCCCTCGCCGTATTCCGCGAGCGCGGCCTACGTTGCCATCGATCGCCATGAACTCGATGACTTCCACCCATTACTCTTCAAGACAACGGATTACGGCAAGACCTGGACGAAAATCACGAATGGCATTCCGGAGAACAGTTACACGCATGTCGTGCGCGAAGACCCCAAGCGCAAGGGCCTGCTCTTTGCGGGCACTGAAGATGGCGTCTTCGTCTCGTTTGATGACGGCGGTCGTTGGCAATCTCTCAAGCTCAACCTGCCGAGGACGCCCATTCACGACCTCACGATCAAGAACGACGACCTGATTCTGGCCACACACGGGCGTGCATTCTGGGTCCTGGATGACATCGCTCCTTTGCGGCAGATGAACGCCTCGGCGGAAAGTGAGGAAGTGTATCTCTTCCAGCCGTCGTCCGCCGTGCGTTTCCGCGGCCCTGGCTTTACGTTGCCGGCTTCCATCCCTGTGGGCGCCAACCCACCAGACGGAGCGATAATTTATTATTCGCTCAAGACCGCGCCAAAGGAGCAGATCACTCTCGAGGTTCTCGACGAACACGGCAAACTCGTTCGCAAGTTCTCGAGCAAAAAATCCGCCGAGGGGGCTTCCCCGGACGAGGAAGAGTTTGGCATCACCAGAACTGGAGATGAGTTGCCAGCCGAGGCGGGATTGAACCGTTTCGTATGGAACATGAGCTACGAAGCCCCGACTCGAGTTCCCGGATCCGTAGGCTGGGGCGGCCGGCCGTCGGGTCCCCTCGTTGTCCCGGGCAAATATCAAATTAAACTGACCGTGAGCGGAAAGACGGAAACAGCCCGGGTGGAAATCACCAAGGATCCGCGCGTCTCCGCGTCGCAGGCCGACCTGGAAAAGCAGGAAGAGCTTGCCATGCGCATCCACGACCGCATTTCCGCTGGCGACGAGACCGTGAACCAGATTCGCAGCGTGCGCAGCCAGCTTGACGCTCTGAAGAAACGCCTCTCCGCTGATCCGAGCGCGAAACCTGTTCTGGACGAAGCCGATGCCTTGCGCAAGAAAATCGGCGCCATCGAAGAAAAAATCATTCAGCCTAAGTCGACAAGCGGGGAAGATCCGCTCAACTTCCCGATTCAAACAGCCGATCAGCTTGCTGCTTTGCAGGAAACCGTTGAAAGCGCGGACACCGCTCCGACCGCCGCGTCTTTCACTGTTTTCGACGAGCTCAACAAGCGGCTCGATGTGCAACTAAACGCATGGCATGAGATCCAAAGCAAGGATCTCGCTGCGCTCAACGCCTCCATCCAAAAGGCAAATATCCCCGCGATCGCACCCGCGGCAGAAAAGCCGGACAAAAGCGAAAAGTAAGTTTTCGCCGTAGCTTTTCTTTCGATTCGAGAGGAGGGCGCCCCAGCCCCCTCCTCTCCGGCCTTGCACACACTCGTCCCGCCGCGCACAAATTCGATTGCTCTAGAATCCCACTTTTGTTACTCTCCGCCCCCAGTTGAACCCCCCGGAGGTGTGTTCATGGCATTTTGCAAAGCGTGTGGTCAGGATGCAGGTGAAGCAACATTTTGTCCCAAGTGTGGTGCCCCGCAGGGAGCCACGCAAGGAGGTGCTGTCGCTGCTCCGTCCGGAGCTACCGCTACTTCAGGCATGGATGAAAATGTTGCCGCGCTGGTCTCTTATATCCTCGGATGGGTTACGGGCCTCATCTTCCTTCTGATCGACAAGCGCCCGTTCGTCAAGTTCCATGCTGCCCAATCGATTGCATTTAACATCGTTCTCATCCCGGTGTGGATAGCTCTGTTGATCGTGGGGTTCATCCTTGGACATATCCCCATCATCGGATTCCTTGGATTACTCATGTTTCCGATTTTTTGGCTGGCCATTTTCGCGGTTTGGATCTTCCTCATGTACAAAGCCTACAGCCACGAAATGTTTAAACTGCCCATCATCGGCAACATCGTTGAAAATATGGTTAACAAATAGATCTAACCAGACCATCGTTGTTTTTCGAGCCGTCCGGTTTATCCGGACGGCTCTTTTTTCGTCCCCTAGATTCTTGCTTTCCGCTTGACTTCTTTTCCGCGCCCCTCCACCCTAAAAGGCTTTGTCCCTCCGGGGGCGAAGCGACACAAAAACGGAAAGGCGACTTCGCTACGACATGACCCGAGTCCGGCTGTGCTTTCACGACCGCTGCTTTGATGGAACAGCCTCCGCCGCCCTCTTCTATCGTTTCTACAGGGAAAGATTCGATCCCGCCTCCGAATTTGGCTTTACCGGCATGACTCACCGAGCCTCCCAGCCCTGGACTCCGGGCCTTTTTGACGGCGACGAAAACGCGATCGTCGATTTCAAATATTCCAATTCGCCGAAAGTTACCTGGTGGTTTGACCACCATCAAAGCGCTTTTCTAACGCCCGCCGATGCCGAACATTTCCGCAATCATCCCGGTCCGCGCATGTTTTATGAGCCGGACTACAAGTCCTGCACAAAGTTGATTGCTACTGTCGCTCGCGAGAAGTTCGCTTTCGACACCAAGCCTCTTGAGGAGCTGATTCGCTGGGGAGATATCATCGATGGCGCGCAATATCCCACGCCGGAATCCGCCGTCGAGCTTGTTGAGCCCGCCACGCAGCTTGCCTTGGTCATCGAAGCTGCTCCCGAAGATGGCTTGCCCGCGCGAATTATTCCTGAACTTGCTTACCGTCCTCTGGCCGAAATGGTCAAGCTGCCCATTGTCACGAAGCACCTGGGCCCGCTGCTCGAACGTCACCGTAAATCCATCGAGATTCTCCGTCAGCGCTCCGAAGCTGTGGACGGAGTGATTTTTTTCGACGTCAGCGATCTCGACCTCGAGGGCTACAACAAGTTCATCCCCTACCTCTTGCATCCGCAGTGCGTTTATTCCGTCAGCGTGAGCGCATCGGCTGTCCGCGCCAAGGTTTCGCTGGGCACAAATCCGTGGAACCAAGCCACGGCGGATAAGAATCTCGCCTCCCTGGCCGAAAAATTTGGCGGGGGAGGCCATCCTCGCGTCTCCGCGATTTCGTTCGATCCTCAGGACATCACTCGTGCCCGCCAGGTCGCGCGTGACCTCGCCGCGCAGCTTCGCGCCAAGTAAGGCCCAGTCGCCCTCTATCCGAAACTATTTTGATCCTGTCGGGAATGTGGTCCCGCCGGGCTCGATGTCAACGCAAAGTAGAAATGTCCGGTTTTCTGCCATATTGAAATGTCCGCCATGGATGGTTTGGAGGGGCGCTTTTGTTCTTTCTTGAAAGGGGATTTGCGGCAAGCCCTGCAGGCCGTAG
>JBAQJX010000108.1:0-95301 GCA_049641765.1 Candidatus Acidiferrum sp.
GGTAGTAACCGGTCTGCTTGTCGTGCGCCGAGAGCGTCCAGTAGAGCTTCACGACGTTGGAGTTTTCGGTGCCGTATTCGTTTCCGGTACCATCGCAACAGACAACGATATTTCTCGCCATCTTCGATCAACCTCCCAAACACAGGAGCCGAATCGCCCGCTCCGCGAAGCCGGCCAGCAGCAGGCGGCCATTCGCTCCTTTAAGATTGCCCAGACCATAGAACAGTAGTAATCTCCTGTCCACTTAATACTTGAACTAACGAACCGTGCAAGATTAGCGAGTCGGGTCCGGGCCAAACTTCGTCAATAATCGTTGTCGAGCCGAGGAGGCACTATGGATCGTTCTGAAATATTCTCCCCGCGGTTTGCGAGGCTCGGAGTGATTGCAATCCTGGCCCTGGGCGGCGCGTGCGGCTGTTCATCGCACCACGGGCAGCCGAACGGCGGGCCAGCGGAGTCGCAAGCGATCGCGCCGCTTTCGGCCGACGACGTGTCGATTTTGTTTCCAGCTCCCACGAAGGCCGTGGACTTCGCGAATCTTATCGCGGTGAGCGACCTCACCGCGCCGAATCCACAGGACGCGGCGAAACGCGATCCGTTGTGGTCCGACGCCGTGTTTAAGCAATTTCTCGGCCTCGCGGCAAGTCAATCGCAGGTGGCGGGCACAACGACTCGGATTGGGCTGCCCGCCGGGGCGCAGACGAAAGCCAATTGGTTCGTCGCGGGCATCCGCATCGATGCCGGCGCGCCCGGACTATCGAGCGAGGTGCAGGAACAATACGGGCGCTCGCCGGAAATTCGCCTGATCGTGCAGCCGGTGACGCGCAACGCCGATGGATCGCCGAAAGTGGACGACATCGCGGGCCATCTGATTTTCGACTTCGGGACGTTCGCCCATCCGGTGCAGAGCGGATGTCTGCCGATGCGGGTGCCCGATCTCGACGCTTACAACGCGATTGTCGCAGACGTCGCGGCGATCCGAACAAAGCTGGCGGACGGAAAGCTCGGAGCAGACAAAGTATCGACCTTCGGCGTTCCGCTCGGCGTACACCCGGGACTGGTTGACGTTACCACCGTAACGAATCTTCGCGGAGAGATTGTCGCTTTTCTGGAGAGGCATATTTCAGCCGCGCGCCTGGACGGCATGGCCATCGCGGGACTTCCGGCGGGAGCCCCTGAGCCGTGGATATTTCTGTCGATGGCAATTCCCCCGCCCGGCAGTGTGCCAGGCCTACCTAAGGGTGCGTTTGCTCCAGTGCCGAGCCCCACTCTGGAAGGGCCACAGTTCGCGATGATGCTCCTGAAGGGGGGAAGTGTTCCGAGGGTGGTCCCCGCGCCACACACGAACAATCTCAACGCGATCACCTGCAAGAACAACGCGGCGCCCGCGGGGCTGCCGGTAGCGGAGCGGAAAGGCGTGACGACCGCGGACCTCTTCGTCAATCCGCTGCCCACGGCTGCCCAAACCGAGGCGATCGCGGACGTGGTCGCCGATCCGGCGAAGAGCAATTTTTTCAATACGGATTGCGCGAGCTGCCATACGGAAACGCGGCGCACCATGGATATTCCCGGCACCGCTCCGATAGCAGGAATCGATCCGGCAGCTTTGCCGAACGGGGCGTGGGACGTGCGGAATTTCGGCTGGGGCGACGCAGGAAAAGCCGGCATGCAAGCTACGGTCACGCATCGCACAGCGGCCGAGACGGCAGCAGTAGTAAGTTTCATCAATTCAGAACTTCTTGCCAAACAGGCAGCGCCGAGTCACTAGGGACTTTTTCGGTGACGATCTCATGAGATCGCCGTGTCGGGCGCTGGAGATTGTCCGGCCTGAGTCCCACGTCGCGCGTTTGTCTAAGCGCGATGTGGGGCGTTGAGATGTTCGCGTAAAGGAGATGGGCCGTGGAAAACAATTACCGAAAATCGAAATTAGGAACGCTTTCCGTCCTGGTCACCTTAGCGGTTCTGGTTATGATTTTCTCGAGGAACCCCCGCGATGTCGGGTACGCAGCCCCTTCCGACAGTGCCCCGCGCCCCTGCTGAGCACACGACACCCTGTTGATTGGTGGTTCGTTTTCAAATTCAATACGAAAGCCTTCCCCGGTTGCGGGGGCACAGCGACGAGAACCTGCCCTTTCGGCGGCACCCCCCAGAACTACAAAGCAGGCTTCGGTCAACAGTTCGTCTACGCAAGCAGTGAGGATCCGTCCCTCAAGAAGGTGAGCGATTGCGCCGGTGAGACTACGGCGGAACCAATCGGTGCGACATTCGATGAGGTCTACAACAACTCCTTCCGTTACGTGGTTTGGAATGACCAGTTCTACGATGATCCGGTGATCCAGGGGTGCAGCAAGGAGTGTGGGAGCCCTTGGGGGCACTCGAAAGGCATGCTGGCCTGGAACGATGCGGGCGAATGGTTCGTGCTGCAGGTCACCACACCTTCCTGGCCGGCCGCAGCCAGCAAGGACTTTCCACGAAAGACGGATGGCAATACGTTGGGCTGCGTACATGACGATGACGTAGAAGTCAGCCAGCATTTCTTCGCTCTGCGGTTGAGCAAGGACGATCTCGTGGCGGTTCTGACGGCCTTGCACAATGCGAGCGTTGTGACCGATCCCACGAATTCGCAAATCGTCAACAACGGTGGCCCGGCCGATGTCCAAGCACTGGTTGAGAGCCTAGGAGCAAAGTCCGACAGTCACACCATCACCAAGAGCACACTTTCAAGCGGAGTGGTGCTGATCTCCAAACCCTCGGCCCTTCATGTCCCACCGTGGCAGATGGTTTCGGCCGTTCTTGGCGGTGTTTCTCTAAGGACCGCAACCTGGTGGGCGAAGCCTATGATCTATACGACCACGGCATCCACCACGATTGCCTGCTGGGATGATTCTCTTGGAAACGCCGGGCCTGTTGAAATCGCAACGACCGGACGATGGGAGGGCACCACCTTTGGCTTAAAGGGCGGCCTCGGGCCGAATTTTAATCACGCAAAGCTCGGGGTTTCGACCTCCGGCAGCGAGCCCTATTCCATTTTCGGCGACATGAATCAACAGGGCACGGCTTCCGGCCCAAGCTGCGGGAGCAGTCAAAATGGCCGAGGAGGACTCTTCTACGTGCTCGGCAATGCGGAGTTGTCGAAGGGTCTGAGCAGTCTGATCAGCGGCGATACAGCACCAACGGGCCCGCCGACGCAATAGAACAGGACCATTCAAACCTCAAGCGGCGGGAGTTGCCCTCGCCTTCCTGAAAGTGGTTGTGAAGACTCATCATCTCTCCCACCAAAGTGCCTGATTTGTAGAACGCACTAATCGGGCGTGTAGAAATCTCGCTAACTCCCCAGAAGTCCGCACCGAGGAAGTGTTGCGCTGGTTGGATGCCGTAAGGACTCATCTCCTCGAACCCCGTTTCACGCCCGCTTTCGTTATGTCTGACAAGCCAGCTATCCACAGTAAATCGCGCCCTGCACTCCACGTGGCGGTAATATGCTGGTGACAGGCTGGCCCTCTCACCAATGACCGTCAACAGCGAACTTGAAGCTGCTTGGAAATACCACAGCGCCACGAATCATTCGTACGCGAGCGTTCGTAACAATCTGCATTTCTTGGATTGGGCTAATCGGCCCTTGCCATTCAAGGCTTACACTGCTCTGGAGCCATTGGCGTTGCCGCGAGAGGCACGGCAAACCGGCGTGGCTGCCCTCTCCGCGATCGCTGAGAGCATCCGCACGGACTCTAGCGCCATACCAGACCTTGAGGCGCTGGCTCAATTGCTCTATCTAACCGCCGGCATCACACGGCATCGGAAGTATCCTAGCGGTGAGATTCATTTTCGCGCCGCAGCCTGCACCGGTGCACTCTACGAGGTCGAGCTGTACGTTGTTTGTGGAGATCTTGTCGATTTGGAAGCAGGCGTGTATCACTTTTCGCCTGCAGAGTTCGCCCTGCGCAGAGTACGAGCTGGAGACTATCGCAGTGTACTGAGCGAGGCTACGGCGAGCGAAACATCAGTTGTCCATGCGCCGCTCACCATCATTTGTAGCTGCACGTACTGGCGCAATGCGTGGAAATATCAGGCCCGAACTTATCGCCACTTTGGCTGGGATAACGGCACTCTGCTAGCCAATATGCTGGCCGTCGCCACGGCTCTTGGAATGCCTGCCAAGGTGATCTGCGGATTCCAGGACGCAGATGTGAACCGACTGCTTGATGTCGATCCGGATCGCGAGGTGGCCTTTTCTCTCGTGGCCCTCGGCCATCTCGCGGCTTTAACGCAGCAACTACCGTCCGAGCTCTCCGCTATCGATTTGGAAAGCGTTCCGCTGTCTCGAAACGAGACTGTCTACGCAGCGATGCATGAAATTCACGCTGCTTCTTGGCTCCGATCGGCTGAGGAGGTTGAGACTTGGCGTGGTAACACGCCGGTGAATGAATTGCCGCCACCAACCAATCCAATCGTTCCGCTTCGTCCTTATTCCGATGCGGAAATGCCTCGGGATCCGATCGAACAAGTCATCCTTCGACGTGGCTCCGCACGCAAGTTTGCGCAAGTCCCGATTGAGCTGCCTCAGCTCTCTACCATTTTGGATCGAGCTACTCGTGGTATCCCAGCGGACTTCCTGGATCCACAAGGGACTCAGCTTAACGACCTCTATTTAATTGTGAACGCAGTCGAAGGTCTCGAACCAGGAGCTTACGCATACCATCGTGACGGGCATGTGCTCGAATGCCTGAAACCAGGAAACTTCCGCGCTCAGGCTGGTCATCTTGGGCTGGACCAACAGTTGCCAGCCGAAGCCGCCGCGGACATCTTCTTCCTGGCGAACCTACAAATGATATTGGAGCGCTTCGGCAATCGCGGATACCGGGCTGTGCAGCTTGAGGCTGGCATCTTAAGCGGCAAGGTGTATCTTGGTGCTTACGCGCAACACGTGAGCGCCACGGGTTTGACGTTTTACGATGATGAGGTGACCCGGTTCTTTTCCCCTCACGCTCACGGCAAGAGCGTGACTATGTTAGTGGCGGTAGGCAAGAACGCCAAACCACCGTTCTAGGGCTAGCTATCGATAAATCCCCAGGTCACCAACCAGATGCCCGAGAAGCCCGGTTCGAGGCCGTAAGTAATCTGTCAAACGTCTTCGAGGCCCAGATTGTCGTTCACCGCATGCCGCAGTTTCTGTTTGCATCCGAGATAGTGCTCCGTCGTCTGAACCGACGCATGGCCGAGCAAGAATTGAATCTGCTCAAGTTCTCCGCCGGCCAGGTGACATAATCGGGCGCAAGTTCGCCGCAAGTCATGTGGGGCGAGATTCTTGATGTTGGCACGTTTCGCGGCCGTTTTGACGACGTGCCAGATAGCTTTCGGTGTGAGCCTTGTGCCCCCTATTTTTCCTAGCCTGCCAACTCGTCGGAAGAGTGCACCGCCGCTGATGCTGGCGGCGTCAGTCCACTCATCCACAATGCGCTTAGCCCATGTCGGAACTGGCACAGTGCGAATGTGCTTTCCCTTGCCAATCAGGTCTGCAATCACCCAGTGTGCTTCACGTACTTGAAAATCTTCCAGTCCGAGTCCCACCAGTTCGGCGCGTCGCAAACCGTGTAAGGCTCCCCTCTAAAACTGGACACCTCAGTTAGGTAAGATCAGGGCCTCCAAACAGGAGGCAACATAGGTTGGAAACCAGCGGTAAATCGATGTGGGAATTTCATTTATAAGATTCCTCGATTCTGAATCACCTGGCACACCGACAGGTGCGAAATCTCCGGTACCCGGTTCATATAGAATAAAGCTCGCAGTTCGGGACAAACTCGTTGACGTTGGCAAGCGCAGCAATACCTTGCGGAGATCACTCTGGTTGTCGCTAGCCCGAGAGCGTGCGTTCCTGGAGATATTTATACCGCGTTCGAGCAAGCCCTCAACCGGGGAATCGTGCTTCGGGTTTCGAGTCCGATAAAATTCACTTAGTAGTAAGCCCCAAGCAGGTGATGAATTCACAGGATCTCCCCCCGATTGTCTGGTTGCGAAGGATTGGAGGTGGCGCAGGCGGAAAATCCTGACGAACACAACCGCCGAAAATCGCGTTCGGCCACAAGGGGGTACCTTGACTGTCGTTGCAGCCAATCCTCTTGCCTTCGCCACGCATAGGCGCCAGCGCTAGAATTCATTCGCTATTCGCGAATCGCGAATGTAGAATGGAACCATGAATCTGAAGCCCCAGGACATCGTTGTTGCACTTAAGCTGTGCACTTATCCAGACGCTCGTCCGGCGATGTCCGTCATTGCCAATGAACTCAGCCTAAGCCCATCTGAGGTGCATGGAGCCATTGGACGACTTCGCGCGTCGCGATTCTTGCATGGGCCAGACTTGAAAAGCCGGCCCAACATTTCGGCGCTTGAAGAATTCCTAATACACGGTCTGAAGTATGCGTTTCCCGCCGAACACGGCGAAGTAACCAGAGGCGTTCCGACTTCCTATGCAGCTGAACCTCTTAAGAGCGAGATCTTGATGTCGAACGACCTTCCACCTGTGTGGCCTTGGCATGAGGGGAATACCCGGGGTGTTGCACTTGAACCCCTCTATAAGAGCGTTCCGCAAGCGGCATTGCGCGATTCTCATCTATATCAGTTCCTGGCCTTGGTAGATGCTATTCGAGATGGACGCGCCCGTGAGCGAAAGATTGCTGAGCGGGACTTGGTGCGTCGGCTACGGGCGACTCATGGCCAACCCTAATTTCCAGCTCCTTGTGGATGCTGCCAAACTGCTGAAGCCGATTCTCGGAGAGTTGGTTTTTGTCGGGGGATGCACAACCGCTTTGTTGATCACGGACAAAGCGGCTGCAGACGTGCGCCCGACCTACGACGTCGATGCCATCGCGGAGATAACTTCCTACGTCGGATACGCCCAATTTTCTGAGAGATTAAGGGCACTTGGATTTCGTGAGGACACGAGGGAAGGCGCTCCGCTTTGTCGTTGGTGTCAACAAACGACAACCCTGGATGTGATGCCGCTCGACGAAAAGATTTTGGGATTCAAAAACACTTGGTATGGACCCGCAATGGAAACGGCGGAGGAACGTGAGTTGGACTCGGGCCTCAAGGTCTTGATGGTCAGCCCCGTATACTTTTGTGCTTCGAAATTGGAAGCTTTTGGTGACCGAGGAAAGAATGATTACGCGGGTAGCCGTGACCTGGAAGACTTGATCGCAGTCGTGGACGGCCGTGCAGAACTGGTGGGAGAAATTCAAGCAGCCCGGAGCGATGTGCGTTCCTACCTCGCCAAAGATATCGCAAGACTCCTTGGCACGCGGGGATTCGTGGATGCGCTTCCGGGATATCTCGCGCCGGACCCGGCGAGTCAAGAGCGAATAGCTACTGTGATAGCAAGACTAAAGCAAATTGCCACGCCTTCATAAAGTCGCCAGGGCGTTTCGACTAATACCTACCCTTTGATGACCTCTCGCACGGGGCACTCGATTGACTCTCGCCAGTTCTGGGCTTAGCATCCTGCCAAGCTCCTGAAGCTAGCGCGGGTTGGACTGGAAGCTGCTGTCCTTGTCGCTCACGGTTCGCCCCTTCTCGTTGATGCTGGATTTCGGGGCGGTAGTGCCATGCAAGAGCGCCCTAAGATTCATCTCAATCCCCGGCCACCACGCTGGATGCGCACCGGTTCGATTCTGATCTCCTTCGCAGCGCTCACCTTGCTCGCCACCGCTTTCGAGGCGCATCTCTACGCCAGGTCCCTGTCGTCCGCCTTGCTCGTCCTCGTCCTTCTCGCTCTCGCTGTTGCCATCCTCCTCCATGTACGCTTTCTCCTTCTGGCTCGCAGGGAACACGGCGAAACAATAAACGCGCTCGACGCCGCCGAACGCGAATATAAATCCGTCTTCGACAACACGCTGGACGCTATCCTGATCTTGGATGATGCCGGAGTGTGCCTCGACGCCAATCCGGCATCTTTGGCTCTTCTCGGATGCCGCTACCGCGAGTTGGCAGGTCATTCCGTCGCACGGTTCTGGACGGGTCCCCAAGATTCCAGGGAGACCTTTCACCCCTTGCTTACAAAACCGAGAGAACGCGGCGAACTGGGCCTAGTGCGCGACAATGGCGAAACCATTTTCGTCGAATATTCGATCAAGGCGAAGTATTTGCCTGGCAGGCACGTGGCCGTCCTCCGCGATATCTCGGAAAGAAAACGAGCCGAAGCCGCGCTGCGCGAGAGCGAACAGCGGTTCCAGCAGATGGCCGCGAACATCCAGGAGATATTCTGGATGCTGGACGCGCCAACCCTTAGGGTTATCTATATCAACCAAGCGTATGAAACAATCACCGGACGAACTTGCCAGTCCTTGCGGGACAATCCCAGATCCTACGAACAGGCCATTCATCCCGAGGACCGCGTGCGCATCCTCGCGCGGCTCGCGCAGTCTCTCGAGACAGGCCATCTCGACGAGGAGCTCCGCATCCTCACCCCAGACGGCATCTCACGATGGGTGTGGGTCCGTGGATTCCCCGTGCGCGATTCCGAAGGAGCCGTCGTGCGGCTGGTCGGAACCGCACTTGACATCTCCGCCAGAAAATCGGCCGAGACCGAAATGGCCCGGAATCTTGATCTGGCCGAATCCGCGAGAGCCGAAGCCGAAGCTTTTCGCAAGACAAGTCTCGCGCTCACAGAGAACCTCAGTTTGGACTATGTCCTCGACACTCTGCTCGAATCACTCTTGAACCTCATTCCTTGCGATTCAGCGCGAGTGCTGCTGGTCGAGTCGGAGACGCGTCTCTTCCTGGCGCGGGAAGTGCGAGCCCCTGACGTGAATCAGCGCGGGCCAAAATGTCCCGCGACCCTAGACGCAAACGACAGCGCATTGCTGCTGCAGGTTCTCAATGGCAAGAACGGTCTCCTCGTTCCCGACACCGGGACGGAAGAAGGCTGGCACGCTTTTCGGGGTTTTTCCCATCTTCGCTCCTGGGTGTGCGTCCCACTGGTCGCATCGCGGCAGGTGCTGGGGCTCCTCTCGCTCGGCGCCACAAAGGCCCACACATTTACACAGGAACACCTGCGCCTTGCCAAGTCACTTGCGATTCCCGCTGCGGTGGCCATTCAAAATGCCCGGCTGTACGAGAAAACGGAGATTTTTCGAGCTGAACTCGAGCGGCGCCTAGCTGATTTGGAGCAGGCCCGGAAAGAGCTTCAGGAAGCCCATCCCGCGCGGCAAGCGCACCTCTAATTCTGCATTTCCTTGTTTGAAGCACCGCCGATCAGAGCGGCCATTCCTCCAGTTTTATCGCCGTTGATTGTCACCCCCGGTTCTGTACTGGCCGACAAACCGACCAAACGGAAAAAATTCCTCCGTATCCTTCGGACCGCGTAGGAGTATGCGCCTGAGCGTGCCTCGGTCGCCTTTCCGGCCAGGTTTGCGAGGGGTTTCATCCCTCGAGACCAAAGCCTCGGCATGATTCCCCGAGATGCCGGCTTCGTCATCCTGCCGGCGAGAAACCGAAACCTTCTCTGCAAGGGGAGCGCCGCTCCTGTCCCTGTCCGAGCAGCAAATCAGGAACGGCCCAGCACGCTGGAGCATTCTCATGATGGCTGCGTCACACTGCGACTGTCTTATCTGCCGGTTGGAAAGCGGCCTCGCCGCCGAACTCAGCGACGAGCAAAGCCTCCGAGACTTCCGTTCGTTCGTGGCTCCGAGCGCCTTACTTTCCTCTTTTTCGTCCGCATTCGAACTCGTAAGGGCGCTTCACGAGCACGAGAAGCTTCAGCGAAGTCCGTCACCCGACGACGTCCTTGGCGATCTCTTAAGACGCGGCACCGACGCCCACTTCCTCCCATTCCTCGAACGGCTGCTGTTGCTGGTCTTTATTCCGACCATTCATCGGACCACGAGCCAGATCGTGGCCACTTTTCCTTCCCTCGCGCGCGAGGACACCGCCCAGTTTCTGTTTACCGTTCTCCTCGAATTTGTTCCCTCCCAAGACCTGCGCGGACGTCAGTCGCACCTGGCCTTCACCATCGCCCGGAAAATCCGCCGGAGCGGCTTTCGCTGGGCCATTCGCGAAGCTCGCCGGGCCGTGGGTGACCAGGCCGGCGCAACGGCCGCTCCGCACATCGAAATCGAGGAGGCCCGCGACGAGACCCACGCTGCGATCTTGCTCCAAAAATTCCTCGATGACTGCCAGCGCAAAGGGTCGCTTTCCGCGGACGAACGGGACTTGCTGACGCAGTTCAAGCTCCATGGAGTTTCGGGGACGGAACTGGCTCGCCGCAACGGCCATTCGGCGGTGGCCATTCGCCACCGCATCCAGCGCGTGCTCGAAAGGCTGCGCCGCATTGCTCGGACGCGGGAACACGCCGAGCCCGAACAGCTTAACCTCCTCTTTCCATGAAGCATTCTTGCCTCATCCTTATGGCCCGAGGGAGATGTTCATTTATCGCGTAATAACATCCCTGTACAAAAAATATTCATAGGGTACCCGGTCCGTTTCCGTTTTGTTTGGCTGATTAGTAGAGTGAGGGGAGTTCCCGCCGGTCAACTCCCGCAGACTGAGCGTCACCGCTTCCCGCGATGCTCGTTCGGTGTCGCGCACGGTCCCCGAGACCGACGTTCGCGATTGTGGGACTACGCTGTACACGGAGCGCACGCTCCAAGTGTGCCTGGAGAAGTGAATTCCAGGGCCGCCGCATGCAGCTGTCCCGCCAATCGGCGTTCGTATGTCCACTCGTGGGCCGCTGTGAACGGGAACTCCCTCACCTATCAAAGCTCTGAACTCGCAAGAGACACGGAGAACTCGAACATGACGTGCTTTTCCTTTAACTCTAAGCGCAAATTCTGGCTGCGTTTCCCCTTCGTTGCTCTCACCCTCGCATTCCTTTTCGTCGCGCCCGCCTCGGCCCAGACGGGAGCATCGCCCTGGGAAAACGCCGTGAACGTCCTGCAGCAAGCCTTCACCAGCACGATTGCCCGTGGCCTCTCGCTGGTTGCCATTGTCGTCGCGGGCCTCACCTTTGCCTTTGGCGAAGGTGGCTCGAAGCGCGTGCTCGCCGGCGTCCTTTTCGGCGTCGGCATGGCGATTGCCGCCGTGAATTTTCTGTCGTGGCTCTTCCCCGGTAATTGAAGCGCCAGCTGCGTGGAGAAAAAAGATGCCGCAACCCAGGCGAATCAATCCCGTGCACAGGTCGTTGTCCCGGCCTCTGACCATTCTCGGCGCCGAGCGGAAGCTCTTCTTTTTCGCCATGTGCCTCGGCGCCGCCACCTTCAACCTTCTCAACAGTTTGCTTGGCGGCGTCCTCATGTTTTTGTTGCTCTACGTTCTGGCACGCTGGGCTACGCAAACAGATCCCCAGATTCTCCGGTTTCTGCTGACTGCCGCAAGGTTGTGCGCCCAGTACGACCCGATGAAATTCGCGCCTGTTGTCATCAGGAAGGAGGGCCATGCTCAGGCTTAGCCGCGTGCTAAAGAACTACCTCGAGACAGGCTCTCTCTCCGAGCAGATCAATCTCTACGGCTTCATTGGCCCGCAGACCTTTCTGACCAAGAGCGGAGAGGTTGGCGTCATTCTCGAAGTGCAAGGCGTGGATTACGAGTGCCTGGATGGGGCCTCGCTGGACGGCTTTACGAAGCGCCTCGAAGCGGCGTTAAAGCTGTTCGACGAAAACTACCGCGTCTATCAGTGCCTCTTCAAACGCAACCGCGAAACCATTCCTTACAAACTATACGGCAGCCCTGTCGTGGATACCGCGATCAAAAATCGCATGGCCTACCTGGCCGGCAAGGCCGACACGCTGTTTTCTCTCTCGGTCTACTTTGTGGTGCTCTACCGTGGCCTTGCCGCAACCGCCCACGTCGGTGGCGCGCTCGCCGAGTTTCGAAAGAATCCCTCAAAGGCCCTCGCCGGCCTGCGATCCCGTTTTTCAACCCGGAAGCAAACCGTAATTCTCGGGCGGCAGGTAAGCAGCGCCGACGCCACTCTGCTTCAAAAAGCACGCAGCTTCCTCCTTCAGGTCAGCGACTTCCTTGCCGTGCGCCTGCTCGACAAACAGGAAGCGTTTCGCGTTCTTAAGAGGACGCTCAACTTCCATCCCGACAAGCTCGCTCTCGCCAAACTCAAATACGATACCTTCCTCGATTACTACCTTCCAGAATCTTCCGTCGAATGCCACCGCGGGCATCTGCGTGTGGACGATTACTACGTCAAGGTCCTCACGCTCAAGGAACCCTCCGCGCAAAGTTTTCCTCTCATCTTTCAGCGGCTTTTCGAAGTCGAAGCCAACTATCACGTGGTTACGGAATGGAACAAGGAGGAATCCGGGAAAATGCGCCGGATCATCCAGGCAAAGCGCCGCCATTTTCACAACACGAAACGCTCCTTTGCGAGCCAGCTTGCGGGAAGTGACGCAGCTCCGCAGGATGTTTTGCTGGATGACTCGAAGGAGTCTCAGGTCAGGGAACTCGGCGCGGGGCTCTCGGAACTCGAGCTGCACGGGAATTACTTTGGCCAGTTTTCTCTGACGGTTGTCATTTATGACCTGGACTTGGCAAAAGTCGAACGGGCGTGCGCGGAGTTCTACAAAGTCTTTAGCATCCATGATGCTCAACTTTATGAAGAGAAATACAATCTCCTCAATGCGTTTCTCGCCGCCATTCCCGGCAACCATGTCTTCAATTTTCGCTCGCTCTATCTCCTCAACACGAACTACGCCGATTTCTCTTTTCTCTTCACCCTCCACTGTGGCGAGCCTCAAAACCACCATCTCCGCCAGGAATATTTGGCGGTGCTTGAGACCAACCACCACACCCCGTACTTCTTAAACCTCCACTACCGCGATGTGGCGCACACCTTGATCTTGGGGAGAACCGGAGCCGGCAAAAGTTTTCTCCTGAACTTCCTGATCACCAATCTCCAGAAATACAATCCGCATACCTTTATCTTTGATTTGGGCGGGAGCTTTGAGAGCCTTACCCAGCTCTTCACTGGAGCCTATGTCCCCGTAGGGCTTGAGTCGGCGGGTTTCCGCATCAATCCATTTGCCTTGCCTCCCACCAAGGAAAATCTCGATTTCCTGGCACTCTTCGTGAAAGTTCTCATTCAGGGCCAGAAGGCTACCGAGCTGGACTCCGCTACTGACCGGGAACTCTTCGAGCAAATCCAAAACCTCTATGAAGTCGATCCCGCGCTCCGCACGCTCGGTGTTCTCGCCAATACGCTTGGCAGCGACCTCTCGCGCCGCCTTTCCAAATGGATTCGGGGCGGCCAGTTTGGTTTTCTGTTCGACAACGCCGACGACACCCTGTCGTTCTCCCGGTTTCAGTGCTTCGACTTCCAGCGGATGAGCCAGTATCCCGAACTGCTTGAGCCCCTGCTCTTCTATATTCTGCACCGCGCCAGCGCCATCATCGCGGACCGGCAGTCCTCCTCGATTTTCAAGGCCTTTTTCATCGACGAGGCTTGGGTCTTTCTGAAGAACGCCGCCATCCAGCGATACGTTGTCGAGGCCCTCAAGACCTGGCGCAAACACAACGCCGCCCTGGTGCTCTCGACTCAATCCCTCGACGAACTTAAACGCTCGGACATCCTCGACGTGCTCATGGAGAGCTGCGCCACCAAGATCTTTCTCGCCAACCCTGATATGGACCGCGATCTCTACCGGAGGCAGTTTCATTTAAATGAAACCGAGGTGGAGCTCATTGCAGGCCTTCTCCCCAAACAGCAGTTCCTGATCAAGACACCCGACGCCGCGAAGGTCGCCAATCTCCACGTCGATCCCAAGAGCTATTGGCTCTATACGAATGACCCGTACGACAACCAGAAACGCAAAGAAGCCTTCGACCGGTACGGTTTCGAGGAAGGCCTTGCCGTTCTCGCGGGAGCGAAGCCGTGATGATTCTCTGCTCCGGAGCGCAGCGCAACGTAGAGAGCGGAATGCGCACCGCGTTCCTGCCCCTCGCCTTCGCAGCGCTCGCGACCGCGGTCCTGTTCGCCGTGCAAGCGCTCGAGTGGCTGCTTTCGAGAAGTACCCAATGTCCTGACCGGAAAAAATCCGTCGCAAAAGGAGAACGACCATGAAAACTTCCCTGCGTTTCCCGAGGCGGAGTCCCAGCCTCCCCATATTCGCCTTTCTCTTCGTTGCCGCGGCTCTCCCCATTCCTCGATGCTGCGCGGCAACTGACGCGGCCGCCCGCGTCGTTACGTATGCGAGAGAAGACATCGTTCCGGTCAGCGCCAAACTTCGTTTCTCAACGCTGATCATTCTCCCGGACGATGAGGAGATCCTCGATTTCACCACCGGTGACAAGGAATTCTGGGTGATCAACGGCGCGCACAACCTTTGCTACGTTCATCCGGCTCAGGCTGGCATCCGCAGCAATCTCAATCTCATTACCGCCAGCGGCCACGTCTATTCCTTCCTGCTGACGGAAATTAGCAATCAGGCTGACGCTCAACCCGATCTCAAAATCTTCGTGGAGCGCAAGGAGGATTCCAGCTCAGCCGTCAACAGCGCGCTGCACGGCTATGTCAGAGCGGGCGAGGCGCAGGCCTACCAGAAGGAGCTCGACACCCTCCGGAAGCAAACCAGCGAACAGATCAGCGCTGCCGAAGCCCGTGCCGCTGACCAGATCAGCCGCTTCCGCTCCAGCTATGCAACAAAGCTTCAATTCGAGTACCCGCTCGACGCAAAAGCAGCACGAGAGCCTTTCCTAGTCTCCGCAGTCTTCCACGACGACACGTTCACCTACATCAAGTGCGCGGCGCGCGAAAAGCCAGCTCTCTATGAGCTTAAGGACGGAAAGCCCAGTCTCGTCTCCTTCCAGGTCGAGAACGGCGTTTACATCGTCCCCAGGATCATCGACTCGGGCTACCTCGCGATCGGCAAGAAAAAATGGACCTTTGTGCGCCGCGCCTCCGCGAAGTAAGGAAGATCCATGACCCAGCCAAGCCAACCTGCGCAAATCCAAGAAAAAGAATCGAAACCCGCTGGCCTGCTTCCAAAGAATGTCCAGTCCTGGCTTTTGCTCGGACTCGCGTTTCTGATGCTCGCCATCATGTGGCTGACGGGAGGTAAGAAAACACCAGCGCCCGCCAAAGCCGCGCCGTCTTCCGCGCCCCCTGAAGCGCCGCTCGAAGTAAACCAAGCGAAGATCAATGACCTGCAGAACCGCATCGCAGACTTGCAGCGCCAGCAGATGGTGGCGCAAAACGCGCTCGCCCAGCAAACACGTTTGTTTTCGGGAAGTTCGCCGGAGGCCTTGCAAAACCAACCGCAAACTTCGGCCAGCGGCATTTCAGAACCGCGCCCCGAGGACCCCATCCAGGCCGAGAAGAAGAATCGTGCGTATCTGTCTCTCTTCGCCTCGAACGTCGCTCTGACCTATCGGAACAATCCCGCAGTAGCTGCCGGGATGGAAGGCGCAACCCCTCCTGCCCTACCGGGCCCCGTGCCTTCGCAGCCGGAGTCTCAGGCGGCTGCCATTTTGCCGAACTTGGCGCTAGAGGATTCCCATGTACCGGTGGCGCCCACGCTTTTGCCTGCCCAAAGCGATTCGGCCACATCGACGCATCAACCAAAGGAGGAGCCTAAAAAACCGTCGGTTAAGCCGAGCGTCTCCGGCAATCCTGCGGAAGGAAAAACCTATATCCTATTCGAAGGCACCCTTCTCGAATCCGTATTGATCAACCGGCTCGACGGCGGCTTTGCCGGTCCTGTCGAGTGCCTGCTCTCCACCGATGTCTATTCCAACGACCGCCAGCACCTGCTGATTCCGGCAGGCTCAAAGCTGCTTGGCCAGACCAAGAAAGTCGACACCTTCGGCCAAACGCGCCTAGCCGTCGTCTTTCACCGCCTGCTCATGCCCGACGGATATTCCGTCAGCCTCGACCAGTTCCAAGGCCTCAATCAATTCGGCGACAGCGGCCTGCGCGATCAGGTCAACAACCACTACGCGCGGATCTTCGGAGTATCGCTGGCTGTTGGCGCTCTGGGTGCCGCCGCCGAGGCCGGGACCGCGGGTTCCCTCACCGCCTCCGGCGCCGACCTCATGCGTCAGGGATTCGGCCAGAGCACCGCACAGTCCGCGGCCCAAATCCTTGATCGATTCCTGAACGTGATGCCGACCGTGACCATCCGCGAGGGCCACCGAGTCGAGGTCTATCTCTCGGGAGATCTTGCCCTCCCCGACTACCACAACCACAAACTGCCCTCAGACCTATGAGGTGCCGGGAGAAAAAAATGAAAAAAAGAGTTCTGATCATCATCCTCGTTTTCGGTTTTGGCGTTGCCAACACCTCGGCCCAACTTGGCAGCGGAATCGTTTACGATCCCACCAACTACCATAACGCCCTGCTCCGCTATTACCAGTTGGAAAAACATCTCATCCAGCTCCAACAGACGTACTCCAAGGTCCTGGCCCACTACAACCTTGCCCTGCAAATGGCGCGCAACATCCAGAACATGCCGGCCCGATACCGCGCCCTATTCTCCCAATGGCGAAATGTCACCTCGCTCAACACCTTCGGAAATACCGGCTCATGGATTAGTGGCATCAACTCCGGGCTCTTCCCCGCGGTCAACGCCGGCTATCTGAAGTCCATCGCCCAGCTGTCCCCCTACAGTCCAAACCAGCTGTCCGGCATGGACGCGACGGAACTCGGGCGGGTGCAGTCCCAATACGCCTCCATCGAATTGGCCGACGGCGCCAACCTGAACGCCATGGCCACGATTGGAGCGATCCGCGGCAACGCGCAAGGCGTCGAGACGCAAATCGGAAATCTTGAGCAGGATTCCTTCTCGAACGATCCCGGACTCAACAGCGAAGTGTCCGTTCTCAACAAGATTAACGCCGCTGGCGTCCTAACGCTGCGAACCCTTCAGGACTCCAACAAGCTTCTCGCGTCCCTTCTCGAACAGCAAACCATCATCGCCAAACAGCAACGCGACGCCGCCACCAACGCCATCAACACGGATATCGGGCGAGAGGCCAGCATGGCGGGAAATATCGCCCAAGTCACCGGAACCATCACCGATTCTTTACAAAATTTCCGCATGCCGTAAGGCACGAGGAAAGAAGCGCCCGGGCACCGAAGGAGCTGACGGCAGTGCAGACCGACTATCTCCAGTATATCTTCCAAGCCATCAACACCTTGCTCACCCAGAACCTCGGCTTCTTCGACGCCATGGGCCAGAATCTCTTCCGTTCCTTTGCAACCATCCTCGTCGTCTGGTTCGGCGTGAAGTCTGCCCTGTCCGCCGCCAGCGGCAGGGCTGCGTTTCAGTTCGACCATTTCGCCAGCTTGCTCCTAACTCTCAGTTTCGGCTTCGCCATGGTCACCTACTACAGCGCGCCAATCCCTGGCGTGGGTACCGGCTTTCACAACCTGGTCACCAATGAAGCGCAGTTTCTTTCGGCTCAAATCGATCAAGCCCAGCTTCAGACGGTAGTGACGCAGGTCGCCGATTTCGAATCTCGCATGGATTCCCCTGGCTGGGGCGACGTTTTTGGAACCGCGATCTATGTGATCGTAACTCTCTTGCTCGCGGCCGCACAGGCCATCGCGATCGTCGTCATCGCGTACGGCTTTATCGCCACCGCCGTGTGCGTCCTCGTGGGACCCGTTTTTGTACCATTCTTCGTAGTGCCCAAGATGGAATGGCTTTTCTGGGGATGGTTCCGCTGCTTTCTCCAGTATGCTTTCTACCAGGTCATCGCCGCCGCTGTAGTGTTCGTCATCGGCAACCTGATGCTCGGCGCTTTGCGCCTACCGCCCGCCGGCGCGCTTTCCACCGTCCAGCTCATCGCTTGGTTTCCTGTCCTGTTCATCACCTTCCTGGCCTCGATCTACGTGCTCCTCAAGGTGCCCTCGCTCACCAACCATATCTTCAGCGGCACCGCGGGCGGATCGTCGGCGAGCCTTCTCGACGCGCCCACGGCGGCGCTCAACAGGTTGCTGTGATGGCGCGCGACCCGAGCTTCGAGGACGCCAAGCGCCTCTATCTGGAATCCTGTGGTGACCCCATGGTGACGAACACGTATCTCAAGATTGCGCTTGTTCTGATCTCTCTCGTCTGTGTCGCTCTCGCGCTCATGGACCTCCGCACCATTCGCAGCTTCGAGGATTTTCGTCCGTTGGTCATCCGGATCAACGACGTCGGGCGGGCGGAAGCCATCAACTATCACAATTTCGAATACAAGCCGCAGGATGCCGAAGCCAAGTACTTTCTTTCTGAGTTTTGCAACCTCTATTACCGCCGCAATCGCTACACGATTCAGGACGACTTCTCGAAGTCACTGTACTTTCTCGACGGCAAGCTTGCCGACGGAATCCTCGACGCCTACCGCAAAGGCGACCTCATCAAGAAATTCATTACCAACTCCGCCGCCCCCGAAGTCGATGTCGACGTGCAGAAGGTAGCGCTCGAAGAGATGCAAACTCCCCCGTACCGGGGACGCGTGGATTTCTACATGGTTTATTACTCCCCTGCGGACCATAGCGAGCTCAAACGAGATCTGTACACCGCCAATTTCGTGTTCGTATTCAAGTCCCGGGTGCCGAACGAACTCATCCCCATCAACCCCCTCGGACTAACCATCACCTACTTCCGCGAGGACGAGGCCTTCAAATGAAACGCCGCAGACAGAGCAAGCGAGTTCGCGGAGCGGCGCCAGGCAACGTCGGCCCAACCTCAGCGCACCACATTCGTCTTTTCCCTCTGGGCTCTTCCTCCGCGATTTGCGTTTCTCTTTTTTCCCACGGCCCCTGCCACCGGAACAAACGGCGCGCTTCAGGAGAGCCTCCGTCGCTCAACGGCGGCCGCCCCGCTCCCCCCTGGACTGGCCTTTCAAGGAACCCCCTCTGAGGCTTCTGGGAGAAGGGGATCGGAATGATCGCAAACGCCTTGTTCATTACAGTGACCCTGCTGCTCGCCCTGGGTTTTTGGCTGCTCGGGGAACTCAAATGCTTTATCCCGTTTAAGACTCTTCTCCTCCACGAATACGGAAGGTCCATCGCCCTCTATCTCTCGGCAATGTCGGCGAATGTGTTCGCGGCCACGTTTGCGTTGATACGCAAGTTTTTCCTCAAGGACACCGGGCGCAAACTCTCCCACCTCGACAAACAGCTTCACATCGGTGAAACCGAAGTCCCGGCGCCCTGGATTGAGGAGGAGACCGACTGAAATGGCCCGAGGTTACGAACCCGGAGAGAACATCCATTCGCGCGCGGTGCCCAATGAATGCGATCAAAGAGCTCACCCACCCTCCCGAATCGAGGAGCCGCATGATCAGATCCGGGGAGAGCGTGAGCAGGGAACAGCGTCCCAAACCAATTCCGGCACAGCTCGTTTTCTTGAACCGCGCAAGGTCCATGAAATCCGTGGCCGCACCTATCGGCTGCGAAGCTCAGAAATCGCAACGATGGTGGATGTCGGTAAATTCCGCGCGATTGCCCAGGAAGACCTCACCGAATTCGCCTATGGCAGTGACAAACGCCGATTGGGGCCTGATGTCGAAAACCTCGTCCGGCAAGGCTTGGTCCAGATGAAGTCGATTCCTCACGAGGAAACAGGCTCGCGACGGCTCCTCGCCCTTACGAAGGCCGGCCACCGTTTCCTCACCGCAAACAGAATCGCCGATAAGCAGCAGGCGCTCTACTTTGGTTTTCGAAAGCCGCCCGAAGCGCATCATGATGCGGACCTCTACCGGCTTTACCAGAAAGCGGCCGACAAAATTCAACGCGCTGGCGGACAGAACCTCCGCGTCGTCCTCGACTATGAGCTGAAAAAAAAGGTCTTCCATGACCTCGCGAAACTCGGTCCGGACCGTACTTCGGCCGAAAGCAAACGCGCCGTCGCCGAACATCATGGGCTTCAGGTGGTGCGCGGAAAGATTCCCCTTCCGGACGTGCGCATCGAGTACGACACCGCAGCTTGGGAACGTGCCCGCGTTGACATCGAACTCGCCACCAGCCACTACCGCGGGCGGCATCTCGCGGAAAAAGTTCGTGCCGGATTTTCCATCTACGCCCATGCAAACGACGTTGCAAACCTCAGGCGCGTTCTGGATCAACGCGAATTAACAGCGGAGATTTTATCGCTATGAAGATGCCTCAAGACCAAATCGAACGAATTGCCGCACTCGGGTATACGGAGGCGGAAGCCCGCTTTCTCTACTTGGTGGCAACGCACTCCGGCTACTTCACCATGCGCCACTTCAATGCCTTTACCGGTGCGAGCCGGGGAAAGCGCTCCATGGCCTTCGCACAGAAACTGCTTAAGCATGGGCACGCCACAGTGCGCGATTACATGGGCGCGGGGTGCATTTTCCATCTCTTTTCCCGGCTTGTGTACGGGCCCATTGATAAGGACAACGTTCGCAATCGCCGCAAGCATTCGTTCGAATACATTCGGACACGTCTCGTGCAGATGGACTACCTCCTTGAGAATCCAGATCACGAGTTCCTTGAAACCGAAGGCGACAAGGTCAATCTCTTCTGTGAATCTCTCGCTGTTCCGAAGGACGTTCTCCCCGCGAAGGTTTACGAGGGGGTAGCTGGCAGTCATCCCACCGTTCGCTATTTCGTGGATAAGTTTCCTCTGTTTCTCGAAGCTCCCATCCTAGATGCTCCGCCTGTGGTCACCTTTGGCTACGTGGATTCCGGGACCGGGGGGATGCGGCGTCTTAGTTCTCACCTCGCAGCCTATCAAGCACTCTTCAGGCATTTGAACTCGTTTCGCTTCCTGTACATTGCGCCCCGAGCCACGGAGTTCCGGCGTGCCGAAGAGCGCTTCCGAGCTATCGTCAAGCAGCCTCTCGAATCCGACGTCTCAAGCGGACTCCTCCGGTACTTCAACGTTCGCCGGAAATGGGAAAACCACGAATATGTTGTGCCGGTAGCGGCGGACTTTGAGTTCCTGAACGAAGCGCGGCGGCGCTTTTCCGGCGAGCGCTTTGACAGGTTGTACGAAGAATGGATCGCGGGAAGTGTCTCCGAGCGCGATTTACGGTCTGAGTTCTCGCATCGGACGCCGGGACGAACCGTCTTTTTTGACACCTATCTCGTGCGGAATGGGCACTCACCGATCGACGAAAGAATTAGAAAGCGGGTGAACAGGACGTGAACGACGCGGATCACCGTCCCGTTCACGGTTCCGTTCACCTCTCTGGTGAACGGAAGTTATGAGGAGCACATAGGTTGCGCCTGGCGCGACGGTTGATTTTGGATGCGAAGAAAACACCGGGCTGGGCTGGAGCGACCCCACTTTCGTTGCCACGGAAACCGTGGCGGTCGCTCCAGCCCAGTGAACTGGGTAAGGCTCAGTTCCGAAGTGTTTTCTCCGCGTGCAACAAGGGCAGCCAGAAACAATAAGAGGAGGAGAAAAGCGATGTCCATCATTAACAAACCGCCCGACATGGTGAAGCGCGAATACGAACTGCAGGAGCCGATCGCGGTCGCCGTCGAGAAATACGCCACCTTCATCCAGAGCACCCCGGACCATGTCGTCAACTCCGCGTTGAAAATGGTCATCTGGAGAGACGCGGAATTCCGCCGCTGGCGCAAGCAACAGCAGACTCAGGCGGACAGGAGGGATGGTCACGCCACTGCAAAGGCGGCCCGGGCATGATGCAACGGATTCTTCACTCCAGACACTTCTTTGCCTGTCTGCTCGCGGCGGCGACGGGAATGGCCCTCTACTTCAAGGCTCCATTCCCCGAGTCCAATCTCTTTCTCCAAATGATGGCTCTTCGAGCGCACTCCGCATTTCTCTTGCTCAAGTACTCCTACACCCTTTTCCTTTACACGACGCCTTATATCGTCTTTTCCATCCTGCTTTCCGGCGTCTACATTTTTGCCCTCAAGGGAAGCCGTAAACCTCGTGCGGGAAGACTGCCCCTCTATCCCGATGCTCCGATGAGGGGGGAACTCTCTCTTGTGCTCGGCGAGGTACATCATCCCCGCAAACAAATTCCCTCGGAGACACCCTATTGGCTGGTTATTCCCGAACGGGGCCTTTTTACAGGCATCGCTATCGTGGGGGCCGTCGGGTCGGGGAAGACCGCCTCGGCGATGTATCCGTTCGCTGAACAGATTCTCGCCTATCGCGCCGCAGACCCTGACAGGCGCATCGGTGGTCTCATTCTTGAAGTGAAGGGGGACTTTTGTGCGCGTGTCCGCGAAATCCTGTCGCGTCACGGTCGTGCCGACGACTACGTCGAAATCAGCCTCACATCCGAGTATCGTTACAACCCTCTTCACAACGATCTCGACGCCTACGCGCTCGCTTACAACATCGCCTCGCTATTGAACAACCTCTTCGGCCGCGGCAAGGAACCCTTCTGGCAGCAGGCCTACACCAACCTCGTGAAGTTCATCATCCTGCTGCACAAGGTTGCCTTCGATTACGTCACGCTCTTCGATGTCTATGAATGTGCGATCAACCCGGACCTGCTCGAAAGCAGAATAAGAGAAGCACAGCGCCGGCTCATCGAAGCCGATTCCGCGTTGCTATGGGAAGAGGAGTATCTGAAGTATCCTCGCGACCTCGATCCATTTCACTTCCACCTCGACAAGGAATCCAACCGCTTCCGCGCGCCCCTGACGCCAGGTCTCCTCGCCGTATTGAAAGAGAAACACGTACAGTGGGAGGCCGAGAACGCCTCGCGCAACGATCCCTTGCCCGCTCAGAAAAAAGCACAGCTGGAGGCCGTGGAGCGCTGGTTCTTTCACGATTGGAAAAGGATCGAGCCAAAATTACGCACTTCGATTGTCGAGGGGATTTCGGTGTTTCTTTCCCTTTTCGATGACAACCCGGATGTCAAAGGGACTTTCTGTCCGCCAGCCGAGTGCTACGACCCCCAGGCGAATGCTGATTTCAAATTCGGCAAGCCGTTGCCTTCCATTGCATGGCTCATTGAAAAAGGCAATTTATGCAGTCTCAACTTCCCAATCGCGATGAATGCGGGCCTCGCCAAGGCCCTCGGAGTGATGTTGAAGCTCGACTTCGAACGAGCCGTGCTCAATCGGGTGCCCATCATGGAGAAGAATCCCGGAAGCTATTTCCGGCAAGTGCTGTTCCTTTGCGATGAGTACCAACATTTCGCCACCGTTGGTGAAAGTGAACCGACAGGCGATGAGAAGTTCTTCAGCTTGTCCAGGCAGCCCAGGTGCATCCCCATCATCGCGACGCAAAGTATCAGCTCCCTTAAGTCCGCGCTTCCGGGAGAATCCTGGCGCACGCTGCTTCAGACTTTTCGAACGAAGATATTCTTGTCTCTTTCCGACGACTTCTCCGCGCGGATCGCGAGCGAGCTGTGCGGGCGTGAGGACAGACTGAAAGCCAGCTACAACCTTTCGGAAAGCGGTCATGATGCAAACGTCAGCTTCCTCACCGGCAGGGCCCTCTCGCCCAAGGCGAATATCACAGCCTCCAAAAGCTACAGCCCCCACCATGATCTTCGCTTCGACACGAAAATCTTCATGGAATTGAAGAACGCGCAGTCCGTGACCATCGCCTACGACGGCACGAATCCGATGCCGCCGATGTTTTGCTATCTGAAGCCCTACTACAACGACGTGAACAAATCCTACTTCCGCCAGCTCGCGGACGGAGAACTCTAATGAATGGATTCGAAACCATCCTTCCGTTTTTGAAACCGATCGAGCATCTCATCCTCGACGATTCCATCAGCGAGGTCATGGTCAATGGGCCGGACCACATCTTCATTGAGAAGGCGGGATTCATCGAGCCCGTTCGAGGCGTCAGCTTGGGCGAAAAATCCCTGATGGTCGCGGTCAAGAATATCGCCCGAAGACTGGGTGACGACATCTCCGAATCAAAACCGATCCTCGATTCGCGCCTCCCCGATGGCAGCCGTGTGGCTGCGGTAATACCGCCTTGCAGCGTGAACGGGGTGACACTGACCATCCGAAAGTTCAATTCACGCCACTTCGGGATCGACGACCTCATTCGCGCGGGAACCTTGGAACGGTGGCTCGCCAACCAGCTCGAAAGCTACGTGCTCGCCCGGAAAAATATTTTGATCGCCGGATCCACCGGTTCCGGAAAAACCTCGCTGTTGAATGTCCTCGGGAAATTCATTCCTTCCGATGAACGGGTCCTTCTCATCGAGGACACCTCCGAGATTCATCTCTGCCAGGACAACTTGGTTCGTTTCGAAGCACGTCAGCCACAGAACGCGTTGCCGGGCATCACCATCCGGGATCTTCTCAAAGCCTCTCTTCGTCACCGGCCCGACCGACTGATTCTTGGGGAAATTCGCGGGAGCGAGGCTTTCGATCTTCTACAACTCCTCAACACGGGACACTCCGGGAGTCTTTCGACCGTCCATGCCACTTCCGCAAAGCAGGCCCTGGCCCGATTCACAAGTTGTGTTTTGCAGAGCGGAGTGGACCTCCCGTATCGCTCTGTTAAAACCAATGTCGCTGATTCCGTAAATGTCGTCGTGCATCTCGAGCGCCGGCCCGGTCGGCGTTTCGTCTCCGAGGTCGTGGAAATTCATGGCTACGACGCCGACCGGGATGAATACAACTACGGCTTCGTCTTGGACAGCCGCAAGGAGTTCGTATGAGCGCCGTGGGTCACACCATGTCGGCATCGGAGTACGTCCTCGACAACTTCGAGCAGAGCGACCGGATTGCCGTGCTTGTGTTGAACCGGGACTTCGGTGAAACCATCCAACGCATTACCAGCGCACAGAAAGCGTCGGGCCCCGAGTTTCAAGCATGGCTGCGCTACAAGAACGCGAGTGGGTCGGATATTTATATAGGGATGAACCCGCTCCGGCGGGACGCTTCGACGCGAACCAAGGAAGACATCGCTTGCATCCGGCATGTCTATCTCGACCTCGATCATGGAGGGCCGGAAGCACTCGAATCTCTTGAGAATTCCAGTGCTGTCCCTAAACCCAGTTACGTCCTCACGAGTTCCCCCGGGAAATTCCAAATCGTCTGGAAGGTGGAAGGGATGAGCCTCGACGACGCGGAAAGACTTTTACACGCCATGGCGCGCGAGTTCGGTGGAGATTCCGCCGCAACCGACGCCACCCGCGTCTTGCGGGTTCCCGGATTCGCCAACAAGAAATACGGCGTCGATTTCTATGTGGAGGCTCGCAGGGAATCCACAGATATTTACAATCTTCGCGATTTCAAACTGCATGTCGACTCCCAGGACTCTCCCCGCCAGAACTACCACAGCCGACCCACGCGTGATCCAGTGCCACGCGCGAACCTGAGCCAATCCGAGCACGACTGGGCTTTTGCAAAACGCGCTTTGGTCCGTGGCGAGAACGCCGAAGAAGTCATCCGGCAGATTGCACGGTACCGCGCGTCTGACAAATCCGATCCAGAGGACTACGCCCAAAGGACCGTGACCAAAGCTCAGGCAGAGCTGACCAGCAAGGACCAGGAAACTGATCCTGGGGGCGAGCACGGAATTCACGAACGGAACGCGTGAGCACGCGAGGCCCGCAGGAACTCCAATTCAGTCCCAACGCCGATCGTTACGTTCAGAAACTCTATTCCGTAATCGGAGGTCCGATGTCCAATAACGAGCCCGCGATCGATAATGCATCCAGGAGGACGGAGCCGAACACTTCTTCTTTCCGTCCCAGTGTGCTTCGACAGCACTTGTCCTCTCAACTGAGTTCTTCGGGCGTGGAAAGCGACGAGCCCGAGAAGCTAACGATGTACGAGTTCATTGACAGTCGGGAGATGGCGCGCCGTCTTACCGTTCCCGCCTCTTGGATTCGGGACCAAGTTCGCGCCAGGTCCGAAGATCCTCTCCCGCACGTGAACTTAGGAAAATATGTCCGTTTTCTCTGGGGTAGCCCGGGGCTTGAAGAGTGGATTCGGCGGCGTATAGTGAAGGGGAACAACAGGCGTGTGGGACGGGTTCCTTAAAAGGAGGAACATGACAAGAATCCGCCACCACCAAGCAGGTTATGTTTTTAAGAAAGGTTCGAATTGGTACGTCCGCTACCGCGAGACTGTGCAGTTGGAAGGCGGTTCGGTCCAACGCATCCAGAAGTGCCGCAAACTCGCAGAGGCAACGGGCCAATACCGAACCAAGCGTGCCGCCGAACAGCTGGCTGAGGAAATCCTTCGGCCCTTGAACGACGGCGTGATTCGACCGGAAAGCACGATGAGCCTCAACCACTTCATCGAAATCTCCTATCTGCCCTATGTGGCGGACCAAAAAAGGCGGTCCACGTATAGCGGATACAAGAACATTTGGCTGCGGTACGTGCAGCCGAATGGTGCTGTCGCATTGCGCGACGTCAGAACCTTGGAAGGCGAGCAGATGTTGAAAGCCATCGCTCGGCGCGAGGATCTGTGCCGCACAACACTTGGTCATATCAAGCATTTCCTGAGCGGCGTATTTCGCTACGCACGCCGCCAAGGAGTGTTGGACAATCCGAACCCCATGCATGATGTCGAAATTCCCAAGGCACGTCCTGCGGCGGAAACCCGCGCGTACTCGCTCGAAGAAGAAGCTCAGATGCTGGCTATTCTTCCCGAGCCCGCCGCAACGGTAGTCGCCACGGCAGCGTTCACGGGAGCTCGCAAGGGAGAACTCAGAGGATTCATGTGGGACGATTACGACGGTTCCGAGATACGGGTCATGAAATCCGTTTGGCGGAACCACGTAGATGAACCGAAGCGTCCCAAGAGCAAGGCCGCCATTCCGGTCATTGCCCAGCTGAAAATCCTTCTGGAGCAACATCGGGCCAAGTGTGGCGATCCGCAGCACGGGTTCATTTTTTCGAATGAACTTGGACAACCGATGAACTTGGAAGCGCTTGCCGTCGATGTTATACGGCCGGCGCTTGAGAAAGCGAACCTACGCTGGCATGGCTGGCATGCATTTCGCAGAGGCCTGGCCACGAATCTGCACAG
Organism: Candidatus Acidiferrum sp.; assembly: GCA_049641765.1. Taxonomy (GTDB): domain Bacteria; phylum Acidobacteriota; class Terriglobia; order Acidiferrales; family UBA7541; genus Acidiferrum. The sequence goes on from JBAQJX010000108.1 coordinate 26,897, forward strand.
ACTTGGAGTTTCCGATAAGGTGATTCAACAAATTCTGCGGCACGCAAACGTCACTACGACGATGAACATCTACGTGAAGACCGTAAGCGTCGACGCGGCGAAGGCGATGAAGACCTTGGAAATGATGTGTGCAACTACTGTGCAACCAGGAAGGCTTGAAGGTTCACGCGTAATGTAGAAGTTGTTCGTACGGCAAGACTGCAAGTCTCGATGCTAGATACAGTTAGGGAAATCTGGCGGAGAGGGGGGGATTCGAACCCCCGGTACAAGTTTTAGCTCGTACAACGGTTTAGCAAACCGCCGCCTTCAGCCTCTCGGCCACCTCTCCGGCGTTCGGTTTTGACAGTTTACCACAAACCTCGGATGCACCTGCGCGGCATTTGCGAACCGCTTTTTCCGCTTGTTCCCTCCAGCTCTGTGTATCCACGTCGCGACACCTACCGCGCAAACAAGCCCCTCTCATCGGTAACAATTTGCGGAACGAGACGTCTTATGAGAGAGGTCGGGTTTTCGCTGGCGCATCCAGCGAGCGCTTCGAGGAATTCTTTCATTTAGGTGGTTTTGAATCTACAATATAGAGGAGATTCGGGCCTAACTTCCTGAAGTCGGCTGAGCTGTCTTTTGCCAGAGCCGGTGGGCGCGGTTGAGAAACAAAACCGGTGCCCGGGCGGCATCCTCTGGCGAAACTTTTCGACCCACAAGGACGTATGACAAAGTAGAGGCCAAGCGACATAAAGTGTGGGGCTGTGTCCCTGTGAGGAGTTTTGCCAGGGGGGCGCAAAGGGATCTTTCCGGGTTGCATCAAAGAGGAAACACATGAAGACGTGGAAAAAGGCAGTCATTGGGGCGGCGGCGGCCGCTGTGCTTTTGGGAATTGTGCTGTTCAGCGTCAACCAGGCGAACAAGGGCGTCGTAACGGTTCAAACGGCCAAGGTGGCGAAGCAGGATGATTTGGTCTCGCTTGTGACGGCTTCCGGCGAGATCAAGCCAACCACATACACGAACGTCACGGCTCAGGGATTCGGCCGGATCACGGCGATCCTGGTCAAAGAAGGCGACCACATCAAGAGGGGCGACAAGTTGCTGCTTCAGGAAAACGTTCAAGCCAGCGCGGACGTCGACGCGCAAGCGGCGGCCATTCATTCCGCGGAGGACGGTGTGCAAGCGGCTGACGCGAGCTACCGGGCAGCCCAGGCGGATTTGGTAACGCAACAGGCGAATCTGGAAAAAGCCAAGCTGGATTGGGAACGCGGCCAAGGCCTCTTCAAGGACGGGCTGATCCCCAAGCAGGATTTCGATCAGCGGAAGAGCGCGTATGACGCCGCTGCCGCAACCGTGGATTCTTCGCGCGAACGCATGGTCTCTTTGAAAGCGCAGCTGGATCAGACCCGCTCGCAAGTAAATCAGAACAAGGCCATGCTGGTGCGCACCAGGGACGTCTTGTCGAAGACCATCTACACTTCGCCCATCAACGGAATTGTCAGCTACTTACCCGAACGCGTGGGCGACTACGTCGTGCCTGGAATTCAAAATTCCAACGGCAGCTTTCTGATGACGCTCTCCGACATGTCCGTGGTCACCGCGGAAGTGAAGGTCGATGAAACCGATATCATCAACGTGCGGCTGGGACAGCAAGCGGATGTCACCATCGATGCCCTCCCTGGCGAAGTATTTACCGGCACGGTGACGGAGATTGGTTCTCAAGCCACGCTTCGCAGTTCCGGTTTGGCGACCACGCAATCCACAACGAGCACTCAGGAAGCGAAGGACTTTAAGGTCGTTGTGCGGCTCGATCATCCGCCAGACAATTTGCGGCCCGGTCTTTCCACCACGGCCAAAATCAAGACCGCGGAAAAGAAGAGCGTGATTGCCATTCCGATTCAGGCGCTCGCGGTGCGCACGCGCAAGGATCTCGACGAGGCCGCCAAGAACGCGAGAGGCCAGGGGAATTCCGGCGTGACGCTGGCTGCGCCTCCGCCCGCGTTGCCCGGCGATCCGAATAAGGACGAAGTCCAGGGAGTTTTCGTTGTAAACGGCAAGAAGGCATACTTCCGGCCGGTTGAGACGGGAATCACCGGAATCACCAACATCGAAGTCACCAAGGGATTGCAAGTCGGCGACGAAATCGTCGTCGGCAGCTACAAGGCGCTGCGAACTCTGAAGCCCGAAGCCAGCGTGAAGGTGGACAATTCCGCGCCCAAGAAGCCGGACGACCAGCAGAGCTAACGAGTCAGCAGACGCGAGGACTATCGAATGCCCTTGGAGACGACAACGACCGACTCGTACCGCGAGGATTTGGTCAGTTCCGGCATTGTCATCAAGACGGAAGCCCTTACGAAAGTCTATGAAATGGGCTCCGAAAAAGTACACGCGCTCAGCGGCTTGGATGTGACCATCCATAAAGGCGAGTACGTGGCCATCATGGGCCCGTCCGGCTCGGGAAAATCCACGTTAATGAATCTCATCGGCTGCCTGGATTCTCCAAGTTCGGGAAAATACTGGCTTGCAGGCCGCCTCGTGAGCGATTTGGACGACGACGAACTGGCTTACATTCGGAACAAAGAGATCGGCTTCGTCTTTCAAACGTTCAATCTGCTGCCTCGCGCCACTGCCCTTCACAACGTGGAGCTTCCGCTGATTTATAACGGCACGCCTGCGGAGGAGCGCATCGAGAAGGCCAAGAAAGCCCTCGAGCGCGTGGACTTGATAGACCGGATGCAGCACAAGCCCAATGAGCTTTCCGGCGGACAGCGCCAGCGCGTGGCCATCGCGCGAGCCCTTGTGAACTCACCATCGATCGTGCTTGCGGACGAGCCGACCGGCAACCTCGATTCAAAGACCGGCGAAGAGATCATGGCCCTGTTCGCAGATCTCCATCGGCAGGGGAACACGATCATTCTCGTCACTCACGAGAGCGACATCGCTCAGCACGCGCACCGCATCATCTTCATTCGCGATGGAAAGATCGCTTCCGACGAAGTCGTCGTTAAGTCCAAGTAGCATTCCCGTAGGTCCAATCCGGCTCTTGCCCTCCTTTTTCGAATCCTTAAACTGCTAAGCTGCGCGGCTGCGCTTTCTAGTCCCCGCGTTTTCCGCGATCGCGCATCCGATTTCGAAAGGCGGCGTTCTCATGCAAACCGATTCACGGGCAACATCAACAAAGGCGAATCTTCTGGAGGAAGCCGCGCGGAGATCGCAGAAGTATGTGGAAGGAATCGGCGAACGCCGGGTCACACCCGCCGAAAAAGACATTCAGAATCTTGCAAGATTCCGCGAACCATTTCCCGCGTCGCCCAGCGATCCCTTGCAGGTGCTTGAGATTTTGGACGAAGTCGGCTCTCCCGCGACTTTGGCGTCCACCGGCGGTCGCTATTTTGGATTCGTGATCGGCGGAGTGTTGCCCGCGTCCCTTGCGGCGAGTTGGCTTGCAGGAGCGTGGGATCAAAATGCGGCGTTGCGCGTCATGTCGCCGGTTGCGGCGGAACTGGAAGAGGTTGCGCTCGGCTGGGTGTGCGAAGCGCTCGGTCTGCCCGCGCAATGTGAAGGCGGACTCGTCACATGCGCGACGGCGGCAAATTTCACGGCGTTGATCGCGGCGCGTCATGCGTTGCTCTCGCGCATGGGATGGAACGTCGAGGATAACGGCATGTTTGGAGCGCCGCCCATAGAAGTTGTCGTCGGCGACGAAGTACACGCCTCGCTTTTGAAGGCGCTTAGCCTCGCAGGCTTTGGAAAGACGCGCCTCACACGCGTTGAAGTGGATGGACAAGGACGCATGCGCGCGAACAAGTTGCCGCGCCTCAACCGGAACACTCTGCTCTGCATTCAGGCAGGCAATGTGAACACGGGATCCTTCGATCCTGCGGCGGAAATTTGCGCGCGAGCTCATGAACAAGGCGCGTGGGTCCACGTGGATGGAGCGTTCGGCTTGTGGGCCATGATCTCTCCGAAGTACCGGCATTTAACTGTAGGCCTCGAACAGGCCGATTCATGGGCCACCGACGCACACAAGTGGCCGAATGTGAATTACGACAGCGGCATTGTGCTGGTGAGAGATGGAATGGCGCTCCGCGGGTCAATGACGATGACGGCGGCGTATCTTGAGGCGGGCGCGCGGCGCGAGCCCATGTATCACACGCCCGAAGCGTCGCGCAGAGCTCGGGGAGTGGAGTTGTGGGCCACCCTGAAGTCGCTAGGACGCGAGGGCCTGCGTTCCTTGATTGAACGAACATGCGCTTACGCCCAGCGATTTGCCGAAGGATTTCGCGAAGCGGGCTTCGAAGTCTTGAACGATGTGGTGATCAACCAGGTGCTCGTTTCTTTCGGGAGCGCCGAGGTCACGCAAAAAGTCATCCGCGCCGTTCAAGAGGATGGCACGTGCTGGTGCGGCGGAACGACGTGGCAGGGAAAAGCCGCGATGAGGCTGAGCGTTTCTTCGTGGTCGACAACAGAAGCGGATGTCGAGCTTTGCCTGAAAGCTATCGTGCGAATTGTGCGAAGCTGCCGAAGCTAGCGCGGCTTTTTTCGAATATATAATTTCTAAAAAGAAATCAGCGGCTATGCGCCGGGTGCGTTACGTCCATTTCCGCAAACGTCGGCGCCGGACAAAGATACGTGCGGGACAAACGGTCGTGCCAGGTCAAGGCATCTTCATCCCACATCGACCATAGAAAACCCATGAAGAAAGTTCCGGCGGAAAGCATGTAGCCCACGCTGCGCCAGAGCATTTGCCGCGGCGTTGGAGTCTCGCCGGAAAAACTGACCACGTGCAGACCGCGCAGCATCATGCCCGGCGTCGTGCCGCCGAACACGGTGAAGAGAGCGAAGTATTGCAAGTAGACGATGACGAATGTGGCGACGCAAACGGCCGCGCTCAGTTTGCTGAACGTGAACTGCCCGCCGAGCGAACCAAAGAGCGTGAGAAATCCGCCATAGGCGAAGAGCAAGCATCCGGCGTCGATCAGTCCGGCGATTCGGCGCTCGTCCATGGATGCGACCGGATAAAGGCCCTGTGGGTCGCTATCCACATTCGCGCAAGGCGTCTGGTCGAATGGCTGGTCCGGCGCAGGCGGCAGCGAAACATCGATAACCATGCGCGAATCTTCGCGAGCCGCGGCGTTCCGGCCGATGGCGATCGTGAACGAGAAGTCGTCGTCCGCTGCCAGTGGCGCTTCGGCAATGGCAACCGTAGCCTCGGCCGGCGGTTCCGGCGCGGGCTCTTCGAAGGGGAACTCCGACTGATTGAGATTCGGCGCAACCTTTCGCCGGCGCGCACGATAGGCCTGGAGGCGCTGCGAAAGCTCGCCGCGCCATGCTTCGGACGCACCCGAGGCGTCAGAAGCAAAACTTCGGTTCGTTTTCAGAGTCGAATTTCCCTGGGGATTTCGCGCGAAGCTGGGCGCTTCGGAAGACGAATCCGCCACAAAGGATGAATCACAAAATTTACAGGCGCGTACGCTCGAAGGCAGAATCGCGCCACACTGCAAGCATGTTTTTGTCACCGGTCGTTTTGCGCTGCGGACGCGTCCACTCCGGTGAGGAGAGAACAAAAATAGATTAGCACAAGACCGAAAAAGTCAAGCCAGGAATGGGAGAAAGATGTGGCGAATCCGACAGCCAAACGCGAGAAGAGAAAGCGAGAGAACTAGAGAGCGTTACTTACGATTCCAACTGCTGTGCGAACATATCCCTGCTGAACGCGATGCGGCGTTCGAGAGTGACAGCGGCAAAGTAGGTGCATTGCCCGCGCTCCGATTCCGTCCAGGCGCGCAGCGAAGGAACCATGCGAGCGAGCGTGGAGCGGACGAAGCCCAAAAGATTGAAGTAGGCGCCGATGGCCTGGATCCCGTTGCGATCTTCGGGGCGATCCGGGCAGAGCTGAAGGAGCTGGACGACGCGCGCGAAATCCTCGCCCGCGGCCGCGGTTTTGATGCCGGTGACGTCCTGCACTTCCGCCGAAAGAGGATGCTTGATCGAAGCGGCGATCAGCGAGCGGCAGTAGGACACGAAGAACTGCAGCAGGAAAACCACCGAACAGACGAGAATGATTGAGGCCATCATCGCGGTATCATCGCCAGTCTCGCCGGGGCCAGACGCGCATCTTCAGGCAAGCGCCAGAATGCATAAGCCCACGCCAGCGGCAGGAACGTCGCAAAGACCTGCACCAGGGGGACGAAGTAAGTGCTGAGCGAAGGGTACAAGCTGCGGATGGCGTAATTGGCCGCAATCAGGCTGAAATAAACGCCCAGCGAAAGCACAATTTGGACGAGGCGAGTGCGTGTTTCGCGCAGCTTGAGTATGGCGCCCCACAGCACATATGTGAGGACCAGGCCCACGAAGTAGAGGTTCTGAGAGAGCTCAACGACGAAGTGTGTGACCAGCTTCGCGGAGGATTGCGCAACAACGCTGTACGTGAAAAGGGCGGTTCCAGCGAGCAGCAAAATCGTGCCGAGCTTGACGTAGTTTTCGGCGTTCATCTCGCTGAAGACGTGGGAGTAAAGAGTGCTGAGCGCAAAAAAGAGGAAGATCGTAAGAACGGCGTCGGAGTAGTAGTAGAAATATTGATACTGCTTGGACGTAAATCCGTATTCCGCAAGAATGCGGTAGCGACCGAATTCAGAAACCATCAGGCCGATCACATACATATTAAGAAGGAGATAGCGGCGGAAGGCGTGTTTCTTGAGCGCGCACACCAATACGATTGCTTCGCAGAGAGTGCCTACGAACCAGATGAAATATGCAAATGGACCAGGCACGTTTCTTCCTATCTACGCCCCTGATCCCCGCTCTGCAGAATCTACTGTCTTACGTCTGCAGATACTGCGCGGTTATCAATAAGGCGTTGGTGGTGCCGGTGCACTGCCAGCGCGATAAGGCGTTGGCGGCGCCGGTGCACTTCCGGCCCTGTACGGTGTCGGCGGCGCTGGAGCAGAACCGGCAGCCATCATAATGGTGCCGTCAGCGTGCGCCGTAACTAACGTCTTCAGGCCCATTGCTCCCACCAAAACAAGCATGACGAGCAACACAACCACGAGTTTCCTTGACATTTTGCCTCCGGGGATGGAAAACACCCGGAGACACTCTATCCCTAACTATAGGGATGTCAAGTAGCCCATGATACGGACCTGTTCCGTATAGGTACACTCGTACCCGTCCCGCCCCTTCGCCAAGCTTTCGCTGGCTGAAACGGGACCGTCACTGCACAACGGGGCAAGGATAGGTTTTAGGACGTGTAGGGTCAACGGTACGGTAGTACTAATCCTTCTAGGACTTCTGGGCAGGGGCAAGGGGCCAGAAGTTGGCCGATCGGCAGAGAGTCCAGGGTGAGATTTGGTCGTGATTGAGGTCGCTGCACCCTGAGTTGCTGCACAGTGTCAGGGATCCTCCCGGTCTATTCTGTCAGCCATCCCCCCGGTCTGCACCTCAAAAGAGCACAGGCTGAAGCCTGTGCCACTGCCCCACCCCCGGGGTATCCAGAGAATCGCGAGTAAGCCCATGAAAAAATTAAGGTTGCAGGATTTTGTGCGTGTGCAGCGAGTTGCACAGCGAGACGAAACCTTCTTGTCCTGACTGGCATACACCCACCCCGGATGTTTTCGGCAAAGAGTGCGGAAGACGATGAAAAGATGGGAGATAGCATTTTGAGCAATGCAAAAGAGTGCGTAAGAGTATGAAAACAAAGGAAGCATAGAGGCGCTCGAAGGCTATGGATGTGAATCCAGCCAACCAAGCGTGTTTTGCGCGGAGCGTCTGCGCCAGATCGGTGGACGTGCATCTGCCAGCAGGAGGATTTTCCGCCACGGGGCCGGTGAACCTTCGGGCTGAGACGCGCCTCATAAAGCAAAAACGCCGACAGGATGTCGGCGCTAAGAGCAAAATACAGTTTTACCTAGGAAATATACTAGCAGAAATTACGGATTTGTCAAGAGAGATTCAACGGGTGTCAAACGTCTTCTAAAATGTCCCCTGGGTTATCTCGACTAAAGTGTCCCCTTTCCTGGCGCGGCGGGCGAAAGCGGTTCGGAGCGCAGGGATGAAAATGATTGCACGACCGAAAAATGGGAGAGCGGCGCGGAGCGGGAATGCTTGACACGTTTGCAAGGGACTCCGTAGCATTGAGAATTGCCTTGTGCCGGCGTAGCTCAGTGGAAGAGCGAGGGTCTCATAATCCCTAGGCCGTGGGTTCGATTCCCCCCGCCGGCACCAATCTTCCTTCTTTGATTCAAATAAAAGCACGCGAGCAGTTCACCTTGTACTGGCGTTGCGGGGGGAGAACCGAAAACACCCGCCAAGGTCGTCCCCAGGAACAAATTTTCTGACTAATATGGTCGGCGAACTAAACCTCGGGACTCCAAATCGCGAGCTAATTCCTCACTAGCCTGCAAAATGCCAGCGGGTCTCTTTCCATGCCAGTTGGTTGGTAGCCGGCCATCGGTCGAGCGCGTGGCTTGCGGATGCAAGGGTGTGCTTCCCGGCTGAACGCCATCGTAGATGTCCAGCGTCTCGATTTTCCGCCACTCCCATGCAGCCGATTCGAGCCTAAAGAAATCGCCATACACGAGACAACCTCACAGTCACCGCGAAACCGGCCTGCGAACCGTGACAGGTTGGTGTGTTCCGGCTTAAAGTAGGGTTTGAGACCCAGCACGCGTTTCTGACCATGAAATCGGCTTTTGCCTTTGAGGTAATTTCAGACCTTCGTCAAAAACGACAGAAGTCATCGAACTTATTTTGAGCTCTTGCATATTCCGACCGCATTAGAACCAAGGGGCACACAGCCGAATCTAATGCTCGCAGGAAAGGACCCTCCATGGAGAAAGCAATACTACTTCCGGGACAAGTCGCGTCGCGAGTCGAGGGGGCGCATAACGAGTCGGTGCTCAACATTCTGAAGTTGATCTTCGCGGGGTCGCCGCTGCCGGAAGTTCTGACGATCATTGCTCGGCTGGTCGAATCTCAAGGGGAAGGCCTGTTTTGCACCATCTGGCTTTCGGATGAAGAGGGGAATTATCTCTATTGCGCCGCGGCGCCAGGTCTTCCTGGATTTTGCGAACGCGTGGGGCGGACGGAGGTTTGCGAAAAAGGCGCATCCTGCGGGACCGCTGTTTATCGCCGAGAGCCAGTCTACGTGACCGACATCCTTACAGAGCCCAGTTGGGATGACTATCGTCACCTGATGCTGCCTTATGGGATTCGCTCCGTCTGGTCGCGACCCTTGTTCACCAGGGAAGGCAAAGTCCTCGGCACTTTCGCGATCCTTTATCGTAAACCGCGCACGCCGGACAACACGGACTTGCAGTTAATCGAGAACGCCAGCCACATCACCGGGATTGCGATTGAGCGCCGCATGAACGAAGAAGCATTGCAGCGTGAACGTGATCGGCTGCGGGTGCTTCTCGAGATTACGAACAGCATCAACTCCAAGCTAGACCTTCGCCGCTTGGTTGAGGTGCTTTCCAGGAGTCTGTTGAAGGTAACGCGATGCGATTTTTGCGCTTTGCTTTTGCCGGACGCGGATAGCGGCGAATTGCGCTTAACGACCTTGTACAACCCTGAGTCTCGAGGTTCGCTCTGTGACGGGACGATTATACCAATCCATGGTTCGGCTTGTGGCAAAGCCTTCTGGACAGGCAGAACCCAGCACTATAACAATTTTGAAGATGTACGCGACGACCCCGATGGCTTTGGCAACAATATAGGCCGTACTTTCTATCAACGGGTAATGGCAGAGGGTTTGATCTCAGGGTGCGATCTCCCGCTTATCGGCAGAAGCGGCGTAGTAGGTGTGTTAACCGCGCTGAAGCGATCTGAGAGGGCTTTTTCCAAGGATGATGTCCAGTTTCTGGAACAGGTTGCCGGCCAAGTAGCCAATGCGGTTGGGAACGCGTTGAACTACGAGACGGCAATTAAGGACAGAGACAAAGAGACAAAACAAAGGGTTTATCTCGAAGAGGAAATCAGCGCTGAGTTCGGGGAAATCGTCGGTGGGAGCCTGGCGTTGAAGACCGCATTGGGCCTGGTCTCTGTAGTGGCTCCCACCGATTCGAGCGTTCTCATCCTGGGAGAAACAGGAACCGGCAAAGAGCTCGTTGCGCGTGCAATACATAAGCTGGGCAGTCGCAGCGAAAAGGCATTCGTCAAATTGAATTGTGCTGCAATTCCTCTTGGCCTCTTGGAAAGTGAATTGTTCGGTCATGAAAAAGGGGCATTCACGGGAGCGATTGCGCAAAAGACGGGCCGCTTTGAGCTCGCAAACAAAGGCACGCTCTTTCTTGACGAAGTCGGCGACATCTCCCTGGAACTTCAGGCTAAATTGCTGCGCGTCTTACAGGAGCAGGAATTCGAGAGGCTCGGAAGCAACCGAACGCACAAAGTTGATGTGCGCCTGATCGCAGCCACGCACCGGGATTTGCCAGCGATGGTAAAACAAGGGACCTTTCGTGAAGACCTTTATTATCGCCTGAAGGTATTTCCTATCCACGTCCCGGCCCTGCGACAGCGCACAGAGGATATTCCGACGCTGGTGCGGCATTTCACGGGACTCTACGCTCAACGCATGAACAAACGGATTGAGGTGATTCCTCCCGAGACAATGCATGCGTTGGAGCGATACCCATGGCCAGGAAACGTTCGCGAATTGCAAAATTTTATTGAACGAGCCGTAATTCTATCGCCGCAGTCGATATTGCGCGCGCCAGTTTCCGAGCTGGAGCCGTTCCAGCCTCACAAGGAATCAAATTTCCCTATGAATGGTCTTGCGGAGGTAGAGCGGGACCATATCCTTCGCGCGCTGGAAGCCAGCAACTGGGTGATCGGGGGACAGGGTGGCGCGGCCGCGCGCTTAGGAATGAAGCGAACATCGTTGGTCTATAGAATGAGGAAACTTCGAATTCTTCGCCCTGCCGCGGTCCCCCAGAAACGCGCCGCCAGCGCCGCCGGTGGCGACTGAATTTCCAAGCCGTTTTGGCAAACGAGCGTCCCGTGGCAGTAGATCCGTCGGGAATCCGTCAGCGGCGGATATCCGTCAGCGATTTGTCAGGTACGGTTTAAGATTTGCCGACCATCTTCCTTACGAACTTCAAACGCGAGAATGATTTACATTGAAAGTTCATTGTTCAAGAAGACCCTGGCCCTTTGGTCTCCCACCTGCGCTAAAGAGGAACAAGTGAGGAGCGAACTTTATGAGTGATGCGACGTCACAAACAGCCACAAAACGCGCAGCGTCGAGTGCAGGCGCTGCCCAATTCAGCCTGCCTCCTACATCCGTCCATAAGGTCGAGGCCGATGGCGTGCAGATGTTCTATCGCGCGGCCGGCGAGGCCAATCCGCCGGTGGTTCTTTTGCTGCACGGATTTCCGGCCTCATCTTTCATGTTTCGTGAGCTCATCCCGCGCCTAGCCATCGATTACCGAGTGATCGCGCCGGACCTTCCGGGTTTCGGATTCACGGAGATCCCGGCTGAACGAAAATATGTGTATTCGTTCGATCAATTAGCTCGCACGATCGAGGCTTTCACGCGGGCACTCAAGATCGAGCACTATGCAATCTACGTGTTCGACTATGGAGCGCCAACCGGCTTTCGTTTGGCGATGGCCCATCCCGAACGGGTCACAGCGATTGTTTCGCAGAACGGGAACGCCTACGAAGAAGGGCTTGGCGAAGCCTGGGGCCCGATCCGAAAGTACTGGGCCGCACCCACGGCAGAGAATCGGGACATACTCCGCCAAAGCGTTTTGACAGCGGGCGGAACGCGCTGGCAGTACACCCACGGCGTAGCGAATCCGGAGAGTGTTCCGCCCGAGTCGTACACATTGGACACGGCGCTGCTCGAACGAGCTCGGAACAAAGAAATTCAGCTCGATTTATTCCTGGATTACGCCTCGAACGTGAAGCTCTATCCGAAATTCCAGGAGTATTTCCGCAAGTCAAAACCTCCATTGCTCGCAATTTGGGGCAAGAACGATCCTTTCTTTGTTCCCGCGGGCGCAGAAGCGTTTCGGAAGGACATACCCAACGCGAAGATTCAGTTCCTTGAAACCGGACATTTCGCGCTAGAGACGCACGTTGTTGAAATTGCTTCCGCGATGAGAGATTTCTTTGAGTCGAATGGCATCATGCGCCAGAGCGGAGAAGATAAAGCTTCGCGATGAATTCCTTTCCTCAGGATTCCGGCATCGTTTTGGTCCACGGAGCATGGGCCGACGGCTCGTGTTGGGACAACGTCATTCTCCCTTTGCAACGACAAGGTCTAAAGGTCACTTGTGCTCCGATCCCCCTTACTTCATTGAGTGACGACGTTTCCGCCTTGACTCGTGCCCTCGAGCGAACGAGTGGCCCCGTCGTCTTAGCCGCGCATGCCTATGGAGGGGCAGTGATTGGGGCAGTGCGCGAAGAGAGAGTGAAGTCCTACGTCTATGTCGCAGCGCTCGCGCCCGACGAAGGCGAAACCGTCGCGCAGGTCTTTTACCGCGACGAGTCCCATCCAGAACAGCCGAAATTGGCTCCGGACAGGTACGGTTTTATCTGGATGCCGGACGACGGCTTTAGCAGGGCTGTAGCCCACAAGGCTTCGACTGACCAGACGAAAATCTTGACGGCGGTGCAGCGACCAATTTCTGTTCAATGCATTCAGGAGAAGGCGCCGGCGCCGGGATGGAGGACGAAGCCCTCCTGGTTTCTGCTTGCGGAAGAGGACCGCATGATCAATCCGAAGACGCAGCAATTTATCGCGGGTCGGATGCATGCAAAGGTCCGCGCAGGCCGTGTGGACCATAGCCCGATGTACACCGCGACCGACCTGGTGGTTGGCGTGATTTTGGAGGCGGCGCGAGAAAGCCTGTCGCGATAGCGCCTTCGTCCACGACTAGACCTGGACTCGGAGTTTAGCTTCGTGGCGTGAGGGAATGAATGGAAATCGCAACGAGGAATCGGAGCGAGGAGGAAGTGTTGGAACGCCGCAGCTTTCTTGGTGTGCTCGCCGGCGCATCACTGGGCGTCCTGTCGGAGGGCGCCTTTACTCAATTTGCGGGAGCGCAAAACACGGCACAAGCCGGCGCGAGCTCGGCTGATCAAATTTCTTTCGAGACTTCTCAGGTCAACGTTTCAGGCAACACGATATTCCTGCGGCGCTATGGAAAGGGGCCGGCCATTCTGCTGGTGCATGGCTTCCCACGGACCAGCCTCATGTGGCGATTCCTCGCGCCGAAGCTGGCCGAGAATCACACTGTGATCTGCGTCGACCTGCGGGGTTACGGCCGCAGTGGGGTTCCGGCTTCTACGGGCGACCACTCTCCTTATTCAAAGCGCGCGATGGCCAAGGAACTGGCCGACGTGATGGACAAACTCGGTTTTCGGACCTTCGCGCTGATCGGCCACGATCGCGGTGGAAGAATTTCTTACCGTCTTGCGCTGGATTATCCGAAGAGAGTGGAGCGGCTCGGTGTATTCGACGTGATCCCAATTCTCGAAGCGTGGAGCAGGACAGATGCGCGCTTCGCGCAGACCTACTGGCCGTGGATTTTGCTGTCACAAAAGTCCCCGCTCCCGGAGAGCTTTCTGCTCGGCGCGCCCAAGGCCGTCTTCGATAACCCGTTCGGGCACGGTTCCTTTGGCCCAGAGATTCTCGAGGAATACGTTTCCAACTATCGCGACCCGGCGCGCGTTCACGGAATCTGCGAGGAATATCGAGCCGCGGCGACGATAGATGTCGAACATGATCGTGCGGACAAGGAAGCGTCCAGACAAATCGAATGCCCGATGCTGCATCTGTGGGCCGAGGGTGGACCGCTCGACACGTTCTATGCAAAGGACGGTGGTCCGCTGGGCATTTGGCGGCAATGGGCTCCACGCGCGCATGGACAGGCGATGAAGGGTGGCCACTTTTTCCCCGAAGAGAACCCTGACGACACCGCGGCTCTCGTCAAGCAGTTCCTCTCGGCGTAGACCATTTCTCGTAGAAGCTTCAGGGCCTCAACACAAAGTCGTGAAGGCTACTTGCAGTTCTTTTCCGTTGTTGTGCTTCCACCCATGAAAACGAGTTGCGAATTCTTTGGGGCGGATTGAGCGTGTATCCGATGAATTTGCACGTGCACAAGATGAAATCGCGAGCGGAGTTGGGGGAGAGATTTGCACGATAAGAGCGGCGATGCGGCGGCGGGAATCATGTATACTCTGCGCGTTTGGCTTGCTCCAGGCAACTGGGACATCGAAATCCAAAAACTTTTTGGCGGGAGGTTCTCGTGACGCTCAAACGAAGCGGAAGGATTTGGCTCGCGTTGCTGGCTGCATTGTGCTGCGTGGCGGTGACGCACGGGCAGCAGACGGAGCCGACGGAGGACGGCCAATTTCGGTTTCGCTTTGTCGGGCCACGAGTGGGAAACCGCATCGCGGCGGTGGCGGGAGTGCCGGGCGATCCAAGCACGTATTACGCGGGAGCGGCTTCGGGCGGAGTGTGGAAATCGACGGATGGCGGAAACCGCTGGGTGCCCATCTTCGATAAAGAGCCGGCCGCGGCGATCGGCGCACTGGCGGTTGCGCCGTCGGATCCAAGCGTGGTGTGGGCGGGGACGGGCGAAGCGTGGGCGATTCGAGACAGCGACGTGATGGGCAACGGAATCTACAAGTCGACGGACGCTGGAAAGACCTGGACGAACATGGGTTTGCAGGACACCGGGCGAATCGGGCGAATCATCGTGCAGCCATCGAATGAGGACATTGTTTTCGTGTGCGCGCTGGGACGCACGACGGGTCCGCAGCAAGAGCGGGGAGTTTATCGCACGACGGACGGCGGGAAGAATTGGGAGCGTGTGCTGTTTGGAGGAGAGAACGTTGGGTGCTCGGGGCTCACGATGGATCCGCACAACCCGCGCGTGCTTTTTGCAGGGATGTGGCAGGTAGAGATGCACACGTGGGCGGAGATCGGGGGCGGACCGGGGAGCGGGGTTTATGTGACGCGCGACGGCGGAACGAAATGGACGCGGATCGAGGAGCACGGTATGCCGCATCCTCCGGTTGGGAAGATTGACGTGGCGATTGCGCCAACCAATTCGAATCGCGTGTACGCGCTGATCCAAACGGCGGACCAGGGTTCGGTGTGGAGGTCGGACGACGCGGGCGGGCACTGGAAGGCGGTCAATTACCAGAGAGCGCTGGTCGGGCGAGCGGGGTACTACGTGCGAATCGCGGTATCGCCGGCGAGCGACAACGAAGTGCTGGTGGCGAACAGCTCGTTTTTTCAATCGCTGGATGGAGGATTGAATTTTCAAGAGGTGCGCTGGGGAGGCGACACGCACGACATCTGGTTCGATCCGATGAATGCGGATCGGTTCGTGATCACCGATGACGGGGGAATGATTATCACGACCGTGCACGGCAAGGGATTTCATCGCGTCCAACTGCCGATCGGGCAGATGTACCACGTGGACGTGGACAACCAGATTCCTTACGACTTCTACAGCAACATGCAGGATGACGGGAACATGCGCGGGCCGAGCGTGCCGATGGAAGGACCGGAAGGCGGATGGGACCGGCACATGGGCGGATGCGAATCGGGATTCACAGTGCCGGACCAGGTGGACCCGAACATCGTGTGGGCAACGTGCTATGGAGATGAAGTGACGCGGTGGGATGCGCGAACGAAGGAAGCGCGTTCGGTGAGCCCCTACCTGCACACACTGGATGCGCCGCCGAACGATATCAAATACAGGTGCCACTGGACGTCACCGCTGGCGATCGATCCCTTCGATCACAACACCGTGTACTACGGCTGCCAAGTGATTTTCAAAACGACGAACGGGGGCCAAAGCTGGAAGGTGACGAGCCCAGACCTTTCGACGCAGGATACGAGCAAGATCGTTCCGTCGGGAGGAATCGTCGGGGACAACCTGGGACAGTTTTACGGCGAGGTGGTTTTCTCGATTGCGCCGTCGAAAATCCAGAAAGGTCTTATCTGGGCGGGAACGAATGACGGACAGGTGTGGTACACGAAGGACGGCGCCGCGACCTGGACGAACTTGACGAAAAACATTTCGGGAATGCCTGCATGGGGAACCATCGCGAGCATCGCACCATCGACTTTTGAAGCAGGGACGGCGTATATCGCGGTGGATTTTCATCTGGTGGACAACCGCGATCCTTATATTTACAAGACGACGGACTACGGGAAAACGTGGAAGGCCATCAACAGCAATTTGCCGAAGCATCCGCTGTCCTATGTGCGAACGATTGCCGAAGATCCGAACTGCGCGGGGTTGTTGTTCGCGGGGACGGGAAATGGCTTGTACTACTCGCTCGATGATGGAGGGCAGTGGACGGGGCTTCAAACGGGGCTGCCGCACGCGCCCGTGACGTGGGCGGTGGTGCAGAAAGAGTTTCACGACCTGGTGATTTCCACGTACGGGCGCGGACTCTACATTTTCGACGACATCACGCCACTCGAACAACTTGCGAAGAACCATTCGGATGCAGCCACCGTTCTCTTCGACCCGCGACCCGCGCGAAGATTTGTGCACGGGGGAACGGCGATGCTGAATTTTGAATTAAAGGCGGCGCCGAAAGAACCCGTGCAAGTGGAGATTCTAAATTCGGACGGCAAAACGATTCGAAAGCTGGAGACGAAAGGCCACGCAGGGATCAATCGCGTGAAGTGGGACATGCATTACGAGTCGCCGCGGCTGATTGCGCTGCGCGCCGCGCCTACCGACGACCAGCATATTTGGACGGAACCGCGCTTTCGCGACGCGGACTCGCGGCCCATCACGCACTGGGGAATCAAACCGGCGGAAGTCGGGCCGATGGTGGCTCCCGGCAAATACTCGGTGCGATTGACCGTGGCTGGGCAGGCATTTACCCAGCCGCTGACGGTTTTGCCCGATCCGCGCGTTACGACTTCGGAAGCGGCGATTGAATCGTCGGTGAAAATGCAGCTGAGGATACGCGACGACATCACGGAGACGTCGAATACGGTGAACCAAATCGAATGGCTGCGGAAACAGATGGAAGTGATCGAGACGATGCTGCGGCCGCCGAAGAAGGCCGAGGGAGACAGGCCGCCGATGGCGGAAGCGGATGACTACGACGAGCCCGAGCCAGCGCCTGCGCAGGATGAAGCGCAATCCAAGAAGAAGGCGGACCTGCTGAAAACCGTGGAGGCCATGGACAAAAAGCTGCGGGCGGTGGAGATCAAGCTGGTGGCGCCGGAGCAACTGAACAGCGACGACAAATACTTCGTGGACGCGGACAAAGTGTATCTGAACCTGATCTGGCTGAACGCCGAGGTTGGAACGGGGGGCGGGGACGTGGCAGGCGGCGCGGACTTTGCGCCAACCGACACTGAAGCGGAATTACTGAAGACGCAGGAAGAGGCACTCGCAGGAGCGGCGGCGGAATACAAGAAGCTGATGGGGGAGGACCTGCCAGCGTTTAACCGAACGCTTTCGGAGAGCAATGTTGCCGCGGTAGTTGCATCGGCTCCGGCCGCGCCGACAACGGAGGGCGGGAACTAGCGCGCGGCCTGGCGGAACGCGCGAGACGAAAAGCGAGAAGACTAAACGATTAGAGTTGGGGCGTCTTCTGGTGGAAGACTTTGCGGCGAATATCCGGCCAAAATTCTTTCAGCTCGTTGTCCAAGCCGTCGTAGAGAATGAGAAACGCAAACGTGGAGGCATTGCGCGAGGCGGTGCGGTCTTCCGGCGCGTGGTAAACGTTGGAGAGAGCGGCCGCAGCGGCATTGCCGAGCGACTCGGAAAAATTAAAGCGATCCTCGCCGGAATCGGTGCGCGTGACGAAAAGCCGATTGAGCGCGTGATAGGCACGATGAACGAAGCTGCCTTTGCCCATCTGGTAGTAGCGAGGATCTTCGTGAAGCAAACTCGGGAAAATGGCGGTCGTCATGTACGTGCCAATGCTGTTGTCGGCAAACGAAGCGCCATAGCGTTGTCCGTAGGCGCCCCAACCTTGCCCCCAGGATTTGGGATCATCCTTCGCCTGGCTGATGGCAGCTAACCCCGCGTTGAAGGTAAAAGAGCCCCAATCAAAAACGCCGGCCGTCGCGAGCCGAAATTTCTGGCCGGTCGTGAGAGGCGGAAGGCTTTTGGCAGTTTCAACGGTGCCGTAGTTGGGGACGACATCGAAGATGCGGTCGTTGATGGTTCCGGTTTCCTGTTCGAGCTTGCTCTTGCCGACATCATCCGTAGTCGCTTGCGCGGGGGCGGGAGTTTTCTTGTCCTGATCGTCTTTGCCGTCTTTCGGTTTTTCGGATTGCGAATCAGGCGGAGTGGGAGCAGGGGGCTGCGCTGGAGGCTGTTGGGCAAAGGCGGAGGGAACCAGGAACGCCAATAGAACCAGGGTGGGTACAAACAAATATCTCGGCTTCCCAATTGCGCTAGGCATACGAAACTCCAATTCTCTCCTGAGAGAATGAGTTTGCAACAACTGGGCTGACCGAATTTCCAGAAAGCCGAGCAGGCGAGTTAGATTCGCCGTGCTTGGGAATGGTTTCTTCTTTATTTCATCGAATGTCGACAGATGTGTCAACCCGTGACCGCGGATTTGGGATGGCTGCCCGAAGGGAGCGAAATGTATGCCGAGGGAGGGATTTCAGCCTTTTTTCTTTTCGATTTTCAAATTCAGAGTGATGTCCGTGCGGCTGTCGTAGCTCGAGACAGTGTGCGTGGAGGATTGGACGCCCGCTTTTTCCGCATGGATTTCGTAGTCGGCGTTGGGATCGAGGCCGCTGAAGCGATACTTGCCAGTGTTGTCGGTGTAGGAGCTGCGCACGACGTTGGTGCGAGTGTTCTTGAGGAAGACGACGCTTTCCGCAACGAGGTTTTCGGACTTGTCCAGAACGACTCCGTGAACTGTGCGGAGCTGCGCTTCACGCTTGGCATCCTGCGCAGCGGCCATGACAGTCGTCAGAGCCAATACGACGGCAACGCAAAAAAATCGCTTCGGCAGAGTCATTACTTTTTTCCTCCCCCAGGTTCCATGCGAAACACCAAGCGCGCCTCACCGATGCCGGACTTGGCGTCAAGGTCGCGCGTTTGATCCTCAAATCCCTTGACGTGCATCACCAACTGATAGTCCGAGCCTTGCGGAACACGCACGGCAAATTCGCCGCGAGAATTCGTGTAGTCATTCCAACGGAATTTCTTCTCGGTGCTGCGGCGTATTTTAAGCTGTACGCCTGGGAACGCATAACCTTTTGGGCTAAACACGGTGCCGATAATCAAGAAATCGTCGGCGTGGCTGTATTTTTGTTGTTTGGGATTTGCGGGAGCCGGGGTTGGAGCAGGTGAAGCGGACGGCGGCGGCGGTGGTGGCGGAGGTTCCTGAGCGAAAGAAGAGCTTAGGATGATGCCGCTGCACATGGCTGCCATTCCCACGAGAACAATCCACCGCGGACTTTTCATAAGTCCACTCCTATTAAATTAGATGCCGAGGCTGAGGAGAGGGGATGCTGGACGGGTAAAACGGAGGCGATTACTCCTCGTCTTCTTCTTCCTCTTCGTCTTCCTCGTCATCCTCGAGAAGGTCGTGGTCGCCCGCTTCCTCCTCCTCGTCCTCTTCTTCTTCGTCGTCAGAAATGAGATTGAGATGAACGGGATGCGTCTGAGAGACTTCCAATTCGGATTCACACTCAGGGCAACTCAGGATTTCGCCCTCTTCGACTTCGTCTTCGTCCACGTCGATTTCGGTGGAACATTCAGGGCAGCGGATCACGGCTCCATCCTCCGTAGAAATGTTCGCAGGGCGGGGGCCCACAGATTGTGCCGCCGCCACCAAGGCGTATTATATACCGCGACGTGCTAATTCAAATCGTAGGGGCGGGGCGGCTGCTTCGATTGTAAACCGCCTCCAGGCAGAATTCCTAAAGTGACATTTCCCCGTGAATATCCTGAGCGTCCGGTGGTTGGTGTCGGCGGAGTAGTAATCGAGAATGGTCGAGCGCTGTTGATCCGGCGAGGGAGCGAACCGCTGCGAGGCGAGTGGTCGATACCGGGAGGGACGCTGGAGCTGGGAGAATCGCTGCAGGAAGGAGTGGCGCGCGAGTTGTTGGAAGAAACGGGAGTCGTCGTGCGCGTGCTGGATTTGATTGAAGTGTTCGACCGGATCTTCCCTGGAGAAGGAGAGCGAGCGGCGGGGAGTGGAGGCGGGCCGCGTTTTCATTTCGTGATTGTGGATTATCTGTGCGAGCGCATCAGCGGAGAGCCACGTGCGGGAAGCGACGTAACCGACGTGACGTTTGCGAACGAGAGCGAGCTTGGACCATATCATTTGACGGAGACAGCGACTCGCGTTTTGAAAAAAGCGTTTGCGATGGATCTTGCGCGCGGTTCGAGGCGCTAAGTTTCGTCAGATAACTTGACGGCCGGAGCGTCTGCGTTTGGCTTCAAGGTGCTTTGGCGATTTCGATGCTGCCGTTCGAATCGGTGAGCTGAAGCTGGCAGCCACCGGCGCCGATCGTACCGTTCAACGAACTCCCTCCCAGTTCTCCACTCGCCGTGATCGGAATCTCCGAAGAGACTCTGCCGAAAGAAGTACGCGCGGAGACGTTGTAGCCCACGCCATCCGGAATGTGAACGCGAATGGAGGAGAAGGACGTCTTGAGAGAAATGTCGCGGCAGCCGCTTGCAGGACGCATGGCGGTCACGGAGATCGCGCCGTTCTGATTGTCCACGCGAATGCGCCCTCCAATGGATTCGAGTGTGACCCCGGAGAAAGAAGTGGTTGCGGTGGCGTCACCCTTGATGTTTCGCGCGGTGACGGAACCGTTGCTATCCTCCGCAGTCAGATTGCCGTTAATGCGTTCGGCTAGGATGCTGCCAAAGCTGGTTTTCGCGTAAGCGTCGGCGCCGATGTCCGCGAGCGTGATGGCGCCGTTTCCGGTCACCGCGCGAATGCCTTTCGGAATGTTCGTCGCGTCGATGGCGCCGAAGGAGGACTTGAGCGTGACTATGCCGCGCGCATCGCGTACGGTGATTTTCCCATTCGAGGTTTCGGCGTCCAGGCTGCCGCCGAGATTTTCCAACTCGAGATCGCCGAAGGAATCGCGGATGGTGACGGAGCCGCCCGTCAAAGAGTTGGCGACGATGCGGCCGTTGCTGCTGGTGCAGTTGACGCGGCCCTTGACGCCGGAGAAGGTGACGTTTCCAAAGCTGTCGAAGACATCGGCGGAGCCGCCGACGGTGGAAAAGTCGACGTTGCCGTTGTTGTCGTGGATGGAAAGATCGCCGCGGATGTCTTGCGCGTTCACGCTGCCGAAGGAAGTCGTAATGTTGGCCGAGCCGGCATCGGTTACGCTGACCGCTCCGTTGCCGCCTGTGATGGTCGCGGCGCCTTGGATGTCGCGGACAGTGATGCTGCCGAAGCGATCCTGCACATCGAGCGAGCCTTTGACGGCGGAAACTTGGACGGAGCTGTTCTTGTTGTTGACGATGGCGTCGCCGGAAGCGTTTTCGAGGTCGATGCTGCCGAAAGAGTTGGTCAAGCGCGTGGCGCCTGCGTCGCGCACGACAAGTGAGCCGTAACCGTCTTCGACTTGCACGGCGGCGTGCACGCCGGAGACGTCGACGCCACCAAAGCTATTGCGAATGTTGAGAGGGGCGTCCGACGGAATAGAGATGTCATAGCTGACGGACCAGGAAGAGTGTTTGCTGAGATGAAACCACTTGTTTTCTTCGGAAGGATAGATCGTGCGGATGCTGACGCCTGCACTGGTCTGTTGCACATCGATCTGGATTTTTTGTGCGAAGGAGTCGGCTTCATCATGAGAGCTGGCTTGGGCGCGAATGGTGGCGGAGATTTTGACCTCACGGCCGGATTCGGCATGAACCTTAACTTCTCCAAACTTGTGCTCGATGCTGACGGATTGACCGGCACCCAGCGTCAGAGTCTTCGAGAAATCGCGGGTCACTTCCTCCTGGGCGCCGCCTCCACTCGCGAATACGGGAATGCCCGTGAAGAGAACGGTGGCTGCCAGGCACATCACCACGCGCGAGCCGCGCAAACGCAAACGCTGTTCCTTCATTGCCGCTAAGAACAACTTCATCGCTTATCCTCCAAAATATCTTCCAGCGTTTGCTGCTTGTCCTGATACATCGCCAATAGCTGCTGGCGAAGATGCGCATTGGAAGGGTTCATTCCCGCTTGCGCACGAAGATCGCCGATGGCGCTATCCAGCACGAGCAATTTCTCGCGATAGCTGGCCTGCAAAGGCGTGGCGGGATTATCCAGTTGCGGTTTCGCTTGCACGGCAAGCTTGTCGATAGCCTGTTCGTAGGCGGCCTGGGTGCGCTCGACATCGTCGAGCGCGGAACTCTTCAGGAGCGAGTGGTCACTCGGCGCGACCGTGGGCGAGGGGTGCAGGTAAATCCAGCCGCCGGAGACGGCGAGGAGCAATACCAGCGCTGCAACCGCGGCGGTTTGCAGACCGAGAGTGAAGCCAGTCCCCAGAGAGAGCCAACCCCACCACTTTGGCCGATGGCTGCCAGCTGTATGTTCGGCAAGCGCGTGCTCGATGCGAGGCCAGAGAGAGGGCGAATCGGAGTAGTCGCGCAGTTCCTGTGCTGCGGTGCTCAGTGCCTTCCAGCTTCGCAGCTCTTCGGCGCAGACGGGGCAGTTCGCGCTGTGGGCCTCAAGCGCAGCCCATTCGGCGGGCGTGCCGTCTTCAAAAATCCGATCCCGATCTTCACATTTGATGTTCATCGTCATTCACCGTGCCCCCGCGGCGTTGCCACCGCGCGGAGGCTCAAGCACCTGGCGAAGATTCTTTTTCGCCTGAAAGAGCGTGTTTTTCGAAGCGGTCTCCGTGATATCGAGCATTCCTGCAATCTCCGCGTGATGAAAGCCTTCGACTTCGTAAAGCAAAAAGACGTCCCGTTGATGCTTCGTCAAACCAGCCAGCGCGCGTTCCAGGGCCATGCGCAACGAAGGGTGGGAGCCGGGAGCTCGCGGTTCCGGATGCGGAGAATCTTCGCTGTCGTCGTTCGCCACTTCCTTCTTTCGCATCCGGCTGCGCCGGACGTCATAGCAGGTATTGATGAGAATGCGATAAGTCCAGGTGACGAAACTCGATTGCCCGCGAAAGCTGGCGATGCTTCGCTGCGCTTTCAAAAACGTTTCTTGCACCGCGTCTTCCGCGTCGGACGCGCTGCCCAACAAATTGCGCGCGACGTTTCTCATGCGCGCTCCGTGCAGAGAGTACAGACGTTCGTAGCCGCTCAGATCGCCGGTCCGACAGCGAGCCGCAATTTCGGCATCTTCGGAATTTGCCGCACTCGAAGCAAAAGGGGGCGCCGTTTGCTTCTGGCGGCCCGACAGGTCTTCGGAAGGTTCCACTCGCATCTCCCGTTCGCGCGGCACAGAAGAGATTCTAGTCTCCCAGGCCAGCGTAAGTCCTATAGTTCCCATTCCGCGCTCCTGGGATATAGACGCCAGAGAGTGGCGAAGTGTCAGGGGTACAAACCGCTCCGGTTTCCGCGGGGAATCAAGTTGCGCTGGGCTAACAAGTTGATTCGACAGGCGTTATTGGGAGATGCAGCGGTAAGGAAACATAGCCGCAGTGGCCTGGTTGCACGTCGTAGTGGACTGAGAAGCGGATTAGCCCGCGATCGCATCCGGCAAGGCGCCGCGGGTGCGTTCGCGGCTCTCAAAGTCGCGAAGAGCGGATTCAAGATCCGCGACGGTAAAATCCGGCCAGCGCTTCGGCAAGAAAACAAACTCTGCAAAGGCGCACTCCCACAGCAAGAAATCGGAGAGACGCTGCTCGCCACCGGTGCGAATGAGAAGATCGACTTCCGTCGAACCGCCGCGATGGATTTCCGCGAGTACGTTGGAGAAGGATTCCTGGGAGAGCTCGGTGACTTTGTAGAAGCGGCAAGCCGCGTGATAGATCGCTTCGCGAGCCGAGTAGTCGATGGCCAGGCGAAGATGAAGACGAGTGCCACGCGCTGTCGCGGATTCAGAATCCGCGATGGCCTGGCGCAGCGTGGCAGGAATGCGGTCGCGGCGGCCAATGACACTCAGTCTTACCCCTTCTTCGACACAATGGGTTGTTTCGATTAAGAGGTATTCGTGGAGCAGGCGAAGGATTGCGTTGACTTCCGCGGGAGGACGCTTCCAGTTCGCAGACGACAACGCGAATAGGGTGAGCGTATGAATTCCTAGACGCGGTGCGGCTTCGATGACGCGCCTGGCAGATTCGGCGCCGGCGCGGTGGCCAGCCGAGCGAGGAAGACCGCGCGAAATGGCCCAGCGGCCATTGCCGTCGGAAATGATGGCGACGTGAAGGCCGGAAGTGGCGAGCGTTTCCGCAGGCGTGGTGGCCAGGTGTTGCAAAGTGAGAGGTTGCATGTTGTTTTGCTTCTTTCTCCGCCGCAAGGAGATTCGTACAAACTACTCTGCGTTACAAAGTAAGAGCATAAATTTTTTTGGTTTTAGCCCTCGCGTGTCGCGCGAATCAGGGCCTCCATGTGATTCAGATAGCGCTCAAGCGCACGGCGGCCGGATGGCGTCAGCCGGTATTCTGTCTTTGGAAGGCGGCCGTCGAAAGACTTTGTGCAAACGATGTAGTCGGCCTCTTCGAGCTTGCGCGCGTGGACGCTCAGGTTGCCGTCCGTTGTCTTCAGCAAAGCTTTCAGCTCGTTAAAGGTAAGCGAACGGTTGACCGCCAGAGCGCTCACAATTCCAAGGCGAATTCGCTCGTGGATGAGCCGGTCCAGGTCCGGAGAAACGGCTTCGCGTGCCGCTCCGCGTACTGCGGCAAGGGATGAATCGCGCTCGCGCGTGCGTTGCGACCGTTCCTGGCGTGCTGTGGATGACCTTGCCATGCGATTTCCTTTTATCCTCCGTGATGCCGGGCAATCCAAATTCCGAAGCCGATTTGCAGGACTCCAAATCCTGCTGCCATGAAGGCGTCGCCCCAGGCAGTCGGTGCAAAAAGGGCCACGCCGCCAAGACACATCAAACAAAAGCCCATTACCGGCACAATGCGGACGGAAAAGGCGCCGCCGGTGACGATCGCCGTTCCGTACAGAAGTAGCCAAACGCCCGGAAGTACGGCGAAAGATCCCGCAGCGAAGAGTGCAAAGGTCAATAATCCGCCAACGATGATTGGCGGGGCGAAGCTAAACAGGAATTTGCGGCCAGGACCCGAGAAAAGAGCAGAGTTCGCGCGGTGGGCCTTGGTGGCGGCAGCGGGCGCGGCGATAGCGACTGCGACGAAAGCCTCCACGAGCCAAACGACAAGCCAAGCGCGGGGAGAGGATTGCCGCGCGGCAACAAAGGAGGCAGCTAGCGCGGTGATGCCCATGGCCACGCCACCCCAGCCGGGGACGGCGGTGAATTCCGCGGCAGACTCCATGGTTTCGCGGATGTAGCGCAGGTGGTCGGCTGCGCGAGCGTCGATGGGAATGGGCTCGGGGTTCTTGGAACGCAGCGGGCTAGAGGCGACCATGGATCCAAGCTAGCACGAGAGCGCGGTATTGTCAAGTACTTTGTAATACAAAGTTAATCCAGGATTGGGCTTTTTAAGAGGACCTGGGATAGCGGCCCAGAATCGAATTCCAGCGGATGGTGAACACATCGACGAACATTTGAATGCTGTCGCGCAACATGTTGACCTTAGTTGCGGGGGAGTGTCCCCAGCGAACGGGAATCTCCGCGGTGGTGAGACCGTGGTGCCGAGCGAGATAGAGCAATTCGGGATCGAACCCAAAGCGCTCGATGCGCTGCTGCTCGAAAAGAATTTTGCTGCGCTCCCGCCGAAAGGCCTTGAAGCCGCATTGCGTGTCGACGAACGGCAGTCGGAGGATCAAGCGCACGATGGTGTTGAAGACGATGCCAGCGAATTCGCGGAACCGGGATTCATGGACGGTGATGAGGCTTCGGTCGAGCGCGCGGGAACCGATGGCTACGTCGTGGGTTTTCAGTGCTTCCAAGAGTTTGGCGGCCTCCTCGATAGGCGCGGAGAGATCGGCATCCGTAAAGAGGACACTGCGCCCGCGCGCTTCCTGCATTCCATGCCGGACGCTGTAGCCCTTTCCGCGATTGGCGCCGTTGGAGATGAGGCGGAGCCCCGGAAGTTTCTGTTGAAAGAACTCGACGACTTCCGTTGTCCGGTCTTTCGAGCCGTCATCGACGACGAGAACTTCGGTCACCCCCCCCAAGGCGGGCAGGTAAGCAGCGATTCGCTCGAGAGTTGCGGGCAAGCGAAGTTCTTCGTTGTACGACGGGATAACAATGGAGAGGTCAGGAACTGCGGAGCTCATTGCACCGGAGGTCCCTTCCACCCATAGTAGCCAACGAGGGGCACAAAGCGACACGCTTCCAGAGAGCGTGTGTGAAACGAATTCCCGAGCCGTTCGATACAGCGCAACTCCTGGTTTTCAGCATCCCCGACGGGCAAAACAAGGCGCCCACCCTCCGAGAGCTGCATGCGAAAGGGTTCCGGAACGCAAGGTGCCGCGGCGGCGACGAGTATGGCGTCAAAAGGGGCAAATTCCGTGAGGCCCAGGGTGCCATCGCCGCAGTGGACGTGAACGTTGTTGTACGCGAGGCGTTCCAGCCGGGAAGCTGCCGCAAAAGCCAACTTTGAGCGCGATTCAACGGTAAAAACGGTGGTTGCCATTTTGGAAAGGACGGCCGCTTGATATCCGCAGCCAGTTCCGATTTCTAGAACACACTCGCCGCCTTTAAGTTGCAGGGCGGCTGTCATGGCCGCGACGATGTAAGGCTGCGAGATCGTCTGACCCTCGCCAATGGGAAGCGGGCAGTCATCGTAAGCCCGAAGGCGAAATTCGCCAGGGACGAAGTCTTCGCGGCGCACAGCGCTCATGGCAAAAAGCACGGCTGAATCGGTCACGCCGCGGCGGCGCAGTTGTTTTTCAACCATGGCAAGGCGCTGCTCCGCGAATTCGTCGGTGGCGAATTCCGCGCGAGCAAGCCCTTGGGTTTGGTTATGGCGAAATAGCTTCATGACACCGCACCGGCCTCAAATGTTCATACCTCAACTCCAGTCCCTTCCGCATACCTTCACGGATGCGCGAACGCAGCCGCATGTTTTTCCCAAGCGCGCGTTTCGAGGACTTCCGCCATTTGCGCAATTGCCAAATCGCACTCCTCTTCGCGATTGTAAAAGTGAGGCGAGAGGCGCACGCCAGCTTTTGGACGGTAGTCGACAAGAATTTCCCGCGCGAGCAATTCGCGACAAACTTCGGCGGCGTGCGGACATTCGACGGAGACCGTTCCTGCGCGTTCTGCAGGATTTTCCGGCGTGTTTACGCGCCAGCCGTGATTCTTAGCGGCGTTGAAGAGGCGGGCCGTCATGCGCATGGACTTTTCGCGAATGGAGCCAATGCCGGCTTTGTGGATCAATTCGAGCCCCGGTTGGCATGCGTAGAGCGCGGGGATGGGGGGAGTGCCATTGAGGTAGCGGAAGGAATCGTCGCGGGAGTCAATGGCCCCCGTTTCAAACGCGAACGGCCGGCGGTGAGCACTCCAGCCGATGAGCGCTGGCTGAAGCTTCGCGCGCAGGTCTTCGCGAATATAGAGGTACGCGATACCCGGGCCTCCGCAGAGCCACTTGAGAACGCCGCCGACGGCGAAATCCACGCCTAATGCTCTGACGTCGACGGGGATTGTCCCGGCCGCCTGAAATAAATCGAGAATGACGTAGGCGCCAACGCGATGTGCTTTTTCGATGATCGCTTTCGCATCGACGATATAGGCGCTGCGGAAAAGCACTTGGGAAATCGGGACAAGCAGCGTGCTCTCATCGATGGCCGCGAGAAACGCGCCAAGATCAAAGCGCACAGGATCAGCGGAGGGAACAAGTTCGACGCGCGCGCCGTCGCGGCGTTTCTCGTGATAAAAATACTGGATCGAAGGGAATTCCAGCTCGGTCATGACGATCTTGTTTTTTGGGCCGCGAAAATCGAAACAGGAACTGATGACCGCCTGAGTCAGCGTTACGTTTTGATGAAGCGAAATTTCGCCTGGATTTGCGCCGATCAAGGGAGCGACTTTATCGCCCACGCTGACGGCCATTTCCCACCAGCCTTCCTCCCA
This sequence comes from Candidatus Acidiferrum sp., assembly GCA_049641765.1. GTDB lineage: Bacteria > Acidobacteriota > Terriglobia > Acidiferrales > UBA7541 > Acidiferrum. The sequence continues at coordinate 54,959 of JBAQJX010000108.1, forward strand.
TGCGCGTACTCCGCGTTCGGCCCATAAATCAGCGTAGGCCTGGACCTGGCCGTAGACTGCGCGTGGCATAGCGCCGAGCGAATTGCTGATCATGTATGTGGTGCGTTCGAGAATCGGAAATTCGCCGCGCCACTTGAGCAGGTCATCCATCTTGTAATGCTCCACGCAAGAGCTTCGAAGCTTGAATTTTTCTCCACACAAGGTAGCACAGCGAAATGAGCGCAAGCCAGGGAACACCGGCTTTGAGCGTGACGCGCAGATTCGGAACCCACCAAGTTGAAAGAAGCACCGCGTCAGTGCCGCGAACCCGAGGCCTGAACTTCACGGGCCGCGAGGCCCAAAGCGCAGCGGGCGCACTTCCGAGCCGCGCTGCGACGGGAGTGCCGCGGCATGGCAACAGAAAGACGGAACTTTCCCGTTTGCGCCACCTGAACCAAAGGACAGTTAAACGGCAAGCACGCCTGTCCCGCGAGAGCCTCCGCGTGTTACGCAGCGTTTTCTAAAATCAATACAGACAGCGGCGGAAACGCAGGGAAATCTCCACCGCGGAGGAAGTCATGAAGGCGGTCCTAGCTCTCATCGTTATTTATGTCGGAACATTTCTTCTCGCCATCCAAGGCGCTTCGCCGAATTCCGTCAGCGCCGCGCAGCAAGGTTCTGGGGCGCAGGAGCAGGCGAACGCGAACGCGGATCAGGCAAAGCCGATCGATCCAGTAAAGGAAGCCGACATTCGTTCGTTGATGGAATTGATGGGAGTACATGACCAAGTGCAGGAAGTGGTCAACACTTCGAGCGAGCAGTATCGGGAAAAACTCATAGCCACCGTTCCTGAGAACGACAAAGGCCAAGCATTCGTGAATTCGTTCATCGAGAGCTATCAGAAAAAATTCAATGTCGACCAGGTGACCGAACAGATCGTCGGCATCTACGACAAACACTACACGGACGACGACATCAAGACTCTTCTCCAATTCTACGGATCTCCGGTAGGCCAGAAGGTTGCCGCGGAAAATCCGAAGATCATGCACGAGATCCAATTGGCCAGCCGCGCCGTTGGCGCCAAGGCCGCCAAGGAAGCACTACAGGCAATGCGAGAAGAAAATCCGCAAATCGGCCGGTCGGCGCGGCTCACGAACCGTCCACGCCGCTGGCAGCCGGGCGGCCAAGGTCAGCAGGGACAATCGCAGCAAGCGGCCGAGCAGCCCGATCCGCAACAGCCCTGAAGGACTTGCCTCACCTAACCGCTAAATCCCGTCCTACTGAAAGTGTTTCTTGATTTTGACGTCGATACCGAACGTGCCGTTGTAATCCCGCAGAGCAACGATTGAGATATTTCGATCGAGGTTGTACTCCACCTGAATTACCTGCTGCTGAGTCGAACCCACATTCGAAACGTAAGTAATCGTGAGATTTCGCGTGACTTGTTGTTCCACGGTGACTCGGGCGGCGGCGTTCTGCGACGATCCCGTCGAACCAACTTCCGCGAGCCCTGGATCGACTCGGAAGCGCGTGATCCCGAATAACCGCTCGAGCCGCCCACCCAATTGGCTCGAAACGGCTTCCGAGAGAATTGCCGAAGCGCCCGAGTTGGCCGTTTGCGAGGATCCCGTCCCACCGCCGCGGATGCTCGCTTCGGAACTAGTCTGTCCCAACGCAAGGAGCGTGATGATGTCGTTCGCGGGAAGCGGCGGATCGGATCTGTATGCCAAAGTCAACTTGCTGGCGGGCCCGTTGAAATTCAGCGTGATTTCATACTGCTGGATGGTCGTCGTGGCTTCCACGTTGAGCACGGGATCGAGCCGGAACGGATTGGCAAAGTTCATGTCGCCGCGCGTCACTTGATACCGGTCGCCGTGAAACGTCAAATCACCGGCGAGGATGTGGATATGCCCCAGAAGAATCGGATGTTCCCAAGTCCCACGAACGCGAAGGTTGGCTTCCGCCTCCAGTTCGGCACCCGGCCACTCCATGCGGGCATCGGGGGCAGAAAGCGCCGCGATATCAAATTGCAGGTTTCGCAAGAAAGCGGAACTCGTGGAGGGACCGGAGATGCCTGACTTCGCGGATACAAGAACACCGGCTGCTTCGAGACCTTGCGTGAGCGTCACGCGTTCAATCGTGACTTTGCCGGAAAGCACGCCTGCGGTCGGTGTCCCAGCCAGGCGCAAGGAGCCGCCCGCTTGCCAGCTCATTCCTTCCGGATAACGAATGCGCACGCCATCGGTCTTCAGGTTGATGTCATAGCGCATCGGAGTCTCGACATAATTGATACTCCCTGACAAGTGCAGCGTTCCTCCGCCAGAATCCGCCGTCAAATTTTCGAAAAACAAGCGCGTGGCATCGAAAGTCAAATCGCCCTTGATGTTGCTCATGCCCGTTGGAAAGTCGGCGACGCGCGCGGTAGCATCTTCGATATGCACTTTTCCCGTGATGCGCGGCCGGTCGAACGGGCCTTCGAAGGAGGCGTTGATTTGGGCTGGCCCGCCCGCCTGCAAAGCCGGCACGAATCCTGTCAACAAGCGCAGATCGAGGGCGCCATTCAGCTTTAGCCCGAGAGTGCCTCGGTCCCCGAAACGCACCGCCCCTGCAATGGCAATGTTTGTGTCGGTGCCTTTGAATGAGGCTTGATCAATCTCCAGGCTCTCCTTCGAAGAGCGCAGATGAATCGGGCCTGAGTTTTCCAATTGCACGTTGGCGTAGTTCAGGGCCAATTTCGAGAATTTCGCGTCCACTACGATCTTTTCAGGCTGGTTCAGCGCGCCGTTCACGGTGATGTCGCCATCGGCAACGGCGCGCCCGTCAAACTGGCTGAGGTGCAGCGCCGTTATCAAGAACGGATCAAGGTCCATGTTCGCGATGGAGATTTTTCCGTTGACCGGATAAGGATCGGCCAGACCGAGCATAATCTCGCCCGAAATGCCTCCCGTTGTCATCGCCGAGCCAAGAACAAGCTTGGCGGTACTTCCGTCCGAGTTCAGGGTCCCATCGAAACTGCCGATGACATCCTTCCCGATGCGGAAATCCACCAGTCGAAATGTTCCATTGCCCTGAACCGCGGAAATCGGACCCTCCGCTTTGAGGCGGAACGTGATGCCGCCTCCGACGGGCAGCCTCTGAGACTGGAGTCTTTCCACGTTTTCGAGCGGCAACGACGCTCCGACCAGATCAGCCGTTACGTTCTGGTCGGCAAATCGATACCCTGCCGAGCCGGTGACGATGCCGGCGCCGCGGCCATTCTCTTTTCCTGGTGCGAACACGCGCAATTCGGCATCCGCGATGCGAACTTCATCCGGCGAAATGTTGATCTGACCGCGCAAACGGTTGAAGGACACGCCGTATACTTTTCCTTCCGAGAGATCAAACAGCCCGGTGATCGCGGGCTCATCGCGCGTTCCGCGTCCGTGCAATTGGCCGCTCAAAACGCCCTCGACCGGATAAGTCCATTTGAAAAGCTTCTTGATTGATTCGACAGGAGCTTTGTCGAAGTTCACGTCCGATGTCCACTCATTGTCCGGCAGGAAGCTCCAGTCGGTCAGTTCGAGGGTGCCCTCGATTTGGGTACTCATCGTCCCGAACCGCAAAAGCCCGTGCGAAAGAGCCAATTCCGACGGGGAATAGCTCAGATCAGTTTCCAGCGAGTCCAGCGGAAGGCCTTCGTAACGCACGTGCTCGCCTCGCACATGTCCGCTGAACGTGGGATGGCCGGCAGGGCCCGTGATTTTCCCGTCCCATTGGGCGCTGCCTGAGATTTCCTTGATCGCATCGGCTGAACCGGTTTTGGAACCACTAACCGCATTGATGAAGTCTTTGTAAGTTTCCAGAGCGCCCGTTTCGAAGTGCACGTCCAACGTGGAATTACGCGGCGCGAGAACGCCGGTGATGGTGCCCCTGGATGTCGGTGTTGCAAAATCGCCAGCGCTAATCGCGAATACGCGGGAATCCTGATTGTAGTGAAGCTGCCAGTTTCCAGTGACCGGTACATGGCCCCGTTCTGGCGTGTCCAGCGCCGTCCATCCCATCTGGCCGCCAATTTCAAAATGCTGAAACGCGTTGCTCCAAGTCTCAACCGTATCCCCGCTTAACAAAGCGTCCCAGTCCAATTCATCGATTGGAAAGCCTGCGTGTTCAATCGCCGGAAACACCTCGGCGAGGCGCATGTCCTGAATGTGTGTATCCGCGCGGAACCTCACACCTGCGAAGCGCAGCGTCACTTTTCCCTTCACGTTGCCCTCGAGGCCACTCGCGAGGAAATCCGGCACCACGAGTCCGTCGTTGTTGATGGTGTAGCTGCCGCGGCTTGTAAGCCCGGCCGCGTGGAAAATCGTATACGTCAGATGAATGTCGCGGCCTGCGTAGCTTCCCGTACCCTTATATTGACCGTTCGTGAAGCTTCCTTCCCCGTGGATATCGACATGACCGGTCGGCGTTTCCGGAGACCGAAAAGTCTCGCGAATGTCCAACAGTTCAACCCAACCGCGGTAACGGAAGCTCCACTTTGGCTGTGTGAAGTCGGACATTTCAGCCTGGACATCTACGCGAGAATGACCAACGCTTAAGACACCCTGGTCCAACGTGAATCCTCCGCGCCACAACGTGAATTTCGCGGAAAGATCCGCCGGCGGAGGCGCTGTCCCTCTAGCGCTGAAACGGATGCCCTGCCAATCGATGGTGCCGAGATACAAGGGATTCTCCGGAGTCCCGCCGGAGTCCAGCGCGAGCCTCAAGTCACCCCCTTCGACGGCCAACGGTGTTTTCGTTTCGTTATAGAGAAGCGAGCCGTTTTCGATCTTCATTCTCCGCACGCGCAAGTCGAAAAGCGACTCGCGAAGCGGCTTCTTGGAACTGCCTGTTGGCGCAGGAGCAGGCACATTCGTCGAGCCATCTTTCCGCACCAGAACGTGAATTTCCGGGTCCTTGATGGCTAGTTCGTTGAGCGAGATTTTTCTTCCCCAAAAGGAATCGATTTGCAGTCCCGCCTGGATCTCAGACGCCGAAAAGAAAGGCCGCGTGCCTTCCGGTTCCCTTCCGTGAATCACCAATCCCTTCAGAGTGCCGCGTAGGGAGAGCCATCGGATGGATATGGACTGCAATTCCACGCGCGCGCCTGTTGCTTTTTCAATGCGATGGACGATCCAGCGCTTGAGGATCGGATTTCCCGAACCGCTTCCGAAGAAGCCGATCAAGGACAGCACCGCGATGACAGTCAGCACCCACGGCGTGTGGATCACCCAATTCCAGATCGGATGGCGCTTCCTGACTTTCATTTCCCGCCTTCTTCAAGAAACTTTTGAATGTGCAAGCGGTCCCGGCTTTCTTTTAACCAGCGATCTGCTTGCTCGTTGATGTCGCTCTGCACGAGAGCCTCTTGAATGATGTCCCTCGAGGCGTCCAGTGTGGGAGGCTGCTGCCCACGTTCCTTCGCTCTCGGCAAGACGGCATTTTGATAGAAGTCCTCGATCGCTTTTTCATCGATTTGCGCCGACGGGCGAAACCTGGAATCGAGGTAATTGCTCAGATACAACTGCGAGGCCACCATCCTTCGAATCTCCGCGTCATTCAAACCACTTTGCTTCTTGCGTTCTTCATATTCCTGAGGGGACGCAAAGGAGTTCTCGACGCGCCTAACCCCGCGGTCGATTTCCGATTCCTTGGGTTGCGGAAATTGAGAAAGGTCCGCCTCTGATCGCACTATCCATTGGTCGATCAGCCGGTCCAGAACCGCACTGTCACTTTCCGATTTGCCGTCCACCAACTGCTGATATCGTTGCAGTTCGTGGACATCGCTCAGCAAGATGATGTCATTGTCCACGCGCGCCACGATGCGATCGACAACCTCCTGGGCTTTCGCGAGCATAGCGGCAGCCAGTACAAGGAGCATCACGCAGCCTCTCGAAAGCGGGCGAGTGCGCATCAGAACGTAGACCCCAAATTGAAGAAAATCTGGAGCCTGGGTAGCTGCGCCCCTTTGAAGCAAAGCGGAGTTGTCGGCGTGCTGCTCGTACTTGGAACGCACGGCACGACAAAGAATGGCCGATTAATCTGGTAGCCCAGGTCAATTCGAATCGGCCCGACAGGTGTGGCATATCGAATCCCAAAGCCGACTGTGTGCGCGAAGTAGTTCAGCTCATTCGTGCAGTTGTATACACAGACCGTAGGATTCGTTGCGCTCGGCGGTTGTGATGGATCCTGCAGTACAAAAACCGGTTTTGGCGAATAGGGGCGCAAGGTGATGTGGTCGATGCGGCTATAAACGTTTCCGCCGTCGTAGAACAGCGCGCCGCCTACTTGTGTTCCGATAAATGGCAGGCGCATGGGAAAACGAAATTCCTGATTCAGCACCAACATCGCCTGGCCGCCCACGGGGAAGCCCGTGCACGGATCGCGCGGTCCGGCCTGGTTTAGCGCAAATCCGCGCAGCGATGTTCCTCCGCCAGCGAAGAACCTCTCGGGAAGCGGAATGATTTCCGGCGTCGGGCCCGGGGCCGCGGCCGCCGTGCATTGCGTCGGCGTCGGCGGGGGAAACGTGAGCGACTCCGTATTCGCAAATGGCTCGAGAATGCCTATTCGAATGGACCGGGCAAAACTAAACCGCCTCTTGATTGGATGGTAGGTCGAATTCTGGAAAAAGAACCGCATGAAGCTGGCGCTCGAGCCAATGTTCGTGCTGGCGATGCTGAAGTCCGCGCTATTGAAGCTGCCTTTGGTGGCGTCCGCCGGATTGTCCCTGGCATCGCGCAGCCAGGTCACTCCGAATTCAGACACAAGAGTTGGCTGTTCGAAGAGCGGTATTTCTTCCGGAGCAATATGCGAATTCAAATTTGAAACGAGTACTTTGCGGAACGCGTACCGATACAGAATCGTGGTGAGAGGCGTCACCTGGTCGGTCAACTGCAGGGAACCTTCGTACCGCATTTCCGTGAAGGTGTTGATATCCTGCGTTTTTTCGGTGTAAGCCGTTGCCTGCGTACTGTAATGCGAACTCCCGAACGTGTTCGGGATGGAGTAGCCCAAAAGGGCACGGTCTTCGATTGTGCTTCCCCGCAATTTCAAGGAGAGCGAATCCGCCCGCCCAGTCAGGTTGACCTTGGTCAGTTCAAATATTCCACGCGGGGCGGCTTGCACTTCGCCGCCCGTTGGATTGGTCGTGCTCGCAAGCCGCTGCACTTCAAATCCACCGCCATACGCCATCGTGTATCGTTTCGCTTCTTCCACCAGGACCACGATGTCTTTGTCAGGATCTGAACCATCCGGATTTTGGGGCTCGATCGTCACGCGATTGAATATGCCGAGGTTATACAGGCGCCGCTGTGATTCCACGACTTCACCTTCCCGCAGTGGTGCTCCCTCCTTCACGCGAATCTCGCGCTGAATGACACCAACTCGCGTGCGGCTGTATCCCGTCAGAAGAATTCGCCGCACTCGCGTCTGCGGTCCCTCTGCAATGTGGTAGACGAGTTGGACCGGCGCAGCTTGTGCCGCTTCCGGTTTCGCGATCTTTTCTTCTTCTTTCCTTTGGGTCTTTCCGTTATCCGCAGATCCCTTTTTTGTCGCTTCCTTTTCAGGCGCCGCCTTCACTGGAGCAATTCTCTCCGCCGTCGACGTAAAGGTCGCTTCCGGGAATCCTTCGTTGTAGTAGAGGGCCAGAATATTGTCGCGGTCCGTGGCAACGTTGAAATCGGAATATGGCTGGCCGGGAGTCGATCCGATGACGCCCAGCAGTTCATCTTCTTTGAACGCGTGAACCCCTTGCAAGGAAATCGAGGACACCAGCGTCTGTTCCCCTTCGGTTACCCCGAATCGCACGAAAATATCGCCTTCCTTGCCCTTGTAATCGTCCATGATCTGCGTGTTCACCTTCGCATCCAAAAACCCGTTCGCGTTGTACAAATCCTGCATCGAGGACGAGTCGGAAGCGATCAGTTGGCGGCTAAACCTTCCTCGCGAGCCGAGAGCCGCGCCGTAAATTTGGAGCCGGCTTCGCAACAATTCTGTGCTGAAGTATTTATTTCCGGTGATTTCGATTCCCACCAGACTGTGCCGTTCGCCGCGCTCGACATGGTACGTGATGAGCTCTTCCGTACCCTTTGTTTGTTGGTCTTTGCTCTGGACCTCTTTCGTTTCCGTGGCGTAGCTCACCTGCGCGTCGAAGTATCCATCTCGTTCCAGACGTTCCCGAACATTTCGCTTCCCCTCTTCCAAAAGGTCCGTGTCAACGGCGCCCTCCTGGTACACGGGAATCAACGCCTTCAAATTGCCATTCGAGAATTTGGCTCCTGTGACGGCCAATTCCACGCGCGGCCCTTCCGTTACCTCGAGCACTAGTGGCACTGAATTTTTTACCGTGTCGTAGTCTCCGCGGCGAACGGTTGCACGCGCACTCAAACGGCCTTTTTTCACAAGGAATTTTCGGATCCGGCTTGTCCCGTGCTGAATGCGCGCTGTCGTCAGCGGCTCCCCGACCTTCATCTTCAGCCGCGAGAGAAGTTCCGCGTCACGATATTCGGTCCCATTCTTAAGGTCGATGGATTCGACGCTCGCTCGTGGCCCAGTCTGGATGTGCACGGCGACATCCATCTCGTGCGTCTCCGGGTGCGGTTCGTTCGTCGAAGAAACCTGCGCTGTATACAGACCCTCCTCCTTTAATACGTCGCGCAGTCGGGCGAGCCCTTCGTTCACATCTTCTTGCCGAAACGGATGGCCAAGCGCGAGCTGCATGGCCGCGGCGGCAGAGGAATCCGTAGGAGGTGGCGTCAGCCCTTCGATGAGCACTCGATTAAAGAAGAGGTTCTCGCGAACCACGAAGTCCAGTCGCAGTCCGTTTTCGACCGGCGTAATCACTGCCTTCAAATCGGCGTAATCGCCAGTTCCATAGAGTGCGCGAATGCTCTTTGCAACCTGATCGCGATCCGGGGGATTACCGATTTCGACGGCAATCCCGGTCGGCGATTCGGCCAGCACATGCCCATCTTCCTTCACAATGCGCACCGCAACGATGGGCGCTGCCACAGTTGTCGCTGCTGGCGGCGCACCTGCCTGCGCCTGCCCGTAACACGGCGCTGCCCCCAAGAGCAGCGCGCACGCGGCAATCCCCAAAATTCCAGTGCCCCATCGCAAAATCATGCTCACCATCGCTCAGACGAAGCGTAGCACAAGGCCGTTGCCCGTCCCTCTATCTCTAGCGTTATGATGAAGAAAGAGGGACGATGACCGACTTCGACGCTACAGGCCCGTTCGTGCTCGATTCGCTCCCGGAAAGATACTCTCGCCAAATACTCTTCGCCGGGATCGGGGAAGAGGGGCAGAGGCGTCTTCTAGCTTCCGCAGCCGTCGTGGTAGGTTGCGGCGCGATTGGGGCCGCTGCCGCAGGTCTCCTTGTGCGCGCCGGGGTAGGCCGCATCCGGGTCATCGACCGCGATTTCGTCGAAACTTCCAACTTACAGAGGCAGACGCTCTTCGACGAAGAGGATGCTCGATCTGCTATCCCCAAAGCTGTCGCAGCTGAGCATAAGCTTCGCTCCTTCAATTCGAGCGTTTCCGTGCAGGGATTGGTTGCAGACTTAAACCCGCGCAACGTGGAGGAGTTGCTCGCTGATTTTGATCTGGTCTTGGATGGAACCGACAATTTCGAGACACGCTTTCTTATCAATGATTACGCCGTGCAAACCAGTCGCCCGTGGATCTACGCGGCCGCTGTCGCGAGTTACGGCGTGACCATGGCCATCCGCCCCGGCCAGACTCCGTGCCTTGCGTGCTTGCTCGAATCGTCTGCGGGCGACCGCGGTCTGGAGGAAACCTGCGACACCGTCGGCATTCTTGGCCCCGTGGCCAATCTCGTCGCCTCGCTCGAAGTTGCCGAGGCCCTCAAGCTTCTTGCTGGCCGCGAGGAGGCGCTTCACGACCGGCTCGTTTCCTGCGACGTTTGGAGCGGCCGGTTCCAATCAGTCGGAGTCGCGCGCAACCCGGCTTGCCGAGCCTGTGCTCTTCGCGAATTCTCGTATCTCGAGGGACAGGTTCAGCCACACATCACGTTATGCGGCAGAGATTCCGTACAAATACACGAACGTGGTCGCGTACTCGATCTTGGGGAGCTGCGCGGCAGGCTTGCAACCACGGTCTCCGACGTGCGCCACAACGATTTCCTGCTTAGCTTCCGCGTGGAGCCCTATCAGATGACCGTTTTCACCGACGGTCGCGCCATTCTGAAGGGAACGAAGGACCCTGCCGTCGCGCGCTCCCTCTACGCCCGTTACATTGGCGCCTGAGTGTTTTCTCTCCATCCCCTTTTGTTTGTATGATTTGCTACAGGAGTGCGCTCTGCGGGGGAAAACACGATCCGTCTGATTTCGAGAGAGCGTTTTGGTTAGTTCCGGCAGGAGTCAGAATTAGCTGTAAGTGCCGCGTTCTAGCGAGGATGCCCCGTCCGCCCAAACGAACTTCGCATGTTGGATCGATCCAGGTTCTCGCGGAGGTTCATCAGCGTCAAGAACGTGCTCAAGATTCTCGCTTTCAGATCGTCGGTCAGGTGCAGCCCGCTCGTTGCCACTCTGGCCAGCCGCTCACCGTTCTCGGTGATGAAGCGCATGATCTCTCTTTGCCTCTCATGCGGAGCGTTGCCCAAAGCCGTTTCGCGGCGCATCTCTGCGCAGCTTCCTTCGATGGAGAGCGTGAAATGCAAAACGCAAACCTGCTGCTGGTCCGCGAGGGCTGGCGGCGAGTCGTTCTTGCATCCCGTTACTTTGCACGGTGTGGCCATGGTGAGCGCGAATTGTGGCTGTCACGATAGGTAACCATTCCTGGCCCCGAAAATCCAGCCTCCTTCCGTCGGAAGTTGCCAAGCCTGCAAGGCCTCCTCCCTCCCCTTGTTTCCCTGCCCGGATCACGCGGCAGAAGGCCGAAGGAAAAAAGAATTGTGCACGGCCAAAAATGATTGTATAAAAATGCAGAGGCCTGTATATTTGAAGCAGTCATGAGCACCGGTAAAACTTTTCGTCACGGCCAGATCCTGCGGCTGGTTACGGGCCAGCCCATCGCCAATCAGGAAGATCTTCGCCGCCGTCTTGCCCAGCAGAAGATGCGCGTTACCCAGGCGACACTCTCCCGCGATCTTCAGGAACTGAAACTCGTCAAGACGCAAGAGGGCTATAAACCTGCCACCATTCTTCCGGAGGACAACGGAGCGCTTCCTCTGCCTCCCCTCGCTCGCGCGCTTCGCGAGTTTCTTCTCGATATTCGGCCTGCGGAGAATTTGCTTGTCCTCAAGACGCCGCCGAGCGGCGCTCAACCGCTTGCGGCTGCCGTGGACGCCTCCAAATTTGCGGAAATTGCCGGGACAATCGCAGGTGATGACACTGTTCTCATCATCACTCCTAACAAGAAAACACGCGATTCTCTGCAAAAGAAGATCGAAGCGCTCGTGAAATGAGAGATCCCCGACAAGTCGCCGTTGTTGGTGTCAATGGGTACGCGGGCCTCGAGCTCGCTGGTATTCTTCTGCGCCATTCCGCTGTGTCTTCCGCTATGTTCTACGTGCGCGACACCCACGGCGCCAATTGTATTGCTGAACGTTTTCCGCAATTCCGCGGCTGGGGCCAAGCGCCACTTCGGCCTCTTTCTCTCGATTCGATTGTTTCATCTTCGGCGGGTACGGCCTTTCTCGCCACGCCTCACGAGGTCTCGGCGGATCTTGCGCCTCAGCTTCTTGAAGCTGGCCTGCGCGTCGTCGATCTCAGCGGCGCGTTTCGCTTTCGCGCGCCGGAGACTTTTGCATCCTGGTACAAACTCCCCACGCCTCACGCTGGATACCTCGCCGAAGCGGTCTACGGTCTTCCCGAGCTGTACGCTGGAGAAATCGCGAAAGCTCGCCTCGTTGCCAATCCTGGTTGTTACGCCACCAGCGTTATTCTGGCGCTCCGCCCGCTTGCCGAGGCCGGATTGATTTCTCCTGAGCAGAACGTCATCTGCGATTGCAAGTCCGGCGCCAGCGGCGCAGGCAAGGATCCGCGGCGCGATCTGCACTTCGTCGAGGTCGACGAGAATTTTAAGGCCTACAATCTTTTTTCACATCGGCACACACCGGAAATTCTCGATCACACCGGCCTCGGTGAATTTCAGCTTGTTTTTTCCACGCACCTGTTGCCGCTTGCGCGCGGTATTCTCTCCACGATTTACGTCACGCTTGCCCCTCAACAATCGCCCGACGCCGTCGAAGCCGTTTATCGCAAGTTCTATGCCGGACGCTCGATGGTCCGCATCTGGCCCGCCGGCACTTTGCCGGAATTGCAGCATGTGGCGCGCACGAATTTCTGTGACATCGGTTTTGTGCTGGATAAGTCCGGCCAGCGTTTGATTGTCGTTTCCTGCCTCGACAATCTTGGCAAAGGCGCCGCGGGCCAGGCTGTCCAGAATTTCAATCTCATCTTGGGTATCGAGGAGAAGACCTCACTTCAATGAAAACCGTCATCAAGTTCGCAGGAGCTTTGCTCGAAGACGATGCCACGATCCGCTCGCTCGCACATCAGGTCGCGGCCCTTGCGCTCGAGGGCCACGAGATTCTGGTCGTTCATGGAGGCGGCCGCGCTTTCACGGAAGCTCTCAAACGCATGGGCATCGAGAGCAAGTTTGTTTCCGGTCTCCGCGTCACCGATCGTGAAACGCGCGACGCGGCCGTCATGGTCTTTGCCGGGCTCTTGAACAAGCGCCTTTCCGCCGCAATTTCCGCGGAAGGCTATCCGGCGATCGGCATCTCCGCTGCCGATGCCCAATGTTTCCTGGCGGAACCGATGACCCACAACGAAGTGGCGGGCAGCCTCGGCTTTGTCGGATATCTCACAGGTTTAAACAACGCTTTCATTGAATCGTTATGGCGAGAGCGTCTTATTCCCGTTGCGCCTTGCCTTGGCATCGGTGCAGACAACGAGCTTTACAACATCAATGCCGATCACATGGCTGCCGCTTGCGCGGAATTTCTTGAGGCCGACCAGTTGATCTACCTCACCGACGTTGCCGGCGTTCTCGACGGCGAAAAGGTTCTCTCCGCCGTCACTTGCGAAGAAATCGAGCGCCTCGTCCAATGCCGCGTCGTTTCCGGCGGAATGATTCTGAAGCTCGAAGCCGCCAAGCGCGCTCTCGAAGGCGGTGTGCGAGAAGTCCGCATTGTAGGCGGCACCGCTCCCGATGCTCTTCTCTTGGCGTTTCACTCGAATGACCATGGCGCCGAGGATCAATCTGCCCTAATCCCCGGCACGCGCGTTCTGCGCGAACCCTCTTCCACGGCGCGCGCGGCGCTTTCGGCGGCATAATGCGCAAGCTCATCAAAAGGAAAGCGGCGCATTCCGCTGCTCGAAAAACCAACAAGAAAGCTTCTCGCTTGCCGGACGCGAAATCCATTTTGCGCGATGCCGATCAATTTCTTCTGCCGACCTACAAGCGCCAGCCCATCGTTTTTACACACGGACGCGGCTGCTACGTCTTTGATTCGGCCGGCAAGAAGTATCTCGACTTTCTCGGCGGTATCGCCGTCAATGCGCTAGGCCATGCCCATCCGCGCGTCGTCAAAGTGATCCGCCGCGAAGCCGCGCGTGCCATTCACCAATCCAACCTCTTTCATCATCCATTTCAGGGGCCGCTGGCTCGCAAGCTTGCGCAATGGTCCGGGCTCGACCGTGTGTTCTTCGCAAATAGTGGTGCCGAAGCCATCGAGGGCGCGCTCAAACTCGCCCGTCTACATGGCCGGGCCTCCACAGACGCTCCCGGCGCTCCCGCTTGCAAGCACCGCATCCTGGCGCTTGAAAATTCGTTTCATGGCCGCACGTTTGGCGCGGTCAGCGTCACTGCCACGGAAAAATATCGTCTTCCGTTTGCACCGCTTGTTCCCGGGATCGAGTTTGTTCGCCTGAACGACGTCGCTGACCTCGAATCCAAGTTCGACGACACGGTTTGCGCCATTCTGCTAGAAACAATTCAGGGCGAAGGCGGAATCTATCCCGTCAGCGAAGAGTTCTGGAATCGTGCGCGGTCTCTCGCCACGACGAGTGGCGCTCTTCTCATCGCCGATGAAATTCAATGCGGCCTGGGACGAACCGGCCGCTATTTCGCCTATCAGAAGTTTTCCTCGAAACCTGACGTCGTGCTTGTGGCCAAACCGCTCGCCGCCGGCCTCCCGCTCGGTGCGGTGCTTACTTCGGAAGCTGTCGCCCAGCGCATTTCGCCGGGCTTGCACGGCACGACTTTCGGCGGCGGTCCGCTCGCTTGCGCCGCCGCGCTCGAATTTCTAAATATCGTGGACGACGAGGATCTCTTGGAGAACATCCGCTCGCGTGGCGCGGAACTGCGCGATGGTATCTCCGCACTCGCCGCCAAATTTGGCTTCATCCGCGAGATTCGTGGCGAAGGTTTGATGATTGGCATCGAGTTATCGACAGATGGCGCTCCGTTTGTCTCGGAAGCCATGCGCCGCGGCGTGCTCATCAATTGCACTCACGACTTTACTCTGCGCTTGCTTCCGCCCTTTATCGTCACTCGCGCGCAGGTGCGCGAACTGCTCCGCACCATGGAAGATCTGTTTGCTACGACCCAGCAAAAGGCAGCCGCTCCGGAATCGGCGAAATCCACTTCTCCGTCGCGCGCTGCCCTCGCCGCAGCAAGGTGAAAAATGACAACATCGATGCTCGTTGCACCTATTTCTTTGTCAAATGATCTGCTTACCGGAGCGGAATGGAGCCCTTCGCACACGCGCGACTTGCTTCAACTTTCCTCCGACATCAAGGCGCGCCCGGGCCGTTACGCCTCCACGCTGACTGGAAAATTCATCGCGCTTATTTTTGAAAAGCCCTCGCTGCGTACGCGAGTCACCTTCGATGTCGGCATCCAAAGTATGGGCGGCTCCGTTGTTTTCCTCGATCACACCCAAGCGTCCGCGTCTCTCGGCGCTCGCGAGTCCATCGCCGATGTCGCCCGCAATTTGGGTCGCTGGGTGCACGGCATTGTCGCCCGCGTTTACAAACAAAAGGTCCTCGAAGAAATGGCGGCAAACGCCAGCATTCCCGTGATCAACGCGCTTTCGGATAAATTTCACCCGTGCCAGGCCCTCGCCGATTTTTTCACGCTCGAGGAAAAATTCGGCGCTCTCCGCGGTTTCAAACTCACCTACGTCGGAGATGGCAACAACGTATGCCACTCTCTGGTTTATCTCGCGGCGCGTCTCGGCGTTCATCTGCGCGTTGCCACGCCGCCGGACTATCAGCCTTCGCCGGAAGTGATTGCAGACTCCAAACGCGTGGCTCGCGAAACGCGCGCGAAGATCGAGCTTATGACTGATCCCCGTGAAGCCGTCGCGGGCGCTCAGGCTGTTTACACCGATTCCTGGACCAGCATGGGTTTCGAGGATGAAGAAAAAGTTCGCAACGCGGTTTTTGCGCCGTATCAAGTCAACTCTGAATTGATGGCGCTCGCCGCTCCGGAAGCTGTTTTCATGCACTGTCTTCCGGCGCACCGCGGACTGGAAGTCACGCACGAGGTCCTCGACGGCCCGCAGTCGGTTGTTCTCGACCAATCGGAAAACCGCATGTACGTGCAGAAGGCCATCCTGCACACGTTGTTCTGATGTGCGGCGCCGTTCTCGCTCTCGTGCCGGGCCGCTTTGACCTTGCGCCAGTAGAGGAGGGGCTTGCCCCTCGCTTTATCCGGCGAAGCGGCTGTCACGTGCCAAGCCGCCGTTTTTTTCAGGTTCTTGGCTGTCAACTGTAAGCTGCCGACTGTAGGCTTTTTGAATTATTGAACCTTGAACTTTTATCCCTAAGGAGTTGTAAGCAACCGTGAACAAAGCAATCGCAAACAAACCCAAAAAAGTAGTGCTCGCTTACTCCGGTGGTCTCGACACCTCCATCATCATCCCCTGGCTCAAGGAAAACTATCAATGTGAAGTCATCGCCATGATTGGCGATGTCGGCCAGCAGGAAGATATTGAGGCTGCTCGCAAAAAGGCTCTCGCCACCGGCGCATCGACCGCTTTCGTTGAAGACCTGCGCGAGGAATTTGTTCGCGATTACATTTGGCCGACCCTTCGTGCCGGTGCCGTTTACGAGCACACCTATCTGCTCGGCACCTCCATGGCTCGGCCGATTCTCGGCAAACGGCAAGCCGAAATCGCTCTGCAGGTCGGAGCCGACGGGCTTTCCCATGGCTGTACGGGCAAAGGCAACGATCAGGTGCGGTTCGAGCTGGCCTATAAAGCCATCGCGCCAAACCTGCAAATCATCGCTCCCTGGCGCGAGTGGGACATCGACTCTCGCGAAGACGCCATCGCATACGCGCAGGCTCACAACGTCTCTGTCGAGCAGAGCAAGAAAAACATTTATAGCCGCGATCGCAACATCTGGCACCTTAGCCACGAGGGCGGTGAACTCGAGGATCCGGCCAACTCCCCGAACGACGCCATGTGGCAGTGGACTGTCTCGCCGGAGAAAGCGCCGGACAAAGCCGAAGAGGTCGA
Source organism: Candidatus Acidiferrum sp. (assembly GCA_049641765.1). GTDB lineage: Bacteria > Acidobacteriota > Terriglobia > Acidiferrales > UBA7541 > Acidiferrum. The sequence continues at coordinate 71,448 of JBAQJX010000108.1, forward strand.
GATCGGTTTTGAAGGGGGCACGCCGGTTTCCGTTAACGGTGCGAAGCTTGGCCCCGTCGAGCTTCTCAACACACTCAATGAAATCGGCGCCAGGCACGGCATCGGCCGTACCGACATCGTCGAAAACCGCCTCGTAGGCATGAAATCGCGCGGCGCTTACGAGACTCCTGGCGGCACGCTGCTCGTCAAAGCCCATCGCGAGCTGGAAACGCTTACCATCGACCGCGAGACTATGCATTTTCAGCAGGCGCTTTCGCTTCGTTACGCTGAGCTCGTTTACTACGGCTTGTGGTTCTCTCCGTTGCGCGCCGCCCTCGACGGTTTCTTCAACATCTCGCAGCAGCGCGTCACCGGCTCTGTCGGTCTGAAACTGTGGAAGGGCACTCTCACCGTCACGAAGCGCGTGTCTCCTTTCTCGCTCTATCGCACGGACCTCGCCAGTTTCACCATGGGTCGCTACAACCCGAAGGACGCCGAAGGCTTCATCAACCTTTTTGCTTTGCCTGTGACCGTGCGCCCCAAAGCGAAAGCCGAAGGCAACAACAATTGAATTGACCGTAGGGGCACGATACATCGTGCCCCTTTTCGAAACCTACCAATGACCGAGCGCAAGGATGACCGGCTGTGGGGCGGACGCTTCGAACGCGAGCCAAACGCTCACTTCGATGCGTTCCAGCGCTCCTTTGCGTTCGATCGGCGCCTCTTGCCTTACGAAATCGCGGTTGACCGCGCATGGGCAAAAGCGCTCGAACCCATCGGCATTTTCACCGCCGTCGAGGTTCGCCAAACGCTCGCCGCTCTCGACAAGATTGCCGAACGCGCCCAAACCGATCCGTCATGGATCGATTCTTTCGGTGCGAACGCAGAGGACGTTCATCATTTCGTGGAGAAAGCTCTTGTCGAAGAACTCGGCCCCCTCGGTTGGAAACTCCACACTGGCCGCAGCCGCAACGAACTGGTCGCCACGGATTTTCGCCTCTTTGTCATCGACGCCTCGGCGGAAACCCAGCGTGGATTGGCAGCACTCTTGAATACGCTCCTCATGCAAGCCAAGGCAAAAATCTCAGTACCCATGGCAGGCATGACGCACATGCAGCACGCCCAACCGATTCTGTTGGCGCATTTCCTTATGGCGCAGGCGGAAGCGTTTCTGCGAGACGTCACGCGGCTGCAACACGCCTCAGCAAGTGCCGACGCTTGCCCGATGGGTTCCGGCGCGCTCGCCGGAAACTCCTTCGGCATCGACCGCAATGCGATCGCACGCGAACTCGGCTTTTCCAAAATCACTGCCAACAGCCTCGACGCTGTCAGCGACCGTGATTTCGCTCTCGACTATCTCTTCGCACTCGCGGGCATAGCCACTCACCTTTCTCGCCTTGCCGAAGACTTCGTAATTTTCGCCTCTCAGGAATTCGCGTACGTCATACTTCCGGACGAATACTCCACCGGCAGCAGCCTCATGCCGCAAAAGAAAAATCCCGACTCTTGGGAACTCATTCGCGGCAAAACCGGCCGCATCACTGGCGCATTGCTCGGCTTGCTTACGACCCTCAAAGGTTTGCCCACCAGCTATCAGCGCGATTTGCAAGAAGACAAAGAGGCTCTCTTCGCTGCGCACGATCAAATCAACGACATGCTTCTCGTCGCCGTTGGGGCCATCGCTGGCACTCAGTTCCGCGAAGATCGCCTTCGCGCTGCCGCGTCGAACCCTCTTCTCTTCGCGACTGAAGGCGCCGACTATCTTGTTCATAAGGGCGTTCCCTTTCGCCAGGCGCACGATCTTATCGGCAAAGTTTTGCGCGAAGCCGAGCGGCAAGGAAAACCCTGGACGCAGCTTTCGCTCGCCGATGTGCAGAAAGTTTCACCTCTTTTCGAAAAAGACTTTCTCGAGAATCCCTCCGTGGAAAAAGCCATCGCCACAAAATCGGTTCCTGGCGGCACGGCGCTCGAATCAGTTCGAAAAGCCATCGCGGATTTGGAAGAACGCCTCAATAAGAAGACAAACAAAATAGGAGCCACTCCATGAGCATGCAATCCGCAGTTCAGTTGCAAAGTCAAACCTCCACCCTGGAGGAGAGGAGGTCCCTTCCGGGGGCGGCGCGCTAGTCACACGGACATACCGTCGATGAAGAACGCACTCTCTGAAGCTTCTCTTCCACGTGGATTCCGTTTCGCGGCCACTGCCTGTGGCCTCAAAAAAACGGGGGCGCTCGATCTCGCGATGATTTCGAGCGACGTCCCGGCCTCCGCCGCTGCCGTTTTCACGCAAAATCTTGTCGTCGCCGCTCCGGTCACTATTTCGAAACAGCATCTGCGTTCTTCGAAAGGCCGCATGCGCGCTGTGATTGCTAATGCCGGCAACGCTAACTGTGCCACTGGCCGCGCGGGCCATCTCGCCGCAGAGCGAACCGTCGCGGAAACGGCCAAGCGCCTCGGATGTTCGCCGAACGAAATCATCATTTGTTCGACAGGCGTCATCGGCGTGCCGTTGGCTGTCGAAAAGATTCTTCGCTCTCTGACGAAGCTCACGCGCAATCGCCGCCCCTCGGCGCGTTCTTTTGCGGAGCTTTCGCTCGCCATTTGCACTACGGACACGCGGCCCAAAACCGCTGGCGCCTCGTTCAAAATGGCTGGCAGAAGGATTCACCTGGTCGGATGCGCCAAAGGCGCGGGCATGATCCATCCAAATTTGGCCACCACTCTTGCATTTGTCGTCACCGACGCGGCCATCGCTCCCGCGCTTTTGCAGAAAACTCTCCGCGATGTTTGCTCGCGAACCTTCAACTCCATCAGCATCGATGGCGATTCCTCCACGAATGACACTTTGCTCGTCTTTGCGAACGGCGCTGCTGGCGCACCAGCGATTCGCGCCGGGAGTGCGTCGCATCGCGCGTTCGCGGCCATGCTCGAGGAAGTTTGCCGGTCGCTGGCTCTGCAGATCGTCGCCGATGGGGAAGGCGCGCAACGCGTGATTGAAATCGAAGTTCGCGGCGCGAAAACGGAAGCGGGCGCGCGCCGCATTGCGGAAACCATCGCCACATCTCCTCTCGTCAAGACCGCTTTCGCCGGGGGCGACCCTAACTGGGGGCGCATTTTCGCCGCTGCTGGCCGTTCCGGCGTTTCCTTCGATCCCGATCGCGTCGACATCACGATGGCCGGCATTCCCGTCCTGCGCCGCGGCGCTCCGCTCGATTTCAATGAGCGGGCCGCCAGCAATCGCCTCCTCGCGGAACACGTTCCCATCGTTCTACATCTCCACGCCGGCAACGCCAGCGCGCGTTATTGGACTTGCGACCTCACGGCGGAGTACGTCCGCATCAACGCTTCGTATCGCACTTAGTCGCGGGAGAAGAGCGCGATTGTGAGAGCACTCGTATTGAAAAGCCCGGGGCACGCCGCGATCGAGTCCGTTCCCGATCCGGCTCCGACCGAAAACACTTTGCTCTTGAAGGTTCGCAGGGTGGGCCTCTGCGGGAGCGATTTGAATTCCTTCCGCGGCACAAACCCGCTCGTTTCCTATCCGCGGATTCCCGGCCACGAAGTTTCTGCGACGATCGTCGAGGGTTGCCAGGCGCAGCCGGGCTTGGCGGCAGGTACGAATGTCACCCTCTCTCCGTATACGAATTGCGGTGCTTGCGCCGCATGTCGTCGGCGTCGTCCAAACGCGTGCAAATTCAATCAAACGCTCGGCGTCCAGCGCGACGGCGCGCTCGCCCAATACATTCGAATTTCCGCGGAGAAGATTTATCCTGCGAACCTCTCGCTGACCGAACTGTGTCTCGTCGAGCCGCTGACCGTCGGCTTTCATGCTGTTGCGCGCGGACGAGTAACGGCGGCCGACACGGTGGCCATCTTCGGGTGCGGAGGTGTTGGCTTGGGAGCTGTCGCAGCCTCGGCTTTCCGCGGAGCCAAAACGATTGCGCTCGACGTCTCGGAGGAGAAACTCGAAACCGCGAAAGCCGCAGGCGCAGCGCACACCATCCACACGCTTCGCGAGAACTTGCATCAACGCCTCATGGAGTTGACCGAAGACCATGGTCCTGATGTGGTCGTCGAAGCCATCGGTCTCCCGCAGACGTTCCGCGCCGCTGCGGAAGAGGTGGCGTTTACGGGCCGTGTTGTGTATATCGGTTATGCCAAAGAGCCGGTTTCATACGAAACAAAATTGTTCGTTCAAAAAGAGCTGGACATTCTGGGGTCGCGCAACGCTTTGCCCGAAGATTTTCGCGCCGTGATTCTCATGCTGCAGGAACACTGCTTTCCCGTGAACGAAGCCGTCTCCTCGATTGTTCGTTTGGAGGATGCGCCGGAAGCGCTACGCGCCTGGAGTGAGAATCCCGCGTGCGTCAAGAAAATCCTCGTGAACTTGGATTGAGCGCGAGGCCGCACGGCACGCAGTCTCGACATACGCCTGAATTTGGTTTTTGGGTTTAGAAAAAGGAGTCGCCGCATGTTCTTGCTTAAAACCGTATCCGCAACGAATTGGATTCTGGCTTGCGCTTTGTTCTCCGTGGCGTTTGTCGCCGCTCCCGCGCAATCGCGCTCGCAAACTGCCAGTTCCGCAACGGCGCCGACCGCCTCCGAAACTCCTGAGGCGCTTGATCAAACCTGGCAGCGTGCCAGCGCAAAATACGATGCCCCACGCGCCGCGCTTCTCAAGGATGTGGACCGCGCGGATCAAGAAGGCCCCTTCCGCCCCGATTGGGAATCGCTCCAGAACTATGCAGCGCCCGAATGGTATAAGGACGCAAAGTTCGGCATCTTCATCCACTGGGGAGTTTATTCCGTCCCTGCCTTTGGCAACGAGTGGTATCCACGCAACATGTACCGCGAGGGTTCCGACGAATACAAGCACCACATCGCCACCTATGGTCCGCAGGATAAGTTCGGCTACAAGGATTTCATTCCGATGTTCAGAGCCGAGCACTTTGATCCCGCCGCCTGGGCTCGACTTTTCAAGGAGGCGGGCGCGAAATATGTCGTCCCGGTGGCCGAGCATCACGATGGCTTCGCGATGTATGACAGCGGCTTGAGCGACTGGACGGCTGCGAAAATGGGGCCTCACCGCGATGTCGTTGGCGAGCTGGCAAAAGCCGTGCGCGCCGAAGGCCTTCATTTTGGTGTGTCGTCGCATCGCGTCGAGCACAATTTCTTCCTCGGCGTTGGCCGCAGCAGCACGTCCGACATCAACGACCCGCAATACGCTGCCTTTTACGGTCCCGCGCATCCCTGGCTCGAAAACGCAGACGGCACGCCTCTGTCCAATGATTTTACGTTCGTCTCTTCGGCGTGGACCGCAGATTGGTTAGCTCGCGCCGCCGAAATCGTCGAGAAATATCACCCGGACATCATGTACTTTGATTGGTGGATCGGTCAGCCTTACGTTCGAGCGGACCTGACGCGCTTCGCCGCTTTCTACTACAACAACGAACTCAAGTACAGCGGCCACGCTGGAGTCATCGATTTTAAGGATTATGCGATGCAGGAACACAGCGGTGTTCTGGACATCGAACGCGGCCAGCTCGGCGACATTCGTCCGCTCTATTGGCAGACCGACACTTCGGTCAGCAACAAATCCTGGGGTTACATCCAGAACGACACGTTCAAGTCTCCGCAGTTCATCGTTCATCAGCTCATCGACATCGTCAGCAAGAACGGCAATCTGCTCCTGAACATCGGTCCGCGCTCGGATGGCACAATTCCTGACGAAGTCCAGGCCGTTCTCCTCGATGTCGGTTCCTGGTTGAAAGTGAATGGGGAAGCCATCTACGGCACGCGCCCCTGGAAGATTTATGGCGAAGGCCCAACGAAAGTCGCCGCCGGCTCGTTTCACGACACTGACACGGCCGGCTACACCGCGGAAGATTTTCGCTTCACGACCAAAGGCGACGCGCTCTACGCCATCGAACTCGGCTGGCCAACGAGCGGCGAAGCGGTCATCCATTCGCTCGGAAGCTCCGCACTGAACGGTCAAAAAATCTCTTCCGTCGCGTTGCTCGGCTCCGATGCAAAACTCAACTTTGAACAAGCCGACAACGCGCTGCATATAAGACTCCCCATGCAGCCCCCCGGCAAATACGCCTACGCCTTCCGTGTGGCGTTCGCCGCGTCACAGCCCTAGACGTAGAAACCGCCGCGAAGACCGAAGCCGCCGCCAAGAAAATCGCCGAGACCAACGTCAGCGTCCCTCGTTATCGCGAAATCAGAGAAGGGACGGTTCGAGCCGTCTGCAAGCAACTAGAAATTCCACGGCCATAACGACGACACCCAGGTAGAAAAGCGCTACCTGGGGCACCCGGCGAAGCATCGACGTGATGAAAAGAATGTTGCGGGCGAAAACAGCCAAGAAACCCAAACGAGTTTACGCCGTCTTATAGTCGCTTACTTTCTCTTGATATGTTCCCCGATTTGTTCGACACCGTGGCTGCCCCGCTCAAAACGAGTCCTGAAGTTCTATAACGAGGAGAAGCTGGTAGCTATGCCGAGCCCTTCAGAGGACCGCTATAACTTAGATCGCGCTTCAGAACTTCCCACTCTTCCTTCAAAATAGCCTGGCACAACGGGATCATTTCTTCCACGATTTTCATGGCTGCTTGCTGGTCCGTGTTGCCTAGTAACCCGCGGATCAACGAGTCCAAGCTGCCGTAATTCGCATCTTTCTTGTTCATCAGGAGTCGAATCTTGAATGCGATCCGTTGCATCTCCCGCACTTCCATCGGTTCGCGCATGGTTCCCCGGGACTGAAAGTCGGAGAAGCAGTTTCGTAGTTCGTTTATCCAGGCCTGTCTGAAATCTGCCAGTTTCATCCTGGCAGCGAGTTCGTTCTGTCGGCGGGCGTTCACTGCCGCGTTCCGACCGGAAAGCCATACAGTCAGAAACGTAAAGACGGTTGCCATCGCGAGCGGAAAAAACACGGCGATAGCGATTTGATTGGAAAATGTGAGTTGCATATTGTCCTATGATTTTATCATGCCGCTTGGCGGGAACTTCTACCTGGACGAAATGATACGACTGTCTTCCTTCATTGCGATTGAGCGAGTGTACGCGCAGAATTGTTTCTATGATCCAAGTGACATCAACAGGACTCCATGTGAGCGTGAGCGGTGCGGTCGTGTACCTCGACAATTGGGCAGTTATTGACCTTGCCAAGAAGGACTCGTCGCGGCGCCGCCGGTTCATCGATATCGTCCATTCCGGCGTCGACGTGTTGTTTTCGGTGACAAATGCGGCAGAGCTGTCCGGACCGCAAGGACGATCGGCAGACGCTGTCAGAGTGTTCCTGGATGAGATTGGGCCGCGGTGGTTCCCAGCGCGGCACGACGTAACTGAGGTGATCAAGGATGAGATGAGAGGCGTGAGACCGGAAAAAGCTTGCATTGATGAGAACTTCTTCAAGTCTCATGTTGCGGACCAAATGCGACGGCACGCCGCTAGTGGCGGGAAAGTCATGGAAGTGTCTGGTAGCTTTTTCCGGCTAGGCCCAGTTCTGGATCGAGTAGGGCCCCAGCGGGAGTCCATTTCCAGAACCTCGGCGGAGTTCGACCGCCTGCTTAAAACCAAGATGAGCGCGATTCACGAAAGGTGCAAGGGCGATTCGGCCTTGCTCGATCAAAAATTTCCGTTGATACCATTTGACCCAGGCCGGCCGGCCTGTTTCGTATATTTTAATCTGTTAAGGACGATGGCCGTCGAGGCCCATTCTCTGAAGAAGGGCGATGGCATGGATTTCTGTCACGCCGTTATCGCGAGCGCATTCTCAAGCTTCGCAGCTCTTGACACGCAATGGAAACGTCGAATCGCAAGTCTCCCGCCGAATCGGCTTGCGCGCATTTACGCGCCCCTGGAATTAAACCAGATGGTCACGGATATGGAGTTGTGGCTTAGGCATCGGGTTGCAGGCTAGCCCGTCTCCCGGGTGGCGTAGTGTAAGACGACGATGTCCAGTTGCGGGTTGGGCTGAAATCGGTCCTTTTCAATGGAGTTGATGTATTGGCGGGACACGCCCACATGGGCGGCCAGCTCTGCTTGGGTCCAGTCGTGTTCCGTGCGTAGCACGCGCAACCGCGTTTTGAAAGGAGGCATGAGATCCCCCGACAGATGCGTGCAAAAAATTTTGGGGCCAACTTGGGGCCAAAACTAGGGCCTTTTAGGCCCCAATCTGGGGTTCTCGGGAGGCAAAGGCAACAGACTCAACAGGACTTTTGGTAGGGGCGGTGGGGATCGAAACCACGAACTTCGGCTTAAAAAAGCGATTAGGGCATTTCGGCCGTAGCGGCCTATATCGCTCTATTCCGCAGAATCAGGCATTTAGCTATCTGTCCCTTTGCCCGTATCGGCCCATAGCGACGAATAGTGCTAAAGTTTCTACAACAAGTTTGACATGCAATTATTCCTCGACGAATCCGGATTCACGGGCGAGGACCTCGCCAACAGAGAGCAGCCCATCTTTGTTCTTGCTTCGAGTCGGGCAGGCGACGATTTGTGCCAGGACATCTATTCTGAGGTCTTCAAGGATGTGAAGGCGCTTGAGCTCAAGCACTCCTCGCTCGCAAAGACACCGAGGGGCAGGGATCGCATCCTGAAGTTCTTGCGCAGAGTTCGAGGCTCAGGTCTTTTCGCAGCCTGGATTGTTCACAAAGAATTTTGTCTCCTTTCAAAGCTTGCTGACCTATGTCTGGAACCTGTTCTGCATGAGTATGGAATCGATTTCTACCATCGGGGCAATGCCCTAAAGTTTTGCAACATGGCGTGGTTCTGCTTGCGTACCTTTGAGTCACCGGCGTTCCTTTCAAAACACCTATTGGCGTTTCAGCGGATGGTTCGGGACCGCACGGGGGTGAATTATTACGCTTTCTGGAGAGCTCTCGAAGGGGACGTTCTTCAATGTGAGCCGAGAGCCAGCGAGATACTCGAGTATTTTTTGCTAGCAGGCCGCCAACTCGGGGCCACTCATTTCGAGAATCTCCCCGAGAGGAGCCTCGACATTTGTCACACTAGTGCACTCCAGGTCGTCGGCCATTGGAGGGGGCGAACCGAAGAGGACCTGGAGGTAATTCACGATGAGTCGTCCGTAATGGCCAAGGAAAAATGGATGTGGGATGCTTTGACCAAATCTGATTTTCCCACGGTTCGCGTCGGACCTTCTGACTTTCCTGTTCGGTACCCCCTCCGTGTTACCAAAACCGATTTTGGGAAATCTTCAGCATATTTGCAGCTCCAGTTCGCCGACATCCTTGCCGGCGCATTCGCCGCCTATGGGCAGTCCCTTATCTCTGCCGACGCCGACGACTATTCCGAAGCGCTCGTTGGCGCTGGATTGCGAGAGCATCTTGTGGGTGGCATTTGGCCGTCACCAGATGTCGAACCCGACGAACTACAGCCTGGGACGCTCGGCGCAGGTGACTTCCTAGAACTTGTTTCTGTTGTTTTGCACGAAGCGCGCAAGAGGTCATGAACGGAATCAGAGCGACCGGGGTCAATTGAAGAAGAAACCCCGGTTCTCGGCGGAGGTTTCTTTGTGCTAGGACTAGCGCCTTTGCGGGCGGGTGGCTGCCCGTTCGCTTACTGCGAACTCTCTTATCACTGCTGGGCCATGTGCCAAACGGAATGTGTTGCACACGATTGAGAGCGGCGATGGCTCCTTGCATCCCTTACAACTGTCGCTGTAGCTTTTCTTCTTCGTGCTTCAACGCCGCCACAATGTCCATAAATCCTCCGGCAACATTAGATACTTAGGTCGGACAATCCACAAGGTAATTGGCCTAATCGCGAGCGGGCTTTCGAGGATGGAGCAGTTCGTTTTGTTCATTCTGCAACAATCGCAGTCCAGAATGTCTTTTCCGCCGCTATTACCGGAAGTGGAGGGCGAACGGGATGACAAACGATCAGCTAAAGAAAGAAATCGACGGGCTATTGCAGACATACCTCGATCTTGGAGACGGCGCGGCGATTATCGTTCGGGAGCTGAAGAAAACGCCCAACGCTGACGTTCGCGCCAAATTGATCGGCGAATTGCGAAATACTGACAAGAAACGAATCGAACTCTTGAACCAAATAGACGCTCTGTCAGACTAAATTGGATTCGAACTGTTCGAGCAAGAAATACATAATGATTCCCAAGGTCTCTGGAATTGTGGACTTGTTGAAAAAACGGAGTGAAGAAAAAGCTACATAAAAACTCTGAGGCCAGCCTTTCGGCTGGCCTCGCACCCGAATTCCGAAGAACGCGGGGGGATAAACTCGTGATATTAGATTACGGCGCGCCCAATTGGGTTAGCCGAAAATTAACTAAAACCGTGTTCGATCTGATAATGTCTGCAAGTGTTCGAATACAATGGCCAATGTTAACGTTTATATCGACGGTTTCAATCTCTACTACGGAGCTGTCAAGGGTTCTCCGTATAAGTGGCTCGATCTTGGCGCGCTGTGTCATCACATGCTCCCGAATGACACCGTCCAATCTATCGAGTATTTTACAGCAATTGTCAGCGCGCGTCCATACGATCTTGATTTACCCGTCAGGCAGCAAATTTACCTTAGGGCACTAAGGACTATCGGAAACCTAAAAATCGTAAATGGGCATTTTTTGACGCATCGTTGCCGTATGGTTCTTACTGGCAGCAACCCGCCCCAAAAGGTGTGGGTGGACAAAACGGAGGAAAAAGGCTTGGACGTTAACATTGCCTCACATTTGCTACGTGATGCTTTCGAGGGTGCATTTGAGGTTGCCGTGCTCATTACGAATGATTCGGACCTATTGGAACCTGTAAGGATTGTTCGGCATGAATTGAATCTTCCCATTGGAATTCTTAATCCGCATCAGCATCACAGTGTTGACCTCAAACGCGAAGCTACATTCATCAAGAGAATCAGGCAGGCTGATGTCGCTGCGTGTCAGTTCCCTAGTCCAATGACCGATGCTAAAGGACAATTCCACAAGCCTTCTACTTGGTGAATCCAAATGGACCCAATATCCTTTGCTGATATTACTTGACGGCTTATCCCTCTGTTTGCTATTTTATTTGTGTAGAAAATTGCGCCCCGGTTCCGACCGGGGCGTTTTTGTTTTATGGTTCTCCGTTTTGCAGCCACCCTTTTTGTAGCCGCTCTCTTTCGCTAAACGCTAAACGTGGATGCCTGGAGCGGGTCTGAAGACCCGCCCCTACAAAAGCGATGCGCTGCGTTCGAGCCAGGAACGGGTCTAAGGACCCGCCCCCTACAAAGCGATGCGCTGCCTTTTAGGCCCAGACTGATCTGAAGACCCGCCGCTACAAAAGCGCGCCGCCACATTTGTGCCATTGGGGCGCATCCGCATTTCGCCAATTCCAATTTGAACGTCGAGGAACCTTATGAAACCACTGCCAGACAAGGCATTTATCGTGGATACTTTGGCGGCCATGGCCCGCGGCGAGGGCCGCCAGCCTTCCCGCCGCGAATTCCTGTCCCGGTCCGGAATCTCGGAGCACGCGGTCATGAAGGTGTTTCCCAGTTGGAACGCGGCGCTCGAAGCGGCCGGACTTGAGCCTTATACGCGGAACATGCACATCCAGGACCGCGAACTGCTCGAAGATTGGGGACAGGCGGTGCGCAGAAACCGCGGGACGCCGACCTGCCGCAGCTACCATCAGTTGGGGAAATTTGGTCTTCGCACCATGGAAAGCCGCTTTGGTGCCTGGTCGCAAATGCCCGAGGTTTTTCGCAAATTTGCCAAGGGCAAAAGAAAATGGGCCGATGTCCTAGCCCTCCTGCCGGAGTCCGCGCCAAAGCCTTCGCCGAAACGCGCGCCAGACGCGAGGTTTGATGGCGAAAAGCGCACAGGCAAGAGTGCCTGTGCTACTGGAAAGTTGGGCAAAAGCTGCTCTCCGCCAAGCAAATTTCGCTACCGGCCTCTGCGCGGGCGGCCTACCTATGGCATGCCCATGGATTTCCGCGGCATCCGCCACGAGCCGGTCAACGAACAAGGCGTCGTACTTCTCTTCGGCATGGTCGCCAAAGAATTGGGATATATCGTCGAAGCCGTACAATCGGGCTTTCCCGACTGCGAAGCCAAGCGGCAGATCGCTCCGCAACGCTGGCAGCGGGTGCACGTCGAATTTGAATTCGAGAGCCGCAATTTCCGCGACCACGGCCATCCCATCGCCGGTTGCGACGTCATCGTCTGCTGGCGCCACAACTGGGACGACTGCCCCGCGCAAATCGAAATCCTCGAACTCTCTTCGCTAATCCAATCGCTCCCCGCCTCGAACGACTCATCGGCCCTTATGTAGGGCGCGCTTCAGCCCTGAACAAAGCAAGTCTCGCCCTTCACACCGCGTCCTTTCCTCGGAAGGCGGCCGCTCTGTCGCTGACGCGATGTATCGCGCCTCTCAGCTCTTCTTCAGCTCGATCCCGCCATTCGTCGTTGCGACCTTCAATTCGCGTCCACCGCCGCCCACCGTGCCGGAGAGCGCCTTCGGGCCAAACCTACCCTGCACGGTAATCGGAAAGTCCGTTTCAATCCCGCCATTCGTCGTGGACGCATCCACCTTGAATTCCGCAGAGGCCGGCAGCGTGACATCCACACTGCCATTGGTGCTCAGTAGCTCCAACTCGCCACTCCATTTCGCGTTGCCCATGGACACGCGCACTCCGCCGTTGGTCGTCTTCGCGGAAGCCCACTCGCTCGTCGACACTTCCACGTCGCCGTTCGTCGTCGCTGCCTGCACCACGCTGTCCAGGTTCAGGCAATGGACCCTTCCATTGGTCGTCAACGCATTCAACCGCACGCCCCGCGGCACTTGCACGTCAAAGTTGATCTTCGCGCGACGCCCATGCCAGCTCCAGTTGCTGGATTCCGATGACACTCCGCCGCGGTGGCACCGTCCCGGCGTCTTATCCTTCGCGTAAACGGCGCAAATCGTGACGCCATCCGCGTACTCGACCACCTCGATAAACAGGTCATGGTCGTCATCGCCCCCGCCCCGCATGCCTTCTACCCGCGCGGCATCGCCGGAAGCGTGGCTGGCCCCAATCTCGCCATTGGTATTGACCACCTCCAGCGTCTGCCCCGCCTTCAAGCTGCCTTGCCAATGAAAATCGCCCTCCGCGAAGATCGTCCGCTTTTCTCCCTGCGCCCGTGCTGGCACACCGGCGACCAGCAAAATCGCCGCCGCACAAACCGCCCCCGCCATCCAGCCTCGTACCACACCCTTGCCTTTATGCATGATTGCTCCCTCCCTAACGGTTGTCTGACGCTTGAACCGGCACACCCGTCTTATCGTCTAATACGAAACCTGCCCCACATTGGTTCCCAATAGTCGACGCATTCTTGCCGCCGGCAACCCCCGCCCCACCGTCATTTCGAACGGAGCAGGCCGACGCCTCTTCTCTCCATCCCGCTCCTGCGGGATGGTCGGCCTGCGTAGAGAGACCTCTGCACCATTGCACGCTTTTTGTGCAATGAAATCTCTCTTCTCTTCCACGATGTGTTCCGCGAACGTCAGGAGCATAAATCTATCGTATTCCTAAGCGTTGTAAATCGCGGCGGGATGACCAGCCGGGGGGCGATTCGGGACGCCTGGCCGCGTGGCTTCTACGCAGCCGGGCTCCGGCGCAATTCGAGGTAAGCGGAGACCAGTCCCCAAGCGTACAGCGCAAGCAAAGCCAGCAGGCAGATCCTGCCGAGCCGCACGTAGCGATCAACCATTTGCAGGGCCGTCCATCCGTACATTTCGGTCAACAAACTCGGATCGGAGAGGTTCACTCCTTCAATCTCGCCAAACGGAAGATTTTCAATCGGCCCTGTCCACATCAGGAAAACGTGCATGAAGCTGAGCGCGCCGATGACCAGCAATCCCCAGCGCAGACCCCAGCTCTTGTACAGTCGGCTTTCGCGCGGCGCGTAAAACGTCGCCATCAGCAGCGTGGCCAGCACCATGGCGCCGCCATCGCCGAAGAAAACGATCAGCGCTCCCGCCGGCAAAGACAGGGCAACCAGTTGCAGGACGAGCACCGCGCCGGCGGCAAGAACCCACCCCGGGCGTTCCATCTTCCACGCTAGAAATCCGGCAAAGCCAATGACGGCGGTCACCAGCAAGACGATCCCCCAGGAGCGTTCTTGGCCGTGCGGAGTGACCCACAGCAAGGGCACCGCCCAGCGGCCTGTGAGCCACGCGGTGATGGCATGCCCGCTTTCGTGCAGCACCATGGCAAGCATACCTGCCACCAAGCGCAGACCAGTGCCCGCGACGAGGCGCGCCAGTAGCAAGGCCAGCGGAAGTGCGAGCATCCGGTATTTCAGCTCTGTTCGGGCATCGCTTCGGTCAACGGCGTCGTTAGCAGCAGTAGCAGGCCCGGGCAGCGCGGCAGGAGCGGACACGGCCGCAGACACGGCTATAGTGGCGTCAGGATGAGCCTGGTTCGCGGCGCTTTCCAGCGCTGGCTGATATCGCGAGAAGACGATTCCGCACTTCAGACACTCGGTAGTCTGCAATGGATGATCGAATTGGCATTTGGGGCAGCGCATCCTGGTTGCCTGTATCCATTGTAGGAGGGCACCTTGGCGGATTTACCGGCGCCGGCGGCGTGCTACCGAAACAGATATTGACGTTCAGGAAAGATTTTGGCGACCGGAAAACTGGGAAAGAACCGTAGTGAGCAACAGAAGGAAGAATCGGAACTCCCAGACGCCGGGTACCTCAGGCGCCGATGTTGCACCTGGGTCTTACCCCACGACATCCAAAACAATGCCTAACTTGGGGGAGCACATTCAGATGCTCTCAACCTAATTCCCCATCTCCGTAACTAGATAGCACCAGCCGCCACTGACGCAGTAGGTGGATTCGGATATAAAGCTAAGGTTATTTGTTTCCGCTGTCGACCCCGGAAGATTAAGATTGGTAAATGACGCGCTTTTCAGCGCGGGTCCGTACGCACCTATGTTCGAGATGATTAGTGTTGGAGAGGTGAATTGGGCCTCCGAGCCTAACGCCGTGCCGACTATGGTCCCGCTAATTCGGCTCCAACGGGTACTCAGTCCAAAGACGTCAAGAGCAGTCACAGCCCAGCTTTCCCCTACAACCTCACCTCCATTCCAAGACGTGAATATGGCGGTGAGGTAGTTGGCGGGCACACAGTCATAACGCCAATAAAAGTAAGGTACTTCCTTGCATAACTGAGAAGGGGTGGTTATCGCAGTAACATACCCGGCGAAGTTCGACGAGAGTGTCTGGACGGTGGTGTCTACGCATTGCTGTTGGACAGCATTCTGGGAATTTCCTAGATTCATGTCCTCCTGATCGACGCAGAGGTTAGGAGGACTAGGGGCGAATGAAGAGCCGGGCGGTGGCGGGGGGACGTTTTGATATACGAACTGGACCCAATCCGTGTCTCCGTTGTTTCCTGTGAAGAAGTTCGTATTGGCTTGAATGCTCCAAGAATTGCTAATTCCTCCAAAACCGGGGTCCACCTCACCGGAGAATTTATTGAAGAACACAACATCGACGTACCCTTCCCACAAGCTAGTAGCCCGGCTTGTTGCCGGGACGCCATTTCCATTGCTAGCAGCCAACATGGTCGCGTCTGCCTGTGGCCTAGGCAGCTTCCTCGTTTCCGATGGGGGAACGCACGCCACGCTTTGCCACACTTGATCGGCTGGCTGTTTGTGGTAGCAGCCGAGGCCACCCAGCGGGGCCGCAAAGGACGGGAACTGCAACCCGGGAGGGCCTAAAACCCGATTGACCACCGTCCGCTTGAGTGTGGCCCTATGCACGGAAAAGGCAACTATCGCCACTACGATGATCACCATAATTATAAGGAGGTTTCTCAGCTTTCTGTATACCGGGCTGTTCGGTCGCATTGGGTTTGCTCCTTATTTGTCATGTCTCGAACTGTGGCCCGGTGCCTCAGTTGCCGCTGTTGCACCTCGGTCTTAGACCTTTCTCTACCCACCTACCCACTAAATAAGATCGTCAGAGCATGACAACGAAATTTAAGCCGCCCCACTATTCACCACTCGCTACTCACTATCCTTAATCCCACTTCCAATCCGCAAACTGCTCCCGCAACGCGATCTTGTTGAATTTCCCCACCGACGTCCGAGGCAAGCTCTCCAGAAAAACGAACGCATCCGGCAGTTGCCACTTTGCGAACGATTCCGCGAGGAATGCGCGGAGTTCCTCTGCGGTCGCCTTCGCGCCATCCTTCAACACCACAGCCGCCAGCGGTCGCTCTTGCCACTTCGGGTGCGGAACACCGACCACTGCTGCTTCTTTCACCGCCGGATGCCCCATCAATTTATTCTCGAGATCTACCGAGCTAATCCATTCTCCGCCTGATTTCACCAAATCCTTCGCGCGGTCCACAATCTTTACAAATCCCTCGTCGTCTATCGTCGCGATATCCCCGGTCTTGAACCAGCCGTCATGCGTCCAACGATGCGCCTGGTCCGGCGATTTGTAATAGCTGCCGGCCACCCACGGGCCTCGTACTTCCAACTCGCCTGGCGTATTCCCATCGCGTGGAGCCTCGCTGGATTTGCCCTCGTCTCCTTCCGGCCGCATCACTCGCAATTCGATGAACGGCGTCGGCCATCCCTGCTTTGCGCGGACTTCGTATTGTTTGTCCGGCTCCCAGTCGAGCATGTGGCGTTTCAGCTTGCCGACCGTCGCGAGCGGCGCGGTCTCCGTCATGCCCCACAAGTGCAAGATGTGCAAGTTGTGCTTGTCGAGCGCTCGCATGAGTCGCTCTGGCGGTGCTGTTCCGCCCACGATAAGGCGAACGTGCCACAGAAATTTCCATCGTCCAGGATTTTTTTCCAGTGCCGCCAGCACGCCCAGCCAAACGGTTGGCACTCCACATGCGATGGTCACATGCTCCTGCTCAATCAAATCGAGCACGCTCTCCGCGTCCACGTTCGGTCCTGGCAAGATCAGCCGTGCACCTGCCATCGTGCACGAATAGGGCAAGCCCCACGCGTTTGCATGAAACATCGGCGCAACGGGCATCACGGTATCGTGATGGCTCATGCCAAACGAATCTGCGCCCAGCTCCGCAAACGTGTGCAGCACCAAAGCCCGGTGCGAGTAAACCACCCCTTTCGAATTCCCCGTTGTCCCTGAGGTAAAGCACATCGCTGCCCCGTCGTTCTCATCAATCGCGGGATAGTGGAAATCGTCGCTCGCTTCCGCCAATAACTTTTCGTAATTCATGCAGTCGTCGGGGATTTTGCCCCCGCCGTACGGTACGACAATGACCCGTTCGAAACTCACATTCTCCCGAAACTTCTCGAACGTCTCGAGAAGCACGTCGTCAATCAGCAGAAACCGGTCCTCCGCGTGGTTCACGATGGCCGCCAGTTCGTGGGGATGCAGCCTCAGGTTCAGGGTGTGTAAGATTCCGCCCGCGCAGGGAACTCCAAAAAACGCTTCCAGATGGCCGGTGTGGTTCCACATCATCGACCCCACACGGTCTCCGGGACGCAAGCCCATCTTTGTCAGCGCATCCGCAAGCCGCCGGGACCGCCCATAAAAATCCCCGTAAGTTGTTCGAATCGCGGACCGATCCGGCCTTCGAGAGACGATTTCCACTCGCCGAAACAGTTTCCCCGCCCGCTCAAGAATCACGGGAAGCGTCAGCGGAAAATCCATCATCGTGCCGCGCATTTCTTGTCCTTGGGGACCTCGGTTTGGGCGGCATCCTATCACCATTCACCCGTTTCCGGGGGCTAACCCCAGCCTCCCGGCTGAAGCGGACTGCCTCTCTGGCCATCCATCCGCAACCGCGGCCAGCGCCGCCCCCGCTAGACTCTTTCTCATTGCAAAAGAGGTTAATTTTCGAGACCATGCCTCTGACCGCTGAAGTGCCGGTCTCGCACCCGAGGTGGCTCGGCTCTCTTCCGACTGCCCGTGAACGATTGCTGTCCTTCAGCGCGCTCCGCGACTCTCACTTGGGTTCCGGGCAGAAGGAGTGGGCAGGTGAAGAAGCTCTATATCGGCAATCTTCCGTTTTCCGCGACGGAGGATCAGCTTCAAGAATGGTTTGGGCAAATGGGCGTTACTCCCTCGGGTGTTAATCTGATCCGTGACCGGTTTACGGGACAATCTCGCGGTTTTGCCTTCGTGGAAATTCAAAGTGACGAAGACGCCGATCGCGCGATCAACTCCTTGAACGGCCAGAATTTTTCAGGACGGAACCTGGTTGTGAACGAAGCTCGGCCGCAAGCGGAACGTGGCGGCAGCGGCGGCGGCCGGGGCGGAAGTGGCGGCGGTTACGGTGGTGGTCGCGGCGGTCATGGCGGTGGCGGCGGTGGCCGAGGCGGTCACGGCGGCGGTGGTGGTCGCGGCGGAGATCGTGGAGACCGCGGCAATCGCTGGTAAGCAGTCGCTCCTCAGGCAAGAGCTCTCCATTACTTAGCGGGGTCCCCTCCCGGCAGGACGCCGCGAAGCGCTTCCCCAGAAATTTATTTCAGGAGGGGTGTGCCTCTTCCCTATTCGTTTCTTGCAACATTCCGCTTGGAAATCCGTCTAAGTAGGTAGGAGCGAGCTGGTCTGCTGGATATTGCTGGCGCGTTCAAAGTTGACGCTTGCACGCGGCAATAGTTTCCAGCTCTCGGTCTCTTCCGGTCGTGTCCGTTCACGGCGAGATAACCCTGGCAAACATTTGCCATTGCGTATAGTATCCCGCCGCATAACGGACGTCCCCCAGCCCGTCTCCGGCGTAGCCGCCTCCATTTTGGAAAGGAGTGCAGCCCGCGAAACAAATCACCCGGTAACGTGTTTGAAACAATAGGCCGCGAAAATATCGCACGGTGCCGAATCTGAAGTATCTTGAGCGCCTGGCAACTCGGCTCCGTTGGCCCGCGTTGCATGTCTTAACAGTTGCGGGTGACTTGAGCGATGGCCGAGAATTTCGAAAAGAACCTTCTGACCGTTCCTTGCATCCAACCGGCAGAAGAGAACGTAACAGATAAGAAGATGACCACCTGGCACAAACGCGATTGGCAGCAATTTTATGAACTGGCGCGCCGCCCTTGGCAGCGTCACCGTCCGCCGCGTCCCGTGTACCCGACGGGCTTGAATCGCGTTCTGCCCGCGCAGGGTTTCAGCCTTTCCGAACTCGATGATGCCGGCGTCGATCTCGATCTCGCCGAGCGTCTCGGCCTTCCCGTCGATGCGGGCCGCATCGGAGCTTATGGTCCGAACGTGACCGTTCTCCGTGACTTCGTTCGTTCCTCGCGCCAACCGCTCTAATTATTTTTTCTCTCTGGTGTGGACATCTCTTCCTGGCCGCAAAATTTCAGCGAGTTCCTGACTCTGGAATGTTTTCTTGCCTCACTTCCGTCGAGGCTCCATGTTTACTACATATGTAAATAAATCTATCTAATAATCAACCTCCGAGATGCGCCGCGCTGCTCCCGCTGGCAAACTCTTCGCCTGTTGAAATCTCTGCCGTTTTCCACATTCATCCACAAATTTGCACAGGTATTTCTGACGAATTTCATTGACGTTAAATTCGTCTGAGTTTATCTTACGCCTCAGATTGAACCGGAAGCGAGAAAGACTTAACGGTTCGGTTCAGACCTCGCGATCTCTTAACCGTTGTCGTGATTCTGAACGGAATCGGGAAGTTCGAAGACTCCCCGAGTCAGTTGCAAGCCGCGCAAACTTAAACGTAAGCGCGGTCCTAGTCTGAAGCGGAGAGCTCGGAGACGTAAGGCGCGGTTCAGAAACTGCGGCGGCTTAACCGCCACTGCGGCGATGAGTCGAATCGGAAATCTTCGAGGCTATGAGGTTTGGCTTGGAATTCGCAAAGGCTTCGCGGCTTTTGCGCAGGACGGGTCAGGTCGGCAAGTTCTTGGGCTTTGCGGTTTGGGATGGAGTTCGCGCGAGCCTCACGGCTTGAGCGGCTCCGGACTAAATCGAAAAGCTGTTGAGCGTTCGGTTTGGTGCAAGGTTGCGGCGGCTTAACCGCTGGTGCAATCCCAGATCAAATGGAATAGCCCGTAGGTTGTACGCTTCAGTTTGGAAGACGAAATTAGCCGCAAGGCTGTTGAGTCACCGGATTGACGGAAGCCTGAAACTTTACGGCTCGATTTAGAGGGCGCAACACGCTTAACCGCTTGTTGCGCCCTCAACTTTTTTCCACACTCCCTCCTCACTTTATCCATCACTAAGTACTTACAATTTTCCAGTACTTTGTTGTATCCTCTGTTTATGCAAATAGGACAACGGCTTCGAACTCTTCGCGAAGAAAAGAATTTCAGCCAGGGCGACATCGAAAAGGCCACCGGCCTTCTTCGTTGCTACGTCTCCCGCGTCGAGAACGGCCACACCGTTCCGAACGTCGAAACTCTCGAGAAGTGGGCGCGCGCTCTCGACATGCCTCTATATAAGGTCATGTACGAAGGCGATGAGCCGCCCAAGCCCCGCAAGCTCGTCACCGAAAACGACAAAGGCCTTTGGGGCAACTCCAAAAAAGATACGTCCGAGTTGAGCCAGCTTCAGCGCCACTTGGCCAAGATGGATCCCAAGCAGCGCACGCTCCTGCTAGGCTTCGCCGCCCGCCTGGCCCGCTACGCCGCCAAGTAACCCTAACCATCCCTCTTCTCCCTGTGCCTGTCATCCCGACCGGAGCGTGAGCGCATCTTGCTCTCGCGGAATGGAGGGAACGCTCTTCGCTTTAATCTGTCATCCCGACCGCAGTGGAGGGACCTCTCTTCCTCCCCACCGCCGCATCGGCTTCCATTCCTGAGCTGCTCTCTTTTTCCGCTCCACATGTAGGGGCACGATACATCGTGCCCCTCTTTCTTTTCCCGCCCCCGCCCCACCGTCATTTGCGCCTTTTGCATCCCGGTTGATTGTCCGGGACCGAACGGAGCAAGCCGACGCCTTTTCTTTCCACCCCGCTCCTGCGGGGTGGTCGGCTTGCGAAGAGAGAAATCTCTCTTTGTCTATTCCCGGCACTAGCAAAAACGAATTTTTGATTCAAATCTAAAAATCGGAGTACCCTCACTAAATGGTATTCAAGCTTGATCTAGGCGTGTCACCAGACAAGAATATCGAGAGCTTCCTCGATCACATGACCACAGTCGACAAGGAATTTGCAGAGCTTCTAAGAAAACTCCTTCCTCAATTACTTCCCGTCCCCGAGGGTCAATCACAGCGTCAGTCAATCCGAAACGGATTCAATTCCCAAGTTGCCAAATACCTCGATGCAAGCAGCAAGGCAACATCAAAATGACCCGCTATTTTCTTCGGCGAATCCAGATCGAGGGATTCCGGGGCATCAACAACGAAAACGATCCCCTCGACGTTAAACTCAACCCCGACGCTGTGAACTCCGTTTTTGCGGCAAACGGACTGGGCAAGAGCTCCCTGTTTGAGGCGCTGTCCTACGCCATCAGCGAAACCGTGCCCAAGCTAGAAGGCATGGTGCCAGCCGAAACAGCGAGGGAGTATTACTGCAATCGCTTCCACAGCAAGAAGTTGGCGAAGATTACCCTAACGCTCCTGACTGACAACAACCAGAAGGAGATTGTTGTCGAGGTTGAGCGTGACTTCGACGGCAGAAGGAGGGTTAGCAGTTCAAGCGGTCATACCTCACCAGGCGAATTATTACGCTCGCTGAACGAGGATACCGTCCTGTTAGACAACCATACGTTTGGAAAATTCCTCGCCGATTCCCCTTTAGATCGCGGAAGATCATTCTCCTCCCTTCTCGGTCTTTCAAAGCTCTCGCAGGTCCGGCAAGCGCTCGAAATGGTCGCTGACACGCGGGCTTTTCAAGGTGACTTTGGAACACACACCCTGGAAGACCAGGTTTCCAAAGCAGAAGAAGACCTAAGAAGCCTTCTGGCCTCGCTCCGAAATGAATACTTGCAGATGCTCAACGAAAAACTTCTGGAGCCCGTCGATCTGCCAAAAGTGTCAGCGAAAGTATCTGAAACCCTCGCGCGCGAACCACTGCTCAAATCAGCGGTTCCCGAGGTAGGGTTGAACAAAATTGACTTCGCCCAACTGAGCATCCTGATCAAAGACGCAGAGAGAAGCGAAGACCAGGACAGGCTCAGAAAACTTCTCGGGGACATTGCAGCGTTGGAAGGTCTCGCTGCGACAACTGACGAATTCTCAGAACAAGCCCAGCTTGAAGACGTATGGAGACAAAAACAGTCCGCCCTGAGTATGACCCGAGGCAGCGCATTTAAAGTTCTATACGACGCAGCGAAGCAGGTGCTCGAAGACGGAACTTGGACAGATCCGACTCTATGTCCCGCATGCGAATCCAGACCGAGTATCCCACCAGCCGAATTCATCGAGAAACAGTTGGGCCAGTACGAACAAGTCCGGCTGGCACAGGATCAATTCACAGACATATGGAAAAAAACGTCGTGGTGCTCAAGACTGAAGAGACTTGAGGCAGACCCCAGACTCAAAACCCTTGGCTACACAGAGAGCCACCCAACAATGCAACGGCTAATTGATCAGGAAAAGGAGACGCTCGAAACGATCCGTGCAGGATACGCAGCCCTAACCAAGCTGGATACCTCAAGGAAGGACCAAATTGAGAAACTGCGATCCGAAAAGCAATCACTCGAAAATTCACTTCCGCCATCCCTCGTCGTCCTAACGGAACAGGTTGAGCGTGCGAAGCGCATCCGGGACAACCTGTCAAATCTTGCCAGATGTGAAGCCGAGAAACTAGCTGCAGTCCGAAAACTCAAGAGAAGACTCGACTGGAAGAAATTCATCGACCACGCGGAGAAAACTTTCAAAGACGCTGAGTCGGACATGACAAAGCGGCTGACGACCTCGTTAGATACGCAGTACAAAACCATGTTTGCAACGATTGCATGCGGCCAGCATGTCGTACCCTCTCTTAGGCAACACCCCGGGTCCGTAGAATTGCACCTCAAACTCGACCGATTCTTTGGCCTAACTAATACAGCGGCAACACCACTACTCCCGGAAAGTTACCGAAATGCGTTGGCGCTCTCCATCTTTCTAAGCGCCGCCCTCGAACGAAAAGCGCCAGCCAGATTCATAGTCCTCGACGATGTAACATCCAGCTTTGAAGCGGGACACCAATTTCAGGTTATGGAGGTGCTTCGAACCTTAGTCGGGAGGCCTCGCAACCCTGGCGGCCTGCAAGTGATCATCCTCAGTCACGACGGACTCTTAGAAAAGTATTTTGACAGGCTCGGAAATACGAAGGAATGGCATCACCAGCATATGCAAGGTAGCCCGCCAGACGGTTTCGTAATTATGCAGGTGCAGGATGCCGACAGACTTCGTGCGGCCGCCGAAAGTTTCCTAAGAGCTGGACAAGTTAGGCCGGCCGAACCTCTGGTCCGCCAGCACTTGGAATACAGGCTATTGCAGATAATCAGGAAGGTGAACATTCCCGTGCCGCTCGACTTCGCTTCCAAGGATCAGCTGAAGATGGCCGAGAACTGCATAGACGCAATTAAGAAATCTCTTGCCCTCTACCTGGACGCAGGGCAACTAATATTGACTCCCCAGCAACAGCAAAGCATCAGCATGATCTTCGTTCCAGCCCTTGTCTCCAACTGGGTAAGCCACCAGGCAACCGCCTCCGGAGCACCGTTCGACTCGAGGGCGCTTCTAAGCGTCCTCGACACGTGCGATAAGTTCGCAGACTGCTTCAAGTACGACTGCACCTGCCTCAACAAAGGTACGATAACTCGACGTTTCTACCGGACCCTGAGCACCAAAGATTGCAATTGCCCTTAGGCAGGCTGATTAGATGAAGGCGTCGGCTCCTCACGCCGAGTAAACTTGGTTGCGTTCGAACGACCAGGGCTCGGAAGAAAGGAGCCGAGCGATGCTCATTATAGGATGTGATTTTCACACACGCTATC
>JBAQJX010000136.1:0-8933 GCA_049641765.1 Candidatus Acidiferrum sp.
GTCCAAGTGCCCGTGAACGCGCTTCTCTTCCGCTCGGAGGGATTGCGGGCCGTCGTCGTGGACGCCGACCACAAGACGCATCTACGTGCCCTGACAATTGGACGTGATTTTGGGACGACTCTCGAAGTCCTGAACGGGCTTCAACCCAACGACTGGATCGTGCTCAATCCTCCTGATTCGATCGAAGAAGGGGAGAAGGTATTGGTCAAGAAAATAGCGCAGCTTCCCGGCCCCACGGAACCGGGCGGTGCAAAAGCGCCCGCTGCGCAATCTCAGCCGAAAGCTCCCAATGTGCACGGAGCGCCCGGAGCAAAGCAGTAATGCCCCAAGAGAAATGGATCTGCCGTTCGCTTTTCGCGGGCGGGCTTGTTTTTCTGTTGACGGGTTGCACCGTCGGGCCAAAGTACGCACGCGCGAGCGCTCCAACCACCGCAAAGTGGGATGTCTCGGCTCCCTGGCGTCAGAGCACGCCTAACGATGCAATTCCCAAAGGCCAATGGTGGACCGTCTTTCATGACGATGAGTTGAACGAACTCGAAAAAGACGCGCTCGCGGCGAACCAGACGCTGCAAGCCGCGATCGGAAACTACAATCAGGCGCGAGCGGCGGCCGCGATTCAGGTCTCGATGAATTTTCCAACGCTGGGCGTCGCACCTAACGCGCAGCGCCAACGCCTTTCCGGCAACCGCCCGCCGAGCGGCGCAACGCCTCCTCTTGCGCCTGTCACCCAAAATGCCCTCACGCTTCCATTTACCGCCAGCTATGAAGTCGATCTCTTCGGCCAGCGGCGCAGGACCATCGAAGCGGCGGAAGCTTCTTACCAGGCGAGCGCGGCAGACCTCGAAAATGTCAGGCTCGTCATCACCGCGGATTTGGCGGGCGATTACTTCACACTCCGTCAGCTCGACACAGAACTTGGAATTTTGAACCGCACGGTGGACACGCTGCAGCGCGGACTCGAACTTGTGGATTCCCGCCACAAGGGTGGAGTTGCTTCCGGGTTGGACGTGGCGCAGGAAGAGACCTTGCTTCAAACAACGCGCACGCAAGCCACGCTGCTGGTCCAACAGCGAAAGCAGTCCGAAGATGCGATTGCCGTGCTGACCGGCAAACCTGCGCCCGATTTTCACATTTCAAACAATGAGCTGAACGCCGAACCGCCTTCGCTCGACACGGGCCTTCCCTCCGACTTGCTGGAAAGGCGGCCGGACATCGCCGAAGCGGAACGCCAAATGGCCGCCGCCAACGCGCAAATTGGAGTCGCGAAAGCGGCGTACTATCCGTCGCTGAATTTGTTTGCGAACGGAGGATGGCAGGCGGCCGACCTTCTGAAGCTCGCGAATGTCACGAGCACGTTCTGGGCTGTCGGGGCGAACGTGGCAGAAAATATTTTTACCGGAGGATTGCGCCGCGCACAGGTTGAATATGCGAAGTCCGGCTACGACGTTACCGTTGCGAACTACCGCCAAGCAGTGCTCGCTGCCTTCCAGGAAGTTCAGGATGATGTGACCGGCCTTGCCGTTCTCGAACAGGCGCGCCAGACGCAGCAGCTTGCCGTCGACGCCGCTCGGCGCACGCTCGATCTCTCTGAGGACCGCTACAAAGGCGGACTTGTCAGCTACCTCGATGTCGTCACCGCGCAGCAGAATCTGCTGAACAACGAGCAAGAAGCCGCCGTTATTCAGGGCCAGCGCCTGGTGACCAGCGTTCTTCTGGTCAAAGCGCTGGGCGGCGGATGGGATGCTTCGAGCCTCGCCTTGATTCAGGTCAAGCCCAAGCTCAAAGACATCGTCGCGCCTTGATGTGTACGCTCTTAGGCGGAATCTGATTTCATCAGGTCGTGGACCGGCAGGAATTCTCCGCGGTATCGCGGCAGGCACTGCGGATAAGCCTCTTGCAAGAATTTAATCAGCTTTTCGCGAACCAGGCAGCGCAAGTCCCACACCTTCGATGCGTTCGTTGCGCTCATTAGAGCGCGCACCTGAACGGATCGTTCCGTCAAATCCGTGACCTGCAGGCCCCACGCTTTGCCGTCCCACAAGTCGGTCGAAGCCAGAATGCGGTGCAGCTCCTCGCGCAGCTCTTCGACAGGTACAGTGTAGTCGGCATAGAGCATTACCGTTCCCAGTAAGTCCGCGGACGTGTGTGTCCAGTTTTGAAATGGCTTCTCGATGAAATAGCTCAACGGCAGGATGAGGCGCCGTAAGTCCCAAATGCGCACAACCACGTAAGTTGTCCGGATCTCTTCGATCCAGCCCCATTCGCCTTCCACGACCACGGCGTCGCCGATTCGAATCGGCTGGGTCACAGCCACTTGCAAGCCAGCGATGAGGCTCGAAAGCGTTGAGCGCGCGGCGATTCCGGCGACCAGCCCGGCGAGTCCCGCCGACGCCAGGACGCTCGTGCCCAGATGGCGCACGCTTGGAAATGTCATCAGCATCGCGCCCAGTGTGACCACCGCGATCAGCACGACGACGATTCTCTCGATCACTTGCACTTGCGTGTGCACACGTCGGACCGCAAGGTCCTCGATGGCATCCAAATCGTAACCGGAATCGATTAGTTCCGTGATGACTTGCGCCAAGCCCACGAAGCCCCAGCCGACCGCGGCAATCACACCGAGCACCACAGCGTGTTGCAAGGCGGCGCGCCAGTCCGCCGGAATCGGCAGCACTTGAAGAACCAAGCCTGTAGCAAGAAGCGGAAGGATGAATCGTGTCGGTGCTTTCAGGTACTTCGCGAGCAAGCTCCCCAGCGAAGCGCGTTTACGCCCGCTGTGCTTTCCGCGAATGGAGTAGACGATTTGATGGACAAACAACGCGAGAAGAACCGCACCCGCCAGCACCAAACAGGAAAACAGCCAGGGATGTGCGTGTACCCAGTAGATGTGCATGGCGGCTTCCGCTCCTTGCGTGCCAGTTTGTTTTCTTGCGGCGGACGTTCCTTGGGTGGGAAGTGGTGAACTTGCGGCGCCGCAGCGCGGGCTGGGAAGCCATTCTGTTGGCTATAACTATGGTCACCCAGGACTCTTGTTCCGCGCAAGATGAAGTTCGAAGCGCTTCGAGGTGGCCTCGGCAGCCTCTTCGGCGACCCCTCCCCATTTCCTGCAAGGTGCTTGACATTTTTTGGTTATAGGTAGAATCTCTAGGCGTAACGGTAGAACTTCTAGGTGTTCACATGCCGCAAGAAAAACCGGAGTTCCTCAAGGGAACTCTCGATATGTTGATCCTCAAGATCGTCGCGCTAGGGCCGATTCACGGCTACGCCATTTCCCAGCGGCTCCAGCAAATCTCGAAGGACTTCTTTCAAGTCCCGCAAGGCTCGCTCTATCCCGCGCTTCACCGGCTGGAAGATCGCGGATGGGTTGCCGCCGAATGGCACGAATCGGACACCGGCCGCGACGCCAAGTTCTATTCGCTCACGCGGAAAGGCCGCAAGCAGCTCGAAACCGAGCTCGTTTACTGGGAGCGGCTTTCCGACGCCGTGGCACTGATTTTGCGCACAGTTGAATAGGAGGTGCCTGAATGCAATGGCTGCGCCGTCTCTCCCACAAAGAGCAGTCCGAAAAACATCTAGACGCTGAGCTTCGCGACCATCTCGAGCGTCAAATCTCTGATTACATCGCCGCAGGGATGTCCGCCGAAGAAGCTCGCCGCCGCGCAAACCTCGATTTCGGCGGACTCGAATCCATCAAGCAGCAGAGCCGCGAATCTCGCCGCGGGCACCTGCTCGAAACACTGGTACAGGATTTGCGCTTTGCGCTGCGCATGTTGCACAAGAATCCCGGCTTCACGATTGCCGCGGCCATCACGCTCGCTCTCGGCATCGGCGCCAACACGGCCATCTTCAGCATCGTGGACGCCGCTCTGCTGCGGCCGCTTCCCTTCAAGGACTCGTCGCGCATCTTAAGCGTTTCCACAAAAACCGCGATGTTCCCCACGTTTTCACTGGGAAATTCATGGCCGGCCTTTCAGCAGATTCGCTCGCAAGCTACCTCGCTCGAAGAGTCGGCTGTTTACACGCAATCAGACAAGACCCTTCTTGGCCAGGGAACTCCCGCACAGCTGAGTGTCACAAGCGTCTCTGACGGTTTTTTTGAAGAGCTTGGCGCAACTGCCCAGCATGGGCGTTTGCTCAATCTCGCGGACCAAAAGCCCGGACAAAACTTCGTCGCCGTGCTCTCGAATGCGCTTTGGCGTACGCGCTTCGCCGCTGACCCCGCTATTCTTGGCCGCACTCTTGTTCTCGATAAGCAGCCTTACACCGTCGTCGGCGTGGCCTCTCGCAATTTCGCATTTCCGGAGAAGAACGACATTTGGATCCCCGTGGCGCTCACTCCCGAGATAGAGCATCAGCCCGCTCTTTTCATGTTTCAACTTCTCGGCAAACTGCGGCGCGGCCAGAAAATCAGCCAGTTGAACGCGGAACTCGCCACCATCGCCCAGCGTCTCGTCAAAGACTCTCCAGTGCTGAAGGGCGGCATCACCTTCACGGCGGAGCCGCTCCTCGAATCGCGCGTGAAAAATATCCGCACGGCTTACCTGGTGCTCTTGGGCGCCTCAACGCTCGTCTTGCTCATCGCGTGCGCGAATCTCTCCAGCTTATTGCTCGCGCGCGGCTCGGCGCGGCAAAGGGAAATGTCCCTGCGTGCCGCACTCGGCGCGTCGCCTGGCCGGCTTCTTCGCCAGGGATTGGTCGAAAGCTGTCTAATTGCCCTTCTCGGCGGCGCCGTCGGCATGCTGCTGGCAGCCGGTGGTGTCCAGTTGTTTCGTGCGATCGCTCCCAGTGGCACGCCGCGTCTCGATGAGGTCTCCATCAACTCCACGCTCTTGATTTTCTCTTTGCTCTCTTCGCTCGCCGCCGGGCTGGTCTTTGGTCTGGTTCCCGCCCGTCGCGCGGCTCGCATGGATCCGAACGAGTCGCTCAAAGAAGGTACGGGCACCAATCTCGGCGCGGCGCGTTCGTCTCATCAATCGAAGCTCGGAAACGGTCTCGTCACTGTCGAAGTTGCACTCGCTTTCATCCTTCTCATCGGCTCTGCCCTGATGACCCAGACCGTTTACAACCTCCTTCATCAAAATCCCGGCTTCCGCACCGACCACCTCCTCTCCTTCGATCTCCCGACTCCTCCCGTCTACGAGGATCCCGGCCCCAAATTCGTGCAGGAATATGTGGCACGCCTGAAACAAATCATCGAACAGGTTCAGCTTGTCCCCGGAGTCGCCGCCGTCACCGCCTCTGATCACAGTCTCTTGACGGGCATGAGCATGATGCAAGCCGGTCTCGATGCGGAAGGCGGGATTCCCCTTAAAGTAGGTGAACAACGCTATGCCAGAGCGCGCTTTGTCCACCCCTCCTATTTCCGCACTCTGGGGATGCCCCTTCTTCGCGGCAGGGATTTCAACGACAGCGACACGCGAGACTCTTCCCGCGTCATTATCGTCAACGAAGCGATGGCGAAGGAATATTGGGGCTCCTCTGACGTGCTCGGAAAACACATTGGGATGTTCAAGGATGAAAAAAGAAACCGCGAATGGTACGAAGTCATCGGCGTCGTCTCCGATGTGCGCGAGACCAACGTCGGTCAAGCTCCTGATCCGGAATACTATCTTTCGATGCTGCAAGGCGGCACAGGTTCGATTCAACTCTTTGTGCGCACGCTTGCCGACCCGGATGCGCTCGCCACAACAATCTCCCGTCAACTCTGGGCCATACTTCCCGACCAGCCCGTCACGCACCTCACCACGATGTCGCGTACCATCAACGAATCCGTCGGCGACCAGCGCCTACGCGGCGTTCTGCTCGTCGTTTTCGCATGTATCGGCTTCGCACTCGCGCTTCTCGGCGTCTACGGCGTCATTTCCTATTCCGTCTCGCGCCGCGTCCAGGAAATTGGCATTCGCATGGCGCTCGGCGCGCTTCCTCGCGATGTTCTAAGGATGGTAATGGGCCAGGGCTTAGTGTCCGTCACACTCGGCGTTGTGCTCGGCGCTGCCGCATCCTTCGGCCTAACGCGTCTCGTCGCCAGCCAGCTCTACGGCGTTAAACCCACGGATCCGGGAACCTTCCTCGCCGCAACCGCCCTCGTTCTGATCGTTGCCCTTCTAGCCTGCTGCATCCCCGCGCGCCGCGCCATGCGCGTCGATCCCATCATCGCCCTCCGCCATGAATAACAAGCTTCAACTGGCGGCCAGCTTCGAGATTCGTTCGTGGGAGTGCAATCCATGCACTGGCTAACCCGCCTTTTCCGAAAAGAACAATCTGAAAGACAACTCGACGCCGAGCTCCGCGACCATCTCGAACGCCAAATCTCCGACTACATCGCCTCCGGCCTGCGGCCAGAAGAAGCCCGCCGCCGTGCTCTCCTCGATTTCGGCGGCCTTGAGCAGACCAAAGAGCAAGTCCGCGACGCCCGATGGGAAACGCATTTTGACAATCTCTTCCGTGATTTCCGTTACGCTTTCCGCAACCTTCGCAAAAACCGCCGCTTCGCTTTCGTTGCCATTTTCGCTTTGGCCCTGGGCATTGGCGCTTCTACGGTCGTCTTCAGCGTCGTCTACAGCGTGTTCTTCGATGGGCTTCCATATAAGAACTTCGACAGATCGGTTGTCCTTCGCATCCACGACTTGACGGGCACGGACGGGGATAAAGTTCGCGCATACTTTTCACTTACGGAAGTACGTGCCATCAGAGAACAGAATCATGTGTTTGAAGAATTGATTGGCTACGCGCGTATGCGGCCCACGTACGACGACGGCAAATCTATCCGTTTTTTCTCGTTTGGCGCGGCGGTCACAACCAATACGTTCAACTACCTCGGTATTCCACCGTTGCTCGGCCGTGCGATCTCAGAGGAAGATGGCCGTCCGGGCGCTCCGCCTGTGTTCGTAATGAATTATCGGGTCTGGCAGCGAGAATTTGGTGGCGATCCCAATATTCTCGGTGGGACTTTCATCCTTAACCGCAAGCCGACCACCCTCGTCGGCATCATGCCCTCGCAGTTCAACGCTTTCAACGCAAGCTTCTGGCTCCCCGCCACTCCTGACTACGACGGCCTCCAACTAATAGGGCGCCTAAAGCCAGGCGTCAACCTCCGGGCTGCCGGAGCGGACCTCGATGCCATCGCACATCGCCTGCACAAGCCCAATCCAGGTGGAGTCTTTCCAGAGGATAAGTTCGCGTTCATGCCGCAGACGCTGCTCGATAGTCTTATCGGAAACTTCAGGAAAGCACTTTATGTGCTGTTTGCGTCTGTATTGCTGCTACTTCTGATCGCGTGCACCAACGTTGCGAATCTCTTGCTGGCTCGCGCTGCGGCTCGCGAGCGGGAAATAGCTCTCCGCGCCACGCTCGGCGCGTCCAGCACCCGGCTCATCGTGCAATTGCTGGTCGAAAGTTTCTTGCTTGCAGCTGCGGCGACCGGAGCTGGGTGCGTGCTGGCGTACTTCGGCGTGAAAGTGGTCGTCGCGCTGATCCCCGCCGGCACCCTGCCCGCGGAGACGGTGATTCGCATGAATGCGCCAGTGCTCCTTCTGACCCTGGCCCTGACTTTCTTGACGACAATTCTCTGTGGCCTTGCGCCCGCCGTCCACATCGTGCGCGGTTGCTTGCAGACTCATCTCAACGGCGCAGCAAAAGGCTCCGGGGGGAGCTTTCGACGCGGCAGGCTTGGCTCTGGTCTGGTGATCAGCGAGGTTGCCCTGTCGATCGCCCTGCTGATCGGCGCCGGTCTGTTAATGCGCAGCTTCCTCGTTCTAACTCGCGTGGACCTCGGGTTCGATCCGCGGAATGTTCTCTACTTCGAGCTCAATCTGCCTCCCACATACAACACGGATATAGCCGGCACTTTACAAAAGAAAAACGCGCTGACGCGTCAACTCCTGGAGCGCATGAGGGCTCTCCCGGGCGTTACCTCTGTTGCTGAAATGGCCGCCGATCCGCCGCCATTGGAGTACCAGACCAGCGACACGATCATCCCCGGCAAACCTCACGTGAACCCCTGGGAGACGCGCTTTGAAATGTGCAGCGAAGGCTATTTTCAAACGCTCGGACTGACATTGGTTCGCGGCAGGTTCTTTTCCGAAGACGATGTGTCGGCGGCGCGAGACGTGATGGTGGTCAACGAAGCATTTTCCCGCCAGCACTTTCCCCACGAAGATCCCCTCGGCCACAAGGTCAAATTGGATGTCTTTGACAAACCGTATTTTGCCGCGGCCGCGCCCCACGACACGTATTTCGAAATCATTG
This sequence comes from Candidatus Acidiferrum sp., assembly GCA_049641765.1. Lineage (GTDB taxonomy): Bacteria > Acidobacteriota > Terriglobia > Acidiferrales > UBA7541 > Acidiferrum. The sequence goes on from JBAQJX010000136.1 coordinate 8,248, forward strand.
GCATTGTCCGCGATTACAAGACACGCGGCTACGACAACCCGTCCTGGCAGTCCTTTCCACAAGCTTTTGTTCCCTACAGTGTTGCGGGATTTAACTGGCGAGTGTTCATGGCCAGAACCTCTGTCGATCCCAACTCGCTATTGAAGAGCATGGGCCAGCAAGTCCGGGCTCTCGATCCCGGCGTGCAAATTTCCACCTCAGGCACGCTGGAAGGTTCGCTGCTGGAGTTCTATCGAGGGCCGCAATTTGAACTCGTAACGCTTGCAGCGCTCGCTTCCATCGGCCTGGTCTTGATGGTCATCGGCATTTTTAGCGTAATGGCCTACACGGTCTCGCTTCGAACGCAGGAATTTGGTATCCGCCTGGCTATTGGAGCGCGGCAGACGAACATCCTCCGCCTCGTCCTCTTCAATGGCTTGCGCATGCTGTTGGCAGGCATTCTGGTTGGTCTCCTTTTCAGCTATTACCTTACCCGCTTTCTCGCCAGCCAAGTTTCCGAAGTTTCCACCACAGACCCCTGGACCTTTGCTGGAGTGATATCGCTTGTTGTATTTGTTAGCCTCGTTGCCTGCTTACTGCCCGCCCGCCGGGCCGCGCGCGTCGACCCCATCGTCGCCCTGCGGTATGAATAAAGAGCTACCCCGGCGGCCAGCGGAATTGGCGTCCGCCGAGCAAGTGCAAGTGCA
>JBAQJX010000006.1:0-37460 GCA_049641765.1 Candidatus Acidiferrum sp.
GGACATAGTTCAGGCTCTCGTGCAAACCGTGCGCTTTCGGAATCTTCAGCGGCAGGCACACTACTTCTCGAAAAATTTTCTTTAGCGGTTCATGCGCTGCGACCGGATTTTCCGTCTCCGACGCAAACGTAAAAAAGCTGACCTCATGATGCGAAGCCAGCTCTTTTGCCAGATGATAGCTCCGGATCCGCCCGCCATGATCCATGGGCAGCAAGCCGCCGGATTTGACCCAAAGGATTTTCACTGTGGCTCCGCGTTACCAGCAAATCCCTTCGTAACTGGGCCGGTCGCTGAATCGCTGCTCTTTCTCGAGGTTGACGAGGTCGATCAAGCTCTGATCGGGGCGCAATTGTGCGCTGAGCGCCTTCTTGTCCACTGCCTTCGTCCCCAGCACCACAATGTCCGACGCCGCGATCACCGATGATGCATCCTCTCGCAGCAGCGAGCCGATATGCGGAATCTCGTCCTCAATGAACTGCCGGTTCGATCCAATCAGCCTGCCGAGCGCTACGCTCTGATCCCAGATTTGCAATTCGCATCCTTCGCCGAGCAGGCGCTTCGCCAGATGGACCAGCGGACTTTCGCGCAGGTCATCCGTGCTCGGCTTGAAGCTGAGCCCCAGCATTCCCACCTTGCGCTTCTTCGAATGCAGGATCGACGCCACCGCTCGTTCGATGTGCTCCTGATTGCTGGGCATCAGCGACTCCAACAAGGGAAGTTTCAGATCGAGTTCCTTGGCGCGATAGTTCAACGCGCGCAAGTCCTTCGGCAAACAAGAACCTCCGAAGGCGAATCCCGGTTTGAGATAGGCCGGAGAAATGTTCAGCCGCGTATCGGTGACGAATATTTTCGCCACCGTCTCCGTGTCCAGCTTCAATTCCTTGCAGAGCGTTCCGATCTCGTTCGCGAATCCCACCTTCAGCGCGTGGAAGGCGTTGCACACATACTTCACCATCTCCGCTGACTTCGGTGTCGTGACGAAAAACTTGCTGTTGCTCCACGAATAGATCTCTCGCAGCGGTTCGATTTGCGATTCATCTCTCACGCCAAAAATCGTAAACGGGGGCTCGAAGAAATCCGCCACCGCTGTTCCTTCGCGCAAAAATTCCGGGTGAAAGCAAACCGCGAAGTCCTTCCCCTCCTTCTTGCCACTGGCAGCTTCCAGCGCGGGGATCACCACCGTTTCGGTCGTTCCCGGCAGCACCGTGCTTCGCAACACGATCCAATGAAAGCCCTGCTTCTGCTGAAGCGCTTTGCCGATGTCCTTGCACACTCGCTCCACGCCGTTCAGCTCCAGCTTGCCGTTTCGCTGGCTCGGCGTTCCCACGCAGATAAAGGAAATGTCCGTTTCGTTCACTGCGTTCACGGCGTTGGAGGTCGCGTGCAAACGCCCCGAGACATGCGCTTCCGAAGCCATCTGCTCGACCTTATCTTCGACAATCGGCGCCTTTCCGTTCTCCAGCGACTCCACTTTCTGGGAATTCAGGTCCACACCCACCACGCGATTGCCCTTGTGCGCAAAACAAACCGAGGTCACCGCTCCAACATAGCCAAGTCCGAAGACGCTGATTGATTTCATAGGGTTTAGGTACAGACCTCTTCCTTCCTCCGTGTGATCCCTATCCTGGATTGCATTTGGTTGACCTTCCTCCCCAAGGCGGCGTGCTCCGTCCCAAGCTAAGTCTACTATTATCAATATCCTAAAAGGGGAGCGAACAGCTCAAGACTCGCCTGTTTTGACTGCTCCCTGGATTTGGGAAGTTTTTTCTCATTGTTCGATAGCTGCCTTCCCGGGCCCTGGGGTGGCTCCCATCCCGGTTGTTCCACGTGGAATGCACCTTTCGTCCGCCATTTGCTGCAAGCTCGCCTCCCACCCAGCGCGGCAGCAACCCGCATCCGCTTCGTGCTTAAGGGGCATTCTGTATACCAGACCTGGTGCTCTTATTCGTTCCAGCCTCGAACCTCGCCACTTCCGCCTTGAAAATGCTCTCAAGCTCTTCCGCCACTCTCTGCCAGGTCCGCTCTCGCGTCTGCGATGAAATCGCTGCGCGATCCCACTTTTTCGCAAGCGCTCGTGCGAGTCCATCCGCCACGGAATCCACTGTTTGCTCCACCAATATTCCTAGTTCCTCGGAGTGCAAAATCTCCGGAACTCCTCCCACTCGCGTCGCCACCACCGGCGTGCCGCAGGCAAGCGACTCCGTCACCACATTCGGCCATCCTTCTCTCGAGCTCGCAAGGCAGCTTACCGTCGCCGCGTTGAACCACAGCGGGAGCTCCTCGTTCGGCCGTTTCCCCAGGAAATGCACCGCATCACGCAAGCTCAGTTCTTCCACAAGCTTCTCCAGAAATCCCCGGAGCGGTCCATCTCCAAGAATGTAAAGTTGGGTTCGTGCGTTCTCTCTTCCCATCCGCGCCAAGGCTCGTATCACCAGCTCGTTGCCCTTGGACGGAATCAGCGAACCAACGCTAACGATCACTGCTCCACTCTCTGGTAAACCGAGGCTTCGCCGGGCCTCCGCCGCCGAAATACTCTGAAATCGCGCCGGGTCCACGCCATTCGGTACGACGTGAATCTTGTTGCCGTCGGCGCCCAGCCCGACCATCACATCCTTCAGGGCCGACGACACCGATACGACCGCTGCGGCTTGCTCAAGCGTCCACCGGATCATGGAACGCACTCCGCGGAACGTCGGCAGCAAATTAATGTCCGAGCCGCGAGCCGACACGATCACCGGCACGCCCAGATATTTCCCCAGCAGCACCGCCGCGAAACCATCCGGATAAACGTAGTGCGCATCTACACAATCAACTTTCCACTTGCGGTGAATGGCCCTGACGCGCGGAAGGCATCTCAGAAATACCGAAAGCCCCTGCCACAGCATGGAAATCTTCGGCAGCAGAAAATACCGGGGATGGTAGACCGTCAAACCGCCAAACTCTTCTTCCGCAGGCACCTGCGCGGTCGCCCGCCATCGCTTGAGTTTGAGCCACCTCGGAAAGTAAGGGAGCGGCGCTACAACCTTTGCCTCATTTCTTTCCAAGCGCGCCATGTGAATCACGCGCTGATAGACGAAAATTCCGTGAGTGGAATCTGTGGAGTTTGGAAACAGGCTTGCGATCGTCAAAATCCTCAACTTGTTATCCTTGGCTGCAATACAACCCGCATCTCCTCAGCCAGTTCGTGCTCTCCGTTGCATCCCTTGTTCGATCAGCCTTCTTTTCCTTGCCCGGCGGAAAAGATTCTTCCACAAAATGGAGAGAATCCGCCCTCAAAACCTGGCTAGCGCGCTCCAACCGCCAACCTTACGTGTAAGTGTTTGTGTTATAATGACTTACATCGAGTCGGCCGAGTTCTTTGGGAAACTCCCTGGGAAACATTGGAAGCAAACCTGCTCCCATAAGCCCTGGCCGAAGCCGGGCCACGAACGAATCCATGCGCAATGCTCTCAGCGTCGACCTTGAAGACTACTACCACGTCAGCGCGTACAACCAGAGCGTGACGCAGGATCAGTGGAGTTCTCAAGAAGACCGCGTCGAGCGCAACACGGATCTGCTACTTCAATGGTTCGACGAGGCCGGCTGCAAGGCTACGTTCTTCACTCTCGGCTGGGTCGTTGAACAGCATCCCGAAATCATCCGCCGCCTTGCTGAGCAAGGCCATGAAGTCGCCTGCCACAGTCTCCGTCATCGCACCGTCTACGAAATGTCTCCCGCCGATTTTCGCGAGGACACTCGCCGCGCGAAAGAACTCCTCGAAGATGCGAGTGGAAAGCAAGTCTTCGGATACCGTGCCCCGAGCTTTTCGATCACCGACAAATCGCTTTGGGCCTTCGATATTCTCGCCTCCCTCGGCTTTACCTACGACTCCAGCATTTTCCCCGTGCGCCACATCAACTACGGAATGCCCGAAATGTCGCGCTCCTCGTTCGTTGTAAACACCAGCCACGGTCCGATCGTCGAATTTCCCATGACCACGCTCGAACTTGCCGGCGCGCGTTCTCCGCTCGCCGGCGGCGCATACTTGCGTTTGCTTCCTTACTGGTATACGCGCTGGGGCATTCGGTATTTGAACCGCCACGAAAATCGCCCCGTCTGTGTTTACGTCCATCCCTGGGAGATCGACCCCGGTCAGCCGCTTCTCAAAGGCACTCTCACTGCTCGCTTGCGCCACAGGCTCGGTTTAAGCGGCCTGGAGAAAAAGCTGCGCAGCCTGCTCCGCGATTTCGAATTCTGCCCGCTGGGCGAGCTTCTCGAAGAAGTCGGTAAGCCCGAAGCTGAGCTTGCGCTAAAAGCATGATCCTTTGCGCCGCTCCGGAAATGAGATAGCTCGATAACCAACGCATGCGCGTCCTGCTCTTTCACTTCACGGAGTTAGGCAGTCTCGGCGGAGTCGACGTCGCCGTTGTGACCCTGGCCGAAGCTCTCCTCGCGCGAGGCTTTTCCCCCGCCATCGCCGAAATTACTCCCGAAGGCAAACCGCCTCGCACCCTTCCGAGCGGCATCCCGGTCTGGAGCGTCGCCTCGTCTTCTTATCCGTCCCCTTCGCGTCCGCGCTCCTGGGCCTCGTTCGTGCGCTCCACGCTTCAATTTCGCAAGGTGCTGAATGACTTCCGCCCCGGCATCGTCCACGTGCACTTTCCCGTCGCTCAATGCCTTCCCGCCGTCGCTCTTGCTTCATTCCCTCACAAATGGAAATTGATCGCCACCGTGCACAACAGCGATATCCGCGTCTCTCCCATCCAGGCTCCCGCGATCATTCCCTGGCAACGCCGTCTTTTCGACCGCGCCGACTCTCTCACCGCTGTCAGCCAATCCTTGCTGGACGACGCCGACACCGCCTACCCCAATTTCCGCGCGAAAGCCCGCGTGATTCGCAACGGCGTCGGCCCTCGATGGTTCCAGCTCCATCTCGAACCCGATCCCAACGCAAACTACGTTCTCTTCGTCGGCAGGCTTCATCCCGTTAAAGGCGTCGATGTCTTGCTTCACGCCTGGAAATCTGCCTCTGCTCTTTTTCCAAAAACCGAATTGTGGATCGCGGGTGACGGCCCCCATCGCCAGGAATACGAGACTCTCGTGAAAGATTTGAATCTCTCTTCCAGCATTCGTTTCCTCGGCCGCAAATCCGAAGAAGACCTTCCGCTTCTCTACCGCAATTCCAGAGTCCTGGTCTTGCCTTCGCGCCGCGAAGGATTGCCCATCACGCTCCTTGAGGCCGGCGCGTGCGGCGCCATTTGTATCGGCACGCAGACACCCGGCATCCCGGAAATCATCAACGAAAATCAGACCGGCTTCGTCGTCCCCACCGATTCTCCGGAGCAACTTTCGCAAGCCATCATCAAGTCGCTCCAGATGTCCCCGGCTCAATCTCTCGCGTTCCGCCAAGCCGCTCGCAAACGAATCGTCGATGAGTTCTCCGAGTCGGGAATGATCGATCAGTACGTCAGCCTCTACCAATCCGTTCTCCGCTGAAAACATTCCCTCTCCGCTCATCATTCGCGCCGCACTTCCACTCTTCCCACCGTTTATCTTGGGTTTAGGTCAGCCGCTGTATACCTGAGCTCGCTCGATTTCGTTCAAGAGCACCGTTCTCCAGGAGAGAAACACCATGCGCAAGAATTTTGTCCTCATTACGGCCCTCGGCTCGCTCTCCATCGCTTTCATTCTCGGCGCAACGCTGTTGTCGCGCGCCTCCGCTCCGCTTCCCGGACCGTCCGGCTATCACCTCATCAAAACCGTTCCCGTCCCCGGCGATGAAGGCTGGGACTATCTCGCCCTCGATTCCGAAGCGCGCCGCGTTTACATTTCTCACGGCTCTCGTGTCGTCGTCATGAACGCGGACACCTACGCCATCGAAGGCGACATCCCCGATACCGCCGGCGTCCACGGCATCGCGCTCGCTCCCAGCCTCGGCCGTGGCTTCGTCAGCGCCGGCCGCGCCAACATGGCCGTCATCTTCGATCTCAAATCGCTGAAGACTCTCGGCACCGTAAAGACCGACACCAATCCCGACGCCATCGTCTACGACGACGTCACCAAGCGCGTTTTCACCATGAACGGCCGCGGCCAAAACACCACCGCCATCAACGCTGCCGATGGCTCTGTCGCCGGCACGCTTGCTCTCGGCGGCAAGCCCGAATTTGCTGCAGCCGATGGCAAAGGCAGCATCTACGTCAACATTGAAGACAAATCCGAGCTCGTCCAGTTCGACGCGGAAAAACTTACGGAAACGCACCGCTGGCCTCTCGCTCCGTGTAAGTCGCCCTCCGGCCTCTCCATGGACGTCAAGAATCGCCGCCTCTTCTCCGTTTGCGATGAAAAAGTCATGGCCGTCACCGACGCTGACACTGGAAAAATCGTCGCCACTCCCGCGATCTGCGAGGGACCAGACGCCTCCGCCTTCGACCCCGCCACGGGCTATGCCTTTGCTTCCTGCGGTGACGGCAACCTCACCGTCATCCACGAAGACTCCCCCGATAAATTCACCGTCGTCGAAAACGTCCCAACAAAGCGCTCCGCGCGCACCATGGGGCTTGACCTGAAAACCCACAAGATCTTTCTCTCTTCCGCGGAGTTTGATCCCCCGGCTCCCGGCGAGCGCCGCGGCAAAATGAAGCCGGGCAGCTTTGCCATCCTGGTCGTCGGCAGGTAGCCCCCGCGATCGTCGCGCACGGCGACCCCGCGCATCCAGTTCGGCTCTACGCAAAAGAAAAAGCGTCCCGGTGAACCAATTCACCGGGACGCTTTCGATTTTCTCTGGTTTCTAAGCTTGTTAGTTCGAAGGCACCACGCCAACGTTGTGTGCTCCCGCCGCCAGCGACATGCTCGTTCCCAACGACTGTGGCAGCCACCACGTGCGCCGAAACATGCTGTACCGGCTCGTCATCATCTTCCGGCCGATGAAGTCCATCACCAACGGACTGACTTGCGTCGCCGCATAAATCGCCTTCGAATGCGAGAACGGTCTCAGGAACGGATTCGCTTCCGTGCCGTACCCGCTCGAAACCGCCCGCCGTGTCGACCATGCGTCAAACGCTGCCGCGCTCGACGACGCCACGATCAACGAATACCAAATCTTCTTTTCGCGTCCAGTTCCGTACTCGCCGTGGCCTGCGGGCTTCACTGGCCGTAGGGCCAGGGGCGGGTTTGCTGGCGAGATCGGCGCGGCGCCAGGCGCCGCATTTGCTGCCGTGGGGCTCGACGCGTCGGCTATCTCCACATCCGTCTTTACCTTCGGTTCCGGCGTTGTGGGCAGCGAGCTGGAGAGGGAAGAGTCTTTCGGTGCTTCTTCAGAAACGCTAGCGGGACGCTCTATTACAGGCTTAACTGCATCCCCAGTCTGCGGAAAGGGGCACATTAATAGGATCGTGGCCAGGAGCATTTTTCCACCTCAGTAGTTGAAAGCTCTGCACATCGGTCCCCACTCTCAACTACGGAGAATATACTGTCCTTTGGGTCAGGTCGCACTGGCCCGTTGGTCACATTCTTATTAGTACCCTTCTCTAGGTCCTCCGTTTGCCCTTTTCAGGACTCCCGTACTAGCCCGAAATATGAACTCATTTTCACTTTTTCGGCATCGCGTTGCCGCGTCTTCCGCGATTTTTCGGTTCGCGGAATTCTCCGATCGCAGTTCGCGCTCCCGTTTGTCTCGGACAAATAACGTCGCCTCCTCCGCCCTCTCGCGAACGACTCTGCTATAATCCGGTTCATTCGCCCCGGCCCGGCCGGGGTTGCACTGGGGGTTTCTCCAGCCGATGGCGGCCAATGAATCGACCGCAGCCAAGCGCGCTCCTCGCCCGGAGCGCGGCCCGCAGTCTCCCCGCTTCATCGTCATCGAAGGCCCGCTGCGCGTTGGCAAGACTACTCTCGCCAAAGTCCTTGCCGAACGACTCCACGCCCGCCGCATCTACGATTGCGAGGACAATCCTTTCCTCGCCGATTTTTACAAGGAAAAGGCCGGCGCCTCCTTCCGCGCCCAGATGTACTTCCTCATCGAGCGGCAAAAGCGCGTTCGCGAAGCGCTCGCCGTCGAAGCTCCCGGCCCGGTGCTTTCCGATTTCCTCCTTGAAAAAGACCGCATTTTCGCCAATCTCAATCTCGATGACGAAGAACTGAAACTCTACGAGCGCTACTACGAACTGCTCACCGCTGGCATTCCCGCTCCCGATCTCGTCGTCTACCTCCAGGCCAAGCCTGAAGTCCTCCGCGCCCGCATCGCCAAGAAAGCCTCTCGCGACGAATCCCAGATCTCTCCCCAATACATCGAGGAGGTCGCTCACGCCTACGAACACTTCTTTTTCCGTTACGCCGCCTCCGACCTTCTCGTCATCAACACTTCCGACATCGACTTCGTCGAGCGGAGCGAAGACCTCCAGCTTCTGCTCAAGCGCCTTCAGGAGCCCGTCAAAGGCACTCAATATTTCCTCCCCCTCGCCGCCTCCGAATAGAATGATGCGTCGCGGAACCTGCCCCGGGCGGTGTCTTAGTTGGCCGCAGCAAGAAAGAGACGCCGGACGAAGATATGCCCATGACTGGACTCGAGACTGGCAGTAAGACCGGAGGAGACATCCCATCTCCGTGCCCATAGCCCCAGACACCTACGCCACAACCAGCTACAGCTACAACAGCTTTGGCGAAGTGCTTACAACTACCGATCCTATGGGGAACGCCTACGACGACAAAAACCTCATCGAAGAGGTGAATTCCGCAGGCTCTGTTGTGGCGCGGTACACTCAGGGTGAGAACATCGACGAGCCGTTGGCCATGTTGCGCAGCGGCGCGACCAGCTATTACGAGCAGGATGACCTCAGCTCTGTCACTTCGCTTAGCAATGGTGCAGGCTCGCTAGCACAGACCTATACGTTCGGAACCCGGGGACAGACGGGACGTTCCCCGATTTATCCACCCCCACACCGTCTCACCAAACTCCCAATTCCCACCCAACCCCTTAGAATCCATCCACTTCCGCGTCGATTCGAATCGTAACTAACATTTGACTTGACACAGAGTATATATCCGTAGTAAAATTCCCCATGTTCTCCTCGTCAAATCTTCTCCCAAACTTACCCGCCCCCATCTCGCACCCCATGCCTTCGCCCGCAACTTGCTATAACGCACCTCCGAATACTTTCGACTCTAAACTGTCGACTGTGAACTTCCTTGCTCCCAAGAGTCCGCATCAGTATCATTCCGTGGGACTTACGTTTCCTTTGTTTTCATACTCTTACGCACTCTTTTGCACCGCGCAAAATGCTATCCCCAATCTTTTCAATGCCTTCCGCACTCTTTGCAAAAAACACCTGGGATGGGGGTCACGTCCTTCAAGCCGAAGCCACCGGCGATCCGCGCAGGCAACGAATTTGTCCCTGCGAGCCTCTTTCTGTAGGATAAAAACAAGCTGCCCGGAATGGCGGCTGCGAACCAGGCGAATGCCCATGAACTTCAAACCGCAAAACATTTCGCGCACCGCAGCCACCGTCGCCATCGTTCCGCTGGCCCTCTTGGCAACGTTCGCCGTGGCCTTTGCCCAACCCGCGCCGGCACAGACCGCGGACGAAGTTGTCGCCAAAGTGTTGGAGGCGCGCGGTGGTCTGGATAAAGCCAAAGCCGTCCAGTCCGAGCGCATCACGGGCGTCATCTATTTCAATCCGGACATGTACGGGCCTTTTCTCGCCGAATTCAAGCGTCCCGGCAAGATGCACAACGAAGTGACCATCCAGAACAAGACGGTTGTGCGCACATTCAACGGCAAGGATGGCGGCTGGGTGCTCAATCCGTTCGTGGGCAAGACCTCTCCGGAACCGATGTCCGCCGATGACATGAAGGATGCGGCCAACGAATCCGATTTCGACGGGCCGCTCGTCGATTCCAAGGCCAAGGGAAACGTGATCGAGTTGGCGGGCACGGAAAAAGTGGAAGGGCAGGACGCCATCATCCTGAAGGTCACACACAAGGACGGCACCGTTTCCAACTATTCCTTCGACGCAAGAACCTATCTGCTCGCGAAGTGGAGCGGCGTCGACACCGTCAACGGTGAAACGGTCACGCGCGAAACTTACTTTCACGACTACCGCGACGTGAATGGGCTGAAATTCGCGTTCGAGCTCGATTCCAATAATCCCGCGGGAGGCGAAGGCGGCCAAAAAATAGTCGTGAGCAAAATCGAAGTCGATCCGCAAATCGACGATTCGCATTTCGGAAAGCCCGCGGCTCCGGCGGCTGCTCCCGCCGATTCTCCCGCCGCTCCCCCGGCCACTCCGCAAGCCAGGCGTTAGCTTTTCTTCACCTTCTTTTCGCGCGGGCAGACGGACTCTATGTTGGAAGTGGTATTCTGCCAATGCAAGTTCCCAACTGTCGTTTTATGAACTTGCGGTGACGATCGGAAATTATGTTTTCTCTGGTCCATAAGAACTTCGGCGCTCGAGCCGCTCGCGGAGCTCTCCTCGTTCTCTGCTTTGCTCTAGCTGTTGCCGCACGGACCAACGCTGCCGCCTCGCCGAACCACTTGTCGAATGCCTCTCCGGCCTTCAGTTCATATTTTGCCATCGCGGATTTCGACGGTGACCGCAAACCGGATTACGCGACCGTGGAAGTTCAGAACGGCAGCTCGGGGAGTATCACGCAATACTCGATTCGTTTCCGACTGACTGCCGGCGCCTCGCAAAGCTTCGGCGTTTCCGCGCCCGCCGGCGGCCTGCAAATCGTGGCGCGCGACGTGAACGGCGACGACGCCCTGGACCTGCTCGTGACCACGGCGTGGCTGCACAAGCAAGTGGCCGTTCTTCTGAACGATGGACACGGAAATTTCACACTGGCAAAGCCGGAGGCATTCCCCGCGGCGATCTGGAATTCTGCCGCCGTATGGGCATCCGGAGAGCTTGCTCTCGGCGACAGCGCCGCCCTGGTTCGATCCGAAAGCCCTGCCGGAAAGTTTTCAGCACAAAACCGCTTCTACGGCTGGCAAGCGCAGCGTGGAATTGGTCAACTGCCTCTTTCGCTGGGCCGATCCCGTCTTCTTCTTTTTTCGCTTCTTGGGCGCGCTCCTCCCCTCCTCATTTTTCAGGCTTAAACACTCTGTTCACGAGCGCGTAAACTGCGCGCTTGCCGCCGTTTATATAGTGAAACGGCCATGGCTGCGCTCCTCTGCGCCGCGTTCTCGAAGAGAAAACGGAGCGGCGCGATTCGATCCAACATTTGCAGCATTTGCTTTTAATTTTTTCTGCCGCGGGACTCGCGAATCTCGCGGCCGGACGTGAGGTAACACAATGACTCGCATGGGCTTTCTAACCATGGCCCTTTCGCTCGAGCTGGCGTGTTTTACGGCCGGGTGCGGCGCAAGCAAAGGGGAAGAAAAGGCCGAGGCGCCGCCGCCCGCGCAGGTGGTGCACGAACAAGACGTTAACGTGGTGCAAGTGGACCATCCCGAGCAATTTCCTTTGTTCACAGCGGTCGAGCACGCAGCCACGTCGCGGCTGGTGGCGACGGGCGTCGTGAGTCCCGACGTGGCCCACACGGTTCCGGTGATCTCGCTGGCGAACGGACGCGTGGTCGAAGTAGATGCACGGCTCGGCGACGCGGTGAAAAAGGGCCAATTATTGCTGCGCGTACAAAGCGCGGACATTTCTTCGGCGTTTTCCGACTATCGCAAAGCGGTTGCGGATGAAACTTTGGCGCGCTCGCAATTCGAACGGGCAAAAGACCTTTACGAAAAAGGCGCCTTTTCGCTGAACGATTATCAGATGGCGGACGATGCGGAGAAAAAAGCCAAAGTGGACGTGGAAACTGCGGCGGAACACTTGCACGTTCTCGGTAGTGATTTGAATCAACCGACCGGCGTTGTGGACATTCACGCGCCAGTTTCGGGGGTGATCACGGACCAGCAGGTGACCGCAGGAGCTGGGGTACAGAGCCTTTCCTCAACGAATCCGTTCACCATCTCCGACCTATCGGACGTGTGGATTCTTTGCGACGTTTACGAAAACGATCTTGCCTCCGTGCATCTGGGCGAGACGGCGGAGATCCGGCTGAACGCCTATCCCGATAAGGTCTACACCGGGCGAATCAGCAACGTCGGTCCGATTCTCGACCCGAATCTTCGAACCGCAAAAGTTCGCATCCAGGTAACGAATCCGGGCTTGATGAAACTCGGAATGTTCGTCACGGCAACATTCCACGGTCAGAAAAAAGAAATGCACGCGGCGGTTCCCGCGGATGCGATTTTGCATTTGCACGACCGCGATTGGGTGTACGTGCCCGCCGGAGACAACAAGTTCCGCCGCGTGGGAGTCGTCAGCGGAGAAATCCTCCCGAACAACATGCAAGAGGTTGTCTCCGGATTGCAGCCCGGGCAGCAAGTAGTGAGCAAAGCGCTGGTTTTGCAGAGCACGGTGGAGCAGTAGATGAGCCAAGGAGAGAACGGGACCAACCGATGATCCGCGCTCTGGTCAATTACGCGCTCAACAACCAGTTCATCATTCTGGCGATGGGCATCCTCCTGCTCATCTGGGGCGCGATTTCGTTTCACAACCTTCCGGTGGAAGCGTACCCCGACGTGGCCAACAACTACGTGCAAATCATCACGCAGTGGCCAGGGCGCGCCGCGGAAGAAGTCGAGCAACAGGTAACCATCCCCATCGAAATTCAGATGAATGGAATTCCTCACCTGGAACACTTGCGGTCGGTTTCGCTCTTTGGGTTATCGAGCGTGATGCTGATTTTCGACGACCAATCGGTGAACGACTGGAACCGGCAGAAGGCGCTGGAAAGATTGTCGCAAGTGTCGCTGCCTCCCGGTTTGCAACCGCAGATGGGGACGGACTGGAGCCCCGTCGGGCAAATTTTCTGGTACACGCTCACCAGCACGAATCCCAAGTACGACTTGATGGAATTGAAGTCCATCGAGGACTGGACGCTCGAAAAGCAGTTCAAGTCCGTGCCGAATGTTGTGGACGTTTCGAGTTTTGGCGGAACGACGCGCGAATACCAGGTTCGCCTGGATCCGAACAAGCTCGTGGCCTACGGGCTGGGCATCGGCCAGGTCGAGCAACAGCTCGCGAACAACAACACGAACGGAGGAGGAAGTTTCGTCGAAGCGGGCCTGCAACAGATCAACGTCCGTGCAATGGGCCTCTTCAACAGCGTGCAAGACATCGAGCAGACGGTGATCACGACGAAGAACGGCACGGCGCTTCACGTGAAGGACATTGCGGAGGTTGTGCAAGCGCCCAAGATCCGGCTGGGCCAAATCGGAAAAGCCATCCATCGCGCGGACGGAAAGATCATCGACAACGACGACGTAGTGGAAGGAATCGTTCTCTTACGAAAAGGGGCAAATTCCGACGACACGCTAGAAGGTATCCACAAGAAGGTGGAAGAGCTGAATAACCGCATCTTGCCGCCCGGTGTGAAAGTGGTTCCTTTTCTGGATCGCAGCGACCTTGTGCATTACACGACGCACACGGTCCTGCACAACCTCACGGAAGGCATCCTTCTTGTCTCGATCATTCTTTTTCTGTTTCTCGGAAATGTGCGCGGATCATTCATCGTTGCGCTGACGATTCCGTTTTCGCTGCTCTTCGCATCGATCTGCCTCGAGCTCAAACAGATTCCGGCAAACCTGCTCTCCCTCGGCGCTTTGGACTTCGGCATGGTCGTGGACGGCGCGGTGGTGATGGTGGAAAACATCGTGCGTCACCTGAGCCATGGCGAAAAGACGTATAAGACGAGACTCGAACAGATCCGGGACGCCGCCAACGAAGTGCAGCGGCCAGTGTTTTATGCCATCGCCATCATCATCACGGCTTATCTGCCGATTTTCACGCTGCAACGCGTCGAGGGACGCTTGTTCAAGCCGATGGCGTGGACGGTGGCATTCGCTCTGCTCGGCGCGCTTATTTTTTCGATGCTGCTCGCGCCAGTACTTTCGAGCGTGTTCTTCAAGGAAGGCGTGCGTGAATGGCACAACCCGGTGATGGACTGGCTGCGAAAGTCTTACAGCAAATGGGTGAGATGGGCCATCGAGCACAGGCTCGTAACCGTAGGCGCAGCTGGTCTTGCGCTCTGCGCCACTTTGTTTTTGCTGTTCAGCGGGGTGATTGGATCGGAGTTCTTGCCGCATCTGGATGAGGGCGCTATCTGGGCGCGCGGCACTCTGGCGCCGAGCACAGGCCCAACGGAAAGCGCGGCCGTCATGAACAAGGCGCGCCTGATTTTTGCCTCTTTCCCGGAAGTGACCCAGGTTGTGAGCCAAACTGGGCGCCCTGACGATGGAAACGACACAACGGGGTTTTTCAACACGGAATACTTCGTGGACCTGAAGCCGAAGGATCAGTGGCGGCCGGTGTTCCGCGAAAACAAGGATGAGCTGATCGGCGCGATGGACCGGGAGCTGCAAAAGATCCCCGGCGTGCTTTGGAATTTTTCTCAGCCGATCGCGGACAACATGGAAGAAGCCGTAAGCGGCGTAAAGGGCGAGCTTGCCGTGAAAATCTACGGAGACGATCTGCGGCTGCTGGAGGAAAAAGCGGATGAGATGGTCAAGATCATGCGCAACATCCGCGGGATCGAGGACCTGGGCGTTTTTCGCGTGATTGGACAGCCGAACCTGAATTTCACCGTCGATCGTCAAGCGGCCGCGAGATATCAAATCAACGTGGCGGACATTCAAGATGCAATTCAAACGGCAGTAGGCGGCAACGCGCTCACGCAGGTGCTGCAAGGCGAGCAGCGATACGACCTCGTGCTGCGCTATCAGGCGCCGTACCGCGATACCAAAGAGGCGATTGAAAATATCCGGCTGCTTTCGCCTTCCGGAGAACGCGTCTCTTTGGCGCAGCTCACTAAGCTGGACGTTCGCGACGGGGCTTCGGAAATCTATCGCGAGGAAAACTCGCGCTACGTGGCGCTTAAATACAGCGTGCGGGGAAGAGACTTGGGCGGAACGGTGGAAGAGGCAATTCAGAAAGTCAATGCGCAGGTAAAGCTTCCGCCGGGATATCGCGTCGATTGGGCCGGCGAGTATGAAAGCCAGAAGCGCTCGTCGAAGCGGCTGATGCTCGTGCTTCCGCTTACCGTGCTGGGAATTTTCGTGATTCTCTACACGATGTTCAGCTCGGCGAAATGGGCGCTGCTGCTGCTCGCGAACGTGGCGATGGCTCCCGTCGGCGGCCTGGTGGCGTTGCTTGTTACCGGCACGCACTTCAGCGTTTCCTCTGGGGTCGGCTTCCTGGCGCTCTTTGGAGTTTCGGTGCAAACGGGCGTCATTATGCTGGAGTACATCAACCAACTGCGCGTGCGAGGGCACACGATCGAGGATGCAGCAGTGGACGGGGCGGTGCTGCGGCTGCGGCCGATTTTGATGACGATGCTGGTGGCGACGCTCGGCTTGCTGCCGGCGGCGCTGTCGCGTGGCATTGGCTCGGACTCACAGAGGCCGTTTGCCATCGTGATCGTGGGAGGCCTCGTCGGCGCGCTGCTGCTGAGCATTTTCCTTTTACCGACACTGTATGTGTGGGTCGCGGGAGACCGGGATATACTGCCCGATCCGGAACCGGGCTTCGAAGAGAGCCAGTAGCAGAGTTCTGAATCGGGACGGAACGAGAAACTCAGGCGCACGGGGTGGCGGCCGAATGAAAAGAGAAGAGGTATGCGCGCGGATTGCAGAGGTCGGAATCGTTCCGGCAGTTCGCTTGCACACGGCGGATGAAGCGCGATTCGCCGCGCAGGCGGTTTCGCAAGGCGGAATACCGATCGTCGAAATTACGATGACGGTACCGGGCGCGATCGACCTGATTTCGGACCTTGTACAGCAAAATCCACAGTTGCTGGTCGGCGCGGGATCCATTTTCGACACGGAGATCGCCAGGAAGTGCCTCGATGCGGGCGCGCATTTCCTGACCAATCCGGCGCTCGACCTGGAGATGGTGGAATTCGCAGGGAAGAGGAACGTCGCGATGCTTTCCGGAGCGCTGACGCCGACGGAAGTGCTGCGCGCGTGGAAAGCCGGCGCTGATTTCGTGAAAGTGTTCCCCTGCGCGCAAATGGGCGGAGAGAGCTACATCCGAGCGCTGAAGAGGCCGTTTCAGGAAGTACGGCTGATTGCGGCAGGCGGCGTGAATCAGAAGACGGCGTCGGAATTCATTTTGGCGGGAGCGGCGGCGATTGGAGTGGGAGGCGAGCTGATCCCCGAAGAGGCCATTCGCCTGCGCCAGGCGGAGCGCATTCATGAGCTGGCGCGGCGATTTGTGCGGTTCGTAAGCAAAGCGCGGGCGCGAATAACCGCGGTGGACAAAACGGCGTAAGTGCCAAGAGGAAGTTGCGAGCTTCGCGCGTTTCGCATCGGGCGATGCGTTATTCTCGGTGGATGACGGAAACGCGTGGAGCAGGAATCGATCGGGAACGCGAGGGTCTTTGCGCGGATTGCGTCAACGCGCGGCGGATTGAATCCAACCGCGGCTCTTTTTTTCTTCTCTGTGAGCTTTCGTTCAGCGACAGCAGCTTCCCGAAATACCCGCGGCTGCCGGTTCTAAGCTGCCCCGGCTACCGGCGGCGAGAGCCGGCCACGAATTAACCTACCTGTACTTCCTTCTGTCATAGCTATGTGGTAAATTCTCGCTGGGTTCATCGATCCGGCGAGGTCCTCCATGTCTTCGGGCGCGGGCGCTCGTTTTGCGGCAGCACTGCTTTTACTGGTGTGCCCACTCGGCGCCGCAGCCGAAACTCTCAAAATCACCAGCAAGCCGCCTGGCGCAACCGTCGAGATCGACGGAGTGCTGGCGGGCACAACGCCTTTCGAAAAAGACTATCCGGGCGGCTACTTCCACAAGACAAAGACGTCCATGGGATCCCGGCTGGAGCACGCGATAGTCGCACGCATCAGCCTAGCCGGATACGCGACGAAGGAGATTCGCCTGACGGATGGGCCGATGAACTGGATTTCCCTGAATGGCAGAAACCACGGCGAATACTGGCTGATGAAAAGCAATCACTTCGAAGTGGAACTGCAAGCCGTCGGGCAGGTGTTCACCGGTGGTGTTTCCGCGAAATTATCCAGCGCGGGGAGCGTCGATCTGCAACCGGAGCTTTCGCTCGAGGAGCTTGTGCGAAGGACGAAGCCAGCGGTGGTTTACCTGAAGGGGCTGGATAAATCGGGAACGGGATTTTTTGTGACGTCCACTGGCGTGATTGCGACGAACGCTCACCTGGCGCGCGGCGAAGAATCGCTCTTGACGATTTTGCCGGGCGGCCAACAACTGGAGGCCAAGGTCGTCTACGTCGACGCCGATCTGGATATCGCGCTTGCAAAGGTCGAGGGCAACGGCTTTCCGCACCTGACGCTGGCGGACGCGTCCACCGTGAAACAGGGCGAAAACGTTCTGGCCATCGGCAATCCCGGCGACGCGATGCTGTTCAGCGTAACCAAAGGCGTTGTGAGCGCCATCGGGAAATTCCCTAACGCGGGACCGGGTACTTGGATTCAGACCGACACGCCGATCAATCCTGGGAACAGTGGAGGTCCGCTCGTGAACGCGCGCGGCGAAGTGATCGGCATCAACACGGAAAAACTTGTGAAGAAAGGCGTCTCGGGAATCGGATTTGCCTTGAGCGCGACCGATGTGCTCGAAGTGTTGCACCGCTTCTATCCGAATGTTTCGCCCCCCAAAGCGGCCGAGACGGCAGCGACGCCGGCCTCGCCCGTTACGAGTTCCGCAGACCCGGCAGCATCCTCTTCCTCAGGAGTGCGCGCGCAACCGGTGTCCAGTTCAGCTTCGCCCAGGGCGCAAGCGGCGGATGCGTCTTCCGAGGACGACGCCAGCGAAACACCGCCCGCTTTCGGCACGGTGGCCATTACTTCCGAGCCCGATGACGCCGAAATCTACGTGGACGACAAATTCGTGGGCAACGCTCCTGCAAAGCTGAAGCTCACGGCGGGAACACACACGATGATCCTGAAAGCCGCGGGATTTACCGATTGGAAGCGAACGCTCGAAGTGCTGAAGGACAGCCACGTTTCGCTGAAGCCTGTGCTCGAACACGCCCGGTGAGACGCGCAAATCGCAAGCACAAAGAAAAAGGCAGGACGCCGCGAGGGACGCCCTGCCTCGAAGTGGGAAGCTGTTTTATTGCTGCTGTTGCTGTTGCGGCGGCTGTTGATCTGGAACATTCGGCGCGTTCGAAGCGGCCGTTGCCGGCGCCTTGGCGGAGACCGGCGTCATGCTGGCAGAACCTGTGGTCGTGGTGGCCAAATCGGACGGTTTGTATTTCGGCGCGCTGATGTAGCCATGCACATGGTCCTTGTCGATCTTATTCACGACGATTTGCACGGGTTGATTTTCGTTTTCGTCATGAATCCAGATCGGCTCGAAGAGGTTCACCTTTTTCTTCTGGAGCTCGTTGTCGTCCACGATCATCGCGAGGTCGAAGCTCTTATGCTTGGTGTCCGCTTTGCGCAGCGAGAGCGTGAGCGGACCTACGCGAGCAAACTGCTTGGATTTGTTGAGATCGAATTCGAAGTAGGAGCGTTCCCCGCGCTTTTCGAGAACGACCAGCTCATCGTGCGTCTTGGCGATGGAGCCGTTCAGATTGTCGCGTGTGGAATTGAGATCATCGCGCGTCGAGTTGATGGAGCTCTCGAGGTCGGAGCGGTCCTTCGCGACTTCGTCCTGTGTATCCTTCAACTGTTTCTGCTGATCGGCCAACTGCGCCTGGAGCTGCTCGTACTTCTTGTCGACGGGAGCGTGGCGCTTGGCGACGCGGTGTTTCGGATGCGCTTTCTTTATGGGGGCGGCGGGCGCAGTGGAGGCTTCCGGAGTTTGCGAGGCGACATCCACGCTGGGCTCGGAAGAAGAAGGCGATTCGGGTGTAGCCGCGGGCTGCGTGGATGGCGCGGGAGTTTGCGCCGCAGTGACGGCGACGGTATTCAGTTTCGCCGTCAGCGCATCCACCTGGCTTTGCATCTGCGTGAGGGAAGCGTTGGCGGTGGCAGCCTGTGCGCTGGCCTGGCTGACCATCGACTTCTGGTGGTAGCCGTACGTGAACGCCACCACGCAAAGTACGACCAGAACGATCAAGGCAGCGACCAACACCGGGCTTGAGCCCGACTGCCGCGCTGCCCACTCGTTCTCGCTCTCGCTGTGGTTTGAGTCTTTGTATTCGTCCATCATGAGCCTCCTGGAACTCGTGAATTCCCTGGGCAGCTTGCGAACGGATTTGTCGTCAAGCTGCTGACTGCGGATCAATTTTGGGTGACGAGGAAAATCGCACTCTCTCCGCGGGACAAATGTACCCGTCGAGGAAAGAGCATGCAGAGGGCCGGGCGGCCGCAAGAACATTATGCGCTAAGAGCTTTGTCTTCAGAAAGAAAGAAGAGGGGACAGAACGCGCGAGGATTCTGAGCGAGTACTAGTCCTGGAATATTTTCCCTGGCGTGCCGAAGAGTTTATCCGGTGGGAGGCGGCGCATAATTGGAGTGAAGGATTTCGTTGAGTGCTGGCGGAGCCGGAGCACGGGAGCGTGAAGCGGCCGAGGAGCCGGGCGGACGAGAAGCAAGATTGCCGCTGGCAAAAGCGTGTGCTAGCATCCGCGGAGTTGGGGAACGGACCAGGGGTATTTGACTGGCCGGTGCAGCGCATCGCGAAACGCCGGCGTAGGGGCCACGCTCTCCTTCATCTTCTGAATCACACACCCAGGCGCAGGCCCGCGCCTGAATTCTTCGGGACGGACCTCGCCGAATGGCACCGGCATCGCCGGCGTCCAGCAAAGGGAGGTCTGTATGAAAAGCTATCTCACCAGGGAGATTCGAAACGTTGGCATTGTCGGCCACGGCGGCACCGGAAAGACGCAACTGGTGTCGTCGTTGCTCTTCACCGCGGGAATGACGCCGCGTTGGGGAAAAGTTGCGGAAGGAAGCACGACCACCGATTGGGACGAAGAAGAGATCGCGCGAAAAATTTCCATTCAGACGGGGCTTGCTTACGCCGAATGGCCCACCTCCGGCGGACAAGTGGGCGGCTCCGAAAAAGTTAAGATCAATTTTCTCGACCTGCCGGGCTATTCGACGTTCATTACGGAAACAAAAGCATCGCTGATTGCCGCGGACGCGGCGCTGATCGCGGTGGACGCGCACGTCGGCGCGCAAGTCACGACGGAAAAGGTCTGGGATTACTGCACGGAGTACGACATTCCGCGGGCATTCGTGCTGACGTGGATGGATCGCGAACTGGCGAGCTTCGAGCGCTCGATGGAATCGCTCGAACAGGTTTTCGGGCGCAATGTGGTTGCGCTGCAACTGCCCATCGGATCGGAAAAAGGCTTTCGCGGCGTGATCGATCTCGTGAGCATGAAGGCGCACGTCTATAAACCGGATGGCGACGGAAAACCTTCGATTGAAGAGATTCCCGGGGCGCTCGCGGACGAAGCGAAAGAAGCGCACGAAAAGCTGGTCGAGATGGTCGCGGAAGGCGACGACGAGCTAATGGAGGAGTTTTTCCGGGAAGGAACGATTCCGATCGCCGATTTGATTCCTGGCGTGCGCAAGGCCATCGTGGCTGAAAAAATCTTCCCCGTGCTGATGGTTTCCAGTCTCCATAACATTGGAACGGCCAGCCTGCTGACGTTTCTTGCCGACGCGTTTCCGCATCCCGATGAGCACGCTCAGGTCGGCTTCACGGAACCGATCGGCAAGGGCGAACGCGTCGAGCGCAAGTACGATGACGGCCAGCCTCTTTCGATTTTCGTGTTCAAAACGCTGGCGGATCCTTTCGCGGGGCGCATCAACTATTTCAAAGTGAAAAGCGGCGTGTTGAAGAATGACGCCACGCTGACGAACTGCAACCGTGGCACCCTCGAGCGCTTCCAGCACACGCAAGTGGTGCAAGGCAAGCAGCTGAGCGAAATCGCAGAGCTGCACGCAGGAGACATCGGCGCGATTGCCAAGCTGAAGGACACGACGACGGGCGAAACGCTCGGCGACAAGGCCGCGCCCGTGTTTTACAAGCCGGCGCAACTCCCCGAGCCTTCGATCACCTTCGCGATCGAGCCGAAGACGCGCGCCGACGAAGATAAGATCGGCGTTTCCATTCACAAGATCATGGAGGAAGACCCGTCGCTGCGCTTCATGCGCGACCCGCAGACCAAGGAATTTCTCCTTGCGGGCTCCGGGCAGCAGCACATCGAAGTCGTGGTCGCCAAGCTGCACAAGCGCTACCACGTCGACCTCACGTTGAAGCCGCCCAAGGTGCCATATCGCGAAACGATTCGCGGCAAAGCGGACGCGGAAGGCAAACACAAGAAACAGTCCGGCGGGCACGGACAATTCGGCGTGTGCCGCATCAAGATGGAGCCGATCGAGCGCGGCAAGGGCGTCGAATTCATCGACGACGTTTTCGGCGGCGCGATTCCACGCAACTGGATTCCTTCCGTGGAGAAAGGAATACGCGACGCGGCTGCACGAGGCTATCTCGCGGGTTTTCCGGTCGTGGATTTCCGCGCCGTGCTCTACGACGGCAAATACCATGATGTCGATTCTTCCGATATGGCGTTCAAAATCGCCGGCTCGCTGGCGTTCAAAGAAGCGATGAAGACGGCCAAGCCTGCCTTGCTCGAGCCGGTCATGCACGTCGAAGTGTACGCGCCGGATCAGTATTCAGGCGATCTGATGGGCGACCTCAGCTCGCGCCGCGGCCGCATTGCGGGAAGCGAAGCGCGCGGTCACAACGTCGTCATCAAGGCGCAGGTGCCGCTCTCCGAAATGCTGAGTTACGCGACGGACCTCACGTCAAAAACGCAAGGACGCGCAACCTATTCGATGGAGTTTTCGCACTACGATTACTTGCCGAATGAACTTGCGCAAAAAGTGATCGACGCGCACAAACCGGCGCACGGGGAAGTAGAAGAAGAGGAAGGCTAGTTGCGAACCCAGCGATCCTAGCTGGTAAATTTCGGCGCAAACATTCCAGTGTGGCTCTGGTGTTCGGCGAATCCAGGACCGAATTCCTGCGAAAGAAAAGACTCTTCGCGACGGGCCTTGATATAGAACGAGAACCAAACCATCGCAAGCGCCACCAAGCTGCGCATTTCACCATCCTCGAGGAACGTGCCAAACAGTCCGATCAGAATACCCGTGTAGATCGGATGACGGATGAAACGATAGGGGCCGGTGCGAATCAGTTCGTGGCCCTCCTTCAGAGTGACGATACCGCTCCAATTTGATCCCAAGTGCCAGCGAGCCCAAAGACAGAAGGCAATACCGGCTGCCGTAATCGCCACACCGAGCCATTGGATGCCGGGTCCATCGGGGACAAAGCGTACTGCGAGCCAGCCGATGCGGAACTCGGGCCGAGCCACCAAAAAATATGCGGCGATGGGTGGAAGTATGTAGAGCAGGCGTTGGAGGACTGATTCTCTTTTCTTGGTTCTCTTGCGCTTGAACGCGGAAATCAACCAGTAGAGAACGAGAATGCCCCAAAGCAGCTCGATCCATCTCATGGGTGATAAGAGGTACATGCCAACCTCCAACCTTGTTACGACTCTTCGCACTCCAATGTTTCACGAAGTGCTTCGTTTCATGCGCGAAATCCATCTGCCTCCGGAGGGTAGCGAAGGCTACTCGTCGCGGAGCGCGATCATGGGATCGACCGTCGCAGCGCGTTTTGCGGGAAGAAAGCAAGCAGCGAGGCCCGTGAGCAGCAAGGGCAGGCTGGCCAGCAGAAAAATAGGCGCATCGATTGCGGAAACTCCAAACAGCAGGCTTTGCAAAAAGCGCGCTGCTCCCGCGGCAGCGAACAGTCCAATGAGAAGGCCAAGCGCGATAAGGCGTCCTCCTTGCGATAGGACGAGGCGCAAGATTTGCTGCGGCAAGGCCCCAAGCGCCATGCGGACTCCGAATTCCCTCGTGCGCTTGGCGGTGACGAAAGCGAGCAGCCCATAAAGCCCAGCCACTGCGAGGACGAGCGCGAGAACGCCGAAGACGCTGAGGATGCGCGTGAAAAATCTTTCGCTCGCGAAATTGCCCGAGAGCATTTCCCGCGGCGTGCGAATGTCGTAGAGCACCAGGTTGGGATCGAGCGAGCGAATCTGCGATACGAGAGCTGGGACGATTTGATGTGGGGGCAAGTCGGTGCGGACAAGGACGCTGAAGGAGAACTGCCACGGCAGGGCATCGTAGAACTGCGCCAACGGTGTATACATCCGCGGCCGCGGATCTTCGTCTGCTTCTGCAGTACGCACGTTGCCTACAAGTCCGACGATCTGGAATGGTTTCGGAACTGTCAGGAGACCCCCATAGCTCTTTCCAATCGGATCGCCATCCGCCCAGCAGAGTTTTGCTGCCGCTTGATTGAGAATGACTACGCCCGGCGCATTCTTCGAGTCCGCCGTCGTGAAATCCCTTCCGCGGAAAAGTGGGATGCTGAGCGTCTTGAAGTAATCCGGACTGATCATCGACATGCCGATGTTGCGGCAGTCCGGAGCACTTGGTTTCACGGATTTTGGGCGCCAGAGGACTGGCGGTCCTCCGACGAGCGCCACGGATTTTGCGCCGGGAATTGCACGCACCTTTTCGAGGATGGGCGGAAGCATGGCTGCGCCGTGCTCCTTGGTGTAGCCATCGCGCGAAAGGTCAAGCGAAGCACTGAGGACATGGTCAGTGTCAAAACCCAAATCGATGTGTGCGACGTTGCGCATGGTCTGCAGGAGCAGCGCTGCCCCAACAAGCAGCACAACCGATGCGGCGATCTGGCTGATGACCAGCACCGCTTGCAACCGCGGACCACAGCGCGAGCCAGCACCCAAACCGGCGGATTGCCTTTTTAAGCTTTCGCCCAAATCCTCGCGCCTGACTCTGAATGCGGTGAGCAAACTGAATCCGACGGCAGTGAGGGTGGACACGCCGAGTACGAAAGCAATTACACGCGCGTTTAGCACGGATGAGGCCACGCCGACCGGCAGAAGGAATCCTTCCGGTGCCGACGCGAACAGGAGCTTTGCAGCGCAAAACGCTGTGAACAGACCGGCGATGGCTCCGAGGATTGCCAGCAGCGAACCTTGCACGAGCCGCTGCCTCAACAGAATCCAACGCGATGCGCCAAGCGAAGCGCGGATGGCATATTCCTTTTCTTCATTCTCCGAACGCGCGAGCAGGAGGCCCGCAACATCCAAGGTCGCCACAAGCAGAACTAATGCCGCGATGCTCAACAAAAGCCAGGAAAGCCGGCTTTGTTCGGGGGCAAATCCCGTGCGGGCGGGCGCCAGTCTTGCCCACGGTTTTTTCCAGTCGTACTCTTCCCATTTGCCGCTGGAATCCGGTGGCGATTTGGAGGGGGAAGCCTGCTCGCCCTCCATCCCTTCCCATAAACGAATCGTTTGGCCAGAGCCAAGACGCGCGGATACCGTATCGAGTTCAGCCTGCGCCATTGGCAGAGAAACGCCAGGTTTCAGGCGCGCGATGACATGGAAAAAATCATTGCTCAGGCGATCGATCTGCGTGGCCATCATCGGTTCGGCTTCGATGGCCATGGACATCGGCAGCCAGATTTGAGAAGCGGGTTCGATTTGCTGCACGGAAGCGGGAGCAACGCCAATGACGGTGAACAACCGGTCGTTGATCCGAAGTGAGGAACCGATCACGTCGGGGCGGCCATCGAATTGTTGCTTCCAATAACGTTCGCTGAGGACGGCGACCGGATTCGAGCCGCGCGCGCCGTCATCGGATGCCGAGAACAGGCGGCCGTATTTCGGGTCCACTCCGAGGATCTCGAAAAAATCGCCGCTGACAATGGCCCCCGTTACATCGTGCGCAATTCCCTCTCCTTGCGCCACCTGAAGGCCGGCTAGATGATAGGCGGCAACGCCCGAAAACGAAGTGAGGCTTTCGCGATAGGCGCGAAACTCGGGGTAGGAAAACATGCCGGTGTCTGCTCCACCTTTTTGTTCGGTGGAATACAAACTCACGATTTCGCCGGGATTGCGCCCTGGGAGCGACTGCATAATGACCGTATCCACGATACTGTAAATCGCGGCGTTGGCGCCTATGCCCAGAGCGAGAATGAGCACGACCGTGGCGGTGAACGCCGGATTCTTCAGAACGAGGCGGAACGCGTAGCGCAGATCGAGACGGAAAGAACCCATCTATCCTCCCGCGGGACAGAGACGGCCGCGCAAGTCTGCAAGGCACCACGACTAATATAAAACCAACCGCCGGCAAGCGGGCACTCGCAAGTTGGCGCGGTTTCGTGGCATGGTCTATAGCGCCTGCGGCGCCAAATTGGCGCTTGCCGCGATTATGTGCACCGACACAATGGAACTCTATGAAAAACAAACCAGCCACCAAACATGATACGCACAGCCTCGGCCCGCAAACGACAGCGATCCACGGCGGCGAGCCTTCTCGCCACGGAGTCGGTGGACCGGTCGGGACGCCGATTTACCGAACTTCCTCGTTCACATTCTCCTCGACCGAAGAGATGAAGCTGTGGGCCGAAGGCAAGAGTAAAGCGTACATTTACACGCGCTACGGCAATCCGACGCTGAGCGTGGCGGAAGAGAAAATCGCTGCGCTTGAAGGAGCGGAGGCGGCAGTGGTCACCGCTTCGGGCATGGCGGCGATTTCGTCGGCGCTGCTCGGCGTGCTGAAGTGCGGGGACGAGCTGATTTCGACGGCGCAGGTTTATGGCGGCAGTTACCGGCTGATGCGCGACGTTCTTCCGGACATGGGGATCCGAGTGCACCAGGTGGACACCGATCTCTCCGGGATCGATGGACTCGTCACGCAGCGCACGAAATGTCTTTACGTCGAGACGCCGACGAATCCCACGCTGCGGCTCGTCGATCTGCACAAAGCAGTCGCCTTCGCGAAAAAGCACAAGCTGATTTCGATCATCGACAACACGTTCGCCACGCCCGTGCTCCAGAATCCGCTGGGCATGGGCTTCGACATGGTGGTGCACAGCGCCACGAAAGCGCTCGCGGGGCATTCCGACCTTATCGCCGGCGCCGCGGCTGGAAGCAAGGAGTGGATGAAGCGCGTTCTTCACATGGTGATTTATCTCGGCGGCTCGATGGATCCCGGCACCGCATATCTCCTGATCCGCGGCATGAAGACGTTGGGCGTGCGCGTGGAGCGGCAGTGCAAGAATGCAATGGCCGTCGCCAAGTTCCTCGAAAAGCACCCGAAGGTTGCGTGCGTGCATTATCCGGGACTGGCATCGCACCCGGATCACAAGCTGGCGAAAAAACAGATGCGCGGATTCGGCACGATGCTGGCGTTTGACCTGAAAGGCGGGTTGCCGGCCGCGCGGCGTTTCTGCGACCGCGTTAAGTTGTTTCTGCTAGCGGCGAGCCTGGGCGGCGTCGAATCGCTGGTGATCCTCCCGATTTACAGCTCGCACTACAACATGAGCGCCGAGGAACTGCAGCGGGCTGGTGTGAGTCCGGGTACGGTGCGCGTTTCGATCGGGCTCGAAGACTCCGCCGACCTCATTGCCGATCTGAAACAAGCCCTTGCGTAACGCAAGGAACAATCCAGCGGGGAGAAATTTCCGGTGACTAGAGACGAAGCGCAAAGTTTTGCCGAGGAATGGGTTGCGGCCTGGAATGCGCACGATTTGGAATTAATCCTGGCGCACTATGAAGAATCGGTTGAACTGACCTCTCCGGCTGCCGCGCAAATCTTGGGAAGACCGAACGGCAAGGTGGAAGGAAAAGCAGAGTTGAAGGCATACTTCCGGCGCGGTCTGGAGGCCTACCCGGAACTTCGATTTCAACTCCAGAGTGTATTCCATGGAATAAACAGCGTCGTGCTCTGTTATGCCAATCAAAAGGGCACAACCACGGCAGAATTTATGGAGCTTTCGGCCAGCGGAAAAGTGGCAAGAGTTGTGGCCAACTACAGCGGTTAGCAATAGAAAGCCGCAGCCCTGCCGATTGTTTACTGGAGCAAGCTGGTTCTATCCCAGCGAACCGCGCGAACCGATCGAGAGTAGAAAAACGGAAACGGGCGGAACGCCGAAGCGCGCCGCCCGTTTCTGTAAAGTTGTGAAGTGTATTAGAGGGGTTGGACGTTCGAGGCCTGCAGGCCCTTGGGGCCCTTGGTTACTTCGAATTCAACCGCTTGGCCATCGTTCAACGACTTGTAGCCATCAGCCATGATCGCGGAGAAATGGACGAAAACGTCCTCACCGCTCTGGCGCTGGATGAACCCAAAGCCCTTGCTGGCATTGAACCACTTCACTGTTCCTTGTTCTTTACTCACTGCTTTACTCTTTTCTGTCGGCTGGTTTGCAACCGAGCATTACTAGATTGAGCTATTTGATGCCTCGAATTCCGAACCCCTCTTGAGAGTTACGGCTGTCCTCGAACGTAAAAAAAGGCCGCAAGTTTGAACCTTGCGACCGCTTTACAAATCCGTAGGCGATACAAGAGCAACAAACGCAAGACAAGCATAACACATTTTTGTCCTTTTGCAAGGGGTAATCGGCGAAACATTTGTTTCGTGTGCTTTTGAGGGCGTTTGGCACGCGTCAGTCGGGGAGCGTGGCCTCGCCAGTAATGGTGAAGCGAGCGGCAGCGCCGGCAGGCTTGGCGATGTTGGGAGCAGCGGCTAGCTGGCCTCCGCCGATCGAGGCTTCGACCTCGCCGGGAACGATGCGGTGCTTTCCGGACTCGTCGACGATGCTCAGGTCGCGGCCGCCGAGCGTGAACTTGACGCTTCTCGTTTCTCCCCGCTCGAGGTGGATACGTTGGAAGCGTTCGAGAGCGCGGAGCGGAGCGCCAGCCACGCCCGGATGCGTGAGGTAAAGCTGAACGACTTCGTCGCCGGCGAGCTCGCCGGTATTTTTCACGTCGACGGAGATAGTGACGGAATCGCCAGCGGAAATTTTGGCTTGGTTGACGGCGGCGTGCTCGTAGGCGAAAGACGTGTAGCTCAAGCCGAATCCAAAAGGATAAAGCGGCTCGCCGCGAAAATAGCGGTACGTGCGATTGGCCATGGAGTAGTCGTCGAACGAAGGAAGCTGATCCACGGATTTGTAGAAAGTGACCGGCAAGCGTCCGGCGGGGCTGAAATCTCCCGCAAGCGCTTCCGCGAGGGCGGTGCCGCCTTCTTCGCCGGGATACCAGGCCTCAAGGATTGCGGGGACGTGGGCATCGGCCCAGTTGATGGCGAGAGCGCTGCCGTTCATGAGCACGAGAACGATGGGCTTGCCCGCGGCGTAGACGCGCTCGAGGAGTTGCTGCTGCGGAGCGGGGAGATCGATGCGTATGCGGTCTCCGCCTTCAAAGCCCTCGGCGTTCACGCGCATCTCTTCACCTTCGATGCGAGGCGAGAGGCCCATGACCGCGATCACGAGATCGGCGCTACGGGCCGCATCGACGGCTTCGCGGCCTTGATCGTCGGGAAGGCTCCAGATCAGGCGCGACTCGGAGCTGCGTACGTCCTGGAAGTATTCGATCTTTATGGGATAGGGATGGTCTTTTTCGAGATGTATTTTTTGCGTCAGCGTGGAAGCGGGATGGTGAACGGTCCAGTCCTCGACCAGAAGATGGCCGTCGAGCCAGAGGCGGTAACCGTCCTGTCCGGTGAAGCCGACGAGATAGTCTCCGGTTTCGGGCGGAACAAGAAAGCCGGTCCAGCGGACGGAATAATTCTTCGGCAATTGGGGAGAGATGCCGGCGTCGCCCCAGGCGAAATCGATAGTGGCATCGGTGCGGCTCATCGTTGGCGCGCCTTCGAGCGTCATGTTGGAAAAATACTCGGCCTTGAGGCCGTGCCCGCCGCAAGCGGCGTCCACGCAGAGCGCGGTTGGGGGAATCGGTTTTGTGACTGGGCCGACGAGGCCGGTGGCCTCCACGTAAATCACTTTCGATTGCGGAAAGCGGTTGCGGATGCCGGCAAGAATTGTGACGGGCTTCGAAGGCGTGCCGTTGTAGTTGCCTTCGAGCGCGTCAAGGCTGTCGGCGTTCGGGCCGATGACGGCAATCGTGGCAGGCGCCTGCTTCAGCGGGAGAAGATTGTTTTGATTCTTGAGAAGAACGATGGATTCCCGCGCCGTGCGAAGAGCGAGTTGGCGATGCGCTTCGGTGTCGTTCTGCGCAGGCGCGATGCGGGAGTATGGATCGGCGGAACGCGGATCGAACATGCCCAGGCGAAAACGAGCGGTGAATAGGCGGCGCAAAGCGCGGTCAAGGTCCGCTTCGGAGAGTAAACCTTGGTGCACCGCGTTCACGATGGCTGTGGTCTCCGTGTTCATCTGTCGGCGGTAGTCGCCGCAGATGAGATCCATGCCTGCCTTAAAAACCGCGGCAACGCCTTGCTCGGGAGTGGGAGAAAAATGGTGGCCGCCGAAAACGTCGGCGACGGCACCGCAATCGGACACGACGTAGCCCTGGAAGCCCCAATCCCTACGTAGATGATCCTGGAGCAGGTCGGTGTTGGCGCAAGCAGGCTGCCCGTTCAAGGAGTTGTACGCGCACATCACGGATTCGGCTTTGCCTTCCATGACGGTGGCGCGGAACGCTGGTAGATAAGTGTCCTCCATGTCGTGGCGGGAAGCGGTCACGTCCACGGTGTGGCGCGTCGATTCGGGCCCGCTGTGAACGGCGAAGTGCTTGGGCGTGGAAACCGTTTTGAAATGATTGGGATCGTTGCCCTGCAAGCCGGTGACGAAGGCGACGCCGAGACGCGCCGTCAGGAAAGGATCTTCGCCGTAGGTTTCCTGGCCCCGGCCCCAGCGCGGATCACGAAAGATATTGATGTTGGGAGACCAGACGGTGAGGCCGCGATACCAGTCGGTTGAGCCGTCAGCGCGGACGGTGGCGTAATACTTCGCGCGAAATTCGGTGCTGATTGTGTCGCTGACTTCGTGCATGAGGGGCGCGTCAAACGTCGCGGCCATGCCGATGGCTTGGGGAAAAACGGTGGCGATTCCCGCGCGCGCGACGCCGTGCAGGCCCTCGTTCCACCAGTTGTATTCGGGAACGTGAAGGCGGGGGATGGCGGGAGCGGTATGGCCGAGTTGCGCGGCCTTTTCTTCGAGCGTCATGCGAGAGATAAGGTCGTCGACGCGCTGCTCGATGGGAAGTTTCGGATTCAGAAAGGGAGCGTCCGCAGGAGCTTGTTGCGCGAGGGACGCGGAGGCCGCCAAGAGGCACCCGCTTAGAAATGCGAACGCCAGGTGGTGAGAGCTGATTTTCATGATCTGTCAGTCCGGTGGAAAGTTTGAAGTGCCGCCGATTCGCTCGAGAACGTGAGCGTTAACGGCACGGGGCACAGTATCACCGGGAAGTAGACATGTAAATCCTGGCGGGCCTGGAGGCTGGGGGGCTCCCTATGTTTTTTGTAAGTGTTGTTTCTAAAAGACTTAGCTGTGCTGTAAGTGCTTTATAATCAACGCTTGCAGAGGGCCTCGTAAATATTGAAAACAAAGGATTTAAAGGAATGCGTGCGCTACGAGCGCAAAATAAAAAACGGCGGCTTGATGGCCGCCGTCGCGTGTTTACCCAGTGGGGAAGATACCAAACCTTTATGGGAAAGTCAAGGAGAAAATCCGCCTGGCAGAGCGGAGGAGGCCGGCAAAGGCAGAGGAATGCGGGCCCATCGTGTATTGAGTCGGTCAACCCTTTTATGGCGGAAAGCGTTGACCTGGACTGTGACAGCTACTTAACATTAGGAAATGCGCCCGAAGCTCCAGACCTTGCTGTCTGCCGTGCTGGCTGTAGGGATGTGCGCGGTTTGGGGCGGGTGCGAGGATGCGGCAAAACAGAGCGTGAAGGCGCACGTTCCAGCGCTCGATCCGGCAAAGACGCCGGCGGCGCAAGTTTCCGCGAACGTGGGAGAGCTTCCGCTCGGGAAGCTTTCGCCGGAATGGTCGGCGGCGCTGGCGCTGCGGGTTCCGGGGCCGGAGGATTACCTCATCGAACAGGTCAAGGCGAAGTTCGCATCCGGGGAACAAAACTACAAGGCAGGACATCTGGAAGCGGCGCGGCGGGATTTTGACGAAGCCGTGGACTGGATGCTTGAGAGCGGCATCGATCCGAACAGCGATCCCAAGCTGAGCGAGCTGTTCCACCACATCGTCGACACGGTGTACGACTACGAGCTGCAAGCTTTCCGGGCTGGAGACGGATTCCAGGAAGCGCCGGCGGTGCCCGCGCCGATTGACGAAGTCGCGGAGATGACGTTTCCGGTCGACCCACGGCTGAAGGAGCGCGCCGAGGAAGCGGCGAAAAACATTTCGCACGACCTGCCGCTGACGGTGAACGACGAAGTGCTGTCCTTCCTGAACTTTTTTCAGACGCCGCGCGGCAAAGCGATCGTGGAGACGGGTTTGCGGCGCTCGGGCCGCTATCGCGCGATGATTTCGCGCGTGTTGCGCGAGGAGGGCATGCCGCAGGATTTGATTTACCTGGCGCAAGCGGAGAGCGCGTTCCAGCCGCTGGCGTTGTCGCGAGCCGGGGCGCGGGGAATCTGGCAGTTCGTGGCGTATCGCGGGATGGAGTATGGACTGCGGCACACGTGGTGGGTGGACGAGCGGCAGGATCCGGAAAAGGCCACGCGCGCGGCGGCGCAGCATTTGCGCGACCTCTACGCGCAATTCGGAGACTGGTACCTGGCGATGGCCGCGTACAACTGCGGGCCGGGCAACGTGCAGAAGGGCATCGAGCGCACGGGCTACGCGGATTTCTGGGAGCTGTACAAACGCAACGTGCTGCCGCGGGAAACGAAGAATTACGTGCCGATCATTCTGGCCCTGACGCTGATCGCGAAAGACGCGGCGCACTACGGGATTCAGGTCGATCCGGACCAACCCGTGCCGACGGACGTGGTGAAGCCCGGACGCGCCATCGATTTGCGGCTGGTCGCGGAGACGATCGACGTGGACGTGGAGACGCTGCGCAATCTGAATCCGTCGCTGCTGCGCATGGCGACACCGGACGATCCCTCCTTCGAGCTGCACCTGCCGGTCGGCACGGCGGAGAAATTTTCCGCGGAGATCGCGGACATTCCTCCGGACAAGTGGGTGAGCTGGCGGCGGCACCGCATCGAAGCGGGCGAGACGCTGACTTCGATCGCGAAAAAATATCGCGTGACACCGGCGGCGATTTCCGAAGCGAACAACATGGATCGCCACGCGGCGCTGGATGTCGGAGGAAAGCTGATTATTCCGGCAGCCCCGCCGGCTGAATCGAAGCGGCGATTGGTGCGCTATCGCGTGCGCCGAGGCGATACGCTCAATGGAGTCGCGGATCGTTTTAGCGTTCCAGCGGAAGATCTGCGGAAGTGGAATCACATGACGACGAACCGAGTGAGCCGGGGCATGGTGCTGCGCATTTATACGGTGGGCGGATTGCCAGAGCCGACGCCAGTCCGCCGGCACACAAAAACGGGAGCGAAAGCGCACGCCACGCAACCGAACACGTCCGCGAGCCGGACGACGGCTTCGATTCCAAATTAAGTCTCCTATTTACAATAACTTATAGGTAGTCAAAGAACGAAGTAACCTGGCGTGCGACTTACTCTGGCCGGTCGTGAGGGCCAAGAAATAGGGCTGCATTCGGCGGAACAGCGCAGAGTGCTTGACAACTTTGCGGGAGTACGATAACAACGGCGCTGCGGCGGAGGGGAGCAAACGACCCCGGCTGAGGCAGCGACCCACGGGCCAAAGGCTTGTGGATTTCCCCCTCGGGAGGATGCGATGGATTTCGAGAAGGACAATTTCGAAGACGACAACGAGCTGTCGCGGCTGGAGGAGGAAGACGAGCTGGCCGGCGGCGGTGATGAGATCGTAGAAGCGGAAGAGGAAGAGATCCTCATCACGGAAGAAGAACCGGCGGCAGCCGCGAAGGCTGCGCCGAAGGCCGCAGCGAAGCCGGCCAAGAAAGCGGCTCCAAAAAAGAAAGCCAAAGCCAAGGCGAAGGCGAAGGCCAAGCCCAAGAAATCCAAACCCAAGGCAAAGCCG
This sequence comes from Candidatus Acidiferrum sp., assembly GCA_049641765.1. Lineage (GTDB taxonomy): Bacteria > Acidobacteriota > Terriglobia > Acidiferrales > UBA7541 > Acidiferrum. Next base: position 32,952 of record JBAQJX010000006.1, read on the forward strand.
AAGAAGAAGGCGAAGAAGGCCGCGAAAAAGAAAAAGAGGCGCTAAGAGTCCGCGCGGGCTGAGTTTTATCAAGTGGGGAGAAGGCTTGGACGATGGTCCAAGCCTTTTTCTTTTTGAGAGGGAAGCAGGACCAGCGCGGGAAGCGGAGGAGCGGATGGGAGTTTCAAATTTGCACAGAAGAGCTGTCGAAATGGGAAGAGGCTGAATTCACGAAGAGTCTACTTGCCGGAAGGAATAAGTGCCGCTAGCATAGCGCCGCATGTTGCGGGCGCTCGAACAGTTACGGCGGATGCGGGGAGGCGCGCAGAGCCATCTGATGCGCTGCTCGGACGGGCACTATTATGTGGTCAAGTTCCAAAACAATCCGCAGCATCGAAGAATTTTGGTGAACGAGTTGCTGGGAACGAAGTTGGCGGCGCGGCTGGGGCTACCGACGACGCCGGTTGCGGTGGTCGAAGTGTCCGAAGAGCTGATCCGGCTGACGCCGGAACTTGCCATGGAATTGCCTCGGCAGCGGATCGCGTGCCAGGCAGGACTGCAATTCGGTTCGCGTTATCCCGGAGATCCACGGCGGCTGACGCTGCACGACTTTTTGCCGGACGAACAGCTGCGCCGGGTGGCCAATGTACACGACTTTGCGGGCATGTTGGTTTTCGACAAGTGGACGTGCAATACGAACGGACGGCAAACGCTTTTTTTTCAGGAGCCGGTTCGCGGCGGGCACCCGGCCGCGGATTCCGCCACCGGAGAAGCGGCGCCGGCGCCCTACACGACGGTGATGATCGATCAGGGCTTTTGCTTCAATGCCGGGGAATGGAATTTTCCCGATGCGCCGCTGCGCGGGCTCTACGCGCGCAACCGCGTCTATGAGGGCGTGACGGGAATGGAGTCCTTCGCGCCCTGGCTGGAGCGGCTGCAAGAGCAGATGACCGAACGCGCCATCGATGAAATCACCAAGCAGATACCGCCGGCATGGTACGCCGACGATTTCGACGCGGTGTTGCGCCTTTCCGAACAGCTTCTCCACAGGCGCTCTCGCGTGCCGGAGTTCCTGCTGGATGCCAAGAAATCCAATCGCCAGCCATTTCCAAACTGGATGTGAACCATGACTGAAACGACGGCCGAAGCTTCGCAGGGAGAGCGTAACTGCGCGTACCGCATTCTGCGCTACACGCCGAATCTCGTGCGCGACGAATGGGTGAACATCGGCGTGCTGGTCTTCGATCCGCGGACGGGCGAACGGCGGCTGCGGGTTATCGAGGAACAGGAGGAGTACACCCGTGTCCGCCGGCTGCACCCGGAAGCCGATGAGTCGCTGCTGCGCGCGCTGCGCGACGATCTGGAAAACCGGTTCGAGTCCGCAAACAGATTGCCAGCGCACGGGACCAATGGGGGCGGCTCGAACGGCAACGGCCTGCAGGAACTGCTGCGGAAATGGGACGATACGCTTTCGAACGCGCTGCAACTCGCTCCGCAGAAGGGCGTCATCTCGAACGATCTGGACGCCGAACTCGAACGGCTATACGGAGACCACGTGGCCGTGCCGCGCGCGGCGGCGCGGGTTGGCGCGCCGGGCAGCCGGGCGCAAATGCGCTCGTACTGCTCGCAGGTTTTCCGGCAAGCACGATTGTGGGACCGAATCCAGAAATCCGTCCACGCTTCGGAGTTTACGTTTCCGGGGGATCCCATGCGCATCGACTACAGCTACCGGAGGAACGGCACGAGAGGATTCTTGCAGACGCTCTCCGTGTCGCGCGCTCCGGGAGACGCCAAGGTGCTTGCGTACACGGCCGAGAAGATCGCCGCTAAAGCGGCGCTCAAGACCGAGTTCGCGGCGATTACCGACATCGAGTTGACGGGACAGAACGAACGAAGCCGCTTCGTGGATCGCACGCTGCGTGACGCGGGCATCGAGCCCGTGCCGCTCGATCACTTCGCGGTGTGGGTGGGCAAACTGAAGCCGACGATCCAGTAAGACACGGCGGGAGTTTTTTCAGGGGCGACCGAGCCGGAGACGCAGAATTCAAGCGGGGCAACTCCCGCCTATCATGTTTTCATTCTTCCGCAACGGCGAGAACTAGCAATGTAGCGTCGTCATGCCAGTGGCCGCGGCTGAATTCCCCAGCAACCGCAAGAATTTTGTCCTGCAAAGAACCGGCAGCTTCCGCGTGGTGTTCGCGAAGGACATGGAGCAGGCGCTCCTCGCCAAATTCCTCACCGCCGGCCTCGGAAGCCTCCGTCACGCCGTCGGTGAAGAGAATCACGCGGTCGCCCGGGGCAAGCTGCGCCGTGCCCGTCGTAAATTTCTGGTTCGGAAAAACGCCGAGGACTCCGCCGCCTGCGTGGAGCCGCTCATGCGAGCCGTCGCGATGGAGGACGATGGGCGGGTTGTGCCCTGCATTCGTATAGCGAAGAAAGCGCGCCGGGCCGTCGAGCTGCGCGTAGAAAAAGGTGATGAAGCGGTCGTTTCCGGTGTTGTGACAGACGAGCGAGTTCAAGCGGGCGCACAGGCCGTCCGGCGGCAAGGCGGGAGAGGCGAGGCCGCGCACCGCGGCCTGCAAGTTGGACATCAACAGCGCGGCGGGAAGACCTTTTCCCGCGACGTCGGCGATGCACAGGCCGAACGTCGCATCGTCGAAGGCGAGAACGTCATAGTAATCGCCGCCGACGCTTTGCGCGGGCTGCCACGCGCCGGAGATTTCATATCCCGGCTGCTGCGGAATGATTTTCGGCAAAAGTCCCTGTTGAATGGAGCGCGCTTCGCCGACCTCCTGCTCCTGATGGTGAAGCTGCAGCGCAATTTCCTGGTGATCGCGATTTTCCTGCGCGGCGCGGCGTCGGGAGGCGCGCCGCTCACGGCCAGCGGCAACCTGCTTTTGCAGGATTTCGAGAAGCCGCGTATTGGTCCAGGGCTTCTCCACAAAATCGGCTACACCATATTGCATTGCCTCGACCGCCAGCCCCACGGTGGCCCAGCCGGTCATGACCACGATGACGGGCGCGTCCTCGTTTTTCTTCAGCTCGCCCAGCAGGTCCAGGCCTTCACGGCCGGAAGTCGTGTCGCGCGCGTAGTTGAGGTCCATGAGCAGAAGATCGAATTCGCGCGCGCCGACGGCCAGCAGCAGCTCCGCAGGCGAGGTTACGGCTTCGGTTTCGTAGCCCTGGCCTTTCAGAAGCAAGCGGAGCGCGTTCAGCACATCGGGCTGATCGTCGGCGATGAGAATGCGGGGTATGGGAGTAACCATTTCTGAAGCCGCCTCAGCCAGGAAGAGGCAGGCTGGCTGCCATTTTCGATTCGATGTAACTCATTTGTTTTAGATACGCAAAAAGGCAGGCGAGGGTTTCCGGCGTGGGGAGACAGACCGTTCGCGGGAATACCCGTCCCAGATTCGGACAGGTGTCCGAATACAAGACATGCATGCGAGCGAACCGCGAGCGCGAAAACCGAATTGAATGGCTCTAGAGAACGGGTTCCGACCAGTTCTCGAGCGTTTCCTTGACCTTGTGCATGAACTGGTGAGCAATGGCGCCATCGACTACGCGATGGTCATAGCTCAATGTGATGTAACACATGGAGCGAATGGCGATCGAATCGTTGATGACGACGGGCCGCTTTTCGATGGCGCCGAGGCCGAGGATGGCGACGTTCGGCTGGCTGATGACCGGCAAGCCGAAGAGCCCGCCGAAGACACCGGGATTGGTGATCGAGAAGGTGCCTTCCTGAACTTCTTCGGGCTTCAGTTTTTTCGAGCGCGCGCGCTCAGCCAGATCGTTGAGCGTGCGCTGGATGCCGAGGACGTTTTTCTCGTCGGCGCCTTTGACGACGGGAACGATGAGGCCCCAATCGAGCGCCACGGCGATGCCGATGTTGATCTCCTTGTGGAGCACGATGTTGGTGCCGTCGAGCGAAGCGTTCACCGTGGGGAACGCGCGCAACCCGGCGACGGCGGCCTTGACGAAGAAGGGCATGAACGTCAGCTTGGTTTCGTAGCGCTGCTCGAACTCTGCCTTGGCCTTGGCGCGCAGCGAAGCGACCTTGGTCATGTCCACCTCGTCGACCGAGTAAACGTGCGGGGAAACGTGCTTGGACGCAAGCATGTGCTCCGCGATGCGCTGCCGCATGTTGCTCATTGGCTCGATCTGATAGTTGCCGAAATAGATTTTCTCGCGGGGAACGGCGGTTTCGAACGCGACGTGCGTCTGGCCACCGGAAGCCGCCGGAGGCGCGGGCACGGCGGACGGAGGCGGCGGGGTGGGTCGAACCGGCGCGGGAGATGCCGCGTGAACGGGCGGCGCCGCAGCGGGAGCTCCACCTGCAGCGATGACCGCTTCGATATCCTGTTTGCTGATGCGTCCGCCTGCGCCCGTTCCCGGAACGGAGGCCAGATCGATGCCGTGCTCCGCGGCCATGCGGCGCACGAGCGGCGAACTGTGAATGCGCTCGCCGGTGCGCGCAGGCGCGGCGAAAGGGGCAGCTTGCGCAGCCGCTTGCACGGGTGCGGCTGGTGC
>JBAQJX010000008.1:0-47558 GCA_049641765.1 Candidatus Acidiferrum sp.
GATCACAACTACCACCTCACCGTCGACGGCAAACCCTTTTGAATCAACACTTAACCAAAGCCTCCGCAACTCTAAGCATCCAAACCACTTAGAAAAACCATAAGTCCTTTATCAGCAACACTTACAAAAAACAGGGGAGGTGTAGTGGCAGCGGAAGTCGCGCCGCCGCAGAGACTTCGCACAAGCCGCTCAAAATCCGCGAAGCCATCGGAATCCGCAGGACATCTTTCTTCGCGGCCCGGTTCTCGCAAATTCCCTCCAGTGGGTGCATACTGTCTCGCTTTTCTAACAACCTTGGAGCGAATTATGCCGAATCGGCGCAGCCTTCTGTCTCTGTTCTTGATTCTCGTGGCAGCTTCTTTCTCGCAAGCGCAGGAAAAATCCAAGCCCGCGGGCCACGTGCCCACGCCGAGCGAGTTTCTCGGCTTTGAAGTTGGCGCCGATCGCCAGCTCGCCGATTACCGCCAAATCTCTTCCTATTTCAAGGCGCTCGCCGCTGCCTCGCCTCGCGTCGAAGTTCAGGTCCTCGGCAAGACTACGCTCGGCGAAGACATGTTCATGGCCGTCATTTCCACCAAAGAAAATCTTCGCAACAAAGAGAAGTACAAGGAGATCGCACGCAAGCTCGCGGACCCGCGCGGCCTCTCCGCGCAGGAAATCGATCAGCTCTCGCACGACGGTAAAACCATTCTTCTGCTCACCTGCAACATCCACTCGACCGAAATCGGCTCGAGCCAGATGTCCATGGAGTGGGCGTACAAGCTAGCCACCGCGGAGGATTCCGAAACGTTGCGCCGCCTCAACGATTCCATCGTCCTCCTCGTTCCTTCGCTCAACCCCGATGGCGAAACGATGGTCACCGACTGGTACCGGAAATATCTCGGCACAAAGTACGAGGGCGGCGAGATGCCCTACCTCTACCACCACTACGTTGGCCACGACGACAATCGCGACTGGTTCATGCTCACGCAGATCGAAACCAAGAACGTAAACCAGATGGTCTATCACGATTGGTTTCCGCAATTCTGGCTCGATGAACACCAGATGGGCGAGAACGGCCCTCGCATCTACATTCCTCCCAACGCCGATCCCGTCGCCAAACTCGTGAACCCTCTCATTCATCGCGGCAACAATATTATGGGCGCGGATATGGGTTGGCGCCTCGAAGAAGCAGGGAAGTCCGGCGTGATTTTCGGCTATTCGTTCGATGCCTATTGGCCCGGCGGCACGCGTAACACCGGCTGGTGGAAAAACATGTACGGCGTTCTGACGGAGGTCGCTTCCGCGCGCATCGCCTCGCCCATCACCGTCACACCAGACGAATTGCAGGGCGGCGGCAAAGGTCTCACCACATATGAACAGCAAATCAATTTCCCAAATCCCTGGCCGGGCGGCACGTGGCGCCTGCGCGACATCATGGATTACGAGCTGATCGTTTCAAGCGCAGCACTCGAAACCGTCAGCAAATTTCGCCAGGAGCTTTTGCGCGGCGTCGCCACGATGGCCACGCAAGCGGTCGAGACTGCCGATCCCAACGTTTGCTGGACGATTCCAATGGACAGCCAGCGCGATCCGGTCACGGCCACGCGCCTCGCCGCGCTGCTCCTCGAACATGGCGTCGAAGTGCGCTGGAACGCTGCCAACAAGACGTACGTAATTCCCACTGCACAGCCATACGGGCGTTTCGTCGATGAGATGATGGGCATCCAACGCTATCCCGAAGTTCGGCCCGCGCCGAACAGCGGCATTCTCGAACCGTATGACGTCGCCGCGTGGTCGCTGCCGCTCATGATGGGCGTCAAAGCCGAACGCGTCAGCCTCGCTCCCGACGTGCAGAGCGCTTCCTCGCTCATCAAAACGGTTACTTGGCCTGCGGGCGGTCTCTCCGGCAGCGGTAAGTATTATTCCGTTGCCGATCACGAAAATAACGTCTTCGCTCTCGTCAACGCCGCGCAATCGGATGGCGGCCAAGTCTTTACGTCACAAAAACCAAATGACACGCCCGAGATCATTTTCGCCGCCAACACGAAGCTCGCGGCCGACGCCGAGAAATTCCATCTTCAATTGCAAGGAAGCGCCGATCTTCCCCAAGGCGCGGCGCCTCTCAAATCCGTTCGCGTCGGTCTCTACAAGCCTTACATTCCTTCGCTCGACGAAGGCTGGACGCGCTTTCTTCTCGAGCGCTATGGCTTCAAGTTGAAAAATATCGAGAACAAGGAAATGCGCGCCGGCAATCTCAACAGCTCTTACGACGCGATTATTCTTCCGGACTCCAGCCGCGAAGTGATTGTCGATGGCAAGGAAAGCCGCTGGGGCTACTTCCAGGAATTTCCGCCGGAATATGCGGGCGGAATCGGCAAAGAAGGCGTTCGCGCGCTGCGCGAGTTCGTCGAAAAGGGCGGCACACTCATCACGCTGGCCAACGCTTCCGACGTCGTCATCGGCGAAGACTTCAACTTGCCAGTGAGAAACGTCTTAGCGGGCGGCGGAGGCCGTGGCGCTGCGGGAGCCTCGGACTTCAACATTCCCGGTTCGCTTTTGCGCGTTTATGTCGACACGAATCATCCCGTCGGCGCAGGCATGCCGCATGAAATCGCCGCTTTTGTCGACGCGCCTATCGCGTTCCAAACGTCCGTGCCGCCGCCCGATATTCAGCGCTCCATCATCGCGTGGTATCCGGACGATGCCAAAGACATGCTGATCTCCGGTTATGAACACGGCGCGGAACGCCTTGAGCGCAAAGCCGCCGCCGTCAGCTTCACGCTCGGCAAAGGAAAAATCGTCATGTTCGGCTTCCGGGTGCAAAATCGCGCCCAAACCGAAGGCACTTTCCAGATGCTCTTTAACGCCATCGAATGGGCAGGCATGTAGCGCGTATCGGCTTAGTAGCGCCGGTCGCCGAAATTTGTTTGGATCGTGATCGTGTCTTCAGAAGGGGACTGAGCTACGCGCTGTCGTTGCAAGCGCCGCGCGTTTTTCGTTTTCTTTCAGCGCGCCGGATTCGCACGCGATCCCACTCCTGCCATTGCGTCGTACTCGCGCCGCGAAGTTTCCGGCAGCAGCACCCACAGCGTATAGATTCCCAGCGCCGTTCCGAACGGGAATCGCAATAGCGCCAGACATCCCATCACGATGCCCAGCACGCGCGCCCACGGTTCTCGCTGGAAGAGGCTCCATGCCAGGATCAGATAAACGACGGCAAAAGCGCCCAGAGAAATTCCGCCAAACAGCAGCCCTCTCCAGACGAGCGGTTCAAAGCCCGACCAGCCGTTGAAAGGCCAGCCGTTGCCGCCCCAGCCCCACGGCGAGAAAAACATGCGGCCAAAGATCACCGCCCAGGAGAGTTCCATCGCCCGCAAGATCCCGTACGCCAGCCACAGCGCTGCAACCGCCGTGATGTTTCGCCGGACTCTTCCGTCGCCCGCCCGCGTGGCAGGGACCATCGCCGCGGGTGGCGCTGCGGCAACCGAGGGCCCCACCACCAGTTGCTTCCCGCACGAACTGCAAAATCTTGTTCCGGAACTGAAAGGCGTCCCGCATCCGTCGCAGTACATGAATCGAACCTCTGCCAGATACTACGTCCGGGGGGGGCGAAAAGTTCCATCACGATCTTGCCAGCGAGCCCGGCGAGGAGCTGGTTTTTGTGGGTCTCACCTTGCCGATAATACTGTACGATAATTACTGAATGCTTATCGGTGACCGGCTGCGCGAATTGCGGCTCCAGAAGAAATTCTCGCAAACCGATGTCGAGGACCGCTCCGGCATGCAGCGCGCCTACATTTCGCAGGTCGAAAACAACCACAAGACGCCGACCGTGGAGACGCTTGAGAGGTTTGCCCGCGCGTTGGAGATTCCCGTATACCGGTTCTTTCACGAAGGCGAGAAGCCACCCGAGCCGCCCATCCATCCGCGCATCCTTGCCGGAGAGCGGGCTCTGCTTTGGGGCAGCGCGGGCGACGACGCTCGCTACCTTCGAAAGCTCCGCCGCCTCCTCGCGAGGCTAAACGACCAGGATCGTTTGTTAATCCTGCGGCTCACTCGCAAATTTGCGCGCCGCTAGTCGAGCAGCGCTGCGACGCATGCGAAATGTTTCTTGGGCATTGCGGAATTCAGATTTGTCCCTTCGATGTCTTCCGATCGAAACCTTCCGATCGCTCGGACTACCCTCACGCGCTTCGACGCATCTAATTCAATGGAGAAGCATATTCGCCCATTTTCACGCCTCTTTTTTGCTTCCCTCGCCAAATTCTGAAACTGCAAGACACGGCTCCTCATCCAATTTAGTAGAGGCAAGAAAGAGGTGAGCCATGAAGCTGCCTTTGATGAAGTTAATGACTGGTTTGCTTTTGACCGCGTCCTTAACTGCGCCGGCATGGGCAGTGGACACGAGCACAAATTCCGCAGTGCCAGGAACACTGAATTATGTCGAAGGACAAGTTTCGATGGATGGCCAGACGCTCGGCGCAAGGTCGATCGGCTCTGCCCAAGTGCAGGCAGGCGAATCGCTGAACACCGGTAACGGCAAGGCTGAACTTCTGCTGACGCCGGGCGTCTTTCTGCGCGTCGGCGATAACAGCGCTGTGAAGATGATCTCGCCTAGCATCACCAACACGGAAGTAGGACTCGACCACGGCCACGTGATGTTGGAAGTCGAGCAGATCTTTCCGCAAAACGACATTCGCATTACGGAAAACGGGGCAACCACGCAGATTCTGAAAACTGGCTTGTACGACTTCAACTCAAATCCAGGATGGGTTCGCGTCTTTGACGGAGAGGCGGTTGTCGAGGACGGTGGGCGCCAAGTCAAGGTGAAGGCCGGGCACGAAGTGGACATCAGCGCAAATGGCCCGTTCCGAGCAGAAAAGTTCGACAGGAAAGCCAACGAAGAAAGCGATCTCTACCGCTGGAGCAGCCTGCGGTCCGCGTATGTCGCGGAAGCGAACGTGAATGCTTCCGGACTGTACATGACGGACGGCTTTGGTCCTTGGGGCCCAGGTTGGTGGGGAGCGGGCTGGTATTGGGACCCGTGGTTCAGCGCGTACACATTCATTCCTGGAGACGGCATCTTCTACAGCCCGTTTGGCTGGGGCTTCTATTCACCGTGGTTGGTGTATGACGCGCCGTTCTTTGGTTACGGCTTCGGCTACGGCCGATTCGGATACGTGCATTACTATCGTCACTTCAGCACCGACTATCACACATGGGGACCGGGCACGCACTACATCGCGAGCAACAATTATGCTCACGGGATTTATCGCGGCCCCGGTTCGTCTGGCGCGGGCTTTCATTCCGGAGCCAGGATGCTGGGGGCTTCACACGGTGGGGCCGTCAGAGGCGGAGCGGTTCGCGGCGGCGGATTCAGGGGATTCGGTGGATTTCATGGCGGCGGCTTCCATGGTGGAGGGCCTCGCGGCCGCTAAGCTAAGCCCGCGCGCGTTTTTCGCGCGCTGAATCGCCCCGAGAAAGAAGGGCGCCTGGTGATCAGCCCGGCGCCCTTCCTGTTTGTGACGCCGTCTGCATCCGATGCACGGATCGACATTAAGAAATCAGCGCGCGCTGCGTTCGTACGCCTGCAGAAAACCAACTTCTCTTATCCAGCTTCGCGCGTGGAAATGCAGTTGAAAGAAGAAGGTAAGCGCAAGAAGCGCGAATTCTGAATAACCTTTTTGTGTTGGGAAATTGCCCATGAAAAGGCAAAAACTCCACTTGTAAAACCGACACGCGTGGCGCCCGGCATTGGAAGCACCGGAAGACCCGCGTGAAAAACTGACACGTGGAGCACGCGGCTCGAAAGATTTCTGCTATCCTTCCGACGTTTCCTCTCCGGGGGAGTTTTTATGGTTTCGTTAAAATCCAACAGAGCTTCCAGTTGCCTCGCCGTCGCTGCGTTCATTCTGGCCATGACCGGCTGCAAATCCAATGTTAAACCGGGATACACCAGCGTCCTTCGATCCTCTGCATCAACAACTGCAGCAGATGAATATCACGTTGTAGATCCAGCAAAGGCAGGGTTCAAATTGGTGGTGGAATGGAAAAGCTTATCTCAAGATGCTTCGGGGGAACTCGTGGCTGGGGACCTCACTGCGGCGAGAGTAGACGACCAGCCATCCCCTTTCGCTCAAGGAAATCTTTACCCAATAGAGTTGTTGTCGAACAGAATGACGGGAGGCAAGATTCGCACCAAAGAATTCGGTGACATTTTGATTCGCGCTGACGAGAGTCCTAGGAATTTTGAAATGAAGATGACTGATAGACAGGTTAAGGAGATCCAGAATTTCCTTAGCGCCAAGAAACGATGATATTAAACACAGGGCCTGACTGCCACGTCTCCGAACCCGTCGCCCGTCAAGGCTGAGTCGCTTTTTTGTGTGTAAGAATTGCCCTGGAAGAGCCAAAAGCCCCATGTGTAAAACCGACACGTGGAGCATCCGAACTTCGTCTAATCAGGTTATCTTTGGCCGGATGGTAGTTCCCCGCCGACGATCCAGTTGAATAGCTGTCTGTTGGCCGACGCGAGTCCCGTGGGAGCTTCGCCTGACATTTTGATGATGACACCCGGCGAGTGACCTGTGAAGTGGACGATGGCGACTACTTTCGCGCTTGGCACGTCAACCACACACACTTTAAGTGCAACGGCGGTCGCAGGAGTCCCGTCGGTATATCGCCCCTCGATAAAGTCCTCTCTTCGGATGAATACGATATCCTGTACGTCGGTGCTGTGGCTTGACAGAAGGCTGTCAGGAAGTGTCGAACCCAAATCACTGTATCTAGCCCCATGCTCGTTGCACAGAATGATTTTCCCGCTGAAGCGATGGCCACGCAATTCCGATAGCTCTCCGTTAAATGAAACTAAGTCCAAATATTTCCTGACCAATTGTCCGTACTCGCGAGAGAAATCAATATCATGGGTGAAGAGCGCCCCCACCAAACCGAAAAGGAGAAGCCCCACGCCAACTCCATCCATCATGAAATACCTTCGCTTCGATACCTCCGTCACCGCACTGGTCCTCATGACTGCCCCGGTGAATGCAATGGCGAGGCCTATGAAAGATACGGTCCAAGTAAGGATGCTCAGCGGGCCAAAGTAGGTCATGCCACGTCACCTTAGTTGCGCATGTAACCAGGATTCCCATTTTGACTTCCCGACCGACCGATAGCGTACACCCAGCCCCGCCAGCATGGGTGGCTGACTCTTAAATCAGAAAGCAAGTTTCGAGTGGCCCATTGTTGCTGGTCTTGGAGGGGTGCCTCTTTTTGCTTTTCGCGACTGGCCCGGAAGTTTTCCTACTCGCCAGGCGCTGTAGTTCGCTACAACTCGCGCCACTTTTCCTGTTGCTGACAGCTCCGTGAATTCTACCGTGCGTGTCCCCTTTTGATTGAGGTAGCAGAGCGCCACGCTGTTTACGCCCATCGCACGTCCTCAAGCTGAAGGTGGAGTTCGGGGTGGTCGGTGAGCCCTCGCTGAATCGCCCCGAGAAAGAAGGGCGCCTGGTGATCAGCCCGGCGCCCTCCTCGTTTTTGTGTTTGAGAAATTGTCCAGGAAAAGTTAAAAACCCCACGTGTAAAACCGACACGTGGGGCACCCGCGCGTCTAGGCGTTGTGTTTTCTCTTCACTGGTGACGAATCCCGCTCACCGATTCTTCGCCAGTGGAAACAAACTTGGCTCGGCTGGAGGCGCGTCGGCGATCGATTCCAACTCGGGATATTGCTGACGCAGCGGTTCGGGCACTTTTACCTTCGAGCCTTTCAGAATGTTGATCAGTTGAAGCGCGTTGACGACGCCTTTTCCCTGGTAGTGATTGTTGGTAATGACGAAGACTTCGCGCGAGCGCTGTGCGACTTTTTCCGTGCGTTTGGCCCATGGAGCGAGCTCCTCCGTCGAATAGAGATAGTTGTAACGCTCGTGCGAAGGCACGGCTTCATCGTCGCTGAACCAGGTGTCATAGCGGCGCCCGTGCAGCCGCACATAGCCAACCGGTGCAGTACTTTCGGCGGAGGGTTCGAGAGAGCGGCCCATGATGGGCTGGTCGATATTGCAAAAACCGGCGTTGGATTCCTCGAGCATGGCAAACGTTTCGGGCGTTTGCCAGGAAGCGTGGCGCACCTCGACAACAAGCGGATAGTCGGCAAAGCGTTTCAGAAGCTGACAGAGATACACGGCGGTTTCGGACGTTTTGTGAAACGAAAAAGGGAACTGCAGCAGCACGGCACCGAGCTTGCCCGCATCGCGCAAAACGTCGAAGCCTGCGCGCACGGTGCGCTCGTCTTCGGAGGCTGCGGCAGCGGTGGCTGGGCCTTTGGCCGCGGGAGAAATTTCGTGCGTGAATCGCTGCCAAAGTTTTGCGGTGAAAACAAAGCGCGGATTCGCGGCCACGCGGTCGACCCACTGAGCGGCGTGGTCCGGGCGAATGGGGTTGTAAAAAGAGGTGTTGATTTCGATGGTGTCGAAGAATTTAGCGAGATAGGAAGCTTCGTGAAAGTTTTTTTGGCGCCGCGAAGGGTAGACATAACCCGCCCAATCCGGATAGGACCATCCGGCGGGGCCGACGCGAATAACTTTATTGCCAGCGGATTTTTTGCTTGAAGGCATGATGAAAAAAAGGCGCTTCCGTTCCCATCGCGGTGACGATGCTAACTTTGCGGCGATTCGATCGGCGGCTGCCGCAGAAGGCAGGTTAGGGTGGAGCGCGTGCGGCTGTCAACGCGGGCCGAATAACTCAGGCGCGAGAACGCGTTCACGACCCGATTGCCGCCCGCTACGCGCACTGGTATGCTGTGCTTATGATGCGGTGCAATTCACAAACCCGCGTCGCCCGCCTCTTCCCAAGGAAGTTCTACAGGTGCATCCATGAAACTTTCCATCAGCTACAAGAACGTCGAGCCGCATAAGCCCGCGGAAACAGAAGTCGAGCTGTATGCGGAGAAACTGAACCGTCTTTTGAAAAGCTATGAGCCGGATCTGGTGCAATTGCACGGCGTGTTCACGAAAAATCCGCACCGCGAGGAGCACTCTTTTTCGCTGAACCTGTCGCTGCCGACAGGCACGCTTCACGCCACCGGAACGGGCGAAAACCCGCGAGCCAGCGTGAAGCAAGCGTTCGGCGAAATGCAAACCCAGGTGAAGAAACATCAATCGCGGCTGCGCAAGGACTACGAATGGAAGCGCAAACGGCCGCGTTCGCCCGCGCCGGCGCTATCCTGAGCGCACTGAGTCGCGCAAGGTCCGTTTTGCCTTGAGTGGAAGAAGGGTAAAAGTTTCGCGCGGCATCTGGTAAGATGCGCGGCGCAAACTTTTTCGCGCTACACTTCTGCGAGGCGAGTTCGAAAAGGAAGGTTATGGACCGACGAGACTTTTTGAAGACCACGAGCGCGGTACTTGCAGGCACAACACTTGGGAAGGGGCTGCTGGCCGCCGAAAAACCGGCGGAATCGAGCGGCGGAGGGCGGCTGCTGTTTCCGATCAACCGGAATTGGCGCTTCAACAAAGCGTTCGTGGAGGGCGCGCACGGGCGCGATTTCGACGATACCGCGTTCGAGCGAGTCGTGATCCCGCACACAAATGCCCGCCTGTCGTGGCACAGCTTCGACGACAAGGAGTACGAATTCGTTTCGATTTACCGGCGGCGTTTTCGATTGCCGGCGGAGGCGCGCGGCAATCGCGTCTTCGTGGATTTTGAGGGTGCGATGACCGCGTCAACGGTGTGGATCAACGGCGTGAAGCTGGGGGAATACAAAGGCGGCTACACGCCGTTTTCGTTTGACTTGACGCCGCATTTGGATTTTGGCGGAGAGAATGTGCTCGCGGTGGATTTGGACTCGACGGAGCGCGCGGACATTCCGCCTTTCGGCTACCAGATCGATTACCTCACGTTTGGCGGAATCTATCGCGAGGTGTGGCTGCGCGCGGTTCCCAACACGTTCATTGAAAATATTTGTGCCAAGCCCAAAGACGCACTAAGCGAGCATCCCGGCCTGGAAGTGGATTGCTATCTCCAGCATTCGGAAGCGTCGCGTGAAACGTACACACTGGAGGTCGAGTTGCGCGACGGCGAGCATGTGGTGGCGAAGGCGTCTCAGCATGTGCCCGCGTCCGAAGCCGCGACCGAGGCGGTGGCGCATACGGTGCAATTCGAAAAGCTGAGCGGCATCAAGTTGTGGGACCTCGAAAATCCGAACTTGTATTCGGTGGCGGTGAGCCTGCGCAAAGGATCGGAAGTGGTCGACAGCGAAAGCCGGCGGATCGGGTTTCGCGAGGCGCAGTTCACGGATCACGGCTTCGAATTGAACGGCAAGGTCATCAAGCTGCGAGGGCTGGACCGGCACCAGACGTTTCCCTTCGCGGGCCAGGCGATGCCGGGACGCGCTCAGCGCAGCGATGCGCGCATCCTGCGGAAAAAACTGAAATGCAACATCGTGCGTACGTCGCACTACCCGCAGTCTCGCCATTTTCTCGACGCCTGCGACGAAATGGGACTGCTTGTGCTGGAGGAAATTCCCGGCTGGCAGCACATCGGCGATGAAGCGTGGAAGCTGATTTCGATCGACAACGTCTCGCGCATGATTCATCGCGACTGGAATCATCCCAGCATTATTTTGTGGGGCGTGCGCATCAACGAGTCGAAAGACGACCACGATTTCTACACACGGACGAACGCGCTTGCGCACAAGCTCGACCCTACGCGGCAGACGTGCGGCATCCGCTACTTCCAATCGTCGGAATTTCTGGAAGATGTTTTCACGATGAATGATTTCGGCTTTCCGCTGCTGCCGCCGAATCATCCGCGCTACCTCAACACGGAATTTGTGGGACATACCTATCCGACAAAGACGATCGATCAGGTGGAGCGATTGACGGAGCACATGCTGCGGCACGCGCGCATTCACAACCAGCTTGCATCGAACGCGCAGTATGCCGGCGGGCTCGGCTGGTGTGCGTTCGACTACAACACGCACGCGGATTTCGGGAGCGGCGACCGGATCTGTTATCACGGCGTGACGGATATTTTCCGCGAGCCAAAGCCAGCGGCGGGATTCTACAAGTCGCAGTGCGATCCCGCGGACGAAGTCGTGCTCGAGCCGGCGTTTCATTGGGCGCGCGGGGATGAGTCGATCGGGTTCACGAAGGCTTGGGTCTGCTCGAACTGCGACCATTTGAAGTTTTACATCGGAGAGAAAATGGTCGCGGAAGTCGATCCGAACCGGGCAGACTTTGCTTACTTGAAGTATCCGCCGTTTGTGGCGGACCTGAGCCACGCGGTGTTCCAGTGGGGCGATTTGCGGATCGAAGGCTACATTCAAGGCAAGCAGGTGATTTCCAAAACGCTTTCGGGGAGGGGAATCGATCAGAAGTTTGTGCTGGTGCCCGACGATACCAGCTTGATCGCAGACGGCGCGGACGCGACGCGCGTCGTTTTGCGGGTGACGGACGAGTTTGGCGCGATTCGCCAGTTTGCGAACGATCCCGTCAAGCTGGAGCTGGAAGGGCCGGGGGAAATTATTGGCGATAATCCGTTCGGGTTAATCGGAGGAACCGGCGCCGTGTGGATTCGCGCTAAGGAGCAGGCTGGAACGGCGCGGCTCACGGCTACGCACCCGAAGCTGGGCGCGCAGCGAGTGAGCTTCGAGATTGCCGCGGCGCCGGCCGAAACGGTGTAGAGTTTTTCTGCCCGGTGTCGAGGCCACGTCGTGATGCAACGCATCGTGATGCAATACAACAGCAAAGGCGGCGTTGCGGTCTAACTGCGGAGTCATGCCGCAGAGCCTCGAAAACAGATGTGATCCCGTGCGCGGACGAGAAAAACGAGCGAATGGAATAATGTGGTCGCGGATCCTTCGGAGATTTCTCAGAGAGGTTCGCGATCGAGTCGCATTGGCATGCGCGGTTTTTGCGCTCGTGATGATGGCCGGTCCCGGCGCGGCGCGCGCCATTCCCTTTCATCAAAATAGTTCACCGCAGGAATCGCAATCGCATACGGCCACCATTGAAGGCACACTGCGCGACCCAAGCGGAGCGCCTATCGCGGACGCGACGCTTGTGCTCGAAGAGAAGGGAAGCACCACGGTCATCACGGCGAAAACGAACGCGCAAGGTGAGTTTGTGCTTCAGACGAACCACGCAGGCACATTTACGGTGCGCGCAAAAAAAGAGGGATGGATCGATAGCGTGGCGGACGCGATCGCTTTAGCCGCGGGAGGGAAGAAGCATCTGGATTTGGTGCTGACACGACAAGGTTCGATGCAGATTCAGGCGCCGGCGTCGACGCCGGCATCGACGCCTAGTTCAAGCAAGACTGCGCCGAAGGAAATGGAGTTCAACGACGAGCCGAGCTTCACCGTGGCGGGCGTGACCGATTGGAGCAACCTCGGGCTGCACGGCTCGGCGGCAACTTCGCGCGCGAGCGAATCGCTCGCCAAACAGACGTTGACGCTGAAATCCGGTGAGCTGGGGCGCGACGCGGGGCACGCGGCGAGCGGCGCGTACGATGCGGCGCTCACTTACCGCGAAAAAGGCGACTTCGCGGGCGCGCGCGCGGCCGTGCGAAAAATTCTTGCCACGAAAAACGATGCGGAAGGGCACCGCCTGCTGGGCGAATTGGACGAGCAACTCGGCGATTCGCTGGAGGCTGCGCACGAATACGAGAACGCCGCACGCATGGATCCGAGCGAGCAAAATTATTTCGAGTGGGGCACCGAGTTGTTGCTGCACAAAGCGGCCGATCCCGCAGTGGAAGTGTTTACGCGCGGCGCGGACGCGCATCCTGGTTCGGCGCGCATGTTGACTGGACTGGGAGCGGCGCTCTTTGCGCGCGGTTCGGTGGAAGATGCGGCGGGGCGGCTGTGCGCGGCGTCGGACCTGCAGCCGTCCGATGCTGCTCCGTATCTTTTTCTTGGAAAGATCGAGAAGACCGTTGCCGCGCCGCTGCCTTGCAGCGAAGAGCGCCTCGCGCGATTTGCGCAGCAGCAGCCGGGCAACGCGTTCGCGAACTACTACTACGCGATCAGTTTCTGGAAGCGCGCAAAGGAATCCGGCGATGCGGCCGGTTTGCAGAAAACGGAAGCGCTGCTCGAAAAAGCCGTGGCCGCCGACCCGAAGCTCGACGATGCCTATTTACAGTTGGGCGTTTTGCACGCGACAAACGGCGAACTCGAGGAAGGCATTCGCGACTTCCAGAAAGCGATTGAAATAAATCCGAGGTCGAGCGAAGCGCACCGCCAACTTGGTTTGGCTTATCAGCGAAAGGGAGAGAAGGCGAAAGCGCAGCAGGAATTTGCCGCGTACGAACAAGCCGAAAAATCGGAAGCGGCGGAAGTCGAGCGCCAACAAAAAGAGCTCCGGCAATTTGTGATTACGTTGAAGGACCAGAAGGCGACACCGCCGCCGCAATAGGCTATTTCTCGCGCCAAGAGACACGCACCCAGCAAAAGGCTATTTCGCTTTGTGCTCCGCCTGCGCGACGATCCCGCTGCCCTCGCGAATGGTCAGAATCTGGTTGGCCTTGACTTGCGTGAACCGTTCGATTTTCTGGGTCGTCGGCCACTTTACTTCGATGAGGTCCACGCTCGCGGCTTTGCCGAGTCCGAAGTGCAGCCGCAAATCGCTCTGCGACATGACGCTCGTCCCGCTGTGAACTTCGTCCATCTGCGCGTGCTTGCCGGTAACCACGCGGACGCGCGCGCCGATGGCCGTGCGATTGCACTTCGTTCCAATCAATTTGATCTTGATCCAATTCTGCTTGTTGCCGCCGTCATTGCGCAGCAGTGAAGGCAGATCGTTCATGTTCAAAATCACCACGTCGATATCGCCGTCGTTGTCGTAGTCGCCGAACGCAGCGCCGCGGCTCGAAAATCGCTCGCTGATGCCGGGACCCATCTCCGCGGAAACATCTTTGAAATGGCCGTCACCGAGGTTCTTGTAAACGAGGCGCGGATTCTTGAACGTCTGGCCGGTGTCGTGCCCTTCAATTTCGGGATAAACGTGCCCATTTACCTGCAAAATGTCCGCCCAGCCATCATTGTCGTAGTCGATGAAGCCGCAGCCCCACGCGACGTACTGATTGTTGACGCCAATTCCGGAAGTGAACGTGACGTCGTTAAATGTGCCGTCGCCGTTGTTGTGGTAGAGATTGCAGGTGTCGTCGGCAAAATTTGTCTTGAAAATGTCGAACCAGCCGTCGCAGTCGTAATCGGCGACGGCGACGCCCATGCCGGATTGCTCGTGTCCGTTTTCGCTGTAGGCGCAGCCGGCGATCACGGCGATATCGGTGAACGTGCCGTCGTGATTGTTGTGAAAGAGAATGCTGGGCTGAGAGTCCACAGCGACGTAAATATCCGGCCATCCATCGTTGTCGAAATCGTAGGAGACCGGCGTGATCGAATAACGCGGGCCGGTTTTCAGAATGCCGGACTTTTCGGAAACGTCGGTGAACGTGCCGTCGCCGTTGTTGTGAAAGAGAAGATTGGTGTCGCCGGGAAGCCCGCGCGGGCCGCACATCGTCGGAATGCCCTTCCACTGGCAGACGGGCGGAGGAGTCGCCGAAGGCGTTTCCTTCGGATCGAGCTTTATGTAGTGCGCGACGAAAAGATCGAGATGACCGTCGCGATCATAGTCGAGCCATGTGCATCCGGAGCCCCAGCGGATTTCTTCGTTGTAGAGGCCGGCTTTGCGCGTCACATCCGAAAAAGTACCGTCGCCATTGTTGCGAAACAGAATGTTGTGTCCCCAGAAGCAGCAGAAAAGATCGTCCCAGCCGTCGTTGTCGTAGTCGCCGGCGCAAACGCCGGTCTGCCAGCCCGTGCGCGCGAGGCCGGATTTTTCCGTCACGTCGGTGAACGTTCCGTCGCGATTATTTTTGTAGAGATGCGAAGTGGGAGCTTTTCCCGCGGGCCACTGCGTGTTGAAGCGCGTTCCATTCGTCAAGTAAATGTCCAACCAGCCGTCATTGTCGTAATCGAAGAAGGCGAGCCCACTGCCTTTCGCTTCAATGATGTATTGCTTGCGATCCACTCCGCCCCAGACGTTTGGCGCGGTAAGACCAGCTTCTTTCGCGACATCGACAAAGATCACGGGCGATGTTCCCGGTGCGGCAGCGGGAATGTTCGCAAGGCCGGTCTTCAAAGCGCGGGGCGACGGCGCAGCCGTGGCTATTTCCAGGAGAAGAGAACGCTTCCACCTCGAAAGCGGACTCGTGAGCGCATCCAGCAAGCCGCCGCCAAGAAGAATGCCCGAAGAGCCGAGGAATCGCCGTCGCAGAAAGTTCATAGCCGGTGGTCTGTCCAGAATGGAGCGCGCCTTGGCGCGAATTCAAAAGCGCAGAAAAGAAATTGACCTGAGCATGCCGCAGCAAACTTTGCGCTCATTTCACCTCCGCCTTCGGTTTGATCAGAGGAAACGATCGCGCCACGATTCCCGTTCCTTCTTTGACCGCGATGATGCGATCGATGGGCACGCTCGTCAATTTGTCCACCTGCCCGCTCGGCCACGTTATCTCCAGCGAATCGATCTTTGTGCGTTTGCCGAGGCCGAAAAAAATCCGTGGATCGCTTGCGGACATGTAGCCCATGCCGCCCTTGGACTGCTCGACGTGCGTAAATCCTTCGGAGGTCAGCTTCAGCGAAGCGCCAATGCCGTCGCGATTCGACTTCGTTCCGATCAAAAGAATCTCCAGCCAATGATTCGCGTTTCCGCCGTCGTTCCGCAGCAATTCCGGATAGTCGCCGCGATTGTTGATGGCAATGTCGATGTCGCCGTCGTTGTCGTAGTCGGCCGTAGCGATGCCGCGCCCCGCGATGGATCGCGCAAAGTCCGGTCCCAGCGAAGCCGAAACATTTTCGAACTGGCCCTTGCCCGTGTTGCGGAACATCAAAAGCGGCTCCTTGTACGACACTTCGCTGTGATAGAGGCTAACGTTGTCCAGCATCGCGCCATTCAGTTGGACGATATCTTCCCAGCCGTCGTTGTCGTAATCCAAAAACTTCATGGAAACGCCGCTGAAGAGCATAGCTTTGTTTCCGAGCCCGGAGCGATAGGTGTAGTCGTCAAACGTTCCATCGTGATTGTTGTGGTAGAGGCGGTTTAGCTCCAAGTCGAGGTGCGTGACGTAGACGTCGAGCCAGCCGTCGCCGTCCACATCCGCGGCATCGATGCCCATTCCGGCTTCGTAACGGCCATCCTCGCTAGCCGCCA
The DNA here is from genome assembly GCA_049641765.1 of Candidatus Acidiferrum sp. Lineage (GTDB taxonomy): Bacteria > Acidobacteriota > Terriglobia > Acidiferrales > UBA7541 > Acidiferrum. The sequence continues at coordinate 16,185 of JBAQJX010000008.1, forward strand.
AACCGGAAACGAGCGAGACATCCTGAAACGTCCCATCGTGCTTGTTGAGAAAAAGAAAATTCGGCCATGTGTCGTTGGCAATGGCAATATCGGGCCAGCCGTCATTGTTGAAGTCGGCCAGCACCACTCCCATGCCTTTTGAGACGGGCTTGCCAACGCCCGAACTTTCGCTCACGTCGGTAAACGTGCCGTCGTGATTGTTGTGGTAGAGCTTGGTTTTTTCGCCCTGGTAATTGTTCGGATTGCAGTAGGAGCGATAGCCCGGCCGGCGATCGCCGCACCACAGATTATTTTTCGGCGACCATTCGATGTAATTTGTGACGACCAAGTCGAGCCAGCCGTCCTTATCGTAATCGAACCATCCCGCGCTTGTGGACCACTGGCCTTCGTCCGCGACACCCGCTTTCGCGGTGACGTCGGTAAAGGTGCCGTCGCCATTGTTGTGGTAGAGGATTGCGCGGCCGTAGCCGGTCACGTAGAGATCGGGATAGCCGTCGTTGTCGTAGTCGCCCACGGCGACGCCTTGCCCGTAATGTCCCGCGCCACCGACACCCGCTTTATCCGTGACGTCGGTGAAGGTGCCGTCGCCATTATTGCGATAGAGCGCCGAGCGAAGCGGCCGCGCCGGTTTGTAGGCGTCCGTCGCGGCGGACTGCACAAAGAAGAGATCCATCAATCCATCCTGGTTGTAGTCCAGCCAGCCGACGCCCGTGCCCATCGTCTCCAAATAATATTTCTCATCGGTTTGGGTGGAGTCCTGGAGAAATGTGATTCCGGCTTCTTTGCGGACATCCGTAAATCGAACGGGGATTGCGGTGCCCTGCGATTGAGGAGTTTGGCTGGCCAGTGTTTTGGGGAGAAAAGAAAGAACGAGTGCCGCGCTCAACGCCAGAATTGCGCTGCAGATGCCTTCTAAGAACCGTCGCGTGCCTATCTCCGGTTTTTGGCCCATTCCAAGGTTATCTCGACGGTGGTCGTCCTATCATTTCATTGGAGCGGCGATTGCGCCCTGGCATTCATCGCGTGCGGCAACTCTGCACGCATTCTAGCTCCCGGCCCTCATGCATTCAACCGCGAGCTCGCGGCCAGCGTTTCAGAGAGTGCGATCGGCAAGGGAGAGCGCCAGTTGAAGCAGTTGCATCCGTGCCGGCATCGGCATGGGTTCGTTGATCGTGGAAGGTACGTCCGGTGCGCGAGCCAGCGCTTCTTCGATGCGATTGATGTCCAGGCCGCCCGCGGCGTTGCTGCCTTTGAATCGATCGAGAACCTCGCGCGCTTTGGCAATTTCGCCCGTCTGAAAATAGAAAAATCCCAAGGTCGAATAACTTCCGGACCATTCCGGCAGCAGATCGACCGCGCGTTCAAGATCCGTTTCCGCTTGAGGCGTTTTTCCCTGAAGAGCGGAGACGAGTCCCAATCCCCAAAAGATTTTCCCGGAGCTGGGAATTCGTTCCAAACCTTTGTGCAAGGTTTCGTCGGCCGCGGGGACATCATTCTCGCGCAACTGCACGAGAGCCAGCGAAAGATAATACTGATCGTTGTCAGGATTTTTGCCGATGGCGTTCTGGAAAATCCCCGAGGCTTCGCTCGTGTCGCCCAGATGTGCTTGAATGTCGCCCAGCAACGAAAGATAAGCGCCGTCCTGCCGGCCTTGCTCGGAAACGCCCTTCGCGGCATTGAGCGCCAGCGCGTAGTCGCCTTTTCGGTAGTAGGCATCGGCAAGATCAAACTTCACGTCGTCGGAGTCGGGGCTCACGGCGAGCGCGGATTGGAAATGCCGGATCGCGTCGTCGTATAGACGATACCGGGCTAGCAGTACGCCTACGCCCGTTTGCGTGCGATAGTCGCCGGAGCTCACTTGATCGAGCTGCGCAATAGTTTTTCTCGCGTCGTCCGCGTTTCCCAGCTTCAAGTAGGTTTCGGCGAGCAAATACAAGTTTTGCGGCTGGTCCGGATTTTTCTGGAGCTGCGCGGTCAAATCGGTCAAGTCTTGCTTTGTCCGCGCCTCTTGCGAAAGATTCGAGCGCTCGTCGACGTAGTCGAAAATGTGCTGGTAGGGATACGGGCCAGATGCGGGATCTTTCGAAAGCGTCTGGAACACTTGCAAATCGCGCTCCGAAGCCGCCGTTTGGTGAAGGCTCTTCTCCACCATCGCCAGCTTGTAGTATCCGGCGGCAGGTTGTTTGCTCACCTTGACGTATTTCCGCAGCAGAACGGCCGCCTCTTCGAATCGCTTGCCGGCCACTCGCAGATCCGCTAGTTCGAGAAGCGCTTCGGGAAAGTCAGGATTCGCGCGAAGAGCCCGCTGGAACCATGCCTCGGCCTGTGCCGCATGGCCTTGCCGTTCCTCGATGTAACCGATATTGAAAAGGCAGAACGCGTTGTTCGGGTCGCGCTTGAGCCCTGCTTCGAAATTTTCCCGGGCCTTATCGAACTGTCCTAAACGCCGGTAGGAAATTCCCATAAACGCGTAGGACTGCGCGGTGGGATCCAGTTCGATGAGTTTCTGGAATTCCGCGATGGCCTTTTCCGTTTTGTCGGCCTTGAAATAACTCTCGCCCAGCGCGGCGTGCAGATCGGCACGCTGAGGAGCAATGTTCAAGGCCGATTCCAGCAGCGGGATCGCGTCCTCGAAATAGTTTTGGCTCATGCTCACTCGCGCCAACAGAAGAATGATGTCCGTGTTTTTCGGCGCCAGTTTGTGAGCGTGGACGAGCGCGTCCAGGGCGTCGACCGATCGATTCTCTTGCTGATATACCTGCGCAAGGACGTAGAGAGTCTCGGGCGAATCGGGTTTAAGCTTCAGCGCGCGATTCAGAACCAATTCTGCTTTTGCGGTGTCGCCCGTGCGCAGATAAACTTGCCCGAGGTTATAAAGAATGTCGGGCGTTTCCGGCTGAAGTGCATTCGCTTGCTCCAACTCGAGTTGGGCCGCGTGATATTGTTTTTGCGTCGCCAGCAAAATGCCTAGCGTGTAGTGCAATTGCACATCGGTTTTGTCTTGCGCGGAAAGTTCGGAAGCCATCTTCAGAGCTTCCGGAGTTTTGCCGGCCTGAAAATACGCGCGCGTCAGATTGAAGCGTGTTGTGTTGTCGAGCGGGTGTACGCGCAGGAAATGAACGATGGCATCCGACGGCTGCTTTTTGGCCTGTAGAAGAAGCCCCAGGTTATAGTTGCCGTCGCGATTTTCAGGCTCGAGGCGCAGCACTCTGCGAAATTCCGCCTCGGCCAAATCGAGTTTTCCCTGTGCCACGTAAAGGTTCCCGAGATTGTTGTGCGTGCCCGTCAGGTTAGGCGCCAGCTTGAGCGCTTGCTCAAAGGCTTGCTGCGCGTTTGCATAGTCTTTTTGATTCGTTTCTATGATTCCAAGGAGGTTGTACGCCTGCACGCTCGATGGATCCCGCTGAATCTCTTCCTGAATTTTTCCTTTCGCCGCGTCCACCGAACCCTGGCGGAGCAATTCTCCCGCTTCGACGAGAAGCGGCGGAGTTTTCGAAGTTTGAGTGTTCGTTTCTTGAGTCGACTGAATACTCTGCGCAAACGCGACGCCAGGAAAAAAAGCCAAAAGAAAAATCACCGCACGCGCAAGGGCGTGACGCGGCAACGTCCAGCTGCTGGCTTTAGTGGATGGATCTCGAAACATCGCGGAACAAAACATTTCGCAGCATTCCCCCGAATGCACTCTAACGACCAAGCGAAAACTTCAATTTAGCATCTCCAGCGCTTGCTGAGCCAATTTGTGCTGAGGCTGCTGGCGCAGAAGCGCTTGCAAGATTTCGCGAGCCTTTTCTTTGTCGTTCAGCAAAACGTAAAGCCTCGCCAGATTGAGATACGCCTGGTCGAAGTTCGGCGCGACGCGAATACAGGTTTCGAATTGTTGCTTTGCCTCAGGGTAATGTTCCTCGCGGACAAAAAGCACGCCGAGATTGTTGAGGGCGTCCGGATAATCCGGCTTCAGGCTCACGGCCTTTTGCAGAAAATCCGCCGCGCGTTCGAGCTGCTGCTGCCGCGCGTAAAGCATTCCCAAGCTGTAGTTCGCCTCGGCATTGTCCGGTTCAAGCTGAAGCGCCTGGCCGAGCAGCTTCTCGGCGTCTTCCATCGCGCCTTGCCGCCGGTAGAGATTCCCGAGGTTCAAAAGCGCAATCACGTACGTCGGCCGCAATTGCAGGCATTGTTGAAAGTCGTGAATGGCTTCCTCGGCTTGCCCTTCTTGCCCCGCGATCATTCCCAGATTGTTCCACGCTTCCGCATAGCCCGGATCGAGCTTCAATGTTTGTTCGAGGTAACGCCGCGCTTCCGGCAGTGAATTCTTGCGCAGATAAAGCGTGCCGAGATTGTAGTAGGCCTCGGAGTCTTGTGGCTTCGCCGCGATTACTTGCTGAAATGCCGCTGCCGCCTGGTCCAGATAGCCGCGCTGGAACATCGCAACGCCAAACGTAAAATCGTTGCGCTGAAATTCGTCCTGGAAGAGCGTTCCCTCAAAAGGAAGCGCGCGATGCACCCGTTCGGCAGCGGTTGTCGGAACGGATTTCAAATCCGCTTCGAGCACCGACGGATTCAGAGGTCCCTGATAGACCTTGACTATCTTTCCGTCGCCATTGACGAGCAGGGAAGAAGGAAGTGGAAGATCGCGGCGGCGGTCAAACAAGTAGCGGTAAACAATGTTGTAGATTCCAGCTGTCTCTTTATTTCCGAGCAGGACGGGGAAGGGAAGGCTGCGCGTGATGGGAAGAGCACGAGCTTTTTCCTGATTGTTTGTGTCGTCCAAGTTGATCGCCAAAATCCGCAGCCCATTCGACGCCAACGAAGAATGCTGTTTTTCAAGGCTTCGAAGCTGCTCGATGCATGCTGGCGCAGCCGCTTCCCAAAAATTGAGAAGGGCAAAGCTTCCGCGCAGCGAACTCAACTCGTGCGTTTTGCCGCTGAGGTCGGGCAGGGAGAATTCGGGCGCGCTGAGCGGCTCGATGAGCCACGTTTCTGCTGAAACCGGAAGCGCCTCAGGTTTTGCGGGTTCTCCAGCGTGGGCGTAAGACTTCGGCGCTTCGGTAAACGCTTTTGCGGAAAACGTTTCGGAGCCTTCTTCGATTTCGACCCGATGATTGACCGGCAAATGCTCGAACTTCTGTGTCAAGCCGCTCGGCCAACGAATCGAAGCGCGAATGTCGCCCTGCGTTTTTCCGACTCCGAAGAAAAGCTCTTTCGTGTGTTGCGACAAAAAGCCACTACCGGCTTGCAGGTACTTCGTCTGTTTGCGCCCCTCCGCGTCGACCGTTACGGCAGCGCCAATCGCATCACGATTGCTCTTTGTGCCGCGCAAACGAAACGCGATGGAGTTGCCCAGAGTCTTCGCTGCGTTCCGCAGAACGCGCAGTTGCGGCGCGTTGCGGTTTTTCAGTACAACCTCAAGGCGCCCGTCATGGTCCAGGTCCGCGAGTGCGAACGAACGGCTGTCGTCGGGAAAATCCATGCCCGCCACGCCGGAGACATCTGAAAACGTTCCATCGTGATTGTTCACGTACAAAACATTTCGCTCGTAGCCGTTCCACGAGGCGTCGGTGCGAATCAGTTCATTGATAGCGTTCCACCCCAGCTCGTAGCGCTGTTCAGGCGTGGCCGTTTCCGGCGAATTCGCCACCACCTGCCGCCAAAAAAAACTCGCCACATCCGCAGCATCGCGCTTGGAGTTGCGCGGCCCCGAGATATAGCCATTCGCGACATACAAATCCGAGAAGCCGTCATGATCGAAATCCCACGTGTCCGAAGCCCACGCCCAACGTCCCACGTCGACGCCGGCCGCGTGGCTCACGTTCTCGAATTTCCCATCTCCCAAATTCCGATAGAGCGAATTTCCGCCGGCATGCCGCCGATAAAGCGCCCGAATGCTTTCCGGCTCCTTCGCGTGGAATAGCTTTTGCTCCGACACACGCAGCCCAGCGGCCGACCACATATTCGAAACATATACGTCCTGTTTGCCGTCGCCGTCGTAGTCGAGCCACGTGGCGCTCATTCCGGCGCCCACATCCTCGACGCGCGCTTCGGTCGACACCGCTGTGAACTTTCCGCCGCCATCATTCTGGTACAAATTGCTTCGCCCAAAATCGTTGGCCACGTACAAATCGGGCATTACGTTCGCTTTGAAATCGCCCCAGGCGCACGCGAAACTGTAGCGGTTGTTGTCCGCGTTCAGCCCGGCGCGTTCCGTGTCATCTCGAAACTTGAAATTTCCGTCGTTGTGCAGCAGAAAATTGGGCGGCCCGTTTCGGGCGTCGAAATACGGCGCCGGATAGTGATACTGTTCCAGCCCGACATAATAGCTATACAAACAAAAATAAATATCCAGCCGCCCGTCGCCGTCATAATCGGCCGCAGCCGCGTGCGTAAACGTTCCTTGCGGCGGCTGCGCGAATTGAAACGCGTCGCGCTTCCATTGGAACTTCCCATTTCCTTGATTGACAAACAGCAGCGGCCCGCTCCCGCCGACTACCAGGAGATCCTGGAGCCCGCGATTGTCGAAGTCCGCGAACAGCGCACAGGCCGTCCCGTCCAGCACGCCCACTCCCGCTTTTTCCGTTACGTCCTCAAACGTTCCATCGCCGCGATTGTGATACAGACGGTTTGGCAAGCCTGCGGGCTGGCAAACATAAAGGTCGTCGAATCCGTCGTTGTCGAAATCTCCCGCAGCCACGCCGTTGTTGCCGTATACATCGATCCCGCACGCGCTGTCCAAGACCGTGCGCCAATAGTCGACGCCGTGAAGCATTTGCTTTTTGTATGATTCCGTCTGGCCCAGGGCCGCGAAAGTGACGTCCGCAAATAATCGTCCCCGCGCGCGGCTGAGCGTTTCTTCCGTGCCTTCCCAGTGCACCGCGCGCCACCCGTTCGCTTCGTCCTTCGTCCACTGGGTCTTCCAATAGCCGACGCGCTGCTCGTGCCCCACCTGCGCTGTTGTTCCAACAAGGTCGTATCGAATTTCCACACTCAGCGTTCCCGGTTTGTCCGCAATCTCTTCGATCCCTGTAATTTCAAACTCCGCCGTCTCGATGCGAGCCATCCCGGACAGATACGCCTTCATCTGATCGAGAAATCGTTCGCGGCCCGGGGCCGCGTCGCCCCCAAATCGCCTTCGCGAAATGTCAAAGAGTTCGTCGGACCGCAGCGTGTTTTGCGATACCGGTACCAGGGAGCCAGCCGCGAGCGCGGAATCCAAAAAATTCGCAAGCGTGCCCAGAGCCGGCGGCTCGGCTTGAAGTGCTCGGCTCCACTCGCCAAGCGCCCGCGCGATTTCAAACGCGTACTTCTCGGTGACGTATTCATCCGCGCCGGGTTGCAATTTGCTCAGCACATCATCGAGCGGCGATTTCGCGGGATAGTGCGGAGAGACGTGGTAATCCGCCAGATCGAAGCTAGCCTCGCGCGTGCTCGCTGTTCTTCCCAGCGGCGGCCGAAACGCGGCTTTGCAAATCGGAGCGGGGAGAAAAAGCGCGGGCGCCCAACGCATTTTTTTCAGAAAGATGCGCCGCGAAAGATCTTGCCCCGGTAATTTGTCGCGCGTCATTCTCGATCGTCCCCGCCGCAGTCGCCCGGCTTTTGCATGCTAGCACCGAGCAGAAACTCAACCCAAGTTTATCCCTTTGCGTTCAATGCGCGTGCATCTGCGGGCTGCAAACTGAAACGCGTTGCTCCCAATGCAAAATATGCGTTCAGGACTTTTCAGCGGGGGCGGGCCCAGAGGACTCTCTCAAAATCAACTCCGCGGAAATCTGGTACTCCTTGCCTTGCGGAGTGGCGGAGCAGGAAAGTTCATGCAGCGCGTCGGCCGCCATCTGACCAAGCATGTCGCGGTGCACGTCGACCGTCGTCAGCGAAGGATTGCTGTACTCCGCCAAGCGGGTGTTGTCGAACCCCGTCACCGAAATATCCTGCGGCACGCGGCATCCGCCTTTCATCAATCCTTTGATTACGCCGACGGCCGTCAAATCGTTCACCGCCATCACAGCCGTCGGTCTTGGCGAGGACTTCGCAATGCTCAACCCCGCGGCAAATCCCCCTTCGAATCGCAAGTCGCCGTGGATGATCGGTCCGGGTTCCAGTCCCAAATCGCGCATGCACTTTTCATACGCATCGAGCCGGGCCAGGTTGGACTTGAGCTTTGGCCGCCCAGCGATAAATGCGATTCGCCTGTGGCCGCTTCGGTGCAGGTATTCGACGATCTGTTTGATGCCGGAAAAATAATCGATTCGCAATTTGCTGACGTAACCGCGCACCGGCGCCAAGTCCAAGAAAGTCACGGCAATCTTTCTGCGTTCAAGCTCCTTGATGAGACGCGAACTGATTTCCGAAGTCATGATGGCCACGCCGCGCACGTTGTGCTCCATCATTCGCTCGGCCGCTTCGCGCGTCCTTCGCGGTTCGTAATTCGTATCGCTTAAAATCGCGTCGTAACCGAGCTGGCGCGCGCGAGTTTCAAAACTCTTGATGACTTCGGGGAAGAAGGGGTTCACGATGTCCGAGACGATGATTCCCAGGGTGTGGCTATCGCGCGAAGCCAGATGGCGTGCGTGCGCGTTCGGAAAATAGCCCAGCCGCTTCACCGTCGTGAGCACAAGACGGTGCGTGTGGGGCCCTACTTTGCCGGTTTTGTTCAGAACATTCGAAACCGTGGCTGTCGAAACGCCGGCCGCTTTAGCGACGTCACGGATGGTTAGAGCCATAGCCCAATTTGCTCGTCTCTCTGCAAGAACGTCCGCACACATTCCAAGCCCAGGAGAGCAGGCTGGGGGTATATTAAAAAAAATGCTTGACAATATCCACCTAATTGTGGGATAGACAGATACAGGTTAAGCGGTTAAGCAGTGTGCGCTGCTTTTAGTTAAGCGTTTCACGTTGCTTCAAGGGGCTTGGGGTGCCAACTACTTTTTCTCTGCTTTCTCACGGAGCTCGCGCTCCAGAGTTGTGTAGCGCATTGGCCCTCAATTTTCATCAACTTCTTGTCGAGGTTTGGGTCCCGGCTTGATCCCTGTCGAGGGCGAGCTGGATCAACTGGTGTTTGCCGTGCACTTACGAGCGGATGGCTCTGGAGGGAAGGCGATGAATCGAAACGCGTTTATAAAGTGGGCCGGGCGGGCTTCCATGGCGATGATGGCCGGGCTTGCACTCTTATTTTTCTGTGCCCGTCCTCTTTGCGCGCAAGTGGATGCGGGCGCGATCTTGGGTAACGTAACGGATTCATCCGGCGCGGCCGTCCATGGCGCGACCGTGACGCTGACGAACGAAGGCACCAGCGCGGCGCTCTCGTCTACGACGGAGGCCGATGGTTCCTATAAGTTCTCGCCGGTGAGGATTGGGAGTTACAAGCTCACCGTCACCTATCAAGGTTTTCAAACCAGCACGCAAGTCGGCGTCAAGGTAGACGTCGGCGCGCAAGTCGTCGTCAATTTCTCGCTCAAGCCTGGCAAGGTCACGGAGACCATTGAAGTCACCGCCGCGGCTCCTGTGCTCCAGTCGCAGGATGCTTCCGTTGGACAGGTCGTTAACTCCCGAAGCGTGAATGACCTGCCCTTGAACGGCCGGAACTTTACCTTTCTCGCGCAGCTTGCCGCGGGTGTCACGACTCCTCAGGCCGATACACGCGGCAACGCACAGTTTGGCGCGTTCTCCGCTAACGGCAATCGTCCCGCGCAGAACAACTACCTGCTGGACGGCATCGACAACAACTCCGACACCGTGGACTTCCTGAATGGCACTAACTATGTCGTGCTTCCTCCAGTCGATGCCATCCAGGAGTTCAAAGTACAGACTTCGGATTTCAGCGCGGAATTTGGCCGCTCCGGAGCCGCCGTTCTTAACGCGACCATCAAGTCCGGCACCAATGAGTTTCACGGTGACGTTTGGGAATTCTTCCGCAACGATAAGCTCGATGCGGCGGACTTCTTCGAAAACGAGCACCAGGTTCCAAAGGGCGAGCTTCGGCAGAACCAGTTCGGCTTCACCGCCGGCGGCCCGGTCGTGATCCCGAAAGTGTTTGATGGCCGCAACAAAGTTTTCATCTTTGGCGACTATCAGGGTTTGAGGCGCGTGCAGGGAACCATTCTCAGCGGTTCCGTTCCCAGCGCGGCGGAGCGCAGCAGCGGCTACACGAACTTCCAGGATCTTGTCCAGGCTCAAACCGGAACGGAGACGGAAGGGCTTTGCGCTGTAAACACCAATCCGTGCCCTGCGGCTGACTTGCAGACCTATGCGCAGGGCACCGTTTTCGATCCGGCCACCACTCGCGCGGTCACGGCCGGACAGCTCGATCCAGTAACGGGTCTTTATGCAACCTCAACTGGTTACGTTCGTAGCCCATTTGGTTGTTCAGCGGGAATGTTGACGGTGAACCTCACCACTTGCCCCGGCCTGAACATGATCAATGCGAACCGGCTGGATCCTAACGCGATTGCTTTGTTGAATCTCTATCCTGCTCCGACGACGAGTGCGGTTGGCTCGTTGTTCTCGAACTTTGCGGACTCGCCAAAGCTCTTCGAGCACAGCAATTCGTTCGATACCCGCATGGATATCAACTTCAACGAGAAGAACCAACTCTTCTATCGGTTCAGCCTGGTGGATGATCCACAGTTCATTCCGGGCATCTTCGGCGGGGTTGCCGACGGCGGCGGTTTCCAACAGGGAACCCAGACGGCCATCGCGGAGCAGAGCGCTCTTGGCTACACGCACACGTTCTCGCCAACCTTGATCAACGAACTGCGCGCCGGCCTGAATTACCTTCACACGTCGCGCTATTCGCCCTCTGCCAATGACCTGACCAACATCCCCGGACAATTCGGGATCCAGGGCGTTCCTCAAGAGGCTCTGAACGGCGGTCTCCCCGCCTTCGGCATCAACGGCCTCGCGACGCTGGGCAGCAATGCTTTCTTGCCTTCGGACGAAGTCACCTCTACTTTCCAACTGACGGACGACGTGACGAAGATTTACGGCAAGCACACCTTCAAAATGGGTTTTGAACTGCAGCACGTCAAGTTCTCGACGTTGCAGCCACCCTGGTCCCGCGGCGAATACGACTACAATGGCGACTACACAGAAATCCCGGGTCTCGATCAAGGCAACACCGGACGCGTGGACTTCCTCCTTACCCCGATCGCTTCGTCTGTCGGAGGAGTGAATTTCGTGGGTGGGTCGAGCAACATCGACCTGTCGAACATTTCCCTCACCGATAACGGGAAGAACTACTACGGCGGCTACATCAACGACGATTGGCGAATCACTTCCAAGCTAACCGTCAACTTGGGTTTGCGCTACGACTTCTTCGGATTGGTCTATGAGCATCACAGTAACCAAGCCAATTTCGTTCCGGCCTCCGACTCCCCGACTGGTCAGGCTTTGTACATCATTCCACAGGGACCGAATGCCAACAATCTTTCGACTGGCTGCCCGACCTGCTTCACGAATTTGTTGGCTACCGATGGTATTGATCTCGACGTCACCAATGCGTACGGCAAGGGTCTTGGCTATTCGCAGAATAACAACTTCGCCCCGCGCTTCGGCATCGCTTATCAAGCGACTCAGAAGCTCGTCGTTCGCGCCGGCTTCGGCATTTTTTACAACGGCTTTGAAAACCGAGGATTCTCCCCGAACCTTGGCGAGAACTATCCGTTCCAGTTCAACTTTACGTATGGTTCTCCCAACGATTTCACACCCATCAGCGCGGGCACGCCTTTCGCGAACTGCGCGACGACGGCCCCCGTGGGGGGTACGGCCATCTTCGAAGCGGGTTTCTCGTGTAATTCTCTGACCCCGCTCGATGTCGATGCCAGCGGCTTGGCTTTGCGCGGCATCCAGTTCAATTACAAGACTCCGTACACCATGTCCGGCAATCTGACCTTGCAATATCAATTGACACCGACAATGTCCGTGCAGGCCGGCTACGTCACCACCCTGGCGCGGCACCTCGAGTCTTTCCCCAACTTCAATGAGCCAACAAGCATCGCAGCGGAAAGCACGCCAGAGTCGCAGCTTGTACCATTCCCGGATTTCGGGTATGGCTCGAGCTACGCTGCCACGGCGGGCATGAGCGCTTACCATAGTCTCCAAACCAAGATCGAAAAACAATTTGGAAACGGACTAAACTTCCTGTTTGCTTACACCTATGCCAAGACGATGTCGGATGCCGGCGACCTTCTCAACGGCGGCAGCGTGGCTGGATATCGCGCTCCGCAGGTTGCCGGTCTCGGAATGGCCTTTGACTACGGCTTGGCCGATTTCGACCTTCGCAACGTTTTCCACTTCAGCGGCGGATACGAATTGCCTTTCGGCAAGGGCAAGCGTTTCGCGTCTGACGCGACTGGGGCGGAAGACAAACTCATCGGAGGATGGAGCGTCAATTGGAGTTCCACGTTCCAGGGCGGCCAACCGATCAGCATCGGTTGCCCATCCGGCACGGCCTCCAATCTGGGTTGCGGGGCTCTCTACACAGGGCAGCCGCTTCAGCTCGGACTTCACAACGATTCAAATGGTCTCCTGAGCTGGTTCGGAAACCCGGCCGCTTTCACCCAACCTTGCGTTCTCGGCGCAGGCGGCGTACCCGAACCCGGCACTCCGGTGGGTTGTGTTCCTCTGACGGGCGCAGCGGCTTTGGGCGGCGTCACTCAGGTGCCCGGACCCGGCTTCAATCGCGCGGACTTCTCCATCTTCAAGCAGATCCCGATCAACGAGCGGATGCACATGGAGTTCCGGGCGGAGATGTTCAACCTCTTCAACCATCCGAACTTCAACGCTCCCAATTTCGGCGGCAACGGCGTTGTGGCCATCTCGAATTCGGGCAACTACAACAGCTCAACCTTCGGCGAAATCGGCTCGACGCGCGATGCTCCGTATGATCCGCGCCAGATCCAGTTCGCTCTGAAGTTTTACTGGTAGTTTTTCTCCACACCTCCCCGTAGAGCGCCTGTCGAGGGCGCTCTGCGGGGAGAACCCTTTTTAGCTGGCACTTTTGCTCGTTCCTCGTGCGGTGATAACCTAGGACGGTCGTGCGCATCGTAAGCCTTCCTACCAGGCCCATTCTCTTAATTCTCTTTGCATACGCGCTCGCACTGCCTGCGCGCGCTCAGCAGCGGCAAGGACCGCAACTCGATCGCGAATTTCAGGCGGCCGTCGCTCAATACGATTCCGGCCATTACGTCGAGGCGGCCGCGAAATTGGAAGCGCTGCTGCGTCAGGTTCCGGAAAGTTTTGAAGTTCACGAGCTTCTCGGCATGGTCTATTCGGCGCAATCGGAAGATGCCAACGCCAATGCACATCTCGAAAAGGCGGTGCGATTGAATCCGAACTCGGCGCCGGCGCGCACTAACCTAGCCGCCAATCTCGTCAAGCTAGGAAAGCTTGATCGGGCTGGGGAGCAATTTAAGAAGGCGGTGGAACTCGATCCTAAAGACTACGATACGAATCACAACCTCGCCGAGTTTTACGTACAATCGCAAAAGGTCTCTCAAGCAGTGCCGTATCTTGAGCGGGCCGAACAGATCCAGCCGGGCTCCTACGACAACGGCTACGATTTGTCGCTGGCCTATCTGCTGACGGGCCGCTTGGCAGACGCGCGAGCCGAGATTCAGGCGCTCTTGAAGCAGAAGAACACTCCTGAACTGCACAATCTGCTTGGAGCCGTCGAGGAACAGGACGGAAAGTTTGTGCAAGCCGCCAACGAATATGAGCTTGCCGCACATGCCGATTCGAGCGAGAGCAATTTGTTCGATTGGGGCAGCGAACTCCTTCTTCACAGAACTCTTCAGCCGGCCATTGAAGTCTTCCAGGACGCGGCAGCACGCTTTCCCGCATCGGCACGCATCGAGATCGGACTTGGAATGGCGCTCTATGCGCACGGCAACTACGACGATGCCGTGAAGTCTTTGCTGCGCGCAGCCGATCTGAGCCCCACGGACGCCAGCTGCTATCTTTTTCTTTCAAGGGCTTACGACAGTTCTCCGAGTCAGGCCGACGAAGTCATCCAGCGATTCCGCCGCTACTCGGAGATCCAGCCGCACAATGGCCGCGCGCTCTATTACTACGCAATGAGTCTTTGGAAAGGGAGGCGCGCCGAGGATCCGAGCCTCGACCTTCAACAGATCGAAACTCTTTTGAAGAGTTCTCTCGAATTTGAGCCGAAGCTTGCCGAAGCGCACATGCAGCTGGGTAATCTTTATTCGGATGAGAAAAAGTACCCGGAGGCTATTCCCGAGTACGTCCGCGCGCTCGAACTGAATTCTGATCTAGGCGACGCTCACTACCGGCTGGGGCAGGCTTACGTGCGCACCGGACAAAAGGAGCAGGCTCAGGAACAGCTTCAGGCCTATCAGAAAATTCGCGAGGCTCACCTTGCCGACGTCGAGAAGCAGCGCGCCGAGATTCGCCAATTCGTTTATTCAGCGAAGGATAGTCCGACCGCCAAACCTTGACGCCGCTGTAACTTTGCGGGCGTTTTTGGTTGAGGCACAGACAGTCGCGCTCACAGGGAGGGCTATTTAACCGATTCATTAAAGACGAGGCATGGCCGCCAAGATTGGAGCTCGGAAATGGCAATCGGGGAGCAGTCAAAGAGGTATGACGCGCAAGCGCTTGACTTCGCTTGGAGCGCGGCGTAATTTACGCTAAGCGTTGCATTTACAATGACCTACATCTTACCAACACGGGTTCGACGGGGGCAAAATTCGACCGGTTTGTCTCGACCTGGTGGGGTCCAAGCAGACCTCTCGCCCCGTGAGCTGGCACATCGGCTGGCAGTGACCCGTCGGGACTTTATCCGAAGCGCTGCCGGGGTGGCGATGGGAAGCGCCCTGCTGGGGCCGGGTCTGGCCGCGCGAACTGGAATTCCTGAAAAGAAACGCAAGGTCATTGTCATCACCTTTGGGGGTGGCGCCCGCGACCAGGAAACGTTTGCACCCGAAGGGCAGGAGAACATTCCCCACATGATGCGGGAGCTTATCCCGCAGGCGTCGTTTTTCACGCAAGTCGTCAACCGAGGGATTCTGGGGCATTACGTGGCGACGGCGAGTCTGGCAACGGGAGTCTATGAAACGTTCAACAATTTCGCGGCCGTGCCACCGCAGCATCCGACGGCGTTCGAATATTTCCGCAAGGAGCTGAAGCGCCCGTCGACGGATGCATGGGTGGTTGCGCCGAGCAACGGCTTTAACCGCATCGGAGAAAGCGATGCGCGCGCGTTTGGCCCGGGCACTGGGGCGCGCGTGATTTTGCCGAAGCATTTGTTGAACGCGGCTACTTCGGGCGGCAGCGAAGGCTACGATCATTTGCTGCGCGATAATTACGAAACGCCGTTTTACACGCCGGAACTCGGCGGCAGCGAATTCGAATTGCAACAGCTCGAGATGCTTTTGAAATTGAGCGTGGACGATTTCAAAAAGCACGCGCTCACGCTGTCCAGTCCCGACGAACTTTCGGTTTATATCGCGCGGCAGCTGATGAAGCAGGTTGCGCCAAGCCTTTTGTGGATCACGATGCACGATATCGATATCGCTCACGCGGGAACGTACTCGCTCTATGTGGATGGAATCCGTCGCACGGACCGGCTTTGCTCAGAGCTTTGGAAAGCGGTTGAGAGCGAACCGGAGTACGCGGGCAACACGACGGTTCTTATCTTGCCGGATTTCGGGCGCGACTCCGACGAAGACGCGGGGGGCAACGGGTTTCAGCACCACCGCACGGGCGACGCACTTTCGCGCACGACGTGGATGCTGGCGATGGGGCCTGGCGTTCGCGAAGGAGTGGTTTACGACCGCGCGGTGGAGTCGACCGATCTAGTGCCCACGATCGGATCGATTCTCGGATTTTCCGCGACGCTCTCGCAGGGCAAGCCGATCGTCGAGCTCGTGTGAAGTCATGCTGCCCACCGAACTAAAGCCCGAACAGTTCAGCGGCTATCCACCGGAAGCGCGCAAGCTCGTGACGAGCGAACTCGCGGCGCTACGGCGGCTGCCGCTAAGCTTCTTGCCGAGCCTGCTGCGGGAAGCGATCGAGTACGACTACAAATTTCCTGTCGAGCGAAGAGCACTCGAAAAGGAAATGGCGAATTTAAATTCACTGTCCGACGAGCAGATTCAGCAGTGGTTTCAGGGCTTCGCGAAGATTCAGCTTTCGCCGCAGCTCGAGCAATCCGATTGGGTGAACGCGCCGGCGCAGTTTGTAGAGCAACTTTCGGCGCATCTTTGGGCGACGCACCAACTGGATGCGTTTCGCGCCGCGGCGCTTTCCTATGCAGAGCGATTGCGCGTGGCGGTGCCGCCCGAGGCTCCGCCGATCACGCGGCTTGGAATATCGGTGATCGGACAGGGCGTTACAACGACGGACGAACAATTATTTCGCAAGCTGCGGCCGCATGGGGCGTATTTCAGCAACGTGCAGCCGGAAAATGGGTTGAATGTGCTTCTGGATGCGGTGGCTGAGCGCGCGAAGACCCACCCGGTGGAGTTTGGCCACTGGTATATCGATGGAGGTGAAGAAGCGGAGCACGACGCAGCGCTGACGTGCGTTTCCTACGGTGCGCTGGGTTCGGTGCGAGCGATATTGTCGGGCAAAATACGGGCGGAAATCGAGAAGCCCGGAATGGGACCGGAAGCGCTGCGGACGCTGCTGGCGGAAATGGTTCCTTCAGATCTGGGTATGGATGGCGGCGAAGGAAAATCGGGAAGCGCGGTGCTGGATCGCTTTCAAATGAAGGTGTTGACGGAAGGATCGGGCACGCAGATTTTCAGCACGACGTTTGCGCAGTGGACGGCACGCGAAGCGCTGCGGCGCGCACAGCCGGTGACGATGCTGGTGCGCTTTGCACCACGTCAACGTCAGAAGCCGATGAACGAAATGCTTTCCAGCGGAAACGGTAAACTGGAACTGGATCCGCTGGGTTCGCTGGTCGACGCGGATATGGGCGCGTATTACAACTGGCTGAACCAGCAGCGACTCCCGGGGGCGGAGCAGTCTTCGTTTCTGGTGTGGTTTGAGAATCATGGAAGCGCGGTAATCATCGGTCCCTCGACGCCGCGCGGGACGGAATCGAAATCGGCGACGGATCTGCATAAATTGCTTTCGTGGATGGCCTGAAGTGTTTTCAAAGAGATAAAACGGGAAGAGAAGAGGGACGGGTTGCCGCGTTGGGTTAAGTTAGGCGTTTTAATCCCATGCGATCGAGTTTGTGGGCGGCGGAGAACGAGTTGCATAAACTGACGAAGTAGGCGGCGAGAATTCCATGAACAAATTATCGCGACGCTCGGTTTTGAAAACGGCGCTTTCGGGAGTGACCATGGCTTCCGTTCCATCGATGTCCTGGCCGGAGCAAGACAAGCCGGTGCAGCGCAAAGGGAGAATCCAGCAATCGGTCTCGCGGTGGTGCTACGAAAAGATTCCGCTCGACGATCTTTGCGCGTACGCGGCGAAGATCGGATTGAAAGCCGTGGACTTGCTTGGGCCGGAGGAGTACGAAGTGCCTTCGCGGCACGGATTGATTTGCAGCATGGGCTACGCGGGAGGCGGCGAGATTCCAAATGGGCTGAACCGCCTGGAGAATCACGCTAAGATCGAGGAAGGATTTCGGAAATACATACCGCTGGCGGCGAAGGCGGGCGTGCCGAACGTGATCACATTTTCCGGGAATCGCGCCGGAATGTCGGACGAAGAAGGCGCGAAGAACACGATTGTTGGGCTGAATCGTTTGAAGAAAATCGCCGAGGACAACGGCGTGAATATTTGCATGGAACTGCTGAACAGCAAGGTGAACCACAAGGATTACATGTGCGACCACACGGCGTGGGGAGTGCAGGTGGTGCAGGAGGTGAACTCACCGCGCGTGAAGTTGCTCTACGACATCTATCACATGCAGATCATGGAGGGGGATTTGGTGAGCACGATTCAAGCGAATATCCAGTGGCTGGGGCATTTCCATACGGGCGGAGTGCCGGGGCGGCATGAGCTGGACGGCACACAGGAAGTACAGTGGGATGGCGTGATGCGCGGAATTGTGGCAATGAATTTTCATGGATATGTGGCGCACGAGTTCGTGCCAGCCCGCGATCCTCTGACGTCGCTGCGCGAAGCGGCGGATTTGTGCGACGTGTGAGGCGAGCAGGCCGGCGGTTGGACGCCGAAGCGGACAAACTAGGGACATGGTAGACTAATTAGGAAGGATGTTGTTGCATCCCGCGGACGAAGAAACCATTCACGTCCTATTCTAGTGATGTTGCAAAGGCCGCCCGGAGAGTAGTGCGAAACCGAGGCGGGGAAAAGTTGAAGCTTGCTTGTGCGCGTGGATGAAGCCTAGTTTGCCGCAGGAAAATTTAGGGGCGTAGCTCAGTGGTAGAGCAGCGGCCTTTTAAGCCGAAGGTCGTGGGTTCGATCCCCACCGCCCCTACCATACAACAAGTTGACACGATTCGACTTTCTTTCAGGCTTGGCCACATCCGGACGCAACATTCGACCTATAGTTTGTGCTGCGTCGCTCTGCTCTGAACCGAGGCTCACGCACACTACACTGGTATTGGACAATTCGTGTCGCACGTTCATTGATTGACTCGACGGCGGTTCTTCAATGCAATAGGCTTGAACAGTGGACCAAGAGAAACGCGGCTTGAGATTTGCGATCAGCGCCAGCGCCGAGCTTGCTCCAGAAAGCTCGCCCACTGCCTTCGTCCCCGCTCGGGTGACCGAACTGAGCTTGCGCGGGTGTTTCCTGGAAACTTCCGCTTCATTTGAACTTCAACACCCAGTGTTTCTAAGAATCCATCATTCAGGAGAGCAGTTCGAGGCCGAGGCATCAGTCCTATACGTTAATCCTTCAGGTTTGGGCCTGGTGTTTCGCGACATAAAACCCCAGTTTCGAGAGGTATTGCAGAAGTGGGTTCTCACTGCGCTGGATAATCAATCTGAGGGCTCACAGTCTCTCAGCTAGTCGAACTACCGAACAGCTGACTTTTGTATCGAATCCAATCCTCCGGTAATGGCGTTCGCTAGAACTGTGAAGCAAACGTGTGAAACTCAGAGTGAAACGAGAACCGGACAATGACCAAAGATCAACTCAAAAAAATGAGAGGGTGCGCGAGGCGACTCCAGGGCGACGCCAAGAGCGTCAAAGTCGTCTGTAAGGATGGCGATGTTCTGCAAGGGATTGCGGTGTTCGTCAGCGACGCAGAGCGCGACGTAATTTTTAGGATCGATTCAAGTAGCAATCCCGTGAAATATCAAAGTGGAACCCACTATCTAATTGAGTTGGACGACATCACGGATTTCCAAGAACTTACGTGACGTCAGATTGGCCGAAATTCCGCTCGACTCCGTCTCAAGTCCCCGTAGTTGGACTACCAAACAGTGAAAAGTGAGCCGACTTCACCTGCGAGATAAAAACGTCAGGACTTGGCCCTCCAATGGATGTGTAGAAGGATGAGCGAGGGAAATATTGTATGAGTGGTTCGTAAATGGCTGCGGAATTACTGGACGTTGAGGGTCAGGGGCGTTGTGACAGTGACGCCGTTTCCGGAAACGATGAAATTAACCGTGTACTTGCCTTCGGGCGTGCTTGGGGGCGGAGGGTGAGGAGGAGCGCTGTAGCCGCCGACACCACCGCAGCTTGCCAGAGGAAGGAAGATGCAAAGGATTCCGACAGTCGCCAGCAGGAGCTTTAGCTTGCGGCGAGAGCGGCCAAGACGCTTCGAATCGCGATTACGGAGGCTCGAGAGAATAATTGAACGCAGAGACGGAAGAGAAATATTGACGGCGGCGTAGGTGTCTTGTATGTTTTACTTTGGGTGTTGGAGTTCACCCTTAACCAACCGCCCCTTTGGGCAGATGACTCCTACCAGGTTTTCTGGCTTGGTGGGGTTGTTTGCGAAGTATGAAGTTCCCGCCGCAAGGAATCCTGAAAAAAATACGAGGTGACCCCTCTTTGAGGGGTCGTATTTGGCCGAGCGTTAGAGTTGCATGCGCGTATAGCCTTTGGCGTGCTCAAGTCTAACGGAATGCCCAGAGAAACGAACGACTCACGAAATCAAGTCGATTGCAGCACGCCAGAACAGAATTTCATAGCGAGAAAAAATAAAGCTAGCGAGAGGGACGATGGGCAAGTATCTGATGGTAGGGATTGGTGGATTCCTGGGATCGATTGCGCGATTCTGGCTCGGGGGATATATCGACACCAAGATGGGGTCGCGGTTTCCGTATGGGACGCTGGTCATCAATTTGACGGGTTCGTTCCTGATCGGATTTATCGTGACCCTTTTGGCCGAGCGGGCGCACTGGAGTCCAAACTTGAGATATCTGATCCCCATCGGATTCATCGGCGCGTACACGACTTTTTCCACGTTCGAATACGAAACGTTGAGAGTGGTGCAGGATGGTGAGCTAATGCTGGCGTTTCTAAACGTGGCAATCAGCGTTATCGTTGGGTTTCTCGCGGTTTGGCTGGGCGTAGTTGCCGGGAGGTTGAGCACGTGAGCGACGGACTTGGAATTCGCGAATGCATGGCAGGCAATTGCGTTCGAGCAGATCAATTGTGGAACATCCGGCGAGTAATGCCTTCGGGGGTGACGACGTGTTGAAGGCTGGGCCCGCAAAGAAGGTGACCATCTACGTCGGCGAAGATCATCAATATCACGGCCATTCGCTCTACTCGGCGATTCTCGACTATTTGTTCTACCACCAGGTGTCCGGCGCAAACGTTTTTCGCGGCATGGCCGGATTTGGCGCCGATCATCACATGCACAGCACGCGCATCCTCCGTTTAACGGGAAACCTGCCCGTCAAAATCGAGTTCATTGAAAGCCCTGAAAAGGTGGAGGAGCTTCTACCCAAACTTCAGGAGATGGCGGGCAGCGGGCTGATTGAAGTGCAGGACACCGTGGTGGCCAAGCCCGCGGAAATGGACAAGAAATCCGGAGCCCGCGATGACAAACAACCCAGGCTGAAGCGAGAGGAAAAAGCGAAGTTGATGCGCATCTACGTGGGAGAAAACGACAAGTGGCACGACAAGCCGCTGTACAAAGCGATCGTCGAGAGCATGCGCGCCAACGATATTGCGGGCGTTACGGTCTACCAGGGAATTCTTGGCTATGGGGCGAACCGCCGCATTCATAAAGGTTCATCCCTCGGGCTGTCGCACGACCGGCCGATGATGCTCTCGGTGATCGACACGGAAGAAAAGCTGCGCAGCGTAATGCCGCTGCTGGATGAGATGGTGCAGCAAGGACTGGTGGTGCTCTCGGACGTGGACGTTATCAAATACACGCACGACTATGCTGGGGAAGAACGTCGAAAGGAGGAGCGCACATGAAGCTCGAAGGAAAGGCCAAACTCTTGCGAATTCATTTTGGCGAGGACGACAAATGGAAGGGCCAGCCACTTTACAAGGCCATTGTGGAGAAGTGTCATGAGCTGGATCTTGCCGGCGCCACGGTCTATCGCGGGATTGAGGGTTATGGCGCCAGCACCCTAATCCGGCGTTCTCATCTGCTGTCGCTCTCTCACGACGCGCCCGTCATGGTGAGCGTCGTCGATTCGGAGGAGAATCTACAGCGGCTGATTCCGATTCTAGATGAGATGGTCGGCGAAGGACTGATCGCGCTTTCCGATGTCGAGGTGATCCGGTACGTGCATCAAGATGGGTTGCGCTCGTAACGATGCATGCGCGGATGAGCGTTGTGCGCGGGAGATGTGCGGTCAGCCTACGAGCGCGTCACGGGAAAATCGGCTCTCGCTTCTACTCTGAAACTTGGCTAGGCTATCTCCGCGCGAAAATACGAAGTAGCCGGCGTGGCGTCTTGCTGCGCTGCGCAGAATTGCTGGAGGGATGGCCGAGTTTCAGCAGCCGCTGCAAACGAGGTTGCGGACACGGCTGATGCCTTCCGTGTTTCAAGTAAATCAATGATCACGTTGCTTTCCATCATCGCTCTCGGATTTTTCCTCGGCATGCGCCATGCTACCGATCCCGATCACGTTGTTGCTGTCACGACAATCGTGGCGCGCCAGCGCAGTATCCGGCATGCGGCTTTGATCGGTGTGCTGTGGGGTTTGGGTCATACGATCACGATTGTCGCCGTTGGCTCCGCCATCATTTTGTTCGGCGTCGTAATCCCGGCCAGGGTTGGGCTGACGATGGAATTGTCGGTCGGGCTGATGCTGATTCTATTGGGCGTTCTGAATCTCTCGGGGATGATGCGCTGGGTCACGGAAACCTTCACGCCGGCGCAACTCGGGCAGCGCGCGCATTCGCACGGTTATGGAGAACTCCCCCACGCGCATGCCTATACTCTTAGCACAGCACCAAAAGATTATAGCGACAGAGCGGAACGAATCGGCTGGATGGATCGCACTGTTGGCAAACTCGGGATTTATCACGTACTGCGTCCGTTGGCCGTCGGCATCGTTCATGGGCTTGCGGGCTCGGCTGCAGTTGCGTTACTGGTGCTCACTACCATTCGAGTTCCCGCGTGGGCGATTGTGTATTTGTTGGTATTCGGGCTTGGCACCGTTGCCGGAATGATGCTAATTACCGCCGCGATTGCGGTGCCGTTTACATTTTCGGAGAGCCGATTTGCCAGGCTGAACCGCGGAATGGGATTGGTTTCGGGGCTCATCAGCCTGGTTTTTGGATTGTTCATCGTCTACCAAATGGGCTACGTGAATGGACTCTTCACACATAACCCCAATTGGGTGCCGCGCTGAGAGTGAGCGGTTCCGCGCCGCCAGCGCTCGTGCGGACAAATCTGCGCGGCTGCCGATGTGATTTCGTTGGTTGTATAGTTGGCAACTGAATAGGACTGAATGTTGTTTCGCCTCTAGCGCCGGCGTACCATGCTGTGTGTAGGGGCAAACCGCCAATCGTTGGCGTGCTCCTCGAACAGGGTTCGGACCTTTTTCCCCTTCCAACCAGACCCTGAATGATCACCAGATGAAGCAGTTGTTGCGGAGCAGTGTGCTTACCGAGTCATGCGGCTCGCTTAGCACAAGTTGTCGTTACGCCGCGATCGCATGTGCAAGAGCCAGCGGAGTTGTCCTGTCTGGCCGAGTCGAATTCGGGCCAGAAAACTACGACGTGTAAACGTGCAGGCGATTTGGAGGATTGTGGCAATGAAGGAACGCGCAGGGGGAAAAAAGAGGGCTCTGCTTCTTGGGCTGGAAGGGCGCGTTTGTGCTGTGCCGCTAGCGCATGTCATCGAGACTATGCGCCCGCTGCCTGTCGAGGTGGTCTCCGGTGTTCCAGCCTTTGTGCTGGGTGTAGCAATCATTCGCGGAGTTCCCACGCCCGTGGTCGATTTGGGTGCGGTACTGGGAATGCCCATCCAGCGTGCGGAGCGTTTTGTCACGATTCGCGCGGGCGAAAGACAGGTGGCGCTCTCCGTGAATAGTGTTCTCGGCGTTCGGGAGATCGAAACCATTGCCGTGATCGGAGGATTGCCGCCACTGTTACAGGGCGCTGCCGAGAATGCATTGGAGAGAATAGGCGCGCTAGACGAACAAGTCTTGGTCGTCCTGCGCGACGGTTGGGAATTGCCGAGCGAAGTTTGGGAGGCGATGACGGCACAAGAGGCGGTCTCGTGATTTTAGCGCCTGCGACTGCCGAGGTTGAGGCCTTCCGAAGCCTCGTGGCCGAGCATCTCGGCCTGCAATTTGAGGACGGAAAGATGGACATGCTCGCCGAGATTCTGCGAGAGCGGATGGAGGAGACCGGCTGCCGGGAATTCTCGGCGTACCGGAATCGCATTTTATCCGTAACAGACGCGACCAAAGAACTTGCTGAACTTGCGGAACGGTTGACTGTGAACGAAACCTACTTTTTTCGATACGCGGGCCACTTCGAGGCATTTGCGGAGGAGGTCGTTCCAAGCCGCATTCGGGTCCGGGATCGGGAACGGCGGCTGCGCATTCTCTCAGCGGGGTGCGCATCGGGGGAGGAGCCTTACTCGCTTGCCATGTTGATGCGCGAACGCTTTCCGCAGCTGGCTAGCTGGGATGTCCAGATTCTCGGATGCGATGTCAATCCGGCTGTGGTGCGAAAGGCGTTTCGCGCCAGTTATTCGACGTGGTCGTTGCGGGAAACGCCCGCAAATTTGCAGGACAAATATTTTCACTCGCACGGGCGCGACTTTCTACTGGATGAGAGCTTGCAGCCGGCGGTTGTGTTCGAGCAGCGCAACTTGGTCGAAGAGGATCCGCTTTTCTGGAGCCGAAACGCATTTGACGCCATCTTCTGCCGCAACGTGCTGATGTATTTCACGAATGAGATCATGCGGTCCGTCGTAAGACGCATCGCGCATTCTCTTGCCCCGGGAGCTTTTCTTTTCCTGGGACATGCGGAGACTCTGCGCGGCATCTCGCAGGAGTTCCATCTGCGTCATACGCACGAGTGCTTTTATTACCAGCGCCGAGAAACTCTCGACGCCGGCTTAGACACGAACATCTCGATAAAGAATGCCAACGGACGAGCCGGTCACCAGCTTAATTCCGAACTGCTAGGCGCAACTGATTCTTGGTTTACGGCGATTCGTCATGCTTCGGAGCGCATCACGAATCTAACCGAAGCAAGAACCAAGAATCGCGAACGTACCCTGGCCAACAAAACGGTGACCCTATCGCATCCGATTTCTTCTGCCTGGGATTGCACTAGAGCGATTGACCTGCTACGAAGGGAACAATTTTCCGAAGCGATGGGTTTAGTCCGCTCGCTGCCGGCGGAATCCAATTCGGATCCAGACACACAACTGCTTTTCGCCGTTCTGCTGACTAATCAAGGTGATCTACAGGAAGCGGAACGAGTGTGCCAACACATCTTCAAGCTCGATGAGTTGAATGCTGGCGCGCACTACCTGATGGCGCTTTGTCGAGAACATGCCGGCGACCAGGCCGCCGCAATCCGACATGACCGCACAGCTGCCTATTTGGACTCGTCGTTTGCCATGCCTCACCTGCACTTGGGGCTTGTCGCAAAACGTTCCGCCGATATCGAGACCGCGAGGCGCGAGCTGGGGCAAGCCTTGCCGCTTCTCAGCCGGGAAGACGCTTCGCGCATTTTGTTTTTTGGCGGAGGCTTTACGCGCGATGCGCTGGTCGAATTGTGCCGTGCCGAACTTCGTGCGTGTGGAGGAGTTTCTTGAGCTCGTCCTCGAGGAGTTCGGTCACGGCCGCAAAACTACGGTCTGCCTTTGATCGTGAGCGAGCCCTGCCGCTGTCCTCAGACGCAAGGGAACAAACCGAAAATCTAATCGCGATCCGCGTATCGCGCGACGCTTATGCCCTGCGAGTCGCCGAAATCTCGGGTTTCGCGACCGACCGAGGAATCGTCGCGTTTCCCAGTCCAATCCGAGAGCTGCTTGGGGTCGCCGCTGTTCGCGGCGTGCTCGTCCCGGTGTACAGCTTGGCAGGGCTTCTCGGCTACGGCGAGGAGTCAGGCGATGCGCGCTGGCTGGCGCTCTGCGGAACGGAGGAGCCGTTCGCGCTGGCGTTCAGCGGCTTTGAAGGTTACTCGCGGATCGCACATACCCAGCTTTGCCCGGCCGAAAAAAGAGATGCGACGCGCACGTTTGTCACGCATGTCGCACGAACGCCGGAGATGGTTCGTGCCGTGATCAGTATTCCCCTTTTCAGACAAGCGATTCGAGAACGCTGCCGCAGCGGAAGCGTTTCCAAGGAGCGATAGCATGTGGACATTTGGACGAAAAATAGCAGCTGGCTTCACATTGGCATTTCTGCTTTTGCTGGGAATTGGGGTCGTGGCCTACCGAACCTTGAGCGTACTTACGGACACGAGCCGCACCGTCACCCACTCACACGAAGTCTTGGAGCATACCGCCAACGTGCTGAGCGTTCTAAAGGACGCTGAAACCGGCCAGAGAGGATACGTGATCACCGGCGAAGAATCGTATCTTGAGCCGTACAACAACGCCGTGGAAAGCCTGCCCGCCGTAATGAGAGAACTGCGCGAATTGACTTCTGGAAGCGCGAGCCAGCAGAAGCGTATTGACGAGGCGGAACCGCTGATCACCAAGAAAATGTCCGAGCTGAAATTCGTCATCGAGATCCGGCGAAAAGGAAAGTTCGACGAAGCAGCCAAGGAGGTTGATACCGGCGCAGGGAAGACGTATATGGACGACATTCGCGTGATTCTTGGCCAAATGGAACGAGAAGAAAGGGACCTCTTAAAGCAGCGGACGGATGAAGCGGACATTTCGTCTGCTGGCGCACGGTCGACGATCGTCTACGGAACTGCGTTTTGCCTTTTCTTCGTGATGGCCGCGGGTTTTCTAATCACCCGTTCGCTGAGCCAGCAGATCGGAGCGGCCGTACGGCACGTGCAGAGCTCTTCCGCGGAACTCCAGTCGGCGGCCAATCAGCAGGCGTCTGGCGCGAAGGAGTCGTCGACGGCCATGACGGAGATCACCACGACCATCAGCGAACTCCTCGCCACTTCGCGGCAGATCGCGGAAAGTGCCCAGCGCGTCGCGCACGTGGCCGAAGAGACGTCCGCAGCGGCGCGGTCAGGAGATGGCACCGTTCAGAAATCGCACGATTCCGTGAATGTTGTTAAGCGTCAGGTGGATTTGATTGTTTCACACATGCTGGACCTCGGAAAAAAGTCGCAGCAAATCGGCGGCATTCTCGAAATCATCAACGAACTCGCTGAACAGACCAACATTCTCGCTATCAACGCCACGATTGAAGCGTCCGGCGCGGGTGACGCCGGGAAAAGGTTTGCGGTGGTAGCGGACGAAATTCGCAAGCTTGCAGACCGCGTGGGCGGTTCGACGAAGGAAATTCGCGTCCTGATCGACGAAATTCGTGCCGCGGTCAATACGACGGTAATGGCGACGGAGGGTGGCTCGAAGGCTGTTGATCTCGGGGCGCGGCAGTTCGCGGACGTGACTGCGGCGTTCAAGCAGATTTCCGATCTACTCGAAACAACCACGGCAGCGGCCCGCGAGATCGAGTTGAGCACCAAGCAGCAGGCCACCGCAGTCGAGCAAGTCAACATAGCCGTCTCGAATGTCGCCAAGGCCGCCAAGGAGACGGAAGTGAGCTCCGGCCAGACGCTTCAGACAGCCGGACAGCTCGCCGGCTTGTCCCGCGAATTGATCCGGCTTATTCAATCGACGGCGAGTGCCTGAGGAATGGCAAAGGATCAGTACAAGTATTTTCGAATCGAGGCCCGCGAGCTGATCGAAGGACTAAATCAGGCCGTGCTCGAACTCGAGCGCGAGGGCAACCGCAAGGAAACTCTCGCACGTCTCTTGCGTTTGGCGCACACCCTCAAAGGTGCTTCGCGCGTCGTGATGCAGCCTGGAATTGCTGATTGCGCACATGCCATTGAAGACTGTCTTACGCCCTATCGCGATGGACCGGAGGCTATTCCGCAAAACTGCACGGATCAGGTTCTAGCAATGCTGGATACGATCGCCGGAGGGGTAGCCGCCCTCGATTCTTCGATCGAACCACGCAAGGAAGCGCCACGGTCTGCCGGTCAACCTTCGTTCGAGACCGTCCGCGTCGAAATAGGGGAAATGGATAACCTTCTCGAAAGTATCGCCGAAGCGGCCGTGCAGATTCGCGCGTTGCGGCGCGAACTCAGTACTCTGGATCGCGCAAATCAACTGGCGGGCAGCCTCGTTGAAAACACGTCCATGCTCGTCGGCCGCGACGCCGAGTTGGACGGGTATCACATGTCTCGGCACGGCTCTCAACCTCGCTCATCCGCCGAAGAGCTGCGCACACAACTGCACCGGCTCCGCCGCAACTTTTCTGCGGGGTTGGATCAAATCGACGCGGAATTTACGCAAGTCCGCGACGCAGCGAACCGTCTTCGGCTTGTGCCCACCGCTTCCGTGTTCTCCACTCTCGAACGCGCCGTGCGCGACGCAGCTCAATCGCTTCGCAAGGACGTCATTTTTCAGTCCTTCGGCGGCGCGAACCGCATGGACGCGCACGTTCTCGCTGCACTTCGCGACGCGCTCCTTCACGTCGTTCGTAACGCCGTCGCTCACGGCATCGAGCATCCGCAAGAACGCGTCGCGGCGAAAAAGCCGGCGCAAGGGCGTGTTGAACTGCGCGTCGAGCAGCGAGGCACGCGCATCGTTTTTCAGTGCTCCGATGATGGACGCGGGATCGATCTGGAAGCCATTCGGCGCGTGGCAATTGGACGCGGCATTGTAGCCCGGGAGGACGCAGCATCCCTCGGTCTCGAAGAAGCCGTCAAGATCATCATGAAAGCCGGCGTAACGACGAGAGGCGCAGTCGACGACGTTTCCGGTCGCGGCATTGGGCTAGACGTCGTGCGCGACACGGCTCTTCGCCTTAAAGGTGACGTTAAAATTCAGAGTGCGGCCGGAAAAGGCACGACGCTGACACTCTCCGTACCCGTTTCGCTCTCCGCACTTGCGGCGCTGGAAGTGGATGCTGGTGGAACCACTGCGGCGCTTCCGCTCGATTCCATACGTCAAACAATGCGTCTTGCTGACGCGGATATCGCCCGTTCGGCGGAACGGGACTCGATCACTTACGAGGGAAAAGTGATCCCGTTCTTAATCCTGGGCAGAGCGCTGCGGACGGCCAGAGCCGACGACCACAAGCGCCGCTTTTGGTCAGCGGTTATCTTGGAAGGTTCTACGGGCATGGCTGCCATAGGCGTGGATCGGCTCGTGGGCACATCAAATGTCGTCGTCAGGCCATTACCCTCGTTGGCAGACGCCAGCGCGCTCATTGCTGGAGCCTCTCTGAATGCCGAGGGAGATCCTCAACTCGTCCTTGATCCAGATGGCTTGATTTCGTCAGCCGCGCAGGAACGCCCGGCGCGCTCGGACGCGGTCGCTACGAGGCGCGAAACAGTGTTGGTCATCGACGACTCGCTCACAACGCGCATGCTCGAACAGAGCATTCTTGAGTCCGCGGGCTACGACGTGGACATTGCGACGTCGGGTGAAGAAGGCCTCGAAAAAGCGCGCGCAAAACAGTATGGGCTTTTCTTGGTCGACGTCGAGATGCCGGGCATGAGCGGCTTCGAATTTGTTACTCGCACTCGGGCGGATTCGCGCCTCAGTGCCGTGCCCGCGATTCTTGTCACGTCGAGAAATGCTCCCGAAGACCGTCGGCGCGGCGAAGAAGCCGGCGCTCGAGCGTATATCGTAAAAGGCGAATTTGATCAGGGCTATCTGCTGCGCATGACGCGGGAGTTGATCGGATAAAACATGCCGAAGACGCGCGTACTGGTGGTCGACGATTCGCTTACTGCCCGCAAACACCTTGCGGAAGTGCTGAGTGCCGACCCTGAACTCGAAGTTGCTGGAGAAGCCGAAGACGGCAAGCGCGCGATTGAATTGTGCCGCGAGCTGCGGCCGGATGTCATCACGCTGGACATGATGCTGCCGGTGATGAGTGGAGTCGCCGTCACCGAATATGTCATGGCGTATTGCCCCACGCCGATCCTCATCGTCTCTTCTTCGACGAATCGGGGCGAACTCTATAAGACTTACGACGCTCTGGCCGCTGGTGCCGTCGATGTTTTCGAGAAGCCGTCTGGCAACGATCCAGATGGATTCTGGGAGCGGGGCTTCCTCGCCTCGGTAAAAACCGCTTCGCGCATTCGCGTGATCACGCACATTCGAGGCAGACTCTCCGCTGCAAAGCACGGTCCGCATGGTGGCTCTAGCGCGGCGTCGAACGGCTGCGCTCGAAAGACGTTGATTGCGATTGGCGGTTCGACGGGCGGCCCAGCCGCAATCCTCGAAATTCTCCGTGCGCTGCCGGCAAGTTTTCCGATTCCAATTGTCCTGGTAATTCACATCGGCGAGCCGTTCAGCGCTTCCTTCGCGGAATGGCTAAATGGTCTTTCGCCTCTGCCTGTGCGCTACGCAGTGGATGGCGAACCGCTGCCCATGTTGGGTCAATGCGGTGTTGTGATGGCGCCTCCGGGCCGGCACCTGGCCCTCGATCGCGGGAAGCTTCGGCTCACACGTGACTCGGAAAGAAATTCCTGCCGGCCATCGGTCGATGTTCTTTTCGAGTCTCTCGCTGCCGAACTGGGCAGCCAAACCGCCGCCTGCCTTCTGACGGGCATGGGCCGCGATGGCGCAGCAGGTTTGCTTGCGCTGCGTCACGCCGGCGCTCTGACGATCGCGCAGGACGAAGCGTCCTCCGTCGTTTTCGGAATGCCGAGAGAAGCGATTCAAATCGGGGCAGCGGATCGAGTGCTGCCACTCTCGCAAATCGCACCCACACTGAGCTACGTCGCGCGCGAAGCGGAGACCAGGGGGACCGCGTGAAACCTTGCATTCTCATCGTTGACGACAGCTTGACCGTCCGCATGGATTTGGGCGAAGCGTTTGAAACGGCAGAATGCGCTATTACGCTTTGCTCTACGCTGGCGGAAGCGCGCAAGGCGTTGTCGTCGGAGTCGTTTGACCTCGTCATCCTCGACGTTCTGCTTCCGGATGGAGATGGTGTCGAATTTCTTCACGAAATCAAATCGACTCAGGCTTCGGCACACATCCCGGTCTTGTTGCTCTCCATCGAGGCGGAGGTCAGCGATCGGGTTCGGGGTCTGCGCACCGGCGCCGACGAGTATGTGGGCAAGCCTTACGACCGGCCCTACGTGGTGGCGCGCGCCCGCGAGTTGCTCCGAAAGAATGACGTGCCATTGGAAAGCTCAAAAGCAAAGACAGTTTTGGTCATAGATGACAGCCTCACGTTTCGCGAAGCGTTGAAGGCCGCGCTGGAATCTTCGGGCTATCGCGTCCTCACGGCGGCAACCGGCGAAGACGGCTTACGCGCGGCCGCGGACGCACGCCCCGCCGTGATCGTCGTCGATGGTGTGCTGCCGGGCATTGATGGTTCGATGGTGATTCGCCGCATCCGGGCTGACGCCGTGCTTCGCAGCACGCCTTGCATTCTGCTGACCGCTTCGGAGGAGCGTAGTGGAGAGCTGCGCGCCTTGGAAGCCGGCGCCGACGCCTACGTCCGAAAAGAAGAGGACACGCAGATTATCCTCGCGCGCGTTACCGCTGTGTTGCGGTCTTCTGGTGCGCCGTCCGCGGTCGGTTCGACGTCCAGTTTGTTTGGGCCTAAACGAATCCTGACGGTGGACGACAGTCTCACGTATCTTCACGAGGTGGCCACGCAACTTCGCGAAGAAGGCTACGACGTCGTTCCGGCGCGCTCCGGCGAGGAAGCGATCGAATTGCTCTCGGTACAGTCCGTCGATTGCATCTTGCTGGACATGGTGATGCCGGGTCTTTCCGGACAGGAAACTTGCCGGCGCATCAAGGGCTCCGCAGCTTGGCGGGACATTCCGCTGATCATGCACACCGCTCTCGAAGAGCAGCAGGCCATGATTGAAGGCATCAACGC
>JBAQJX010000023.1:0-8964 GCA_049641765.1 Candidatus Acidiferrum sp.
GGAGGGGGACGCGTCCCCCTCCCCGGCAGTTCCCCTTCACAATCTCGGCCAGCAGAAACTGTCAGGCATCCGCCCGGTCTAAAATGTCAACCATCCGCCAGACCGCACACTACCGCTGGCCCTCCGATCACAGGTCCAGGCCACGATTCATTTCTTCGGTCTGCTACAATCTTCTGTTCATTTTCACTCAGGAGACCAGGCACACATGTCCACGACCATCACACGAGTTAACGCGCGGCAAGTTCTCGATTCGCGCGGAAATCCCACTGTCGAAGCCGACGTCTACGTCGGAACCGGAGCGAAGGGCCGCGCTGCGGTACCCTCCGGCGCGTCGACCGGAGAACACGAGGCGCTGGAATTGCGCGACGGCGACAAATCGAAATACATCGGCAAGGGCGTGCTGAAGGCCGTGGCCCATGTGAACAACGAAATCGCCAAAGCTGTCGTTGGCTTGGATGCGAGCGACCAGCGCGCTCTCGACAAGCGCATGATCGAGCTGGACGGCACGCCTACGAAATCCCGCCTGGGCGCAAACGCGATTCTCGCCGTCTCGATGGCGGTGGCGCGAGGCGCGGCGGCTGCAAAGAATCTCCCGCTGTACAAATACCTCGCTCACTATTCTTCCGACAGCAGCGCGAACCTCCTGCCTTGCCCGATGATGAATATTTTGAACGGCGGCGCTCATGCCGACAGCTCGGTCGACTTCCAGGAATTCATGGTCATGCCGGTGGGCGCGCCGTCGTTTTCGGAAGGACTGCGCTGGGGCGTGGAAGTATTTCACGCGCTGAAGGCGGCGCTAAAAAAGCACGGCTATTCCACGGCGGTGGGCGACGAAGGCGGCTTCGCGCCAAGCTGCAAATCGAACGAAGAGGCGATTCAGATTGTTCTCGAAGCGATCTCCGCGGCGGGCTACAAACCCGGCGAGCAAATCAGTATCGCGCTCGATCCGGCGGCCAGCGAGTTCTACGACAAAGCCAGCGGCAAATATGTTTTCAAAAAGTCAGATAAGTCGGCGCACTCACCGGAGGAGATGGTCGAATACTGGGCGAAATGGATCGAAAAATATCCCATCGTCTCGCTCGAAGACGGCATGGGAGAAGAGGACTGGCCCGGTTGGAGAAAGTTGACACAAAAGGCGGGAGAAAAATCTTCCACCAAGCGGATTCAGCTTGTCGGCGACGATATTTTCGTGACGAATACGGAGATTTTCGCGCGCGGGATCAAGGAAGGCATCGCCAACGCAATTCTCATCAAGCTGAATCAGATCGGCACCGTCACCGAAACGATCGACGCGATCGAGATGGGACGCAAAGCCGGCTACAAATCGATCATTTCGCACCGCTCCGGCGAAACCGAGGACACGTTCATCGCCGATCTCGCCGTGGCGACAGCCGCGGGCCAGATCAAGACGGGCTCGGCTTCGCGTACGGATCGCATCGCGAAATACAACCAACTTCTCCGCATCGAAGAGGAACTGGGCACGGCGGCGCGCTTCAACGGCAAAGCGGCGTTGAGCTGACGCGCGGAACGGCGCGGGCGAAAAATGACGAGCGCACGTCCAGCGAAAATCGCGGCCTAGATTTGTGAGTAGTCCGTTGGCCGGAGAATCGTGTTGGTAATGTTGGAGACGATGCTCTCGAAGGAATAGCGAGGATTGCCGGTCAGTTTTTTCCATTCCGGCATCGAAACGAACGCGCTCCAGTTCGAGACGCGCTCGGCGAGATTCGCGAAGCCGATCATATAAGTGAGACACGGAAGCTTCGAGCCGACCAGCACGTCGCCGAAGAAAACTTGCCAGAAGCCGGCCTTCTCGAAAACCTCGAACTCGCCGGAATTGAACATTTCGACTTTGCGGCGATGGTCCTGATCGCTGGGGCTTTCGTAGGTGCGCAGCTCGAACAAGCGGTCCTTGTGAGCAGCCGTCGCGGCCGGCAGCTTGAGCTTCGGCCATCCCGTGAACGCCACCATGAGCGAGCTTTCCATGCGAACCATGGCGGGTTGATCCGCGGGCGCGGCCAGGAACGGCGCTCCGGCTTTGAGGTAATCGGCATCGAGCCCGAGGCGCGCTTCGGCGGTGGCGAGAACGTCGACGGAAGGAGCGGGCAGTAGAACGTAGAAATGCGCGCTGCTTTCGCCGATGTCGACGGTGAAGACTCCGACAGGGCCGATGCCGAGGCGACTGAGCGCGGGAACGAGAGCGTCGCGCAGAAACGCGTCGGTGATTTTTTGCTGACGGCCGGATTGGACGTGATAGTGGCGGAGCTCGTAGTATTCGCGCGGCTTTTCGCTCGCGGCGGAATCCTGCGGCGGGGAGAGATTGAGTTTCGAGGCGCCGATGCCAGCGGCGCTTGCGGCTAGAAAATTTCGTCTGTTCACGGAGAAGGCTCCTCGAAGCGTGCGATTTTGCGAAGCGTGAGAGAGCGCCATCATAACCGGAGTGAGCGAAGATTTTCCAGCATGCGACGCGAACTTTTATTTGAGCGGCGCGCGGAATAGCTCGCGCGAAGGAATAGCGATTGCTTGGCGATTGCGTCGAATGGAATAGATGGCGGAAAAGGAGACAATGCGGTTTGCAAGCGCCAGCGACTTGACCGCGTTGATGCGATTGATCAACGCGGCGTTTGCCGTGGAACGAATCGTTTTTGACGGCAATCGCCTCGACGAGCGAAGCACGCGCGATTATCTGGAAAAAGGGAAGTTTCTGGTCCTGGAAGATTCCGCGAGCATCGCGGGTTGCGTTTACTGCGAACTGCGCGGCGAGCGCGGCTACCTGGGATTGTTGGCGGTCGATCTTTCGCGGCAAGGAACGGGTTTGGGACGCAAGCTGGTTGCGGCGGCGGAAGATTATTTTCGAGGCTCAGGCTGCAAGGCAGTCGATTTGCGCACGCTGAGCCCGCGCGCTCCGCTGCCGGAGTTCTATAAACGATTGGGATATGAAGAGATAGGTACAGCGCCATTTCCTCCGGAAAAACAGGCGAAAGTTCCAGGCCATTTCATCCTCATGTCCAAGCGTCTATCATGACGGGAAGATGGCACGGAACGAACGCACGCCAGTCGGTGAATTGATTCGCAGGTGGGCTCTTGCTGCTCCCTGATTGCGCACAAGCGCGGCTATCCGGGAAATGCTCGCCGCGGTTTCGAGTTAACTTAAAGCTACACGGTAACTGCACGCCGGAGGTCATCCGATGGCCGATCAATCTGTGCTCACTTCGCTGCCTGTGCCGACGCAGGACGAGCGCAAGATGGCGTTTCTCGCGCACTTGCTCCAGGTGTTCACGGGATTCATCGCGCCACTCATCATTTATTGCGTAAAACAGGATTCGCGGTTCGTGAAGTTTCACGCATTGCAGTCCTTGATCTGGCAGCTTTGCTACATGGCGATTTTTATCGGCGGAATGATCTTTTTCTTCTTCTCCATGTTCGCAACCGCATTCAGCGCCGCGCACGGAGGGCACTCTTCGAACCAAGCGCCGCCGACCTTCATCTTCCTTTTTCCTTTCTTCTGGCTGTTTTGGCTGGCCGGCTGGGTTGCGAACCTCGTCGTAGGAATCGTCTACGGCATCAAAGCGAATCGCGGAGAGTGGGCTGGCTATCCGATCATCGGGAAATGGTGCATGCCCAAATTGGCGGCGAGCGAAACGGCTGCGTCCGGGCAGTGGGTGCCGTGAGACGATGAGCGCGAGCGACTAGATTTTTCTAGCGACGATCAATCCATAAACAAAATTGCCGGAAGCGAAGCCGGCGCGCATGGATTTGAAAGAGCGCAGGAAGTGAAGAAATGCGATGCCGTGCCACGCGGCAATCGCCCAGAACTCTTTTTTCTTGATGATGTCGAGGCCAAGGTCCCAAGTTTTGGCGCACTCTTTGTTGAGCACTTCCGTTTGAGCGATTTTCAGGCCGTTCTTCTCCATTAGATCTTCATATTCTTTCATGGTGTGCATTTCGATGAGCATGCCTTTTTCGATGGGGCCAAGCGCTTTCCTGGATTGTTCAGGAGTGAGGCCATCTTTTTTGAACCAGTCCGTGATGGCCATCGTGCCGCCCGGCTTGAGAAGTCTTGAAGCGGAAGCAAAGAATTTGCCGAGGTCCTGATAGTGAGAAATGGATTCGACGGACCAGAGGACGTCGAAAGGCTCGGGAAAGGTCATCGCTTCGGCGTCCATGTGGAGGAAAACGGCGTTGGCGCCGGCGAGTTTCGCGGCCTTGTTGGCAAGATCGACCTGGACGGGCGAGATGGTGATGCCGGTCGCGCGGGCGTTGTATTTTTTCGAGAGATAGATGCTGCTGCCGCCGAAGCCGCAGCCAATGTCGAGGAGAGTGGAATCGCGCGGAAAAGCGGCGGCCTGAGCGAGATGATCGATGAGCTGAAGCTGGGCCTGCTCCTTGGATTCGTCTCCCCGAATCCAGTAACCGTGATGGATGTGATTTCCCCACAACGAAATGTAATACGGGCTGACGACATCGTAGTGCTGGCGGATTTTCTCTTTTTCGTTGTAACGTGGCATCGCGACATGATGCTTGAAAATCCGCCGGAAGAGAAGCCGCGCGGAGCATTTTCTTTTTCTTCGAGACGAAGAATGAGAGCACGAAGCGTGGTTCGAGCGGCAGGCGCGGCAAGTTGCGGCTCCTATTTGCAGGTGCCATAATCCAAACTTGAGACGGAGTGCGCGAGAGAACGCAAAAGACGAAGGTCTTGCGCAGGATGATGAAGTTTTCTAGGGGGTTTCATGGCGATACGCGACGGCTGGCTGGAAAAAAGAGAAAAAGAAGCGGCGGAGCTGGCTGCGTCCGGGCAAACGGACGGCAACGGTGCGCAGGCGTCCGACGAACGCAACATGTCGCAGATGCATTTTGCGCGGCACGGAGTCACCACGGAAGAGATGCGCTTTGTAGCGGGGCGCGAAAAGATCGACCCGGAGCTGGTGCGGAGCGAGGTGGCGCGCGGGCGGATGATCATTCCGGCAAACGTGAATCACCGGAACCTGGAGCCGATGGCCATCGGGATCGCGAGCAAATGCAAGATCAACGCGAACATCGGAAATTCGGCGACGAGCTCGAACATCGATGAAGAGCTAAAGAAGCTGCATCACGCGGTGCACTTCGGCGCGGACACGGTGATGGATCTTTCGACGGGCGGAGACATCCCGACGATTCGGAAGGCGATCATCGAGGCGTCGCCCGTTCCGGTGGGGACGGTTCCGGTGTATGAGGCGATTTCGCGGGTGCGGCGGCCGGAAGATTTGACGATTGATTTGATGCTCGAGGTGATCGAAGAGCAGGCCGAACAGGGCGTGGACTACATGACGATTCACGCTGGCGTGCTGCGGGAGCACGTGCCGCTGGTGCGAAAGCGAATCACGGGAATCGTGAGCCGCGGCGGATCGTTGATGGCACACTGGATGGAGCACCACAAGAAACAGAATTTTCTCTACGAGAACCTCGACAGGATCTGCAAGATCTTCAGGAAACACGACGTGAGTTTTTCGTTTGGCGACGGGTTGCGGCCCGG
Source organism: Candidatus Acidiferrum sp. (assembly GCA_049641765.1). Classification (GTDB taxonomy): domain Bacteria; phylum Acidobacteriota; class Terriglobia; order Acidiferrales; family UBA7541; genus Acidiferrum. Next base: position 5,510 of record JBAQJX010000023.1, read on the forward strand.
GTGCATCGCGGACGCGAGCGACGAAGCACAGTTCGCGGAACTGAAAGTGCTTGGCGAACTGACGAAAAAGGCGTGGGAATACGACGTGCAGGTGATGATCGAAGGGCCGGGTCACGTCCCGCTGGACAAGATCAAGGAGCAAGTGGACAAGGAGATGGAATGGTGCCACGAGGCGCCGTTCTACACGCTGGGGCCGCTCGTGATCGACATCGCGCCTGGCTACGATCACATCACGAGCGCCATCGGGGCAGCGATGATCGGGTGGCATGGAGCGTCGATGCTTTGCTACGTGACGCCGAAGGAGCACCTGGGGCTGCCGAATCCGGAGGACGTGAAGCAGGGCGTGATCGCGTACAAAATCGCAGCGCACGCGGCGGACGTGGCGCGGCACCGGCCAGGAGCGCGAGACCGCGACGACGCTTTGAGCTATGCGCGGTTTTTGTTCGACTGGAACAAACAGTTTGAGCTGTCGCTGGACCCGCCGACGGCGAAAGCCATGCACGACGAGAACTTGCCGGATGATTTTTACAAGGAAGCGAAGTTCTGTTCGATGTGCGGACCGAAGTTCTGCTCGATGAACATCACGCAACTGGCGGACGCGGAAGGCGGGCATGACCAGAGCGAACGGAAGCAGAAGTTCGTCGAGTTGCTAGCCAAAGTTCAGAGCGCGAGCACGTAAGTGTCATTTGTGGCGGGCGGAGTTGCCGTCATCACGGGCGCGGGGAGCGGCATAGGGCGCGCGCTGGCGCGGCAGCTTTCGGCGGCGGGTTCGGCGCTGGCGATTGCAGACATCGACGCGCAGGGATTGGCAGAGACTGCGGCGTCGCTGACGGGCAAAGGCACAGTTTCCAGACACATTCTGGATGTATCGGATGAGGCGGCGGTGCGAGCGTTCGCCGAGGACGTGGTTGGGCGGCATGGACGGGTCACGCTGCTGATCAACAATGCGGGCGTGGCGTTGATTGGTACGTTCGACGAGATCTCGCTGGACGACCTGCGCTGGCTGATGGGCATCAATTTTTGGGGCGCGGTTTACGGGGTGAAATATTTTCTGCCCATCCTGAAGCAGCAGCCGCGAGCGCATATTGTGAATTTGTCGAGCGTGTTTGGGATGATCGCGCCGGTGGGACAAAGCGCGTACTCGGCGAGCAAATTCGCGGTACGTGGATTTACGGAAGCGATCCGGCACGAATTGGAAGGAACTTCGGTTTGCGTTTCGTGCGTGCATCCGGGCGGGATTCGAACAGCGATTGCGAAGCGAGCGCGGCTCGGGGCACAAGCGCCAGAGAGCAAAGGCAGAGAGGCAGCGGGAGTGTTTGAAAAGCTGGCTTCCACATCGCCGGAAGACGCCGCGGCGCGAATTTTGAAAGGCGTGGAAAGGCGCGAACCGCGAATTTTGATTGGGCGGGACGCGCGGCAGATCGATATCGTGCAGCGGCTTCGCCCTGCGACTTATTGGAAGATGATGGCGAAGCGAATCAAGAGGGCCTCGCCGCCAAAAGCATAGCCGAGTGCCAGCCGCGTGGATTCTTTTAGGTAAGCTTCGAAGCAGGAAGCTCCGGAACGAGCAGGCATGATCCATCTCATTCAATTTCTCCTGAAGCTCGTGCTGAATGCCGAGCAGGGCCTCCAAGACAACACAAAGCTTGTGGGAAGCCTTTTCCTGGGAGGCGTGTGGCTTCTCCTGCTGACGGCGATTTTTCCCGAGATCTTCGGAAGCTGGCGAGAAGGATTCTATTGGGCCGGATGGATTCTGGTGGGAGTCGCGGCGTTTCTATTTCTCCGGCGAAAAATCTGGGAGAAGCAAGGGCGGCGAAAGAGCGCCAAGCGAAATACTTTGTTCGAGGCGTAAACTTTTGACGCTGAAGCAAGGGCGAACTATACTGCGCGCCGGAATTCGAGAAAGTTGCCGAACATTAGCTAAGTGAGGGAACAAATATGCCTTTTGCGCGAGCTGCCAAGATTGGCGAGGTGCCAGCCGGAGCGATCCACCAGTTTCAGGTGGCGGGGACTGCGGTGGCGCTTGCCAATGTGGAAGGCAAGTTTTTTGCCATCAATGATGTTTGCGTACATCGAGGAGGGCCGCTGGGCGAGGGCGAGCTGGAGGGGAAAGTGGTGACCTGCCCGTGGCATGGTTGGCAATACGATGTGACGACTGGGAAGGTGACACAGAACCCGAGCATGGGGGTGGCTTGCTATGCCACGGAAGTGCGGGGGGATGAGGTTTTTGTGGATGTGCCTTGAGATGTTCTGTAACTATTTATAAATCAATAAGATAGAGACATGGCGCGCGTTTTGGGCGCGCTTCCGACCGGGCCGGAGCTTTTCGCGAGAAGCTGGCTAACCTCCATATTTTTGTTCGCTTTTTGGCCGTCCCCGTGTATATTGCTGCCGACTCGACGCCTCGATGGCAACTCCGACAGCGCAACGACACTACTGGATCTTCAGCGCCGACCCACACCACTATCACTGGGATACCCTTTTCGTGAAGGGTAAGGAGATGTGGCACGGCGCTGAATCCAAACCGGACGCGGTTCGCGCACTCAAGCAGGTGCGAAAGGGGGACCGCGTGCTGTGCTATCACTCCGCGCCGGAGAGAACGCTCTATTCGATCGCGGAGATTACGCGCGACCCTTATCCCGATCCGCACGACCACAAGGAAAAGAACCTGGTGGCCGATTTGCGCGCGTTCGACCGGCTGCCGCGGCAAGTGACGCTGGCGGAGATGCGCGCGAATCCCGCGTTGAGAAAAATGAAGCTGCTGAAAAACGTGCGCGTGCTGGTTTCGCAGATCACGGAAGCCGAATATCAGGAAATTCTGCGCATGGCTGGAATCGTGGCGTCGCCGGGAATTCCGCTTCCCTAAGGGCAGGGTCGAGGGTAAAGATGCGAGCCCAGGACCTTGCGTTGTGCACCCGGCATGCAAACGAAAACAAAGTCGTGTTGCGATCGAGCGAAGAGTTGCGCTTTGACATGCGCCGCAGCGCAGGCGAGAAAAACGTAAACATTTCGAGTGGTCCCTACGTCTTAGTAAGAGGGCAGGGGTTCGTCTGAGGGTGGTTCCATGAAGGCAATCTGGCTTCGCTGTACCGCGCTGGCGGTGTGCTGCGCCCTGGGGATGGCTGCCGGGCCAGCCTGGGCGCAATCGCAGGAATTTCCAGTCAGCACGCACATGTTGAAAAACGGGATGAAAGTGCTGGTGCAGCCGGACCACAGCATTCCGAACGTCGCACTCTACATTTTCTATCGAATCGGATCGCGTAACGAACGGCCGGGGACGACCGGACTGTCGCACTTTTTCGAGCACATGATGTTCAACGGCGCGAAAAAATACGGGCCGGGCGAGCTCGACAAGGCGATGGAGGCGAACGGCGGATCGAACAACGCGTACACCACGCGGGACGTGACGGTTTATCAGGACTGGTTTCCGCGCTCGGCGCTGCCGCTGATTTACG
>JBAQJX010000031.1:0-30255 GCA_049641765.1 Candidatus Acidiferrum sp.
CTCGTCGCTTTTTAAGAGTTTATCTTCGAGCGACCCGCATTGTGGTCTGTTTGTTGATCGGATCTACGCAAAAACACTGCACTTCCTGGCTGAACCAGTACATCTTGACGCTGCGTGGGCTGAACCCGCCGCGATACGCGGAACTCTGATTCCGAGATCGCGCACAGTAAATGGACCGGAGAAGTTGCTGTCTTGTACCGAAGCGCAGATTCCGCACAATTGCGAAATACGCTAAACCACCGTACAATGAGATAGTTGTGAACGTTCCCCCTGCGATGTTGGGGCCTGTAGCTCAGGTGGCTAGAGCGCGCCCCTGATAAGGGCGAGGTCGGTGGTTCAAGTCCACCCAGGCCCACCATCTTTCTTCCGTGACACCATTTTTGGTAAGATAGTCTTACCATGGTTACGACAGTTTCTACGAAGGGCCAAGTTGTCGTCCCCAGCAGGATTCGGCGCAAACTCGGACTGCAACCGGGAGACTCGCTGGAAGCCAGAGTCGAGGGACAACACATAGTCCTGACTCCGCGAAAAGTGCGTTCGCGAAAGGCACGTATCATTCGCGATCCGGTCACTGGATTGCCGGTGCTAACCGCCGGCCCTAAGGCTCCCAAGTTGACGAGTGCGGAAGTGCGCGAAATCCTCGCCGATTTTCCATGAGATATCTATTGGACGTGAATACTCTGCTTGCACTCGTCGTATTGGAGCATGAGTTTCATGCGCGTGTTGCAGGTTGGGTGGACCGACACGGTGCGAGCGGCGTTCCGGAACTGGCAACATGTTCGATCACCGAATTGGGCTTTGTGCGCGTGCTGGGACAGGCTCAACAGTATGGCTCGTCCGTCGCACAGGCCCGCGAGCTCTTACTCAGGGTGAAAAATAGCGATGGAATACGCTGGACTTTCATTCCCGATGCCCGCGACGTCTCCCATCTACCGAGGTGGGTCCGAACTCCAAAACAAACCACCGACGGGCACCTTGCAGATCTCGCTAGGGCCAACGAGGCCGTTTTGGCCACGCTAGATCGCCGAATTCCAGGTGCGCTCGTTATCCCCCAGAGCCGCCATTCATAAAGAGAGCACGAAGACGCTTGGGTTTCAGCTCAGTAGTTCAAAGATCGCCAACTAGGGCCCAGCATTTTTTGCTCTCGAAGGATCCATGAGGTTCGGCCCGGCCAGTGTGCATCGCCCAATATCCTTTGCTTCCGCTGCTTCCTTTAATTGCCTGACCTTGCTTCCTACTGCACGAATCCCACGTTCGGCGTCGGCGCTGTTCCTCCATCCGCCGGTTCCTTGATCGGGCCAAACTGCGCTTCGTATCGCGAGATATTTTCGCCCAGCGCCCGCCAAATGCGCTTCGCGTGCCCGGGACTCACGATCACGCTGCTCAACAGCTTTCCCTGGTTCCCGTTCGGGAAGATGTAAATGAAGTTCAGCGTGAACTCTTCCAGGTTGTGGTGCAGCATCACCAGGTTGCTGTACTGCCCCTGCAATTCCTTCTCGTCCGCTTTGATCTGCACTTGTCCCGGCACTGGCCGCTGCTCGTCCATCGTCTTCTCCCTTTATGTTTGCTTCTCGTTTTTCGATCCGATTCACGCCCGGTTTGAAGGTATCACAGCCGTTCTTCTTCCGCCTGCCGCCGCCCACTACTCGCGCCCGCCTCTCCGCAAAGGAAACCATCTTCCCAAGTCCTATTGACATCCACTCTTATTAAGGCTAGTTTAATAGGTGTATTCACCGTAGTTAACACAAAATATGTCACCGACGTTTCCTCCTCAACTCGACGCTGAACCAGCCGCCGGCGCCGGTGCTGTGCCCGTCTCCGCTACCGCGCCGTCCTCGGCCCCGCGCCGCGAAAGCATGCCCTCGCTCCCCGAAGTCCACCGCTCGATTCCTATCTCGCCTGCGGCCTCCTGGATTCGCAAAGTTCTCGCCTTTGCCGGCCCCGGCTATCTCGTCGCCGTCGGCTACATGGACCCCGGCAACTGGGCGACCGACATCGGCGGCGGCTCGAAATTCGGCTACACACTTCTCAGCGTCATTCTCCTCAGCAACCTCATGGCGATGTTCCTCCAGGCGCTTTCCGCGAAGCTCGGCATCGCTACCGGCCGCGACCTCGCTCAAGCCTGCCGCGACCACTATTCACGCAGCACGTCCATCGCTCTTTGGATTGTCTGCGAAATCGCCATCGCCGCTTGCGACCTGGCCGAAGTGCTTGGCTCCGCCGTCGCGCTCAAGCTTCTCTTTGGTCTGCCGCTCCTCGCCGGCGTCATCATCACCGGCCTCGACGTTTTGATCGTCCTCGCTTTGCAAGGCCGCGGCTTCCGTCTCGTCGAAGCGTTCGTCGTGACGCTCATCGCCACCGTCGGCGGCTGCTTCGCCTACGAAATCTTTTTCTCGCATCCCATCTGGCGCGAAGCTGCCGCAGGCCTGATTCCAACCGCGGAAATTCTCCGCAATCGAGACATGCTCTACATTGCCATCGGCATCCTCGGCGCCACGGTCATGCCGCACAATCTTTATCTCCACTCCAGCATCGTGCAGACTCGCGCCTTCGGCTCCTCCACGCGCGACCGCCGCGAAGCCATTCGCTTCGCCGTCTTCGATTCGACGCTTGCACTCGGCTTCGCGCTTTTCATCAACGCCGCCATCCTCATTCTTGGCGCCGCGGCTTTTCACACGCGCGGCCTCCACAACGTCGCTGAAATCGCCGACGCCTACAAACTTCTCAGCCCCGTCCTCGGCGTCAGTCTTGCCAGCACGGTTTTCGCTTGCGCGCTGCTTGCTTCCGGGCAGAACTCCACGCTCACCGGCACTCTCGCTGGCCAGATCGTCATGGAAGGCTTTTTGCAAATTCGCCTCAAGCCGTGGCTGCGCCGCCTCATCACCCGCGTTCTCGCGATTCTGCCGGCGGCTCTTGTCATCGGCATCGCCGGCGAAGGCAAAGTCACCTCACTGCTCATTCTCAGCCAGGTGGTTCTCAGTTTTCAGTTGCCCTTCGCCGTCATTCCGCTCATTCAATTCACCGGCGACCGCAACAAAATGGGCGAGTTCGCCAACTCGCGCGTGACGACCGTCATCGCATGGCTCGTCGCCGCCGCCATTCTCTATTTCAACTTCGAGCTTCTCTGGCTCATTTTCCGCAGCAAGTAACGCCGCTCGTTTTTCTCAGATTGTTCGCCGGCTGCCTCAGATTCCTGACCCAAGAACGATTTCTTCTTCGGCCCCGGAATCTCCTGTGCGAAGATAGCTCTCTGTCCATGGCCACCAACGCGCAACGCTCTCTTCGCCTGCGCAAACTTCTCTTCGCCTCGCTCCTTGCTCTCATCGTCGTGGTCATCGCCGTTGCGCTCTACCAAAGCAGCCAGTGGAAAATCCCCGAAGAAGCCAGGCTCCGCAAGAATCCCGTTCCACTCTCCGCCGCCGCGCTTGCGTCCGCTCGCGTCATCTACATGGACAAATGCGCCAACTGCCACGGGCAAACCGGCAAAGGCGACGGCCCCGACGCGGCTTCTTACTACCCCACGCCCGCCAGCCTCGCCGACGCTAGCCGCATGAGCCGCGTCACCGACGGAGAAATTTTTTATCAGATTAGCCAGGGCCGAAAGCCCATGCCTTCCTTCAAGAAACGTCTCACCGAGGAGCAGCGCTGGCAGCTTGTTTTATTCGTCCGCTCGCTTGCCGCGCCGGAATCTTCCGCGCACTAATTGGCCGAACAACTTATTGCGCAGGCCGTCAAAAGCATTTGCGTCGTGCGGCTCGTCAAAAAAAAAGAGCGGACCCGACTTCCGCCGAGTCCGCTCGTTGCTTTACATTGTTATTTCTTTATTTCGTTACTTCGTTTCACGCCGTCGCGGCTTTCACCTGCGACAACGCCGCCGCCACTTCCTTCACATCCGGCACGACGGGGATGTCGTAATCCTTGGCCCACGCGACTTTCCCGGCCTTGTTCACGATGATGATCGAACGGCCCGTGATGCCCTTATCGGCCAGGAACACGCCGTACTTTTCGCTCATCGCCCCACGCGGCTGAAAATCCGCCAGCAGCGAATACTTGATTCCCATTTTTTCGGCGTAGGCTTTATGCGACCAAACGCTGTCCACGCTCACGCCGAGCACTTCCGCGTCCAGCGTGTCGAAGGACCGCATGTCGTTCACGAAGCAGGCGTGCTCGTTCGTGCAGGTCGGGCTCCAATCCAGCGGATAGAACACCAGCACGACATTCTTTTTCCCCGCGAAATCCGACAGCTTTACTTCTTTCTTGTCCTGATTCATCAGCGTGAAGTCTGGCGCCGTCTGTCCAGTCGCAATCGTCATGGTGGGTTCTCCTTTTTCTCTCGAATCTCAACAAGCATCTTACCGAATCCGCGTCCAGCGCGCCAAATGCGGCTCGAACCGCCGGACAACGGGTACGGCTAACACCCGTCAATTCTTGGGAAGCCAGACGAAATGCTGCATGTGGCTCTTTTTGACTTCGCATTTGCTCACGTCCACGTCTTCATTTGTCCACACTTCGCTTTCGCCCTCGATTCGCGTTGGCGTCAGCGAAGTGATATTCGATGAAAACTTGAACTTGCACCATTTCGTTCTGTTCCTCGAATCCGCAAGCGGCAGATTCGACCGGCAGTTTCCGGTCCAGCCGCCATCTTTCTCGGAGTATTCGCAGCGCACATACGCGCCAGCATCCACTTGAGGCTCGAACGCGGGAGGAAAAATCTTTTCGGCCTCCAGATGGTGAGCGCTGGTCGTAATCTTGTAAGTGATGCCGGAGGTTGCGCTCTTCCAAAGCTGGACGTTGGAAGTTTGCGCCACCACGATCGGAGCAATCGCAAAAAGGGAAAGAGCGAGCGCCGCGCACAATCGGTTTGAGATTCGCATCGCGACGGCTGTTGCCTTCATGTGTCGTTTCCGTCTCGCCGGAATTCTTGTGCGGTGGCGCGACCTTATTCCTCTCTCAGCGCCACCATGGGATCCACGCGCGTCGCCCGCCATGCCGGAATCGCGGTCGCCGCAATCGCTACCGCCGCGAGCAACAGCGGCACCGACCCGAAAGTAACCGCGTCCATCGTGCTCACGCCAAATAACAAGCTGGTCATGACGCGCGTTAACGCAAAGGCGCCCGCAAGACCGGCCAATATTCCGACGCCGGCCAATTCCATTCCTTGCCGCACCACCAACTTGACGATGTTCGCGGGCCGCGCGCCCAGCGCTACCAGCACGCCCAGGTCATGCGTGCTCTGCGACACCAGATGCGACATTACGCCATACAGCCCAACGGCCGCGAGCAACAACGCGAACACCGCGAATGCTCCCAGCATCATGCTCGAAAAACGTTGCCGCGCCAGAGAATCGTACAAACGTTCCTGCATCGTCCGGACTCCGTAAACCACCACGTCCGGATCGACCGCGTGGATTTCACCTGCGACCGCCGAGGAGAGCCCTGCCGCTTCCGTCGACGTCCGCACCGCCAGAAACATTCGATTCCCAGGGTTCTGGTCTTCTGCCAAATAGAAGGCGATTTTTCCTTCGGTCTCCAGTCCGTATTGTTTGACCACGCCGACCACGCCCACAATCGTGATGGGCTTCTTCGGATCGAACCAAAGATGCTTTCCAATCGGATCGCTGCCGGACCAAAAGCGCTGCGCAAATTTCTCGTCAATGATCACGACTTGCGGCTTATCCGCCGTATCATCCTCGTTGAAAAAGCGGCCCTTGCGCAGCGGTATTTCCATGGTCCGAAAATAGTCTTTGCTTGCAACGCGGATATCCGCCTGGAGTTCCTGCCCCGGCGGCGGCGTGTAGCCTTCGACATGGATCTGGCCCCATCCGACTTCGCCGGTTAGGGGCAGGGCGGAAACTGCGCCTTCCGCCACTACGCCCGGCAGGTGAGCCACGCGACTTTCGATTTCGTTGTAGAAATTAACTACTGATTTGTCTTCACCGTATTTCGGACCGACCGCGGCAACCTCCATTGTCAGCACATGGTCCGTAGTGAATCCCGGAGGCACGCTTTGCAATCGCACAAAGCTGCGAATCAGAAGCCCGGCACCAATCAGGAGCATCAAGGAAACCGTGAGCTCGGAAACGACGAGCAATCCGCGCAAACTGTGCCGCCGCACGTGCAAGCCGCCGTCGCTTTGCCCGCTTCGTCCGCCCGCTTTCAGTGAAGTATTCAAGTCCACTTTCAGAGCGTGCCACAGCGGTGCCACGCCGAACAATACGCCAGTCGCAAGCGCCACGCCAAACGTGAAGACCAGGACTGCGCCGTTGACGGAGATGTCCTCTAACCGCGGAATGTTCCCCGGATTGATTGCGCGAACCACGTCGAGGCTCATCTGAGCCACTGCGAGTCCCGCTGCGCCACCCAGCAGGCCCAGGAGAACACTTTCTGTAAGCAACTGACGTGCGAGCCGATCCCAGCCGGCTCCCAACGCCGTTCGAATGGCCACTTCCTTCTCGCGTCCCGCCGCGCGTGTCAGCAGAAGGTTCGCAACGTTAGCGCACGCGATCAGCAGTACCAGCCCCACCGCGCCCAGCAATACGAGCAGAGCGCGGCGTACATCCCCGACGACCTGCTCTTGCAAACCGACCACGTGCATTCCGAAGCTGGCGCCGCGTTTGTCCTTTTCCCGGATGCGGCTGGCGATCACATCAATGTCCGCCTGTGCCTGCTTCAGCGAAACGCCGGGCTTCAGCCGCACCATTACGTTGTAGTTTTCATCGCCCCTGTTTTTCTCCGCACCAGCGTCCAATGGCAGCGGAAGAAACAGATCCATCTTGTCCATTGGCACTTCCGACGGCATCACCTCGGCGTTAAGCTGGAAACTGTGCTGTAGCACGCCTGCCACGTTGGCCGGGTTGCCATTCAACACGATCGATTTCCCGACGATACCCGGGTCCGCATCGAAGAGCCGCCTCCACACGTTTTCGGTGAGAATTACTACGCGCGCTTTGCCGGGTTTGTCCTCTTCCGGCAGCAGCAAACGGCCAAGCAGTGGTTTTGCGCCGAGCATTTCCAGCAGGCTGGATTGCACCAGCGCTCCATAGAGCTGCTCAGGCTGCTGGCGGCCTCTCAAAATGAAGGTGCGGCTTTGCGCGAGCGCCATTTGGTCGAAGGAGTGATTCTCGTTCTGCAGGTCGATGTACTCGCCCGGCGATGGCCAATCGCGGAAAATGCCGATGGCCGGCGAATGCAGCCACACGGCTGCCAGCCGATCTGCGTGCGGATAGGGGAGTGGACGAAGCAAGAGCGCGTCTACCACGCTGAAAATCGCCGAATTCGCGCCGATTCCGATGGCAAGGGAGCTGACGATCACCACCGTCAGCATGAAGTTCTTGCGAAGCATGCGCAACGCATAGCGAAGATCCTGTAAGAATACGTGCATCACCGCTCCTGTTCTTTACTCCACGAGGATGATATTGCGGCGAGCGCTACGGGCGCAGGAATTGAGGTTTGTATTGCGATGCCCGCGTCCGCGTGCGCTGCCGTTGCGGACATTATAGTGCAGTCCGGCGCGCCTGATAGTCTCGGTGCTCGCCGAATTGTAATCAGTGGAATACGACTCCTTCCCTTAGCGGAGGTTCGGGGCTACACTACGGCCCCTCTGGCAAGTCCCCTATGTCCATCAAAGCGACGCGTCGCGCAGGCATCATGCCTCTCAGCAATCTCGTGTCGCGCTACCTTGCGGCCTCCGGAGGGTTTGGCAAACCCGCCGCGCTTACCGCGTTCCATCTTTCGGCTGCGGAAACGGAGCGGCTCTTTTCCTCTTACGACGAGGACTATCACATCAGCCGCTTTTTTCACTTTTCGGAAAGTGACGGCGAGAAGTTTTCCGTGAACGGCGTTCCCGCCACGCACGTGTCCCTCGATTCCGAAATTCAAACCATCCTTTAAGTCGCCAGAGTGCGGAGCCGACACGGGGCAGTCGCCGGCGCGCGCCAGTTCGAGCTGACGAATTTGCCCGGGTCAGGAGAAGGCGAGCTACAGGTCCAAAGCGGACTGTCGCTCCTGGAGAAATCGGCGCACCGCGGGATCCCGTTCGAGACCGATGGCGATTTCGTAGGCTTGGCGCGCTTCGCTGTGAGCGCCTGTTCTAAACAGAAGTTCGGCGCGAGCAGCCCAATACGGCTGGTAGTCAGCAAGCCGCGCATCCGAAGCCGCATCCGGCATGGCGTCTAGAGCGGCAGCAGGGCCACGCAGCTCGGCGATTGCCAAAGCGCGGTTGATAGCGACGACCGGCGAGCCGGCAAGCGCGAAGAGGGCATCGTAAAGTTGAACGACTTCTGCCCAGTTGGCTTGGCCGGTGCGGCAGCGATAAACGTGAGCCGATTGCAGCGCGGCTTCCAGCTGATAGCGGCCAACCGAACGGAGACTGCTGACACGCCTGAGCAAATCCTCGGCTTCAAAAATCATTTGAGCATCCCACAAATCCTGGTTCTGATCCGCCAGGGGAACATACTCGCCGAGTTCGGTGCGGCGCGCGCGGCGGCGGGCCCCGGCGTGTAGCATCAGAGCAAGCAAGCCGAGAGCCTCCGGTTCGGATGGCAGCAGTTCGGCGGCGAGCCTGGCCAGAAAGAACGCTTCTTCGGTGAGATCCCGGCGGACCACATCCGTTCCGCCGGGATCGGTCCAGCCTTCAGCGAATGCGGCGTAGATGGCGTCCAACACGGTGCCGAGACGAGCCGGAAGTTCCTCGCGTTCGGGAACGCGAAAGGGAATTGCGGCTTGGCGAATTTTTTCCTTGGCTCGAACGAGGCGTTTACCCATCGCTTCCGGAGAGGTCAGGAATGCGGATGCAATCATCTTTGCGTCAAGACCAAGGATGACTTGCAAGATGAGGGGCGCGCGAATGCCGGAGTCGATGGCGGGATGCGCGCAGGCGAACATCAGCGCGAGACGTTGATCGGGTATCTCGGCAGCAGCCGCAGCCGCCTCCAACCCCTCGGCCAGGACGCGCAGCTCCTCGCCGGCATGTTCAAGACGGCGCTGCCCTCGATACATATCGATCACCTTTCGCCGCGCTACGGTCAGCAGCCAGGCTTCCGGATTCGCGGGGCAGCCGTTCCGTGGCCAATCCGCGAGCGCCGAGGCAAAGGCTTCCGAGAGCGCGTCTTCGGCGGCGGCCACATCGCGCGTGCGCGCGGCAAGAAACGCAACGAGCTTGCCGTAGCTGCGGCGCGCTACAAGGTCCGCGGTGTCGCGCGCGTGCGCATCGGCTTCGCCGGTATTCCGAACTTTCTCAGAGCCTTCAGATTGGTTTGCATCCGCCATTTGGATCTCGTGCTGCGCGTGCATAACGTCTGAGCATTCGCGATAGTGAAAAGTTTCTACACGACGGGCTGATAGCAGGCGAAAACGGTACCGTTTTCAAAGATGCGCGTCTTCGTTAGCCTGAGGCTCTGCTTCTTCTCGACGGTTTCAAACATAGTTCGACCTTTGCCAAGAATCACCGGGCAGAACGCAATTTGATATTCATCGATCAGATTTTCCTGGGCCAATTGAGAAATGATGGTTCCGCTTCCGAAGATCACCAGCCCCGGCCCAGGCGCTTGCTTCATTTTTCTGATCTCGGAGGGCAAATCGCCCTTCAAGAGCTTGGTGTTGTTCCAAGACACTTTGTCGAGCGACCGCGAGAAGACGACCTTTGGCATATCGTTCATCGCTTTGGCAACGGCGGGAGAGTTTTGTTGCGCCACCGGCGTCGGCCAGTAGCTTGCCATCAAATCGTAGGTAATCCTTCCAACAACCAGTTCGCCGCTGCCGCTCGCGTTGTTGCTGATGAATGCGTTCCACTCCGCGTCGTGGCGGTGGGCCCAACTCAAATCGCCGCCGGCGCCTGTGAAATAGCCATCGAGCGTCACGGAATTGAAAACGATTAAATTACGCACAGTATTTCTCCTTTGCACTGACGAGATAAGATTCTGAGACTCGGCGAACTGAGTGCCGCGTTGCCGTTTACTCGGGCTTCAGGTAGGGACCCATATCCCTCGTCAGCATGGTGCCTTCCATGACGGGCCGCACCTCGACCACGCCATGCAATGCCGTCGGCGAACGCGCGGCCCAGGAAAGCGCCGCGTCGAGATCGGCGACTTCGATGATGTGAAATCCGCCAAGCTGCTCCTTCGAATCGGCGTAGGGACCGTCGAGCACCTGTGTTTTGCCGTTGGAAGTTCGCACGGTTGTGGCTGTCGACGCAGGCTGCAACCCCTTGCTGTCCCGCAACACGCCGGCCTTCGCCATCGTTTCCATGAAGGCTCGGTAGGCGCCCAGCCAGTGCTCCTGCTCGGCCCTGGTCAGCTCTTGCCAACCCGCCGCGACCACGTAATCCATCAGCATGTATTTCATTTCGAGCCTCCTTTGCGGCTCCAGGACTCGTTTTCTTGCCGCTCTACCTCAATGACGCTTGGCCCTCAGCCATTTGGACAGTACATCCAAACTTTTTTCGCCAGCCAATTTGGCAGGCGCTTAGAGTCGAGCTGCCGAGTGTACAGCTGCCGCCAGCTTCAGGAGCGCCAGCGCGGAAGCAACGCAGCCGTGATGCCCGTAGACTCCCGCGGCGACCATCAGCACGATTCCGATAATTTCCAACGTTTTCGCGATATTCATGGCCAATTCCTCCTATTTCCGTTCGGCAAATGCGTTTTGTCCGCATTTTGTCCTTCCACTCTAATGACGCCCCACATGCGGCGAATTGGACAGCGAGTTGCGCCGCCGGTATTCGAACGGGAGGGAACCTCCCGATCCTTCAATCGGCCCGTTCGGCAAAATTGGCCGTTCCGCCGCGTCTTGGATATAATCCGTGTGTAACATTTGTATCTCTGTTCCACCTATTGCGACATTGGAGGTCCCTAGATGGCTGGCTCGCCAACCCTCTTGCCTGAATCGCGGCTGGGAAGCACGCTGCGCCGCGACTCCTGGTGGGTCGAACTCCTTCCCGTTATCATTCTTCTCGGCGGCTTCGGTCTTTACGCCACGCTGCGCGCTTTCGAAGGCGCGTTCTATGAGTGGGGCCCTTATCTCTCGCCCTTTTATTCGCCGCTGATTGATCCAGGTCATCATTGGTGGCCGTGGTCTCCCGCGCTGCTTATTCTCGGTGGCCCGCTGGGATTCCGCGCCACCTGCTATTACTACCGCAAAGCTTATTACCGCGCCTTTTTTCTCGACCCGCCATCTTGCGCGGTGGGCGAGCCGGCCAAGCGCAAGTACCAGGGCGAGACGCGATTTCCCTTTATCCTGCAAAATCTGCACCGCTACTTTTTCTATATCGCGGTCGTATTCCTGGCGTTTCTTTGGTACGACGCCGTCGTAGCATACGACTGGAACGGCCATTTCGGCATCGGCGTGGGCAGCCTCATCATGAGCGTGAACATCATCATGTTGACGCTCTACACGTTTTCGTGCCACTCGCTGCGCCATCTCGCCGGGGGAAAGCTGGACTGCTTTTCGTGCGCTTCGTTCGGCAAGCCGAGATACGATGCGTGGCGCGGGGTCAGCTTTTTGAACGAGCGGCACATGCAGCTTGCCTGGACGAGCCTCATCACCGTCGGCTTGACCGATTTCTACATCCGCATGGTCGCTTGCGGCGCCATTCATGACCTGAGGATCCTGTGACCACCAGCTACGAGATACGCGAGCACGACGTTCTGATCATCGGCGCCGGCGGGGCGGGATTGCGCGCGGCCATCGAATCGTTAGGGCAAGGCGCCTCCGTCGGCGTCGTCTGCAAATCCTTGCTTGGAAAAGCGCACACCGTGATGGCCGAAGGCGGCATCGCCGCCGCGATGTGCAACGTCGATCCCGCCGACGGCTGGAAGCCGCACTTCCGCGACACCGTCCGCGGCGGAAAATTTTTGAACAACTGGCGCATGGCGCAGATTCACGCGCAGGAATCGCCCGACCGCATCCACGAGCTCGAACAATGGGGCGCGCTCTTCGACCGCACCGAGAAAGGCCAAATTCTCCAGCGCGCATTCGGAGGGCACACCTACAAGCGCCTCTGCCACGTCGGCGACCGCACCGGCCTCGAAATGATTCGCACGCTGCAGGACCGCGGCGTGCAACTCGGCTTTGACGTGTACATGGAATGCACGGTCACGCGGCTGCTCACCGACGGCGGCCGCATCGCGGGAGCGTTCGCCTACTGGCGCGAAAATGGCCGCTTCATCGTGTTCAAGGCGAAGTCGATCGTCATCGCCACAGGCGGCATCGGCAAAGCCTGGCCGATCACTTCGAATTCATGGGAGTGCACCGGCGACGGCATGACGCTCGCGTACGAAGTCGGCGCGGAGCTGATGGACATGGAGTTCGTGCAGTTCCACCCGACGGGGATGGTATGGCCGCCGGGTGTGCAGGGCCTTCTCGTCACGGAAGCGGTGCGCGGCGAGGGCGGTTTGCTTCGCAACAAACTCGGCGAGCGCTTCATGGAAAAGTACGACCCCAAGCGCATGGAGCTTTCGACGCGCGACGTCGTGGCCCGCTCGATCTACACGGAAGTGAAAGAAGGCCGCGGCACCGAACATGGCGGCGCGTATCTGGATATTTCCTACAAGCCGGCCGAGTACGTGAAGAAAAAATTGCCGAGCATGTACCACCAGTTCAAAGAGCTGGCGGACGTGGACATCACGAAGACGCCGATGGAAGTTGGCCCGACGTGCCATTACGTGATGGGTGGCATTCGCGTGGAGGCGGAAACCGCGCAGTCCACCGTGCCCGGCTTGTTCGCCGCCGGTGAAGCCGCTGCTGGCCTTCACGGCGCAAACCGCCTGGGCGGAAACTCCCTTTCGGATTTGCTGGTCTTCGGCCGCCGCGCCGGACTGGCCGCCGCCGAGCACGCCAAGCAGGTTTCGCCCCCCGGGCTTTCCATCGCGCAGATCGAAGAGGCGGAAAAAGAGCTGCTCGCGCCGTTTTCGAATCCCAGCGCGGAGAGCCACTACGCCGTTCATCGCGATTTGCAGAAGGTGATGCAGAGCCTCGTGGGAATTTTCCGCGTGGAAGAGGATTTGCAGAAAGCGTTCGAGGAGCTCGAGCAACTGAAGGCGCGCGCCGCCAAAGCCAGCGTCGAAGGCTCGCGGCTGTTCAATCCGGGCTGGCATCTCTCGCGCGAGGTTAAGTCCATGCTGACGATTTCCGAAGCGGTCGCGCTCAGCGCGCGGGCGCGCACGGAAAGCCGCGGCGCGCACAGCCGCATCGATTTCCCGAATTACGATCCCGTCTGGGAGAAAAAGCACAATGTGATCGTGCGCGACGGCGGCGGGATGAAGCGTCACGAACTCCCCGTCGAGGAGATGCCGGACGATCTCAAGCAGATCGTCATGGCCGAATAGATTTCGCCGCGGCTGGGCAAAGGTCCGGCGGCGGTTGGCGGAAAATCCCGGAAGGAGTTTGCCGGGCGAAGTCTGGAGAGGCTATCGATGCCTGAAGCAACGTTACGAATCTTCCGTGGCGAAGGAGCCGCAGGCGGGCAATCTGTCGATTTCAAGGTTCCCGTCGCGCCCGGCATGGTCGTTCTCGACGCGCTGCACTATATCCAGGGCCACCTGGCGCCCGATCTCGCCGTCCGCTGGAATTGCAAAGCCGGGAAGTGCGGCTCGTGTTCGGCAGAGGTGAACGGCCGGCCGCGCCTGACGTGCAAAACGCGCATGGACGATATGCCGAAGGACGAGCCGATCACCGTCATGCCCATGAAGTCGTTTCCTCGTATCAAGGATTTGGTCACCGATGTTTCGTGGAATTACACCGTCAACAAGAAGATTCCCGCCTTCCAGCCGCGCCCCAACACGGAGTGGAAGATTTCGCAGCTCGACGTCGACCGCGTGCAGGAATTTCGCAAGTGCATCGAGTGCTTTTTGTGCCAGAACGTTTGCCACGTTCTTCGCGAACATGACGAAAAGAAAAAATTCGGCGGGCCGCGCTTTTTCGTGCGCGTGGCCGGGCTGGAGATGCACCCGCTTGATGGGCTCGACCGCATTCCGCTCCTGAAAGACGAGCTCAGCATCGGCCTCTGCAACATCACCAAGTGCTGCACCGAAGTTTGCCCCGAAGAGATTCACATCACGGACAACGCCATCATTCCGCTGAAGGAGCGCATCGTCGACCGCTACTACGATCCCCTGACGATGCTCTTCCGCGCCTTTTCCGGCAATAAATAAAGCGGCCCAGGCGCTGGATTGGGATGGGCCCGAGCAGAAGCGCGCATGCCAGGGGCGAGCAGAAGCACGCACCGTCATTTCGAACGGAGCAAGCTGACGCTTTTTCTTCATCATGGCTCCCGTGAACACATCGGCGACCTCCCCGCCGTCATTTCGAACGGAGCAAGCCGACGCTTTTTCTTTCCATCCCGCTCCTGCGGGATGGTCGGCTTGCGTAGAGAGAAATCTCTCTGCGTTTTAAACTTGCGCAGAGAGAACCTCCGCCCATCGACCGCACTCCGCGCAATGAAATCTCTCTTCTCTTTGTATGCTACCCGGGATTCAACGCTTCGGTTCTCGGTCTAGAATTCTGATCGTGGCCAACACGCAGCGGAGACTGAAACATGCCCAAGAAGCCATTCGCATCATCAGCGCGCGCCACTCATCCCTCGCCGCTCGCCACTTCGTTCTCAAACACGGCCACACCCTTCGCGATTTCCTTTTCTGCCGCGAAGATCGCAAACGTCAGCGTCATCGTGCCGCCGTCCACGGCAATCGTCTCGCGCAGCGTGACGCTTCCATTTTTCTTTCCAACGCCGCTGATGTTCTGCCGGTCCGCCCGCGTGTAGGCAATGGCGTCTGCCAAGGACGACCCCGTGGCGGGATAGTCCGCGCCGTCAAACCGCGCTTCGATCGTGACGCTCGCCCGCGCTCCCGCCGCGCTCTCCACCTCTTCCTGCACGCGTATCGCGTCCCCCGCGACTTCGATCCGCTGCACCCAGCTCCGCAGCCCAGGCGCGCTCGATTTCTCCGCGCAAAACTTCCACGTCCCCGTAAATGGATCCTTCTCGCTCATAGCACACCGCCTCTTACCATCAGTATCCCTATTCTCATTTCACGCTTGACATGAAAATACGTGCATAGTAGCATAACAAACAGGCATAGTAGGAAAATCTTTATGATCTTGCCAAAACTCACAAAACTAGAACTGCAGATTATGGACGCGCTTTGGACCCGCGGCGCCTCATCCATTCGAGAAATTCAAGAAGCCTTCCCCGTGCGCGGTCGGCCGGCCTATACAACAGTCCAAACCACGGTCTATCGCATGGAACGCAAGAATGCATTGCGCCGCATGAAAAAGATCAGCAACGCGCACATCTTCGAGGCCATCATCTCGCGCCACGCGGCGCAACGCAGGCTGATTGACGACCTTCTGAGCCTGTTCGGCGGTCGGACACAACCAGTCATGGCTCACCTGATCGAGTCCGGCAAGCTGACCCTCGCGGAAGTTCGTGAGGCGGAGAAAGCGCTCCGACGGTTCTCGAAAAAGGGAATATCGAAATGACTTCGTTCGCGTCCACGATATTTGTCCTTTCGCCGTGGCCCGCCATCGCGGCGCCGTTTGCTAACCACCTGTGGCAATCCACATTATTTGCAGCAGTTGCGGGATTGCTAACGCTCCTACTCAGAAAGAACCACGCCCGCGCACGTTATTCGCTTTGGTTAATCGCCTCTGCAAAATTCCTAATCCCATTTTCCTTACTGGTTTTCATCGGAAGCCATCTTAATTGGTCGAAAGCCGCGGCGATCCCTCAATCCAGCTTCGCCTTTGCGATACAGGAAATAAGCCAGCCATTTGCTCTGCTCGACCCGGTTCACAATACTCCTGTTGCTTCAACGTGGTTGACAACTGCGGGCAGCCTCCTGCCGGTTGTCCTCCTTCTTGTGTGGCTCTGCGGTTGCGCATCGTTGACGTTTTACTGGTGCTTGCGTTGGCGGCGCATGATTGCCACGACAAGCAACCCTTCTCCCGCGAATTCCGGTCGCGAACTCGAAGCACTGCGCCGCCTCGAGCCAAGCGCTGGAACTTCCGGGCACACGAATCTCATCCTCTCTGCGTCGGCCCTCGAACCTGGCATTGTCGGCATATTCCGACCCATCCTGCTGCTGCCTGCAGGAATATCCGATCGGCTCACCGATGCGCAGTTAGACGCCGTCATCACGCATGAGCTGTACCACGTTCGCCGCGGCGACAATCTCGCCGCCACGATTCACATGCTAGTCGAAGCCATCTTCTGGTTTCACCCGTTGGTCTGGTGGATCGGAGCGCGCCTCGTTGACGAACGGGAACGCGCTTGCGACGAAGCCGTTCTCAGCCTCGGCAGCGACCCTCAGGTCTATGCCGAAGGCATTCTCAAAGTTTGTGAATTTTATCTGGAGTCGCCGTTCTTTTGCGCGGCGGGTGTCACTGGCTCAAATCTAAAGAAAAGAATCGAGGCAATTATGACTCATCGTACTGCACGCAATTTGGAATTTGGAAAGAAGCTGCTACTGGCTGCCATGGGAGTGCTGGCAGTCGCTGCGCCCGTCGTGTTTGGCCTGCTCCAACCAGCGCCCAGCCGAGCCGAGTCGCGAACCCAAAGTACCGGCGCCATTGGTTTTGTGTACGATGCCGTTTCCGTAAGGCCAAACAAGTCTGGCGACGAAAAAGAGAGCATAACTTACCCGCCCAGCGGGTTCAGTGCGATAAACGTCACGTTGCCGATGCTCGTGCGAGCGGCCTATGGAGTCGAATACAATCAGATCTCCGGCGGACCGGACTGGCTCAACTCTGCAGCCTTTGATGTTGAAGCGAAGGTAGACAGTTCCGTTGCCGTTCAGTTGGGCAGGCTCAGCGCAGCCCAACTCAAATTCGCGAGGCAGCGCATGCTTCAGACTCTCTTGGCGGACCGATTCAAGTTGACGCTCCATAGCGAGACCAAAGAGCTCTCAATCTACGTACTTGGCGTCGCGGGCGGGGGGCCCAGACTTCAAGAGGCCAAACCTGGCGACACTTACAGCGACGGACTGAAAGGTTTGGATGGCCGCCCTGCAGGGCCGCACTACATGGTTTTGAGAAGCGGCGAATTCACCGCGCAAACTCAACCGATGTCGTCTCTGGCACGAGTCTTGTCTCGTGTCTTGAGCCGCCCGGTTCTGGACAAGACTGGCCTAACCGGCAACTATGACTTTGCACTCCAGTGGACGCCAGATGCGAGTCAGGGCGCGCCCACTCCCGTTGAATCCTCCGCGAGTTCGATCTTCTCCTCCATTCAGGAGCAGCTCGGCCTAAAACTCGAAACGCAAAGCAGCCCCGTCGAAGTCCTCGTCATCGACAACGCCAAGCAGCCGTCTGACAATTAGTAGGCGGGTGTTCGAAGATGACGAGTGGCACTGACCTAAAGCAATGCAGCCAGTTTGGGTACCCCATACGCCGAGCTCCCGTGTGGGGTATTTGACTTTTCCACAGTTTTCCACTGCTGATTCGAATAGCGGTAAAGTAAACACTTGACAGAGTGTTAGCTTACGTGGTAACATCTCTCGTGTCAATTAGTCGCCAGCCCGTTCCGTCAACCCGATCCACTCTGCGAAGCCCCTCTGCCCGGAATTTCGCTCGCCCCTATCTGAGCATCTCCGCGTTAGACTCGTCTTCTCCCTCCCCCTTCAACTTTGAACTTTCAACTGTGAAGCGCTGTTCCCGCAAGAGTCCACATCAATGTCATTCCAAGGACTTTACCGTTCCTTTGTTTTCATACTCTTACGCACTCTTTTGCACCAAGCAAAACGCTATCTCCAATCTTTTCACGATCTTCCGCACTCTTTCGAGAAAACACCCGGGGTGGGGTATGCCCGTCCAGTCAACCCGCCCGCTCCTTTTATGCACCCTCTCCTGCGTACACGCAGGATTTTCCGCAACCCTAATCTCTTCATGCGTTTACTTCATGACTTGCGGACACCCCGGGAGTAGGGGTCCGCTTCACTTCGATCTTGCGGTTCGCCCAGCAAACACCGCCATCGGACGCCCGGAATCTGCAAGCGTCGAGCCCGGCTTCGCCGAGCCAGCGCCCGTCGGCGTCTTGTCTCCTGCCTTTGCGCCCGGAGTACCCATCTCAATCGCGCGCCGAATCGCCGCCATCGGCGCATCGTCATTCAACGTCACTGTCGAGCCATCCGGCCCAACCTCAACGCCCAACTCTTTCCACATCGGCGCGAGATCCACTTGCACCGGTTTATCCTTCCAGGCCGCGTACAAATTTTCCAGGACGTCCAATCCCACGGCGTGGTCGCCGGTCTTAAATGCTTTCTCGATGTCCCAATCCTGCCGAATGTCGCCGCCCGCATCCAGAATCCCGCGCAGCGCATCTTCAAGGCCTTTCTTGTTTTTCGTTTGCTTGCGAATCTCGACGTCGGCGAAAAACGCAAACAGCGCGCCGCCCCAATACGTCCGTCCCCAGGTGTGCGTGTGATCGACACCTTCATCGCCGGGTTGCGGCTCGCCTTTCGGCATATCGCGCACGAGGTCGCGCCACATTTGCGCCGCCGTCCAATGTCCAGCGCGGATGCGCGCAATCGGTTCGACGTAGACGGAAAGCCCCTCTTCGATCCAATGATGTTCCTCGCCCATCATCGAAGGAAACGCGAGGTGCACCATCTCGTGCGTCAACATCCAGTCGTCGGCAAATTCCGCGGGTGTCGTCTTGCTGCCGACGCTGATGCGAATCAGGCCGCCCTCGCGCGCCCAGGTCGTTCCGTGTCGCACGTCATGCCCGTCAAACGCAACCACGCGGAGCGTGAGATGCGGAACCGGGAAGCGCCCGTAGTACGTGGCGACGGATTCCGCCGCCCACTGCACCCACTTCATCACGTCGGTTTGCGAAAGCGGCGCTTCGCTCGAATCGATGGTTACGTCGATTCGCGAACCGCCGACCATCAGTGTCGATGTCACGTTATCCGCCTTTGCGGCGCACAGGGGAAAAAGCAGAAGAAACAGAATGAAGCAAGCGACCTTGCGGGAGTTTCTGTGGAAGCCTCTTCGGAAACCTTCTCGAAAACCAAGGGTAGATTCCATGGGGACTTTAGCTGCCCAAGAACCATGCTATCTCAATTACAAGGCGTCCGCGCGAACGATCTGAGCGCGCTTCTAGGCCGAGGTCTTGCTTTGCGTGCTGCGCTTCCAGAAAATACGGGTAGCGAGCTCGTCCAGCGAAAAGACACCCGCCCCAAAAACGAAAACGATGATCGCCGCAATCAGGAAAACGTATGGCGCCGCTGCAGTGAATTTATCCGGATCGGAAAAAATCGAAGAGAGCGCCTCTTTGTCCGCCGTGACGTAGGCCATGATCATGTTGATCGTCAGCACCAGCGATATCAGCCGCGAGAAAAGGCCCGCGGCCAGCAGGAACCCGCCAAAAAATTCGAGGCAAGAAATGGCAATGGCCATTTGGTGAGGCATCGGCAGATTCAGCGACGTGAAAAAGTCAGTCACCTTGTCGATGTTATGCAGCTTGCCCCAGCCGCTCTGCATCAATTGAACGCCCCAATAGAGGCGCACAAAAAGCAGAAACGGGTGCTGGAGATAATCGGCGTAATGGCAAAACTTGTCGTGCCAGGATTTTGCAGTCGTGAGCAGTTTGTTCATGAGAGGTCAGTTGTCCAAAGTTTTCTTCAAGAGAATTTAGCCGTCAGAAGTTCTACGGGAGCCCGCGAAATTTGGATGCGCGACTCTACAACAAATTCAGCGCGCCGCGCGTTTTTTCTCCGGGCTGCAAAACCATCCCAGCGCGGCCCAGGTCTGAAACCACGTCTGCACCCGAAGCGGGCGCTGTTCCGGTTGGATCGCGCTCGTGCGGAGCGCGGGTTCGACGGCCGCGGCAAGCGATTTTCCCTGGCGCAGCGCCGTGAGAATCAGGAACTCTTCTCGCTCGATGCGCCGGAAATAAACGGAATCATCGATGCGATGCACGGTCAGAAAAATGTCGCCGGGCTTTAGTTTGGCGACGGCGCGAACACGCTTGCGTTTGCGCCGCTCCGTGAACGTGTTGCTCGCGAAATCGGTGTCTTCCTCTTCTTTGCGCACTTCGAGGAGGAGATCGTCGACCGGATAGTGAAAACTCAGCAGGCGCACGTACGGTTGCAAAGTCAGCTTCAATCGTGCGGCGTCTGCGTTCGCAAGATCTTCGGGGCGCAAAGCCGGTTCAGCCTTCCCGTCGAACGCCTCGATATCGGCCCATTCGAGCCGCGCAATATCCAGCGCGAGAGCCTGACTTGTTCCGGCCCACTTGGGATTCTTCCGCAGCCAGGATTCCATGCGCGAGCCGAGATTGCGCAGCGTAAACGAGCGCGAAGGATTGGCGAGCAGATAGGCTTTCGACATGGCGTCAAATCGCCGCTCGCCGAGCACCGCGCGCAAGCCGGGAAAATCCTCGGCGAGTGCGGAGAGCACGCGGAACCAATACTGGCGATTGTAAATTTCGAGACGCTCGAAAGAAGTGAGGCGATCGTTCGGCTTAATAAAACGCGAAGCGTATCGCTTCATCGAGCCGCCATCGGGCGCGCGGCGCTGCATGCGTTCCGAAGAGGTGAGCGGTTGCATCACGGCGCGAGCCATGGTGCGTTGAAGCTGAAGCAGTCTCATACGGCTTCCGCCAGCGCGGTGGCGCGCAGGAATTTGTTCGCTTTCAGCGCTTCGTCGTGCACTTCCTGGAAGGAAGGAATGCTGTCGTCCCACTCGAGAAGCGTCGCGGTATGTCCCGCGCGTTGAATGGCGCGTTCATAGAGTTTCCACACGGGATCGATGACCGGATGATCGTGCGTATCGAGAATGTATTTCCGGTATTTCGAGTGGCCGGCGATGTGAATCTGTGCGACGCGCTCCGCGGGAACGCTGTTCACGTAGTCGAGCGGATTGAAATTGTGATTTTGCGAGGAGACATAAATATTGTTCACGTCGAGGAGAATGCCGCAGTCCGCGCGCTCGACGACTTCGTTCAGAAACTCCCACTCGGTCATTTCCGAGTCGTGATATTCCGCGTAACTGCTGACGTTTTCGACGGCAATGGGAATTTCGAGAAAGTCGCGGACGTCGCGCACCTTTTGCGCAGTCAGGCGCGCGGCCTCGAACGTGTACGGCATGGGAAGAAGATCGTGCGTATAGCGGCCGTCGACGCTGCCCCAGCAAAGATGATCGGAAAGCCACGGCGTTTTTGTGCGATGGACCAGCTCTTTCAGGCGGCGAAGATGCTCGCGATTGGGTTTTTCCGCCGAGCCGAAATACATCGAGACGCCATGCTGCACCACTTTGTATTGCTCGAGGATTTGATCGAGGATGTGCAGCGGGCGGCCGCCATCGATCATGAAGTTCTCGGAAATAATCTCAAACCAGTCGACGACGGGTTTGCGCGTGAGGATGTGATTGTAGTGAGGGGCTCGCAGCCCAATGCCGATGCCGTAATCCGTAAAGCCGTTAAAGCGGTTTGCCGCCATTCGATTCTCCGGGTGGTGAAAAAAAGAACAGACAGAGGAAAGGGCCAGCGATTGCCACCGGCCCCACCCTTGAGTTGGTCCAAGCTCGTAACCGAAGTTACGCGGCTTGGATCAACTCGGCATCTTGGAGCCGTCGGTCGCGCAGCCGCCCTTGCCCTTGCAAGAGTTCTTGCCTTTGCAACCGTTGTCGCTCGACTTGCAACCGCCCTTGCCCTTGCAAGAGTTCTGGCCCTTACAGGAGTGCTTTTCTTTCACCTTCTTGTCCGCCTTCTGGTCCTGATCCTGGGCTGTGGCCGAAGCCGTCGTCCCTGTGAGCAGGTTAGAAGCATGCAGGCTGACACCAGTTCCCGCGAGCAAGCCCGCGAGCGCCGCGCCAGTGATAAACAATTTATTCGACTTTGTCATTTCTCTCCGACCTCCAGTTATTTTGAATCTACAGCTGCCCTTCCGGCGGATTGCCCGCCGTGAAGATCAAAAAATCGAATGTGAAGCGGATGGCGCGAGGATGAATCCAGTTATTGCACATCCTTAGTGCGAATCGTTTGAAGCCGAGACCCCATTTTTTTCCCCGCGCTTGTCTCCGGAACTGATCAGCACCCTACGCCTTAGACGCCCTCCGCAGAAAGATAGTGATGCAAAATCAAAAAATCATAAGGCATGGCAGCCTCGAAAAGTCTTTGGCCAGCGTTGGGGATCCCAGCCCAACTAGAGTCGATCCGCAATTCCACGCGATTTTACGGAACTCCAAAGCCCCCGTTATCGCGGTGTCGCGAACCGGGCCATGATTTATTTTTCTCCGAGGGTTCCGGGAAGGCAGGCGCGCGGACACGCAACCTGATTGGGAACCCCGTCCCTCAATCCGGGGCTGAGACACTACTGGTATCCTCCGGTTAGGAGCCGCCGTCAAGGGAAAAAAGCGACAACAGGCTGGAACCACGTTCGGGAAAATGTTCTGCAAGATCGCCCTCCGCGACCGAGGGCAACGAGCCTTGCCTGCCCCCACCTCTATCTACGGAGATTGGTGCGAT
Organism: Candidatus Acidiferrum sp.; assembly: GCA_049641765.1. Classification (GTDB taxonomy): domain Bacteria; phylum Acidobacteriota; class Terriglobia; order Acidiferrales; family UBA7541; genus Acidiferrum. Next base: position 22,454 of record JBAQJX010000031.1, read on the forward strand.
CTGGATGTAACGAGAAGCATCTCGGTGGGCGGCCTGCCATGACCGTGCAGGACTCATTCGCGCGGTGTCTTGAAATAAGCGACGATGAAAAGGAGGCCGAGAAGCGAGTCCGTGCAGGCGAAGAGGAGATCGTTGTGGTTGGTGCGGCGTTGCAGGACGAGGGTAAAGATGGCGATGGCATAGGTCGCTTTTTCGAAGACGGATGGAATCATCAGAAGACGATAGCGAACCGGGTTTGTGGCGATGCAGCAGAAAGCGATTTGCCAGGCGAGAGCGCAGCCGACAAAGCCGTAGAAAAAGCCAGGATGCGAGATGGGCGGCGGGTCCTTTTGACCGATGATGTCGAAGAGGAAGTAAAGCGGCGTGATGATCAGCAGGCCCCAAATACCAGCCACCCAAAAAACGATTTTTGCGAATCGCATTTCTTCTCCCGATGCCTGCTAAAGGCAGTCTAAGCGATTTCTGACATTCCGCGAAACATCCGGCCAGAACTCAGTCCTTCTTGCCGAATCTCAAGTGTGCCGCTTCGATCAGCCAATGTTTCAAGACGCCGAGATAGTGGGGATTCACGTTTTGGAAGCAGACGCCGATGCCTTGCGCGGCGTGCTGATAAACGACGGTGGCGTGCGCTTCGAGGTATTTTCCGTTGGCGTAGATTTTGAGAAAGATCTGAGAGCCCTTTTCGAGGGGATCAGGCATTTGGACGTAACAGCCGTAGAGGCTGAGTTCGGTGATGCGGGCAGATATGCCAGCCTTGGCGTCTTTTTGGATCAATTCGACGGAGGCGGTAAAGGGATACCTGGGAGTTCGGCGTCGCTCATCTTCCACGAATGCACCCCGGACGGCAATTGCGGGATTCTACCCTGAGTTGGTGAGGGGTGGGGCAGCAAAAAACGAGTGCAAAATGGGGCGAAAGTAGGGGAGAAAACAGCAGAAAAGATGAAGGAAGGGCGATGCAGGTAAGTTTTACACGAAAAAAAGAACCTTCGTACTATTAAAGTTATGCGCTTAACTGCCGATGATACGCACGTATGCCAAACCTTTATTTTTGCCAACCACACGCCAAAAATCAGGGGATGCTGCGGGCAGTGCTTTCCGATCAAGAATGCGAAGAAATGGTCAGCAAGCATGCGGTTACGTTTTTCGGAGAGAACTTCCCCAGCTTGGGCGACGCGCAGTCCGGGGCGACGGATTTTGCGGTTCTGAAATTCGCCGCCGAAGAGACGAATGGAAAGTGGCGGCCGGGATTTTACCGGCTGGATTCGGATCTTGCCGAGCTGAATAACGCACTGCGCGACCTGCAAAGATAAATTCAGTTTTCTTCTCAAGCGTTCTTACCCAGACAGAACGGATGAAGTGGTGCGACATGTCGTCGTCTGCGCGGTTGTTGTGCGGGGGAGTGGCGCGACCGGCAAAGCAGCCCGCGCAACGTCTTTGCTCTTTGGACCGCGCCGCGCAGGGATTTAAAACGTTCTCGTCGAAAAAATGATATGGTTATGCCTGCTTATCGCGATCCGCATCCCGAGCAATCACGCTTTCATTACCGCAGATCGACGGAGAGATTATGGAACTAGCCGCCACGCAGGAAGCACGTCCCTGGGAACGCCCCTTCTGGAAGCCGGTCCGCGGCAAGGAAGGCGTTTTCGCGTATCTCGTGATCATCCACGTGCTGGCGGTTATTGGCTTAATTCTCTATCCATTGCCGAGCCTCAAAGTTCTGTTTATAGCGTTGTTTCTCATGGCGCTTGGCGGGCTGGGAACGACGGTGTGCTACCACCGAATGCTGGCGCACAAAACGCTGAAGACCAAGAAATTCGTCGAGCAAGCGCTGATTTTCTGGGCAGTGTTCAACGGTTCGGGCCATCCGGCGAGCTGGGTCGCTTACCACCGGCTGCACCACTCGGTGACGGACACGCCGGACGATATTTCGAGCCCCAAGCAGGGAGGCTTCTGGTGGGCGCATTTGCGCTGGCTTTATCAGACACAACCCGCGGATAAACAGCGCTGGGCTCCCGAGCTAACGCGCGGGATGTACACGGCATGGGGCTGGCTGGAGAGCCCCGTGATTGTTTTCTCGATTTTTTCCGGGTTGATCCTCGGTCTTGGATGGATGGGATTCTTTTGGGTGGGCGCCATCCGACTGGTCTATTCGCTGCACATGCAATGCTTTGTGAATAGCCTGACGCACCTCGGACATTCCAAAGAGGGCATGGATGATTCGAGCATGAATGTGTGGTGGCTCGGCCCTTTTCAGATAGCGGCATGGGGCGAGAATTGGCACGCGAATCATCACTCGCACGCCGGCTCCGCGCGTCTCGGGATGCGCTGGTGGCAGACGGATATCGGCTGGTACTTCATCTGGGCACTCGAGCGCGTAGGATTGGCGCACAGCGTCAAGCGGCCGCGCATCTCGTAGCACTTCTTGTTCGTAGCTCCCGCCGGGAACAAAGCCGCCGCGATGTTATGATGGCGGAATGTACGCACAAAAATTCAAAGTGGATGTCGTCATTCGCGGCGAGAGCCGTGCCTGTCCGCTCGATTGGCTCGATCAATTCTGCATGCGCAATTTCACAAACTCCGCGGATTTTGACGACACGCTGCCTCTGGGAGACGGAAAAGTCGAAGCCAGTTTCCGCCTGACGCCTGAGCGATTTGCGGAAGGGTTGAGTTCGTGGCTGACGCAACGGGGGAAAGGCGAAGGCCAACCGGTGGCCGTGAAGGTCGAGCGAGAGTAGCTCGTGACGAGCAATTTCATTCGAAAGAGATGAGAGAAGTGGAGCGCACTACGCTGCCGAGTCGCGCTTTTCTCCGTTGATCGCCGCGCGAATCGACGGCAGAGCGGCCAGTGCCGCCGCTTCGCCCGCCGCGACCATTTCCGGCGTTTTCGTGAAATCGTCCCAGACGAATGGAGTCACATCCGGCTCGATGACGACGTCGGCTTGCTGGCGCCAAGTGAGGTCGGTGTGACGCTGGATGATGGTAAACGAGCGGCTGAGGACATCGGTGAAAGTACGAGGCTGCTCGAGATTGCCCGCTTCGAGATAGACGGCAATGACGATCTCGGCGCCAAGCAAGAGCGCGCCTTCCAGAGGAACCGGCGCGGTAAGAAAGCCGTCCACCAGCGTGCGGCCCTCAAATTGAATCGGAACGAAAAGCCCCGGATATGCACACGATGCGCGCAGCGGCGGTCCCACAAGGCCGCGCGTGTAATAGACGGAGACCCCAGCGTTGATGTCGGTCGCAGCGACGGCGAGCGGAGTGGACATTTCTTCGAATGTCTTGATTTGTGTGAAACGGGAGAGGAATTTTTCCAGCCGTTGATTGGTAGCCAGACCAAGCCACGATGGCGTCCAACGGCCGAAGTCGGCGAAGCTGGTGGTGGCGCCGATGTGCTCCATTTCTTCGAGCGGCGTGCCAGCGCAATAGGCGGCGCCGATGAGAGCGCCAACGCTGGTGCCAGCGACGACGTCGATGGGAATGCCGGCCTCGCGCAAAATGCGCAAGACGCCGATATGCGCGATGCCTCGGGCAAATCCGCCAGAGAGCGCTAGGCCGACGCGCGGACGCTCCGCCGGTTTGCTTTCCTCGGGCTGGGCCAGCGAACGCAATTTGTCGCGAGCGGACTGCAGCCAGCCGACGGCATCCTTCATTTTGCCTGGGCTCATTCTGACTTTACTCTAACGCGGGATTTGCAGCAGAACCACAGTTCGTTTGACCGGGGGATGGCGGTTTTGTAACCTGTCCTCTCGTTTCCATTTTCAAAATAGATTCCGGAAAAGGCGAGCCATGAAACGTCGAATCGAGAAAGCCGCAGTATTGGGCGCTGGAACGATGGGTTCGCGCATCGCGGCGCACCTTGCGAATGCCGGGCTGCCTTGCCTTTTGCTGGACATTGTTCCGCCAAACCTGAAACCGGATGCGCCCGCCGCGGAGCGCAACAAAATCGTGCGCGCGGGGCTGGACGCGGCGAAAAAATCGAAGCCTGCGGCTTTTTTTATTCCAGCGCTGGCGGAAAAAGTTGCCACGGGAAATTTCGAGGACGATCTGGCGCGCTGCGCGGAGGCGGATTGGATCATCGAAGTTGTGGCGGAAAGCCTGGAGATCAAGCGGAGTTTGTTGTCGCGCGTGGCGCAATTCCGCAAGCCTGGCGCAATCGTCACCACGAATACGTCCGGTCTCCCCGTGCATCTGATCGCCGAAGCGATGAGCGAAGAATTTCAGCAGCACTGGGCGGGGACACACTTTTTCAATCCGCCGCGCTACATGAAATTGGTGGAATTGGTGCCGGGACCGAAAACGTCCAGAGAAGTCATTGATACACTCAGCGATTTCTGCGACCGCCGGCTCGGCAAGGGCGTGGTGCTTGCGAAGGACACGCCGAATTTCATCGCCAACCGAATTGGAACGTTTTCGATGCTGAATGCGATTCGGCTGATGAACACGCTTGGCATGAGCATTGAGGAAGTTGACGCGTGCACGGGACCCGCCGTGGGCTGGCCGAAGTCGGCGACATTTCGCACGGCCGATCTTGTCGGCTTGGATGTGCTCGCACACGTGGTGAAAAACATTTATGAGACCGCGCCGAACGATGAATCGCGCGAAATGTACAAAGTGCCGGCGCCGGTCGAGGAGATGGCGAGGCGCGGGTGGCTGGGCGACAAGACCGGCCAGGGTTTTTACAAAAAAGTGAAAGGTGAAGGCGAAAAAGAGATTCTGGCGCTGGACTTGAACACCATGGAGTACAAGCCGCGGCAGAAGGCGAGATTTGCCTCACTCGAGATGGGGAAGGGGATTGCGGACACGCGAGAGCGGCTTCGCGCGCTCGTAGGACCAATCTTCGAGGGGCAAAAAGGCGACAAAGCGCAGCAATTCATTTGGGGCGGGCTGTCGGAAATGTGCCTGTACGCAGCGCGGCGCGTGCCGGAAATTTCGGACAGCGTGGTGGACGTGGATCATGCGATGCAATGGGGATTCGCATGGGAGATGGGCCCGTTCGAAATGATGGATGCGATCGGCGTGAAGGCGTTTGCCGCGCAGGTGCAAAAAGAAGGGCGTGCGCTGCCCGCGTTGCTGGAAAAAGTGTTGTCGAGCGGGCGCGCAGGTTTTTACGAATCGGAGAAAGGAAAGACGAGCGTTTTTGACATAGCGAGCGGCAAGGGGAAGTCCGTGGAAACGCCGGCGGGCGTGATTTTCTTGCCATCGCAGAAAGCGGCGGGGCACGAGGTCGAACGAAACTCCGGCGCTAGCTTGGTCGATCTCGGCGACGGCGTGGTGTGCTGTGAGTTCCACGCGAAGATGAACGCTATTGGCGCCGATTTGATTGCCATGCTGCACAAGGGTCTAAAGCGGCTGGACACGGACTTCGACGCAATGATCATTGCCAACCAGGCAGTGAACTTTTCCGTCGGCGCAAACTTGATGTTGATGCTCGTCGCGGCACAGGAGCAGGAATGGGATGAGCTGCACCTCGGCGTGAAGCAATTTCAAAATATCAATCTGGCGCTGAAGTATGCGCCAAAGCCGGTGATCGCCGCGCCGCAAGGGATGGCGCTCGGCGGCGGATGCGAAATCAGCCTGCACGCGGCGAAAATCCAGGCGGCCGCGGAGGCGTATATCGGGCTGGTCGAAACCGGCGTCGGGTTGATTCCCGGCGGCGGAGGAACGAAGGAGATGCTCATTCGCGCGAATGAGCACGCGGCCGGCGGCGAAGACCTGGACCTTTTCCACGCGATGAAACCGGTTTTCGAAGCGATTGCGATGGCCAAGGTGGGCACAAGCGCGGAAGAAGGCAGAAGTTTGGGATTTTTGCGCCGCGAGGACGGCGTCTCCATGAATCGCGACCGATTGGTGGGCGATGCGAAGGAGGCGGCGCTCGCGATGGTGCGCGGCGGTTACAAGCCGGCGGCCGCGAGTTGGCAGGAAGGCGCGCAGACCACGCAGATCAAAGTGCTCGGCGAACAATTCCTGGCGGGAGCGAAACTGATGATTCACATGATGCAGCGCGGCGGCTACATCACGGACTACGACGCGCACGTCGGACGAAAGCTCGCGAACATCATGGCAGGCGGACCGTTGACGTCGGCGCAGTTCGTGAGCGAGCAGTACGTGCTGGATCTCGAGCGAGAAGCGTTTGTATCGCTTTGCGGCGAAAAGAAAACTCAGGAACGCATCGCGTATACGCTGAAGACGGGCAAGCCTCTGAGGAATTAGCCGAACAAAGTATCCTGCGCACTTGGATTACACAACGGGGACAGAGAAATGCTCGTGCGCGATGCGAATTTTTCCGCTCGGATCGCGGTGCATCACGTGCGTCGCGCGCACCGTTTCCAGTTTTTCCGCTGCACGCTTGCCGCCGACGTCGCGGCCGGTTGCCTGAAACTGAAACGTGTAGCTGGCAACCCCGGTGTCGCTTCCGCACATGACGATGTCGATGGGGCTCAGCTTCAAATCCATGCGTGTATCCGGACTGAAATATTCGCGCGAGCGGCGCATCGCGCCCAAACGGCCCGGCTCGCTGCGGGCCATCGCGATTTGGAAGACGGTGCTGCCGGGTGCGTAAAAATCGTTCAGCTCATTTTCCGACTTGGCCAGAAATGCGGCCCAGAAATGTTCGACGGCTTTGCGGACTTCGTCAGCGGTCAGATTGGCAGTCGCCTGAGACATGATGAGCTCCCCACGCGGATTCATGCACTCGATCTTCCGTAATTTTACGCGAGCTGGAGAGGTGGGGCGGAAGCAATTCAAGCGGCGTTGCCGAAGCGACAAACTGCGCCGCCTGGCGCTTGATCTAAAATAACGAATAGAAGTGAATAAAATCGTACTATAATGACGGTTTCGCCTTTTGTGAAATGAAGCCCTGTGTTGATGGGGAGTTGAGGAGAACTTGATGCATCGATCAGCGCTCTTGCCTCCACGAGAAGCGTCCAGAATCCTGGGAATCAGCTATCCCACGCTGAAGCAGTGGATTTATCGCGGGAAGATCAAAACGGTGAAGACTCCCGGTGGACATCACCGCGTGCCTGAGAGCGAAATCGACCGCATGATTCCGAAGTCGCTGGAACGCGGCGACGTCACGATGCGCCGTGGCAATTTCCGGAAGATCAGCGGCCGCAATCAATTGATCGGACGCGTGATTGAAGTGAAGTACAGCGGGCTGTTGGCGCAGGTGACGATGGCTATCGGCGAGCAGCACATCACGTCCATCATCACGGCGGCCGCAGCGAAAGAAATGCGACTGAAGCCGGGAGAGCGGGCCGCGGCGCTGATCAAGTCCACCGAAGTGATGATTTTGCGCGTGTGAGACGCCGTCTGGCGTTCGATTGGTGAACTGTGATTCGCGAAATGACAAAGTGGATGGCTCTCTTCATCCTTGGGATTGCGCTTCTCGCGGGGTCGCGCGTCCAGAGTCAGCCGCGCCGCCAAAGCCAGGAACTACGCATCGCCGCCGCAGCCGACTTGCAATTCGCGATGCAGGATCTTGCGTCGCAATTCGAAAAAAGCGCGGGCACGAAAGTAGACATCACCTATGGATCGAGCGGAAACTTTTTTTCGCAATTGCAGAATGGCGCGCCGTTCGATCTGTTTTTCTCCGCGGACATCGGCTACCCCAGAAAACTCAAGTCGGCGGGCTTCGCCGAACCGGGAACGCTCTATGAATATGCGGTTGGACGCATAGCGATCTGGATGCCCGCCGATGCACGCGTCGATCTCGCGCGATTGGGGTGGAAGGCATTGCTCGATTCCAGTGTGCAAAAAATCTCGATTGCGAATCCTGCTCATGCGCCCTATGGGCGCGCGGCCGT
>JBAQJX010000041.1:0-122802 GCA_049641765.1 Candidatus Acidiferrum sp.
GGCCGAAAGAGCTTCACTTCCTTTCGGCGAATGGCAGCGATAAAAGAGATGTACACCACGAGAAGCAGGCAGTCCTTGACAAAATAAATCGCCATGTTATTGCCAAGAAACTTCCGGGCAAAGTCCTCGAACAGGAGCCAAGCTAGAAAGAGGTAAACGCCGTTTCGCCAGTTATTTAGAATGGCCAAGCAAACCGCGCCGGCCCCGAGACATAGCCCGGCGTAAGCCAACCCAACCATGTCGTCTTTAATCACAAATTCGGCCAGCTCGTAAGCGCCGAACGCGCCAACAACGAGAATGCCGAAAAGCTTTAGCGTGCCCCCTTTAAAATGGGTCCCCGGCATGGCGGAAACAAATTTCATCTAGCCTCTCTAATGCACGGACGGGTGTTTAAGACCGAGTCCATTGCCACGGGGTGGCTGAAACCGGGGCGGTTTGTCCGACTCATGGCGTGTATAGCGCCTCAGAAATCACGGGGCTGATGGTTTTACACCTTCGATGCAAATGCCGCCTCCGTTCAGAATCCGGCTCGGGTCCTCTACTTCTTCGATGCGATCTATTTTGCTCTGGCCGCTGGTCTTGGGTTCAACTTCCGCGAAGCCCACGGATTCGAAAAGAGCGGCGAGCGAATTTGAATCATACATCCACTTATGCGTGTGAAAATCCTGCCATGAATTGTAGATGCGGTAAAACAGATTGCCACCAGACGGGCTCGGCCAGCGCATGAGCAGACGCTGGTTGACGCGATCCGCGGGACTGAGCGAGGCCATTTCCGGGCAGAGCTCGCCAAACGGTCGTTCTCCAAAGTATTCGCGCAGAATCGCGTTGAGATCCGGCACTACTACGCGTAAAACGCCGCCTTTGGCGAGCACCCGGAAAGACTCCCGAATCAGGTCTCGCCCTTCCTCAATGTACAAATGCTCGAGAACATGAGAAGCAAAAACGGCATTCGCAGAGCCGTCGGGGAATGGCAGCGGCTTGCGGATATCGTGAATAAAGATTTTCGTGCTCCACGGAATCTCGGACTTATCTTTGGCGATGATGTGCAGGGAGGCCAGCAAGCGCCGGAGCAGAGGACGTTTGGCAAGCCTCGCGTTCCACGAGCCGTCCACGTTTACCCAGTTGTCCCCGGTCCGCAGCCCACAGCCCAAGTTGAGGCGAAGAAGCTCTTTCGCTTGCGTCATCTGATAACTTTCTTGCTCGACCGCGACCGGCAGTTCAGACGTGGGCGTGGTCCATATTTAGTTAATCTCTAACACTGGAAAGTCAATTATACAGCAGATGGAAACGTTGAGGTGCGGCACTCATACGTACCGCTGCCGCGTTCTGCTCGCGCGCAACTTGCTTGCTCATCAACTGAAATCTTATGATTGCGTCGCGGGGAACCCGTTTAGTTGTCGGAAGAGCGTACCTACCAGGACAAGACGCACACTCCAATGCAAGATTCGAAACTGCCTGCCGATGACCGAACGCGCACCGAGAACCTCGCCATCCCGGAACCCAGAGATGAGCAGGCCACAGCAATCGTAGATGTTGTCATCCCCGTTTATGGGGAGCGCCCCGAGGCGCTCGCCGCAACTCTTTCGGCCTGCCTCAAGCAAACATATCCGCTCGCCCGGATTTACGTCGTTGACGACGGCCGGTCGCGACCCATTTCGCTTCCCGATTGGGCGTCGTCCTTCGGCTCACAGCTTTCTTCTTCGACGAATTTGCTGCGAGTCAGTGCCTAAGAAAATGTTTCACGCTGCGTGATGTGGCGATCCACAAAGCGTACCCCCAAAGGCCAAAATCCACTGGGAGGAGCGAGAGGCGAACTTTGACCACGTTTCTTCCGGCTCTGACAATCGTCCACTTCGTGAGGTTGAAGAATAGGCGTAACAATGAATGGTTCTCGGGGGACGCCCAGCCGTTGTCTCTCAATTGTTTTAGTGCCAGCAGCTTGAGCGTGTCCTCTTGAATAGAGACAGATCGGCTCTCCGCGATGTAGTGCGTCTCCCATCCCACTTTCCACATTCTTGCGGAAATATCGGAGTCTTCCATAGATCCGGCCTGCACGTTGTAAGCGCCAACGTCGTCGACAGCGGACTTGCGGAAAAAGACGGCATGGCCGTGGGCGAAATCAGACGGGCCGGATTGGTCGCCGAACCTCGGCTCTTGAAACCTCATTCGCCAGCGCGTTAAGAGTCGTCCTGGCATGTGCGGAATGGTCTTGGTATAGCAGGAGCCGACTTCGGGATGACGAGCGAGATAGTCGGAGCAGGTGGCAAGCCAGTCTGGGTCAGGCAGAACTTCCGCGTTGATACAGGCGAGGAAAGCGGCCGTAGAAAGGGAAATGGCTGCATTTCGGGCGGCCGCCGTCCCTCGATTTTCCGGAAGGCGCATCAGGCAAATCTGTGACGGGCATTTTGCCGAGTCGGGCAAAACGACCGGAATTCGCGACCCGTCATCTACAACATAAATTCTGTTAAACGTATGAGTCTGTTTCAAACAGGCTGAGAGGGTGGCCGCCAGAGCCTCCGGCCGCTCGTTATAGGTGGGGATGATAATGTCGACCGTCGCCGACTTGGCGCTAGCTTCCCTCTGATCCGGCATCTCTCCAACGTCTCCCGCCCACCCGTCCAGGTATCTATCTTCCCCTGAGTCTGTATCCCTGATTTCTTTAGATTTACAATATACACGCGATGGCCCGCCGTCGATATTCTAGAAGTGGCCGATAGCTCTGTTGCTCTCAACTGAGTTGCCCGCTTGCGACGATCCTTACTCATTTATCCATGCGTGTCCTCGCCCTGCCATCCATGGGATACTTGGAGTTCAATTCATTTTCAGGAGTCTGCATGCCACGCTACCTTTCGCAACATACGCTCGCCTGCCTCACGCGCCAGGGCGCGGAGACGCTCGCGCAACGAATGCAAGGCGGAGGTCCGGCGTGCGCCGAGCGCGTCCTCGTCAACATGGTCGAAGGAAAAATGTTTGCGGAGTTCCGCTCCGATTCACGAGAAACGCTGGAAACCTGGCTCAAAACCGAAGGCATGCACTATGATTGGATCGTGCGAATCGAATGGGAAACGCATGAAGGAAAGCTGCAAATCGCAACATGAGTCGTATAAGTCATAGTATCTAAATAACTTATTGCGAGGCGAGGATCATCCCCTGGATTTGTTGAATCTCGATGAAAAATAGGGTGATTTGGCGCTTCATCTGCGCTACTCTTTTTTGACAAGGTCTAACTCGAAAGGAAACGCTCATGTCTGACTATGCTCATCCAGAAGTACTCGTCACCACCGAATGGGTGGCGGCTCACTCCAAAGATCCAGGTGTCCGTCTTGTCGAAGTCGATGTCGACACGACCGCTTACGACCAGGGCCACATCGATGGCGCCATCGCCTGGAACTGGCAAACCGAACTGCAGGATGCCATCCGTCGCGATCTCGCGCAGCCGACTGCGTTCGAAGATTTGCTCGGCAAGGCCGGCATTTCGCCGGACTCAACAGTCGTTCTCTATGGCGATAACAACAACTGGTTCGCTGCCTGGGCCTTTTGGCAACTGAAGTATTACGGCCACGAGAAAGCGCTCATCGTGAACGGCGGCCGCAAGAAGTGGCTCGAAGAAAAGCGTCCGGTGAGCACCGCCAAACCAGCCGTCACTCCGACAACCTACAGAGTGAAATCGGCCAACGCCGCAATTCGCGCGAAACGCGATGACGTCTTCGCCGCGCTCGAGAAAAAGTCCGGCGCGCAGCTGGTCGATGTGCGCTCCGTCGATGAATTTACCGGCAAAATCATCGCGCCTCCCGGCATGACGGAAACGGCGCAACGCGCGGGCCACATTCCCGGCGCGGCCAATATCCCGTGGTCGCAAGCGGTAAATGAGGACGGCACATTCAAGAGCCTCGACGCGCTCAAGCAGCTTTACGGCTCAAAGGGCATTAGCGGCGACCGCGAGGTTATCGCCTACTGCCGCATCGGCGAGCGCAGCTCGCACACCTGGTTCGTCCTCAAGTACCTGATGGGCGTCAAGGATGTCAGAAACTATGACGGCTCGTGGACGGAGTGGGGAAATTTGATTGGCGCGCCGATCGAAAAGGAAGTTTCGGCTGCGGCAGCGAAGTAGTTCTCACCCTACCGGTACGGCCGGAAATCCGGAAACGGAATGATCCAAATCCCAAAAGGGGCCGCCATCTTTGGCGCCCTTTTTGCGTTGGCAGCAAAATTCATGCGGCACAAAAGTGAACATTTGGGGATAGAATACGCGCCTGCTTTACCGAGTGAGGAGTCATGGAACAAAAACAAAGGCGCGAGCCGCGTGTTCCCTTTATCGCTTCCGCGGAACTTCTGGACGAGACTTCCGGCACGCGGATGGATTCACGCATCAGCGACTTGAGCTTCAACGGCTGCTATGTGGACACGGTCAATCCACTGCCCGATGGCACGGTCGTTCATCTGAAAATATTTACCATCACGCATTCGTTCGAAACGTCCGCGACCGTGGTCTATTCCCACGCCTTTATGGGAATGGGCATGCAGTTTCGCGAGGTGCAGCCGAACCACGTCGAGGTTCTGCGAATGTGGTTGACCGAACCAACCGAACAAGCCGAGAGCGCCCACGCTTGACATAGTGCTGACGGAAGATCCGGATCTCCAGGCAAAATCTGACGGACGGGGGAAATCATGCAGAATGAGCTTGAACACGTGCAATGTGAGAACCGCCAGGCGGAGACGAACGTAACCCCGCAAAGCAACACTTCTGAAGTCGAGCCGCTGGCGGACCGGCGCAAATTCCTGCAAAGCGCCGTGGCCGGTGCAGCGGCGCTCGCGCTGCCGAATTGGGCGCACGCAGCGGCTTCCGCAGTGCCTGCCGATGAGATGGACGGCATCCGCGCGGAAATTGAAAAGCGCCACGACGAGTCCGTGCAGCGCCTCCAGCACTGGATCCAGCAGCCTTCGATCGCCGCGGAGAATCGCGGCATGAACGAAGGCTGCGAACTGACCATGAGCATGCTTCGCGACGCCGGATTCGAGCAGGTCACCAAAATTCCCACGGATGGCCAGCCCGGGATTTTCGCTATGCTAGATGCCGGCGCGCCGCGTACGGTCGGCCTTTATTTCATGTACGACGTGAAGCAGGCCGATCCAGCCGAATGGAGTTCGCCGCCGTTCGAAGCCAGGCTGGTGGATAAGCCGGGACTCGGCAAAGTCCTCATTGGCCGCGGTGCCGTGAACCAGAAGGGGCCCGAAGCCACATTCCTCGCCGCGCTCCATGCCATGCGTGGCGCCGGCAAGAAGATGCCGGTCAATTTTGTGTTCGTTGCCGAAGGTGAAGAAGAGATTGGCTCGCCACATTTTCCGCAAGTTGTGCGAAAGCCGGAGATCGCCTCTGCACTAAAAAAGTGCACGTCGGTCTTCATGCCCTTTGCGGCGCAGGGTCTCGGCGGCGACGTAACGGTTTATCTCGGCGCCAAAGGAGTGGTCGAGCTCGAACTCGTCTCAAGCGGAACACGATGGGGGCGTGGGCCGAAGAAGGATCTGCACTCGAGCAATAAAGCCCGCGTGGACAGCCCCGCCTGGCATCTTGTGGAGGCCCTCGTAACGCTCGTTTCCGCCGATGGCAACGATCCCATCATCGTAGGCTTCGCTGCCAAAGCGCGTCCGCTTTCGGATTCCGACAAAAAGATGATCGCCGAAGCCGCCCGTCGCCTGAGCGAGGCGGAAGCAAAAAAAGAGATGGGCGTCGACCACTGGATTCACGATGTGAGCTGGCAGGAATCGCTCGAGCTGCTTTGCTCGCGTCCGACCGTAAACATTGAAGGTCTCGTTGGCGGCTACACCGGCCCCGGCGGCAAAACGATTCTTCCTTCGAGAGCCGTTGCGAAGATCGATATGCGCTTGGTTCCCGATATGACCGCGGCGGAATCGCTCGCCGCCTTGAAAGCGCATCTCGCGAAAAAGGGCTTCGGCGATATCGAGGTCAACATGAGCGGCGGATACGACCCGACGAGCACACCCGCCGACTCGTCCATCATTCGAGCCTCCACGGCCGTTTACAAGAAAAACGGAATCGATCCTGTGTTGTTCCCGCGTCTCGCCGGCTCCTGGCCCGGCTACGTTTTCACTGGCGATCCCTTGCATCTCCCCGCCGGTCATTTCGGCATGGGACATGGGAACGGCGCGCATGCGCCCGACGAGTATTACCTCATCGAATCGAGCAATCCGAAAGTTGCCGGCATCGATGACGCCGTGCGCTCCTACGTTGAGTTTCTCTACGAAGTGGGACAAACGGGCTGACCGCAACAGCGCGCAAAGACTAGATCCGCAGAAGACGCCACCTCGCCTTACGGCTGCGGCACGGCCGGTTTGGCCAATGCCAATTCTCTCAGCGTCTTCTCGCCCTCTTCGAGAACGCGGTCGCGTTTTTCTTGCAGCGAAGCAATTGTCGGCACAATCAGTTTGTCCGGGGTCACGCCTTCGCCTTCGAGCTTGCGCCCCTTTGGCGAAAACCACAGAATCTCGCTGATTTCCAGCACGCCGCCGCCCTTCATCACTCGCTCATGCGTGATTCCCAAGACGCACCCGCACGTTTGGCTCCCGACGAGAGTCGCTCGCGCCGTGTCCTGCATCCCCGCCGCAAAGACCTCAGTGGCGCTCGCGGAATAAGCGCTCAGCAGGATGACCACGGGTGCCGAATAAATCTGCGATCCCTTTTTCCCGACGAAGTACTCCATCTCTTCCGTGTGCTGTCCATCGCGCTCCGACGCCGAGACCTCTTTCCTCGTCATTCTTCTCTCGAAGAGCGTTCGTTTATCGAAGAAATCTCCCGCCATCGCCTCCAGCGTCGCGCCAACTCCGCCGCGATTCCAGCGCAAGTCCAGAATCATTCCCGGTGTGCCCCGCAAGCCCTCGAGCGCCGCCTTGAAATCCTTGACGAGCGCCGGTTGAAACTCATCGAATCGTACGTAACCGAAGCCTGAAGCCAGTTTCGCGGCCGTCACGTGCGGAGTATTGGACAGGATTTGCCGCGCGTATTTCACTTCGAACGAAGAACCATCCGCGCGCTGAAGCGTGGCGCCAAACGGCGAGTCGATCGAACCTGCAAACACGCTGCTGAGTACGCGCAGCTTCGTCACGCGTTCGCTGGAGGACGGCAGAACTGTTTTCGCTGCCGCCGCCAGGCGTTCGGCGATCGGCTGTCCATCCAGCGCCGTCACGATCATTCCCTGTTCAATCCCCGTGCGCGTCGCATTGCTATTGGGAATCACGTCGAGCACCGCGACTTTGTCCTGAACGTAGCCGGGCCGGAATCCGAGGCTTACGCCAACGTGCCTTTCGTGATTCGCCCACAACTCCGGAGAGCTGAATCGTGTGTGCGCGTCGTGAAGCTCCGCGGTCATGCGGTCAACGATGGAGTAAAAATCCTTGTCGTCTTTCGCAGCCTGTACAAGCGGGAGATAGCGTTGGTGGATCGCCTCCCAGTTGACGCCGCCGAATTCCGGATCGTAGTAATGCTCGTCGATTTCTTTCCAGACTTTTTCGAAGACTTGCTCGCGGTCTTTCGGCGAAAGGCTGCGCATTGCGCCGCCAAGGACTGCCGAAAATATGAGGCTTAGAAGGAGAAGAGAGAGAATCGAGCGGTGGCGCGCTCGGCTGGGCGATGCGTGTTTCATGATTTTGGCGATGGCTGGTTTCACGAAACACTCTAAGCCAATAAATGTTGCGCCGCCCGCGCGGGGTCAATTCTAAATGTCTAGGAATGATACCAATCTGCACGCTTGGACGGCGAGAGTGGCCAAAAAGTTGGCTCTTGCCGCGCTCGTATTGTTATAAACGTTCAGGCGCACGCTGAAAATGGGGGCGTGCGAACAGTATTTCATACGCGCCCCAATTCGGCGGGCGCTACGAATTCTATATCGGCGTGAAATGCTTGTCGAAGTGATTAGCGCAGTTGGCCCGACTCAATCCCTTTTCTGCGGGCCTCGTCCGTGACGGCCTCGATCTGGTCCTGAATCTGCTTTTTCTTGTCTTCGAGCTGCTTGATTTGATCGGCCACCGGTGTCATCGAGTAGCCGTTGTAAGGGTTGATTCCACCGGAAGCGGAGCTATTGTCGCCCTTGAAGTTGCGCAGGTCGTCTAGCTTCTTGTCGGTCGCATCCAGTTGTGCCTGCAGCTGCCGGATCTGCTCCCGGTAAGCTTGTACTTCGTTGTTTTGCGCCGAGGTCTCCGCGTTGGGCGCGTTTCCTTCCGCCGCGGGCTTTGCGTCGCTGGACGACGAGGCAGCTGACGAGTCACCAACAACGGAGACTCCTCCGCTAACCTTGGAGAGATCATCCTCTGTCCAAACTTTCTTTTTCTTTGCAGGTTTCGCGGCGGGTTTGTTTGCCGTCTGCCCCTTCGCATTCGCATTTTGGGCTGCAGGCGTCGTCGCGGCCGGCGGAGCCGTCTGCGTCTGCGATGGCGACGACTGGCTCGATCCAGTGGAAGACTGCGCGGCGCAGACCAGTGCCGCGCCAAAAATCACGAAGACCGTCGAGAAGAGTGAGCGCTTCATAAGACCTCCATTGTTTGCAGTATAGAAGCGACTACGCACCGTGATTCCGCCCGCGCAAAAGCGCATGTTGCCTTGTGTACTGTCCAAATGTTCAGTACGCCGGGGACTGTTTACTTCAAAAACCTTCTTGGTTTGACGGCAATCTCACGCAATTCGCGGAAACTCGCTTAGCGCAGATCCCCAGGCTCGACGCCTTTTTTCCGCGCTTCCTCGAGCAGCGCGTCGATCTTTCCTTCCAGCTGTGCTTTCTTCGACTGCAAGTTTGAAATTTGCTGGTCCACGGGCACGCGATTGTAGCCCTTGTTGAGTTCGTAGCCGCCCGAAGTCACAGCCGTCTTCCCCGAACTGAATTCCGTCAGGTCCGCAAGCTGTTTGTTCGTGTCGTCCAACTGCGATTGCAGCTTTTCGAGCTGCTTGCGCGTACTTGCGATGTATTGCGGGTCCGCTTTTGTCTCGGACCCTGTTTTCCCCTGGCCTTTCGAGTCTCCCACCACCGAGACAGTCCCGCTCAAGCTGCCGACGTTGTCGTTTGTCCAGACTTTCTTTGATTTTTTGGGATCGGCTGCCGCAGCCGAGGTTGCCGCCGTGTGCGGTGCCGCCGCAGAACTTGCTGCCGGCGGATTCGCATTGTCCGGGTTCGCGGGAGGGGCGCTCGAACTCTGCGCAAATCCCGCCGGGTCGGTCAAAACCCAGCAAAGGAAAATTGCTCCCACGAGAGTGAATAAGCGGGTCATAAGGCCTCCAAATCCAGCGAGGGCCTGGGCTAGTTCTAGTACCTTAAACCCAGATTAGCGCAGAAAGTCTCACGGGTCAGAAACGCTTGCTCCCGGCTTGCCCAATTCGGCACGGATCATCGCCAGGGCTTTCTTCGGAGGTCCGATTCTGTGGAACTGGCTGTAGTAGGTGCGTTCGTGAATGGAAATCGTGCTGAAGAATTTTCGGCCGTCGAAATCATACTGCGAAAAAGTGGGCATCCACAGGTCCGGCAATAGCTCCTGGCGCTCCTGCACGAATCGGCTGCCCTTATAAACTTTGGCCAAAAACAATCCAATGCTGATGTCGTCGGTGACTTCACCTTCGATGCGCGTAATCTCTTCGGCCGCCGGATCGATCCACACAAAGCCGTGAACCTTCGCAAAAATCGACGTCGACCGTGACGTAGGCTTGTACTCGGGGTTGGGCATCATGCTGTACTTGAAGAGGACGCGGCCTCCATTCGTTTCCTTCGAAACGAAGGTATAGAGAAACGCCACGCGCGTCGCGTCAATCAATTCTTCGCGCTCTTTTTGTTTCTTCGCGACTTTCTCGTAGGCATCGCGTTGTGCGTTCCCATCGTCGGACGCCCAGGAAAGCGCCTTCTCCAGCTTCAGCAAATCCGCGTGGTAAGCGTCCGCGTCCTCCGGCTTGCCGTCCGGCCCAATGGGGATGTGGTCCACTCCCGTTCCGGCGGGAAACACGCGCGACACTTTGACTTCCGCCGAGAGAGGGTTCGTGGCGTTCTTGCGCGTTTCCACGCGTTCGACACGCTCGTAAAAATTCATCGCCTCGTCGCTCTTCTTTTCGTTCGCCAACACCCGGTCCAGGAGCGCGCTTTTTTCCGCCTCCGATTGTGGATGGGAGACGGGCGCGCCCGCATTTTGAGCCCAAGCGGCTCCAGAGAAAGCCGGCAGTAGCCCGGCAACGAGAATTAGGGAGTGTGCGCGCATCGTCTATGTCGAAAAAACCGCCTATAACACATATCTTAGTTCTGATTCGGAAGGCCGGACAATTGTTGCTTCGCATCACGCAACAGCAAGTCCGCAGCCGCCCGTAATCTACACAAAATAAGCTAGATACGCTCCACCTCCCCGAGTATCGTTGCGTTTCTCGCGCCGGCATCGCGTACCTTCTCCGGCAAGACACTCAAAAACCTATTAAAATGGTCTCAGGGGTCGGTCAGCCTCAGATTCTTTGAAAGCTAAGCCCCCGTTTCAACGTCTATATAGTCGGGAACGAATCGAACCCCTTTCCCGTATTCCTATTCGTGAGTGGAGGCCTGTTTGGGCGTAGCTCCCATCGAAGGATTGACCGGCTTCCGGCGCGTTCTGCCGGAGACAGCCCGCATACCGTGGTCGTGGGAACGGTTTCGTAGCGCTGCGGTCACCATGCTCGAGACTCTGAAGCTTTCGCTCGACGCCCTCCGCGCCCATAAGCTGCGCAGCTTCTTGACCTTGCTCGGTGTCATCCTGGCTGTTACCACGCTCGTCGTCGTTATGAGCGTCGTCGCCGGCCTCAACTTCTATGTCGCCGACAAGGTCGCCAACCTCGGCGCCAACGTGTACGTCCTCAATCGCTTTGGGATCATCACGAACAATGACGAGTGGGTGAAAGCTCAAAAGCGTCCGCTCGTCACCATGGACGAATATCTTGCCCTCAAGCAGAACATGCACACCACCCTTCAGATTGCCGCCGTGCTCGGAACCGATTCCGACGTGCGCTCCGGCAGCGAGCTCTTGGAAGACGTCAACGTCGATGGCGTCTCCCCGAACTACATTGATGTTCGCAGCGTAAACGTCGTGGCCGCGGGCCGTTTCCTGACGGAAGCGGATGAAAATCACCGTTCTCCGGTTTGTTTCATCGGCGCCGACGTCGCAAAAAAATTCTTCTACAACGTCGACCCCATCGGCAAAATGATCCGCGCGGGCACGCATAGTTATCAGGTCGTTGGCGTCGCCGATGTCATCGGCAGCGCCTTCGGCCAATCGCAAGACATGTTCATGTACATTCCTCTCGGCACATACATCAAGGAATGGGGCACGCAGCGCGACTCTCTGACGCTCTTTGTGCAGGCCGGCAGCATGGAAATGATGGCCAGTTCGGAAGATGAAGCGCGCATGCTCTTGCGCGCCTGGCGCCATGAGCACTGGGACTCGCCGGACAGCTTCGGCATCATCGGTTCGGATTCCATCATGAGCTTGTGGAAGGAGCTGACGGGAAACATCTTCATGGTCGCCGTTGGCTTGACCGCCGTCTTTCTCGTCGTCGGCGGCATCGTCATCATGAACATCATGCTCGCGAGCGTCACCGAGCGGACGCGCGAGATCGGTTTGCGCCGCTCTCTTGGCGCGCGCAGGAAGCATATCCTTCTGCAATTTGTCACGGAGTCTGCGGTGCTCGCCGCGGCCGGCGGATTGATCGGAATTATCCTGGCGTATGCTCTCGTCTCGGCCGCTCGCGCGGCCACTTCCATTCCGATGCGCACGCCCATGAGCGCAGTGATTCTTTCGCTCGCCGTTTCCACCGGCGTCGGCCTTTTCTTTGGAATCTATCCCGCGATGCGCGCGGCAAAACTCGATCCGATCGAAGCTCTGCGGGCAGACGGCTAAGGAGCTTTGGCTTCACTCAGCGCAGACGGACAAAACGAATATGGCCCAACAGCACGGTGAAAACCTGAAGCAGGCAATGGACACGCTCCGTACGCACAAGCTGCGCAGCGCGCTGACCATTTTTGGCGTCGTGCTCGGTGTGAGCGTGATTATGCTCGTGGCCGCGCTGATTACCGGTTTCGACGCCGAAGTCCAGGAAAACATCAAGCAGTTCGGCGCGGATACGGCGTTTGTCTCACGCTTCGACCAGGGCCCGCACAATGGCCGGCGTCCCAAGGACGAGCGCGAACGCAAGCCGCTCACGCTCGAAGACGCCGAAGCCATCAAGGAGCGTTGCGTTTCAGTGAAGAACGTCACGGTTTTTCTAACCTGGTGGGAGCAGGACCATACCGTCCGGACGAAGTCCGGCGAAGTGACCTCGATCGACTTCCGCGGTGTGCAGCCCAATTTCGGCCAGGTCTATGCGAATGCCGCCACGCTTGACGGGCGCTTTATAAGCGAAGGCGATGATCTGCACCGTGAAAAAGTCGTGATGCTCGGAGAAAACGCCGCGCCGGTGCTCTTTCCAGAAGGTTCGCCCATCGGAAAAGACGTCATGATCGACGGCACTCCGTTTCGCGTGATCGGAGTCGTGGAAAAGCCCAAAGGTCTTTTCGGCGCCGACGATGAAGACCGCCGCGTGCTCATCCCTTACAACACGTTCCACAAAATCTATCCCGGCGCTTACGAAAATCAGATTCGCTTTCAGGCTTTCCCCAATCAGCTCGATCAAGCCGTTGACCAGGCCACCGAGGTCCTACGCCGAAGGCGCAACGTTCCATACAACGGCGAGAACAACTTTTCGATTCAGACCTCGCAGCAGGAGATCGACCAGTTCCATAGCATTCTCGGCATGGTCGCGCTCGCCACGATCGTCTTGAGCGGCATCGGCCTGCTGATCGGCGGCGTGGGTGTGATGAACATTATGCTTGTCAGCGTGACGGAGCGGACCAGAGAAATCGGCATACGCAAAGCCATCGGCGCCAAGAGCGGCGACATCACCTGGCAATTCCTGCTCGAGGCCATGACACTGACGGGCGCCGGAGGTGTAATTGCTCTCGTGCTCGTAAACGGCCTGGTGATTTTGGTGCGCTTGAGCTTGAAGTGGCGGGGCAGCGTGCCCGTTTGGGCCGCTCTGACGGGCATCGTCGTCAGTATCAGCATCGGCTTGCTCTTCGGCGTGTGGCCGGCAACGAAAGCCGCGAAGCTCGATCCGGTCGAAGCCTTGCGCTACGAATAACGCGAAACGCAGTTCCCCCTCGGCGAATTGGCTCGTTTCCGAATCTCATTCTTCAATTCAATAAATAGGGTCAGCGTTGAAGCGAGGACTTGTCTGGCGAAAGGATTGTGTTTGCGTTCTCTTGTCCCTGCTGCGCCTGGGCCGTCTTCGCGCGCTTTTTGCTCGAGCGCTTGTCGGTCGCTTTCGGCTGAAGGCTTTCAGCCTGCGAGGGAGCTTGCGGAATCGGCCGCGTTTGCGCCTGCTTCGCGAAGGCTAAGTCCTCTGGCGTTTTGGCGCGCATATCGGCAAAGGCCGCTGTCGACCTGACGTGCAGCCAATCGCGCAGCGAACTCGTGGCGATCACCGCGCTTGCCACCAGCAGGATCAAGGAAGCGATGGCCAGAAGATCGCGCGGATGCGCGGGACGCAGGAACCAATATGCGCGCTTCGGCTGCGATGAAAGCTTCGTTCCGCATCGCGCCACCAGATAGAGCGCGCGTGCCAAGTCGTTGCCGGATTGGTAGCGATCATCAGGATTCTTGGCAAGGCACCGCGCAAGAATACGGTCGAGCGCCGCGGGCAGCTCCGGATTGTGCTTCGATGGAGGAACCGGATTCGCAGTAAGAATCTGCGCGCAAACGTCGCCGAGCGAGTCTCCTGCAAACGGCCGGACGCCTGTAAGCATTTCGTACAAAACGATTCCGAGCGAAAAAAGATCGGAGCGGCCGTCCTGCTTCTTTCCTTCAATTTGCTCCGGCGAGAGATAAGCAGGCGTGCCCAGCACGCGGTCCGAACCGGACACTTGCGAAGCGAAGCGTGCAACGCCAAAATCCACGAGCTTCACTTTGCCGTCTTCCGTCACGCGAATGTTGCTGGGCTTCACGTCACCGTGAATGATTCCCGCGCGGTGCGCGCAGGAAAGCGCGGAGGCTATGTCCGCGGCCCACACCGCCGCGTCAGCAAGAGGAATTGGAGACTGCGCGAGCAGTTGCTCTAGATTTTTGCCGGAGACGAATTCCATCACGAGAAAGGCTCCGCCCGCGGCATCCGTGTTGACGTCGTAGAGCTGGGCGATGGAGCCGTGAGAGAGGCGTCCGATGGTCTGCGCCTCTTGCAGGAACTGTTGCTCGCTGTTTCTGCCGAATCCCTGGAGAAACGATTTCAGCGCGACGGTGCGGCCGATAACCGTATCGCGAGCCTTGTCCACACGGCAGGTTGCGCCGTATCCGAGGTTTTCGAGGATTTCGTAGCGGCCGGTCTGAAGAGCAGGACTCATGCGGAACGCAGCAATCGAGTCGCACGCTCGCGGAAACTACTAACCGAGGGCGCCTGCGCAGGCGAGGCCGCCTTGCGCCGCGCCAGGGGATAGAGCTCTGAAGCCAGCAGGTCGACGGACTGATATCGGTGAATCGGATCTTTTTCGAGGGCCTTGGCGAGGATCGCGTCAAACGCCGCCGGCACCGAAGGATTCGCTTGAGAAACGGGAAGAGGCTTGGAGGAAAGAACGCGCGTGCAGATTCCTTGCAGCGAATCGGAATCGAAAGGACGCTTGCCCGTCACGAGTTCGTAGAGAACGACGCCGAGCGAGAAGATGTCGGAGCGCGCATCCTGCGGGCGGCCCAGAATCTGTTCGGGGCACCAGTAGGCGGGCGTGCCGAGCAATGGTGTATCTTTTTTGTCATGGCTCGCGAGGCGCGCCATGCCGAAGTCCGTCAGCTTCACGCGTCCGTCATCGAGAATCAAAATGTTTGCGGGCTTGATGTCGCCGTGAATCACGCCCCTGCGATGAGCTTGGTTCAAAGCCGAAGCGATCTCTCCGGTCCACGCGCAAGCGCGCGGCAGGGGAACGCTGCCCTTGCTGAGAATCTTGTCGAGCGGCTGCCCTTCCATGAATTCCATGACGAGATAGGGCGTTTGCGTGGCTTCGTCGATACCCATGTCGTGGAGAGTGACGATGCAAGGATGCGACAGCTGGCCGACGACACGCGCTTCTTGAAGAAAGCGGTCGCGGCCCGCTCCTTGCGCCAGCGCAGGAGAAAAAAGTTTGATGGCGACGATGCGCCCAATCATGGGATCGTGCGCGCGCACAACCTTGCTGTTCGCGCCCGCGCCGATGACATCGATGACTTGATAGCGGCCTACTTGCATGGTGGCCTTCCCCTCAGATAGTTGTTTCCAACTCTCGAATAAAGATACCGAAGGGGCTTGTTTCATTAAATGAAGCAAGCGTCCCGTTAAGAAGGTACGGTGGTACTAGAGCAAATAGGCCAGAGAGAGGACTTGAACGAAATGCGAGTGGAAACAAAAGCAGGAAAAAGAGGGCGGAGCGCGGCGTCGGCGAAAATATTTTTCGCAAAGAGGAGCGAGAGGAAAATGAGCGAAAGCTGTTGTAAGCACGGAAGTTGCCCGGAAAGCGTACCACTACAAATAGACGTGATACGAAATCGTCAACCACATTTTGCGTTTTTCTCTTGACAGGAAATTCACAGACGTTGATACTGCGAATCCAGATTCGGGGGACGTGGAAGCGCCAGGCGGCCCAGTCGAGAATGAATTATTGGTCCGTATCGACTCCACGAAGCCAGCCCGGGTATTAAACAAAAAATCGAGCGCGAAGTAGATGCTCCGCGCCCGCATTTGAGGCGCGGAAAGTGCTGTGAGGCTGAGCGGAACCCGCCGGCCAGCGGCAGAGCATTGGCGTTTCGCAGTGGCATTTGAATCTGACCGTGGGGCGGCCAGATAGTATGACCGGCTGCTCAGCGGCCAATTTTTTTGAGTTTCGGCGAACGGATCGATAGTTCAAAACGGATTTGATCTGCGGTGCTCCGCAGGGTTCGCCCAGTATCCTGCGGGACGCAGAGGAGTAAAATTAAGGGGTTCCCCCGCGACGAGTGGGAGCCTGAAGCAGCGGAGGAACGGGATGGCTACAGTGAAACAAGCGTTGACTGGGAGTTCCCCGATCGCGGACGTGAGTCCGGAGAGCAAGGGAGCGCGCAAAGGGCTCCCGTTCGAGAGATATTTCACGGACGGGAAAGTTTCTCCGTTCGACGCCGTCGAATGGGAAAAGCGCACCGCCCTGATCGGAAACGAGAAGGGCGTGACGATCTTCCGCCAGGAAGACGTCGAAGTGCCGAAGGGCTGGTCGCAGACGGCGACGAATATCGTCACGAGCAAATACTTTCACGGAAAGCCGGGCACGAAGGAGCGCGAAGGCTCAGTGCGGCAACTGATCAGCCGGGTGGTGAACACAGTTGTGCGCTGGGGCCAGGAGGGCGGCTACTTCGACTCGAGCGCTTCGCGCGACGCCTTCCGCGACGAACTGACACACTTGCTCGTGGAACAGAAGATGGCTTTCAATTCGCCAGTGTGGTTCAACGTCGGCGTGCAGCCGAAGCCGCAGTGCTCGGCGTGCTTCATCAATTCCGTGCATGACAGCATGGAATCGATCATGGGCCTGACGCGGACGGAGGGCATGCTCTTCAAGTGGGGCTCGGGAACGGGAACGAATTTCTCGTCGCTGCGCGGAAGCCGGGAAACCCTTTCGGGCGGCGGCATTGCGTCCGGGCCGGTGAGCTTCATGAAAGGCTTCGACGCATTCGCGGGCGTGATCAAGAGCGGCGGCAAGACGCGGCGCGCGGCCAAGATGGTCATTCTGAACATCGATCATCCGGACATCGTCGAATTCATCGAATGCAAGATGAAGGAAGAGCGCAAGGCACAGGTCCTGATCGAGCAGGGCTACGACGCGGGAATCGACGGCGACGCCTACGCCTCGATCTTCTTCCAGAACGCGAACCACTCGGTGCGCGTGACGGACGAGTTCATGCGCGCGGTGGTGGAAGACAAGGATTGGTGGACGAAGAACGTGACCGACGGGCAGCCCGCGGAAAAAATGCGCGCGCGGGATTTGATGTTAAAGATTTCCGATTCGACCTGGCATTGCGGCGATCCGGGAATGCAGTACGACACGACCATCAACCGCTGGCACACCTCAAGGAACACGGCGCGCATTAACGCATCGAATCCCTGCTCGGAATATATGTTCCTCGACGACACGGCGTGCAACCTGGCTTCGCTGAACTTGATGAAGTTCCTCGGGTCGAATGGACAGTTCGACGTGACAGCGTTCAGGCACGCGGTGGATGTGACCATCACGGCACAGGAAATCCTGGTGGATAACGCAAGCTACCCGACGCCACAGATTGCGGAAAATTCGCACAACTTCCGGCCGCTGGGCCTCGGTTATGCAAATCTCGGCGCGATCCTAATGTCGCTTGCGCTGCCGTATGATTCGGACGAAGGCCGCGACATGGCCGGCGCCGTCACGGCGCTGATGTGCGGCGAGGCGTATGCGCAGTCGGCGCGCATTGCGGAAAGCATGGGGGCATTCCCCGGCTATGCGGTAAATCGCGAACCGATGCTGGACGTCATTCGCATGCACTGCGACGCGATGCGCGGGATCAAGCCGGAGCACGTGCAGACGGAGTTGTTCCTTGCGGCGCAAGAGTCCTGGGACACAGCGCTGCAGCACGGCGAGAAGTTCGGCTACAAGAATTCGCAGGTGACCGTGCTCGCACCCACAGGCACGATTGGTTTCATGATGGACTGCGACACGACGGGCATCGAACCGGACCTTGCGCTGGTGAAGCACAAGAAGCTGGTCGGCGGCGGCGTGATCAAGATCGTGAACAACACCGTGCCACAAGCGCTGATGCGGCTGCAGTATTCGCCGGAGCAGACGAGCGAGATCGTCTCCTACATCGACAAGAATGGAAAGATCGAAGGCGCGCCGCACCTGAAGGCGGAGGATCTGCCGGTGTTCGATTGCTCGCTAGCGCCGCTGGGCGGCGGCCGTTCGATCAACTGGACAGGCCACGTGAAGATGATGGCGGCCGCGCAGCCGTTTCTTTCCGGCGCAATCTCAAAGACCATCAACATGCCCGAGGAGTCGACCGTCGAAGACATCAGCAACGCGTACGTCGAGTCCTGGCAATTGGGGCTGAAATCGGTGGCCATCTACCGCGACAACTCGAAGCGATCGCAGCCGCTGAACGCCGGCGGGAGCAAGGAAGAAAAGAAAACCGAAGTGGCGGCGACCGCGGGAAGCGAGCCGGTACAGCGCGAACTTTTTGCGCGGCAGCAGCGCGAAAAAATGCCCGTGGAGCGCGCGTCCATTACGCACAAGTTCAGCGTGGGCGTGAACGAAGGCTACATCACAGTGGGCATGTACCCAGACGGGCGACCGGGCGAAATTTTTATCAAGATGTCCAAAGAAGGCTCGACGCTTTCCGGTGTGATGGACGGCTTGGCGCTGACGGTATCGCTTGGTTTGCAATACGGCGTGCCGCTGAAGGTGTTCGTCGACAAGCTGGTGAACACGCGGTTTGAGCCATCGGGAATCACGGCGAATCCGAACATCCGCTTTGTCTCCTCTGTGTTGGATTACCTGGCGCGGTGGCTCGGCGGACGGTTTATTTCCACCAGCTACCTAAAGCTGAACAACGAGAATAGCGCGGCGCCCGCAGCGGCTCCCGTGCCGATGGTGGCTCCGGCGTCCCTGCCGACTAGCGCGACGATGTGGACTCCCGAGCCGGCGAAACCGCGCGACACGCACGAGGGCGCGCCGACTTGCTCTGAATGCGGCATGCTGATGGTGCCGAACGGAGCGTGCTACAAGTGCGAGAACTGCGGCAGCACGAGCGGATGCAGCTGAGGCAGGCCGCGAGGCGGAGGAACACGGGACGATGAGCGCTCTCTCTTCCGACGCGGGGCTGGCCGCAAGACTAGCCCCGGCGAAACCGCAGACGCGAGGATTTTTGCACGTCGTACGACACGGCACGGGGCCCGGTGCCGTTTATGTCGTGACCTATCACCGCCTGGAGACCATTAGCGCCATGCCGAAGCCCGCGGTGGCGGAAGGCGCGCAAGCCTTAATCGAGTTGTTCGAGCGTATCGGGGTGGATTTTGGGCTGCAGGAAGTGCGCGGCGCCCTGGAAGACATTCTTCGGCTCGGCTCAGCCAATATCCCCAATCTGTGGCTCAGTGACGAGGAGATGATCGACAAAGGCCTCGTCGAGAGCTAAACATCCGAAGAAGGAAGGGCCGGGGAGCGAAAGCTCTCCGGCCCTTTCGTTTTGCGGCGCGCGCTGGCAGTCGAAGCGGATGGCGAAAACCCCTGAATGGGTCCGGCTCAGGCTGCTATTCCGTGTGCGGCCTGGCGCTCCTTCCTCTTTGCGCTTGCCATTATTCACAGTGTCAGGGATCCGCCCGGTCTATTCTGTCAGCCATTCCCCCGGTCCGTACGGTTTCTCGCCTGGACCCCACCCCCGGGGTGTCCGCAAGTTATGAAGTAAACGATTGACAGCGCGGGAGTTGCAGGAGTTCCTGCGTGTTGCGGAGAACGCAGCCATTGCGACTGGCTGGTGTTCATCAAGGCCGTGTCTGGTTTGCCGCTTGGGCGCTACCCTCCCCGCTTTTTTTGTAAGTGTTCATTCTAAAGATAGTTAAAGCAATTCTGTTTTGTATGACATCTGTAAGTGTTGCTTTTAATGGACTTGCAGCGGCCCAAGTGAGTATGGGTCCGGTCTCTCGAGTTGCGTGAACGCGAGCGGCTGAAAAAGAAAAACGCCGGACAGTGTGCCGGCGCGCAAAACGAAGTTCCAACTGGAGCGAATTGTACCACTGTGATTATCGGTTTGTCAATTAAAAATTTGTAACTCCTTGCTAGCCAAGGAGATGCGGCGGTGGGGGTGAAGGAAGGGAGGGATGGAGATAAAGGGATTGACAGAAAGCCGACTGAGTTGAATACTCAACTAAGTGAAAGCGACTGGCAAGCCGACGCGAGAACGGATTGTCGAAGCGGGGCTGTATCTCTTCTGGCTAAAGGGGTACGCGGGGACGGGAATCGCAGAGATTTTGGAGCGTTCCAAGGCGAATGCGGGGAGCTTTTACTATTGCTTTAAGACGAAGGAAAAGCTGCTTCTGGCGGTGCTGGAACTGTATATCCAGACGCTGATGCCAGTGGTTGTCGAGCCGGTGTTCAGCCAGGTGCAGGACCCGGTGGAGCGGGTGTTCGGGATCCTGGAGTTTTACCGCAAGAACCTCCTGGCTACGGGATGCACGTATGGATGCCCAATCGGAAGGCTGGCGCTGGAGATTCCCGAGGAGCAGTTCCGAGTACACAAACGGCTTGCGGACAATTTTGACGGGTGGACGGCGGCGGTAGAGAAATGCCTGGAAGATGCGCGGGAGAGACTTCCGAAGGAAACGAACCTGAAGACGCTTTCTAAGTTTGTGCTGACGGTGATGGAGGGAGGAGTGATGCAGGCGCGGGCGCATCGAGCGATCGAGCCGTTTGATGCGTCGGTGGAACACTTGCGGGGATATTTTGATTTGCTGAAGGTAAAAAGAGAAAACCAGAAGCAATGAAATAAATAGGTAACTACGTAAACAAAAAAACAAAGAGGCTTGCGCGGGGATGCGTGTGGCAAAGACGGAGGAGGAATTATGATGCGGGCAGTGGGGATAGTGGCAATAGTTTTAGCAGCGACGACGATGGGATGGAGCCAGAACAACGAAAAGAAGGCGGACGAATCGAAACCGATTGCCGTCATGAACTGGCTGGTGGGAGGAGTGTGGACGGCGGACGCTTCGAAGATGCAGCCGGGGATGAAGATCGAAACTCGCTACCAGTGGTCGGACAACAATGCGTACATCCGGTTCAATACGCATTTTGTTTTCGAGAAAGGAACGGCGAAGGCCTACGACGGACACTTTTTCTGGAACCCGGCGCAGAAGTCGCTAGCGATGTGGTACATGGACACGAAGAATGGGATCACGGAAGGGCCGGTGGAAGTCAATGGGAATTCGACGAAGATGAGCTTCCACGGGCCGGATTTCGACGGAAACATGGCGGATTTGCAGGTGTTTGTGGCACGAAAGACGAATGATGATTACCGGTGGTCGGTGGAGGAGAAACAAGGGGATGTTTGGAAAGAGGTGGCGGCGCTGGAATATTTGAGGACGGCGGGGAACTGAAGTGCGGATGGCCTGCAAGGTGTGGAAGCGGCACAGCTGACGGACTTTGTCAGACAATCGAGAACGGGCACGGGTCTATCAGGGGCACGATATATCGTGCCCCTACATTTTTGTGCCACTGGTTCACCTCTGGGCGTTCATTTCTGTGATACGACTGGATGTGAAGACAGTCGAAAACAGAATTGGTGTGGAAAGAGAACTTGCACGACGTTAGTTGCTCAGGGGGATTCGGATGAGCGATGCGAGGATCAAGACAAGAGTCACGGAACGATTTGGAATACGGCATCCGATTCTGTGCGCGCCGATGGCGCTGGTGGCAGGAGGAGAGTTGGCGGCCGCGGTAACATGGGCGGGCGGATTAGGAATCGTGGGTGGAGGATACGCGGGAGCGTTGGGCGGAGAGCCGGATTTGGATGCGGAATTGGTAGGCGCAAAAGCGGGGAAATTCGGCGTGGGATTCATCACGTGGGCATTGGAGCGAACGCCGAAAATGTTGACCGGCGCGCTGAAGCACGCGCCCTACTGCGTGTTTCTCTCGTTTGGAGATGCACGGCCGTTTGCGAAGGAGATTCGCGAGGCGGGAGCGCTGCTAATCTGCCAGGTGCAGTTTTTGGAGCAGATCGAGATGGCGGTTGAAGCGGGAGCGGCGGCCATCGTGGCGCAGGGGACGGAAGCAGGAGGGCACGGAGCGGGGCGGTCGACGCTGCCCTTTGTGCCGGAAGCGGCGGACTACTTGAAGAAGCATTCGCCGGAAACGCTGCTGCTGGCGTCGGGAGGAATCGCCGACGGGCGAGGATTGGCGGCGGCGTTGATGCGGGGGGCGGAAGGGGTCGTGATGGGAACGAGGTTTTGGGCGTCAGCGGAAGCGATGACGCCGAAATCACACACGGATCGAGCGATTGCGGCGACAGGCGATGCGACGGTTCGGACAAAAGCGCTGGACGCGCTGCGAGGAACGCCGTGGCCGCGGGAATACTCGTTCCGATTTCTGAAGAACGGGCTGAGCGGAGAGTGGGCGGAGCGAGAGGGCGCGGCGTTCGAGGCGTATGGGTCTTATGCGCAGAAATATGCGGAGGCGCGTGCGAAGAACGACTTGGAAACGATGGCGGTGGTGGGAGGAGAAGCGGTGGGATTGGTGAAGAGCCGGCCGAGCGCGGAAGAGATTGTGAAGGAGATGGTGGAACAGGCGGCGGAGTTGTTGAAGAGGGGCGGGACGCTGGAGTTTGATTGAGCGCGGAAGCGACGCGCTATTTCTTGTTTAGCTGAAAACGAGCAAAAGCCCGGTTTTTGAGAGACGTCCGTCAGGTGCAGCCATTGTTTTCTACTTCAAGCTGCATCATGCCATCCATGGCGGACCCTTTGTGATCACCCTAGAAGGCAAACTCAATAGCGGAGGGAGAAGATCACATCGATAGTGGTGTCGACCTCGACGGGCTGGCCGGAGAGTGTCGTAGGCTTATAGCGCCATTTGCTGACGGCATCCACGGATGACTTGGCGAGTGAACAGTAGCCCTGCAGAACAACCAACTGGGCTACAGATCCGTCTTTACCAATGATCGCGTGGAGGCGGACAGTGCCTTGGAGATGCTCGTCGCGGGCTATTTTCGGGTATTGCGGCTGGACTTTGTTCACTAGCATGGCCGCGGTTATGTTTCCGCCTTGACGAATCCGCGTGGCCGCCCGAGGGGGATTATTGTCCTCACTGTTTTGCGCGTCCGTGGCGCGACTGGGTGCCGGATTGTAACGAAAGTGATTCGCTACTGTGGGTGCAAGAATGTAACGGAAGGCGCCGTCGACGTAGGCAAGCGCAAAAAAGCGCAGGAAATGGTCGCCATTTTGAAAACGAAGCTCATAGAGGGGAACGGGCTCAAGACGTAATTGAAGCGTGCCGAAGGCCGACTCGCCAGCGTTGTCGTCGCAGGTTTCGCCGAAGCGAGCGGCGGTCACATCGGTGTTGTGATTTTGAAGGGCTCCGAAGAAAAAGGTAAGAATTTCCGCAGGGAGGCGTTTTTGATCGGCGGCGTATTTTGCACCTTCGTCCTTTGCGATGCCAGGACCAAAGACCTGCAGATACCACGCGGCGGGATCTGGGAGGACCAGGCTCTGGGCCAATGCGGAGGCACGCGCGGAGTCACCGTCTTTCTGCGCTTTAAGAATTTCCTTGGCGAGATGTTCAAGCCCGCTGGTGGAGTCGGGGAAGTCGAGCGCGAGAGGAGTGGCGGGGCTTGACGGAGTTTGTGCAGGGGCAGCCACCTGGGCATGCAGACACGAGGCAGCGAGACACGGCAGGCCAAGCGCGAGCAACAAAACCGGGCGGAAAGGGCGAGGCACGGCGGTATTTTGTATGGCGATAACCGGTTTGGCAAGTACTTGCGATAGGCGAACGCGCGCGAGACGGCGGGTCGAGATTGGGCCAGCTAAGTTCGAGATCAGCGAGGGCGAGGACGAAGGGGCGGGCGCGCGGTGAGCGCGCGAGGGCGCATGCGGAAGCGCGGGCCGAGAGGCGGAGGAACGTTGCGAAGGAAATCGCCGCAGCAGGGGCAACGGCCGTCGTCGGCGATCGGACCGGTGGCATCGGCGCGGAGCCAGTGACCGCGGGCTTCGCACGACGGATTGATGCATTGCACGGTGAAACCGGGCAGATACTGCATGTGCGCTCCCTCAGCGGCCAGCCAGCTCTGCGGGCGCGCCATGATGCAAGCGCGGCAGAAGCTTCCATGGGCGGCCGAAACAGAATTGATGGAGCGGATTCTGCCGTTAGCGGACTGTGGTGTCAAGGGAAAAGAGTACAAGGGATTGTGGTGGGGTTGCGAAGGGGCATGGGCACGGAATAGCGACGCGCCGCCGCAGGTTCGCTAGACGGAGCGGAGTTGGCGGGAGCGGATCAGGAAGGAGCAGATGAGAAGCGCGGCGCTTAGCGCGAAGTAGATTAGGGCGTAGGAGACGGTGTGCGAGCCGCTGGCAGCGCCGGTGAAATCAAGGCCGGGCGTGTGATTCATCGGGCCGACATACCAGATGGCGGTGAGTAGCCCTTCGTAGGGTTTGCTGGAGCCGCTTAAGGTGCCGAGAGCCAGGGCGAGAGCAGAGAGAAAAAATGCTCCGGCGAACCAGGCGAAGAGGCCAGCGAAACTGCGTACAAGCAAAAGTCTTACGCCGGCGCCAGCGCCGGTTAGAGTGGCAACGGTCAAACCAGCGAGAAAACAAGCGAGGAGTTGACGCGGCAGGATATTGGCGCAGGAGAAGAGCAGCGAGCGAGTGCCGAAGCGCGATTCGCGCGAGCCCATGGCGGACCAGACCAGAATCGGCCAAATCCATGCGACGCCGAGAAGAGGTCCGCGCGATATTGCGAGCGGCGAAGCCAATTGCGCGATGAGAAGGCCCGCGGCGACGGCATACCACCACCAGCGGAGATGTTTCAGTGCGAGACGCAGTTCGGCTACGAAAATGCGGCCGAAAGCTCCCGCGTGCGCATCGGCAGCCAAGGGCGTGAGGTGAGTGGCGGGTGGTTTCACGGAGACGATTGATCCAGCGGCGGATTGTTCAGCAACAAGTGCGGGCGAAGTCTCTTTCGCTTTTTGTGCGGAGGGAAAGAACCAAGTTACGGGATTGAATCGGTCGAAGAACAGCGCGGCTAGCAGCACAATAACAACAGCTGCAAGCATCCAACCCACGCGCAAGAGGATCATATGGCCGGTCCACGGAACTCCCTGCCAACGAAACGTGTCCACAATTTTGGCGGGCGCATCGGCGATGGTGAGCGAAAAACTATCTTTGTAGCCGGGGATGTTGGCGCGAGCGCCTTCCATCATGCTATCGGCGACGGTTATCAAGCCCATGGGATCGAGCCAATGCTTGCCGGAAAGTTCAGGGAGGCCGATGCCGAGGATGCTCCAAACGAAAAACCACGCGACGTTGCCGAGCCCGCCGCGCAACAGGGGGAGCGTTTCAAACAAGAGAGCGAGCGCGGCGGTGAGCGCCATCGCCGGCAAAGCGATCAGCAGAAATGGGGCAAGCAAAGCAACAGTGTCGAGGCGCGGATCTTCGGCGGCGAAGAACTGCATGGCGACGGCAGCGAGAGCAAGTACGACAACCATTGCGGAAAGGACCGCCAGGTTGCTGAGAAACTTTCCGAGGGCATAAGAAAGTTTTGAGAGCGGCGTTGCGGCAAGGATTTGGCCGACGCCGGTCTGGCGATCGCGGTCGATGGCATTCTTGACAATGTAAAAGCCGACGAGAGAAACGAAGGACGTGGTGACGACAGCCACGAGCGCGCCGATCCACGCGGAGGTATACACGCCGCGATAATCGCCGAGGTGAAGCGCGATTCGGCCGGTGGCGGCACAGTAGCCCAGGAAAACGGCGAAGAGCAGCGTGACCAAGAAGCTGTAGCGGCGAACGCGCTCGAAGAAATCGGCGCGAGCGATGGCCAAGATGGAACGCGAAACGCTCACGCAGCGGCTCCTACAGGGATGCCGCGCTGCGTGGCCAGTATGGCGAGGTAGGCGTCTTCGAGGGTCGGCTCTAGCTGGCGAGCGGCGACGGAGGGAGGGGCATCGGCGACGACACGGGCGTGGACGCCGTCGATGCGATGCGCGGTGTTGCTGACGAGGAGCTTCTCGCGAAGCGCGGGAAGCTCGGCGCTGGGGACGATGACTTCCCAAATTTTCCCTGCGACTTGAGAGAGAAGGGCTTCGGACGCGACGTGAGCGAGAAGTTGGCCGTGCGCGAGGATGGCGATGCTGGTGGCTACGGCTTCTACGTCGGAGACGATGTGCGTCGAGAGAATGACGATGCGCTCTCCGGACAACTCCGAGAGAAGATTGCGAAAGCGGACGCGTTCCTCGGGATCGAGCCCGGCGGTGGGCTCATCGACGATGAGCAGCTGCGGATCGTTGAGGAGCGCTTGCGCGATGCCGACGCGCTGGCGCATGCCGCCCGAATATCCGCCGAGAGGACGCTTCGCAGCATCGGCGAGGTTCACGAGCGCGAGGAGTTCGGAGATGCGCCGGCGCGCTGCGGCTGCGGGAATTCCCTTTACAGCCGCGAGATACTCGAGAAACTCAATCGCGCTGAGATTGGGATAGACGCCAAAATCCTGAGGAAGATAACCGAGTACGCCGCGAAGCGCATCGGGATTGCGCGCGACGTCGGTGCCATTCCATAAGACGCGGCCGGAGGAGGATTGCGTGATTGTCGCCAGGATGCGCATGAGAGTGGACTTGCCGGCGCCATTGGGGCCGAGCAAACCGAGAACGCCGGGCTTCAGGGCAAGCTGCACGTTACGGAGCGCTTGCACACCACCGCGATAGTTCTTGCTTAGAGCTTCGACATTCAATTGCATCGGATTCCGTCCCGCGGAAAGAAACAACCGCGATTGCTAGAGAGAATACGAGAAAGACAGGGAAAAAGTTTACAGAAACTGTCAGGCGCCGAGGGTGGAGGGAAGAGTTGTGGAAGGCAAACGGGAGAAATGTGAGCTGGCGTGCTCGAAAACTAGGATTGAGGCGGAGCGGGCGGTGTCGAAGGAGGTGTTTTCTCGGGTGCGGAAGGAGCGGAGTTGCCCATAGCGTTTTGTAGAGTCTCGATGCGCGCCTTGAGGTCGTCGACGACTTGCTGCTTGTCCGAGATTTGCTGCTTGAGGTCGTCGAGCTTGGATTTGCCAGAAGGGTCGTCGGTGTAATTGGGATTGGAATAGACGGTGTCTTGATCGAGGGAGAGCTCTCGTTGGAGAAGGTCGACGGCTTTTTGACCGTCAGCAAGCTGAGCTTTGAAGTTAGCGAGTTCGGCAGCGTCTTTGGCTTTTTGAGCGTCGTCTTCGGCTGGCGCGGCAGCCGCAGCGGGAGCGGAATCAGCAGCCGGAGCGGCAGACTTGTCCGGTGCGGCGGCAGTGGCAGCGTCCGCAGCAGGGGCTGAGCTGGAAGCTGGAACAGCGTCAGAAGAGGGAGCCGGTGAGGCGGTTGGTGTGGCCGTTGCTGAAGCAGGAGCGGCAGGAGCAGGCTTCAGAGTGTCGTCGGTGATGACGGGGACGGGCTTGGTGGCAGCTTTCTTTTGCTCGCGAGCATGGCGGGCGGCATCGGCGACGGATTGCGTTTGCGAATCCTGAGACTGGGCGAGCGAAGCCAGGGGCAATAGCGCGCCCGTGAGAAGGGCGGCGATGGCCAAACGCAAAGAGATGGAATGAGACATGGTCTTATACCTCTTGGGCGACGGGCCGGGTCAAGCTCAAGGATAACGCCGCGGAGCACAGGGGACAATTGCGACGGTGGAGAGTGCTGCGAATACGGCAACCGCGACGGGCGGAAAAAATAGGGGGTTGGCGACGCGAACCTAGCGACCAGCAGCTTGCTGTGTGGTGGGCAGGTCGCGGAAAGAGAAGTGGGTCTGGAGGTCTTTGACGGGCAGGCCGTTCACTTCCGCGTAGGGATAAATGAAATAGTTCAGAGGGTCGCCCTTTTGGTCGGACGAGAGATGGATGTCGCGGCCGTAGGTGAAAAAGACGCGATTCACGTCGTGGGCGCCGAAGAAATAATCGTGCTTGGCGGGATTTTTCCAGGCTTCCGAGGCGTCGACGGGCACCCAACCGATACCGGTCAAATAAAACTCAGCCCAGCAGTGGTAGCCGGCGATTTCGCCTTCCGATTTGCCCTCTGGAAGCGGGAATCCTATTTCGAAACGCGCGGGAATGCCGGACGCGCGCATCATGCCAATAAAGAGAGAGTGGAAGTCGGTGCAATTACCGCGCTTGGAGGTGCAGGCCCAGATGGCGTCGCCGCGGCCCCAGCCCTGGCCAGATTTGTCGTAGCGCATGGTGGCGACGACGTACTCGTAAATGTGGCGAGCCTTTTCAAGCTGCGTGCCGTCGCCGGCGGTGTGCTCTTTGGCGAGCTCGGCGATGGTGCCGTTCAGAGGGACGAGTTTGTCTGGTTCGAGGTAGCGGTGAAGCATAGGATCCGGCGGCAGCGTGGCGGAGGCAGTTTCGAGCGCAGGGTTCAAGGCGACTTTGTGTTCATGGCGCGTGGCGGTGAAACGGAGTGTCACGTCAAAACCGGCGGCGGCCTGTTGGGCTGTGGGTTTGAACTCAGCAAAGACATCTTTGTATTCGGGGTCACGTCTTTGGGAGTAGGCCACGGGGCTCTCAATATGCAGGGCGCTCAAGTCTTGATATCCGTCCGGCTGCGGGAGGGGAATCCAGAGGCGCACCGGGCCTGACGGATTTGCCGTGGCCGGAAAATGAACCTGGTAGGTGAATTCGAAGGAGCGAGTAGAGGTTTCCGGCGCGGAAACCGTAGTCTTCGTGCGCGCGGGTTCGGCAGTGGAAACCAGGAAAACTAGAACCGCGAGGACACAAAAGTACAGGAGAAGGTGACGGCGCATGGAAGAACTCCTCGAGTGAGTTGCCACGAATGGCAACGTGGGGATTATACTCGTTCGCCGATTTAATTGAAAACGAGCGTGACCGGTGCAGACGATGAAGAGAAGTGGGGGAGTGTGCGGGTTTGCGCGGGTGCTCTTTGTTGCCGGCTGGGCGACGATGGGCGCGCGCGCTGCGTTTGGCCAGACGGCGCCGGATGCGCCGAAACCCGAGGCGCCAAACACCAATACGACGAACACCACCGGGCCCGGGAGCGCGGAGACAGAGAAGAAAACGGCTGCCAAGAAAGAGCACCGGTTTTGGGACAAGGAGAACGCTTGGCTCTTTGCGGGAGTGGGAGCGGCGCGGACGCTGGACTATTTTTCGACCTTGAACATGAGGCGACGCGGCAGACAGGAGATATTTTTGACTAATGCCGTGGTGGATAATCATGCGGCGTTCGGGACGATTGAAGCGTCGGCGACGGGGGCTTCGGTCGGAGCAGCATATTTATTTCATCGATTTGGGCATCACAAGCTGGAGCGCTGGACGTCGTTCGTACACCTCGGATTGGCGACGACGGGAGCTGTCCGAAATTATTGCTTAAAGACGGCACACTTCACTACTTCGCCGGGCTCGCCTTAGAGCTGATTCAGGTTTCGAGGAAAATTCGTGGGACCCATGACAAGCCCGGATTCTTCACGACGAGTCTTGCGCGACGGCGTTGCGTGCGGCATACTCCCGCCGCGTGCGCCCGAGGTGGGTACGCACGGAGAAGTTGCAGGACGGATTGCGAGGAGGTCGGAATGAAGCGGTGTGTTTGCATTCACCGTTTCGTCGTGTTGCTTTGTGCGAGTTTGTTGCTCGGCGCGAGTGTTTGCCCGCCTGTCGGGGCGGCGACCGCGGTGAGCGAGCAGCCGTTTCCGGCGCAGTCGTTGCCAGCAGCTCCAGTTCCCACGGAAGTGCGGTCCACGCAGTCCGCTACACCGCAACAACCAAGAAAAGAGGGATATAAACTTTCGCAGCAGCGGTACGAAGAGGCGGTGACATACTCGCGCGCGTCTTACACGCTCTATTTTTTCTCGGTGGGCCTTTCGGTATTTGCGTTGGGAGTGCTCTTGTGGCTCGGGATTGCCGCGAAGTTTCGCGATTGGGCGGAGCGGTTTAGCGACAAGAGGTCGATTCAAGCGCTGGTGTTCATGCCGCTGCTGGTGGTGACGCTGGATGTGATCGCGCTACCGCTGCGCATGTACGGGCACGTGCTTTCGAGACGCTATGAAGTGTCGGTGCAAATGTGGGGCTCATGGTTCCTGGATTGGACCAAGGAACAGTTGTTGATGGCCGGATTCGCGCTGATCGTAGCGCTGATATTGTCCTGGGTCATCCGAACGAGCCCGAGGCGCTGGTGGTTGCACTTCTGGTTTGCGGCACTGCCTGTGATTTTGTTTTTTGTTTTTGTCAGCCCGTGGTTCATCGATCCGCTGTTCAACAAGTTCGAACCGCTTGAGACGACGCATCCCAACCTGGTTGCCGCGATCGAAAAGCTGACGCAACACGCGGGCGTGCCGATCCCGGCGGACCGCATGTTTTTGATGAAGGCGAGCGAAAAGA
Organism: Candidatus Acidiferrum sp.; assembly: GCA_049641765.1. GTDB lineage: Bacteria > Acidobacteriota > Terriglobia > Acidiferrales > UBA7541 > Acidiferrum. Next base: position 30,162 of record JBAQJX010000041.1, read on the forward strand.
CGAACGATGTCGATGCATACGTGACCGGGCTGGGAAGTTCGAAGCGCGTGGTGATCTGGGACACGACCATTCAGAAAGCCACGACGAACGAGACACTTTTCATCGTGGGACACGAGTTGGGACACTACGTTCTGGGACACGTCTGGAAAGGATTCTTGTTTTCCGCGGGGCTGCTGTTCGTCGGATTTTACGCGCTGTTTCGCGCACTGCATTGGACGCTCGGCCGATGGAGCGCCGATTGGAAGATTTACGGCCCGGAGGATTGGGCGTCGTTAGCCGTGCTGCTGCTCTTGCTGGAAATTGGGATGTTTCTGGCCTCTCCGATCATCAACGGATTTTCGCGGATGCAAGAACACGAGGCCGACGTCTATGGCCTGGAAGTGATTCACGGGATTGTGCCAAATTCATCGGAGGTGGCCGCGCAGTCGTTCCAAGTATTGGGAGAGGTCGACCTGGCTGATCCCAATCCACCGGAGTTCATTACCTTCTGGCTGTACACGCATCCGCCGCTAGCAGACCGATTGGTTTTTGCCTACCGCTATGACCCGTGGTCGAAGGGCGAGTCCCCCAGATATGTGAAATAGTGGTCAAGGCGGCAGGGGGTGCCGAAGGCTTAGCGTGATCGGCCGGGAGCGGAATGGCGGCGGGAAAAGGCAGCGACCTTGCTGCGATTGCCGCAACGGGACATGGAACACCAGCGGCGGCGCTTTGTGCGCGAGACGTCATAGAAAAGCAAACCGCAAGAAGGATTGGAGCAGGCCCGCAGGCGTGCGCCAGGGCCTTCCGCAATAATTTCCGCCGCGGAACGCGCGATGGCGGCAAGCAGCCAATCGAGACCGCCCTCTCTGGCAACGAATTCCAAACCCCAAACGCCATTGCGTTGGAGAAGTTCGTCATGGCCTTCGGTCACACGCAAGACTTCGTTCAGGGGCTCAATCCAATCGCGGCGGAGGACCTCTTTGCGGAGCATACCGCCGAATGAATCGTGCAAAGAAGCGTGAAGTCTTTGCGCTTTCAGAAGAAGAGCGGCGGCACTTTGCGTGTCGTTCTCGGGAAGAGCGAGCAGTTGGGCGCTGCGCTCCGGCGAGATAACGCGAGTGTCGAGCAGGAAGCGGAGAAGTTTTTCCCAGGAAAAATTGGAGGGAGGGCCCAATTCGTTGACGAAATCGAGAGAAAGGCGGCCACCAATCAGGGATGATGTGCTGGGTGCGAGGGGCATAGAGTTTGCCTCCACATACCGGTTAGGCAAGGTGAAATGAAGCGTCGGAGAAATCTAACCGGTTAAATATAGCAAAGCGGTTATTTAATGTCACTTGGAATTTGAGATAGGAGCTGCGCAAGGAAGCCAGACCCGAACTAAAGCCGGAAGTGCAGCACGCGTCTCGAAATTGGGCCGGAAACTGTGCTACCTTTTGGCGAAGAATCAGGGGAGCAGACTCCGAACAAATCGGCGCGCGGCCTACGGCTGCGGCAAGCTTACTAGCGGCTCACACGCCGAGGTCAAAGTGTGAGGCCGGAGGCAGGAGTATCTTTGGAGCCAAAATTAGAAGGCGATCCCTCTGGTACGCCTCCTGAAATCTATAAGGAAGTCAGTACCTCTACCAAGTTGCCCGCAGGCAGGCAATTCGGGAACAAATCAGATCTAGCTTCAGGCTGGCGACTGCTGATGTACGTTGCGATTTTCTTTGTGCTATGGAGCACAGCACTCTTCTTCCTTGCGCTTGTGATAAGGCCGCCAACCGGTGTCTTCAGTCCCGGCTATCAGGCAATCGGAGAATCAGCGAGCTTTCTCGCGGCGTTTCTTTCGGCTTGGATCATGTCGCAGTTCGAAGAGATTCCCGTAGGTGAGTACGGACTTCCCCTGCGGAGGGCATTTGGAAAGCTTTTTGGCCAAGGGTGTGTTTTCGGGTTCTGCGAGATAGCGGTGCTGGTGGGACTGATCGCCGCTTTTGGAGACTATTCCTTTGGAGCTCTCGCGGAGCACGGAGCGGCGATTGCGAAGTGGGCGCTCTTCTGGGCCTTTTTTTTTCTGGTGGTCGGACTATTCGAGGAATTCTTTTTTCGAGGCTACACGCTTTATACGCTGACGGAAGGGATCGGCTTCTGGCCGGCGGCAGTATTGCTTTCGCTCGGCTTCGGAGCCGTACACTTGCGAAACAACGGCGAGGGCTGGGTCGGAGTGTTGGGCGTTGCGCTCGTCGGGCTTTTCTGGAGCTTCACTTTAAAACGTACTGGAAGTTTATGGTTCGCGGTAGGCATGCACGCGAGTTTTGATTTTGGCGAGACATTTCTATTTTCGGTTCCCGACAGCGGAATGATTTTCCCCGGTCATCTTTCAAACGCAACCCTGCACGGGCCGAACTGGATGACGGGTGGGTCGGCCGGTCCCGAAGGGAGCATCCTGGATTTTCTGATCCTGGGCCTGTTCTTCCTGGCCGTGCACTACCTGTATCCGGAAAGAGGGGCAGAGAAAGAGCGCATCACCTCGGCTTGAGGTCCTCGGCTCGTTGCTAGTGCACCAAGTCGGAAGCGTACACCAAGCGAATGCCGCGCAATTTCGCTCGTGGTAGAACTTCCTTCAACGCCTCTAGCGTGGCGGGATGAGGGTGGCCGATGGCAATGGCTCCTCCTTTTTCCTTGGCACCACGAAGAGCCAGATCGAGCTGTTTGCGGACGGCGGAAACCTCAGCGACATCATCGAGAAAGGGGACGTTCCGAAAGCCGGAGCGGACGCCCGAGCGTTGAGCCGTGTCGTATGCGACGGTGGCGGCGGTGGTGCGGCTGTCCACGTAGAACAGGTTCCATTTTTCGAGGACGGGCATGAGCTCTTCCATAAGCGCTGGGTCGGCGGTGGCTTGCGATCCCTGATGATTGTTGACGCCGGCCGCATACGGGACGCTTGCCATCATCTGTTCAAAGAGCGAGGGAATGCCGTCGGCGGGCATGCCTGGATGCAATTCTTGGGCCTCCGGCGTTTCGTTTCCAACGGACTGCATAGGGAGATGGAGCATCACTTCATAGCCGCGGCGATGCGCCTCCTCAGCGATTTCAGCGGAATGCGCATGATTGGGCAGAACGGAGATCGTCAAAGGATACGGCAAAGCGAAGATGGCGTCGGCAGCTGCGCGGTCGCTGCCCAAATCGTCGAGGATGATGGCTAGACGTGGGGACTCGCCGTTTTCATCCGCGCGAGATGCGAGTGAGGATGGGCCGCGAGCAGAGAGTGGGGCGATGATGTGGACCGAATGCGTGATTACGTTCGCGCTGCGAAAATCCATGCGGAGGAGGGCCCCTGAGTTGGTTGGAGCGTCACGCGTCAGATGATGCGAAGTGGCGACAGCGTCCAAGGATTGAATCAGCTTAGCGACAGACTGGCGGCGGGATTGTTCGGAAGCGGCCGGAGGCAGCGCGACGTAGAGCTGATCTGAGCGGCCGGTCCGAGCGCCATCAAACTGGAAGTGTGCAGCCAGGTCGCCCGGTTTCTCACCGAAACCAGCGGCGGCCTGCATCATCTCGCGGGTGATGGCGTGCACGCGATTGGGCGAGAGGCGCTTCTCCTGTTCATTCTTGCAGCCACATACAAGGAGCGCGGCGAGAAGGAGCAATACAAGTGGAGTAAAGGCTATACGCCAGTGGCGCTGCTCACAGCTGAACGAAGAATGCAGATTGATTGCCCCTAGATCAGCCAGCACGGAAAACTAAGCGGCTTTTTTCTGAGGCGTCTTCAAGAGTTCGAGCGCTTTGCGGAAGATTGGATCTTCCGGGGATAACGGGCGCGGCTGCGCGGGTTCTTTCTGCGCGTCAGCCGAGTCGCTATCGTCGTCGCCGCTATCAGCATCATCGTCTGCGGAGGCTCGGACGACCTCGGAAGGTGCAACGCCTTCTTCGAGGATGGACTTGCCGTCGGCGTTGTAGTAGTTCCCGACGGTTAGGAAAAGTGCAGCGCCATCATCGAGCGTGATGAGTTTTTGCTCGGAGGCAAGCCCAAAGGTGCGCTCACCGACGACGTCGCCGCGATGGTTATTAACCATTGCAGCGGCGAGAACTTCAGCGGCGCCGGAAGTCGATGCATCGATCAAGACGGAGACAGGCCCTTTCCAAACGACTTTCGCGGGTTCGGCGGAAAACACTTGAGTGGTAATGGTTTGTCCGCGGAGCGTGATCAGAGTGCCGGACGGAATGAAAAGCTTGGCCACGGAAATTGCTTCGGAAACAGGCCCGCGGCCGCATTCGCGAAGATCAAGAACGACCTTATGGACACCCTGTTTCTCGGCATCGATAAGACGAGAGCGCATCTCGTCGGCGCGTCCGGGATTAAGAGAAGGCAAGCGGAGCGCAAGAATATCAGGATCGACTTTTTCGCTGACGATTTTTTCAGGACTGAGCTTATCGCGAACGAGATCAACCTGGTCAGGATCTGCCTTGCCGCGGCGGATAACTCCGACTTTCACCGGGGTGCCCGCAGGACCGTGGAGAAAATTCACGGCCTGGCCAACGGACATGTCACGCGTCGTAAAGCCCGCAAGGGACTCCAAGATGTCACCGCTGTGAATTCCGGCCTTCTCACCAGGGCTATCGGGCAGAACGGAGATGACGATGATGTAGCCGAAACGTTTGCTGAGAGTGAGACCCGTGTCACCGGGATCATTGGCCGCCATTTTCTGCTTGTATTGGGTAAATTCACGCGGCGTCAGGTAGCTGGACTGTGGGTCGAGAGACTCGAGGAGGCCATGGAGAGAGCCGGTCGTCACGAGGTGCAGATTTGGCTCGTCGACGTAATCCTGCTGAATCTTTTGCAAGACTTCACTGTAGACCGTGAGCGACTTGTACGCTTTGTCGTCTGCCGTGCGGCCGAGAACATGGCCCAGACCGGCGTAACAAAAGATAACCGCCGAAACGCAAAGAACTCCGATGCGAGCCGCTCGATTCATGCCTCACCTGTCCTCGTTCCAAAATCCACGCACAACCATAGGCCAAAGCCAGACTGCTAATTATAGCACTGTCAAGAGTTGGGACGCGGCAGGAAAGAGAAAGGTAGCCCGAGAATGCAAATTTGCTGGAGTGGCTGGCCCGGGCTGTGGAGACTAGGACGCGCCTAATGAGCAAAATGATGCGCAATAGACACACCGCAACGAAAAGGGCTGCCCAGTGTTCCTATAAGTTACTGAAAAAAATGGACAAAGAGGTGAAACGCTGGCTAACGAAGTGCTATCCTTTCATGGGGCAATGTTTCAATCGACCATAGCGAAAGAGGCGTGCGCTGAGGGTGTAGGCCTCCACACCGGCGTGTTCGGACATGTCCGCTTGCTTCCCGCGCCCGCCGATACGGGCATCGTTTTTCGACGAACCGACTTAGATCATTTTCCAATCGAGGCACAAGGCCACAACGTTGCACGCGTAAGCTATGCAACGAGCTTGATGAAGCAAGGCGTGCTGCTTTCGACGACAGAACATTTGCTGGCGGCGATTTATTCGTGCGGAATCGACAACATTTACATCGACATCGACTCAATCGAAATCCCCATCCTGGACGGTTCGGCTGAGCCATTTATGCAGATGTTGGAACAGGCAGGAGTGCGGAAACTGCGCCGGAAGCGGCGTTATTTGAAGATTCTCAAGCCGCTGGAAGTCGAAGAGGGCGACCGGCGCATCGGCATTTACCCGGCCGAGGAGTTTCGCGTGCGATGCTACGTGGACTTTCCGCACCCGCTGGTTGGCCAGCAAGAAATCGAAATGGTGGTCAGCCCGGAGACATTCCGGCAATTGCTCGCGCGGGCTCGAACGTTTTGTTTCGAGCGAGACATCGAGCCGCTTAGGTCGATGGGATTGATTCGGGGCGGATCGCTGGAAAACGCGATTGTCTTGACCAACGAAGGCGTAATGAACGGGCCCCTCCGCTTCCCGGATGAATTTGGACGCCACAAAGCCCTGGATTTGATTGGCGATTTGGCGCTCGCGGGATTGCCTCTGCTGGCCCGCGTGGAAGCCTATAAGGCGGGCCACGCATTGCATACCCAGCTAGTCAGCCGGTTGCTGGCTGATCCCTCACTTTGGACGATAACCACCGGGGAGCCGACCCCAGTGGAACGTGAAGTTCGGTTGACCACGTTCTCTCCCGCTCCGGCCACTGATTAGGGATTCGCCCCCTTCAAAGAACCCCGGATTGCCAAATCTCGAAGGCTCCCGCAGAATGGGCTGAAAACCATGTCTAATCACGATCTAGCCGTCGTCATTCTTGCCGCAGGGAAAGGCACAAGACTCAAATCCAGCCTTGCGAAGGTATTACATCGGGCGGGTGGTCGCTCGCTGATCGAACACGTCATCCGGGCGTGCGCTCCGTTGGGAGCGAAGCAGACGGTGGTCGTGGTGGGGCACCAAGCCGAGCAGGTCACTTCGGTGGTTGAAGCCTTCGCCGCGGAAAGCGTGCTTCAGCAACCGCAGAACGGCACTGGGCACGCCGTCCAGATTGCCCGCCGAGCGCTGGGCCGAGCCAAGATTGCTCTGGTGATGCCGGGCGATGCGCCACTGGTTCGGACGGAAACCCTGAAGAGTTTGCTTGCCGTGCATCGAGCGGGGAACGCCGCAGCAACGATACTGACGGCGGTGCTCGCCGACCCTTCGGGCTATGGGCGGATTCTGCGGAAGTCCGAGGCGGAGGTTGGAGCGATTGTCGAGGATTCGCAGCTTACGGAAGAACAGCGCGAACTCAACGAGATCAATTCGGCGATTTATTGCTTCACCCTGGAGAAACTCTGGCCGGCGCTGGCCCGCGTCAAGCCGAATAACAGGCACCGAGAGCTGTACCTGACGGACACGATCGCCACGATGACTTCTGGAGGCGAGAAGATCCTTGCTGAAATGGCCGCGGACGCGCGAGAGATATTGGGCTGCAACACACGAGCGGACCTGGCGGAAGTCGACAGGGTTTTTCGCGAGCGAAAGCGCACGGCGCTCATGGAAGCAGGGGTGAGCATCCAGTTGCCGGAAACAGTGTTGATCGATCCGGACGTTATGGCGGGCGAGGATACGGTGATCGAACCCGGCGTGCAATTGCTGGGCAATACGAGAATCGGCGAGCGATGCACGATTCGCGCAGGGAGCGTGCTCGCTGACGCGATCCTCGGAGATGGAGTGATCGTAGAACCGCATTGCGTCGTCGCGCAAAGCCGGTTGGACGACGGAGTGATTATCGGACCGTTCGCGCGACTGCGCCCAGACAATCATCTGAAGGCGGGAGCACGCATCGGCAACTTCGTGGAGTTGAAGAAAAGCACGATCGGCGAAGGCACGAAGGCGATGCATCTGACGTATCTGGGGGATACGAAAATCGGGGCGAAATCAAACATCGGCGCAGGGACGATTACCTGCAACTACGATGGATTTCACAAGTTTCCGACGTCGATCGGGAATAAGGTCTTCATCGGAAGCGACAGCGCGCTGGTCGCGCCAGTGCGAGTTGGGGATGGCGCTTATGTCGCAGCGGGATCGACGATTACGAACAATGTGCCCGCGGATGCGCTGGCGATCGCGCGCGGCCGCCAGGTGAATAAGCCTGGTTGGGCGTCGAAGAAACGACGCGAGTTGGCCGCGGCGGAGAACCCGAAAAAAGCGAAGCGGTCACGAAGAAAAGCAAAGTCTCGCCGCGCCGTGAAGCGTCGCCGGTGATATTTCCCTTCTTGTGAGTTCGTTCCGCGCCTTCTATCTCTCCGCGCTGTTTTCGTTTTTGTTTTCGCACGCGGCCTGAAATCGCCGCGCTGTGCTAAAATAAAAGTTCCCCGAATGCCACACGGAGCCGACACGCAATGAAATTCGGAGTCGTAGTATTCCCCGGATCGAATTGCGACCACGATGCCTTCTACGCCGTCGGCAACGTGCTGCACAAGCCCGTCGAATTCATCTGGCATCAATCACAAGACCTTGCCAATTGCGACGCGATCCTGCTGCCTGGAGGATTTTCGTACGGCGATTATTTGCGGACGGGAGCGATAGCGCGCTTTTCACCTGTGATGAAGTCCGTTGAGAAATTTGCCAACGGCGGCGGCATGGTGCTCGGAATTTGCAACGGCTTCCAGATACTGCTGGAGGCGGGACTGCTTCCGGGAGCGATGATGCGAAACAGCGGGCTGCGTTTTATTTGCCGCCACGTGCACATTCGCGTCGAGCAAACGGATACGCCGTTTACGAACGCGGCGAAGCAAGGCCAGATCCTGAAGGTTCCCATCGCGCATTCCGACGGCAACTACAACTGCGATGAGCGCACGCTTGCCGAACTCGAGAAAAACCATCAAGTTGTTTTTCGCTACACGACCCCCGACGGATCCAATGACGCCGCCGGAAATCCAAATGGCTCGATGAATAGCATCGCCGGCATTTGCAACCGTGAGCGCAATGTCGCTGGGCTAATGCCGCATCCCGAACGCGCAGTCGAACAAGCCCTGGGTTCATGCGACGGTTTGATTGTTTTCAGGTCGATGGTCGAAGCCCTCGCTGGAACTGCGAAGGCCACAGCATAGGGATGGCGGCTCAAGTAAGCAAAGTCTCCCCGGTGATCGACTCTGGCACGATTTGAGCAATGCGATGAATGAAGAAGCCGCTGAACTGAGCTACGAGGAATTTGCCGAAGCGCGAGAATCTTACAGGCGGCAGGCCACAAGAGGAATGGCCGGGAGCGGGACTGGTTCAGCGTCCAGATCCGAGGAGAACGGCAGTTTCGTGCTGTACTCGCCAGGTTCAAAGGGAATATTCGCCGTCTTCGAGGATTCGGAACATTTGGGTTGCTTTTATTTGTACGACGCGATGCAGAAAAAGATCTTGAAGAGTGCCGATATCTACGATCGCACGCATGTGGGCGTCGACGAAGATGTGGTGGACATCGGCTGGGCCGAGGATGGTTCTGCGTGTGGGCTGGCCGTGTGGGGAGAATTCAGGGCCTTCTTAGGAGTTTCGAACGATCTGCAGTTGCGAAAACCGGTGATGGACACGGAAGAACGCGGCATTCCTGCCCAGGACTGGCCGGCCGGATTCGAACGTTATCTCGAAAAGAAAATCGATTGAAGGAACGCGACCCGCACAAATGGCTACAGCAAGCGTCGAAATCAGTGTAACTCCGGAGATCGCCGCCGAACACGGCGTGACGCGCGAGGAGTACGCGCGCATTCAACAGATCCTCGGTCGCGTTCCCAACATCACGGAGCTCGGCATTTTCAGCGTGATGTGGAGCGAACACTGCTCCTACAAATCCAGCAAGGTGCACCTGAAGCGGCTGCCCACGCGAGGCAAGCTCGTGGTGCAAGGGCCTGGGGAAAACGCGGGAGTCGTAGACATAGGCGATGGGCTGGTCGCCGCATTCAAGATCGAGTCGCACAATCATCCAAGCTATGTCGAGCCGTTCCAAGGTGCGACGACAGGTGTGGGCGGCATCCTGCGCGATATTTTCACGATGGGCGCGCGGCCCATTGCGGTGCTCGATTCGCTGCGGTTTGGAGAAATCGCGGCAGGTGCGGGGACGAGCGAAGAGGATGCTGCGAGGAATCGGCGCATTCTGGATGGCGTGATTCGCGGCATTGCAAACTATGGAAATTGTTTTGGCGTGCCGACCATCGGCGGAGAGGTCGGCCTTGAACCGTGCTATTCGCAGAATCCACTGGTGAATGCGCTGGCGCTTGGCATCGCGCGAAAAGAAGAGATTTTCCTGGCGAAAGCGAAAGGCATTGGGAATCCGGTGATCTATGTCGGTGCAAAAACGGGCCGCGACGGAATTCACGGCGCGTCCTTGCTGGCGTCGGCGGAGTTCACCGAAGAATCCAAACAGAAACGTCCTAACGTGCAGGTCGGCGACCCGTTCATGGAAAAACTCTTGTTGGAAGCCTGCCTAGAAGCGATGCAGACGGGAGCGGTCGTCGCCATCCAGGATATGGGCGCGGCGGGATTGACTTGCTCGACGATGGAAATGGCTTCCCGCGGCGGCACCGGAATCGAAATCGATCTCGCCAAAGTGCCGCAGCGCGAAACAGGGATGACGCCTTACGAAATTATGTTGAGCGAGTCGCAAGAACGAATGCTGCTCGTTGCGGAAAAAGGCAGAGAGAGTGAAGTTCTCGGCGTTTTCAAGAAATGGGGACTCGATGCGGTGGTTGTCGGCACGGTCACCGAAGGTGGCATCGCGAAAGTCTTGAACCATGAGCAGGTGGCAGCGGAAATTCCTGCACATCCGCTCGCCGAGGAAGGACCGGTTTATCGACGGCCCATTGCGCAGCCGTCACCACGAAGCGAAACGGCGAAAGACTGGTTTTCGTTTGCGCCCGATGGAGAAAACCTTACGGGGAATTTGATAAAGCTGCTGGCTTCTCCGGCGATTGCTTCAAAACGATGGATCACCGAGCAGTACGACACGAGTGTGCGCACCAACACAGTCGCTGGTCCTGGAGCAAGCGATGCGGCCGTTGTGCGCATCAAAGATCCGGAATCGGGAATCGTGAAACGCGCGTTGGCGCTGGCCACGGATGGCAATGGACGCTGGTGCCAGTTGAATCCGCGGCTAGGCGCCATGCACGCCGTTGCGGAAGCCGCGCGAAACGTGGCCGCGTCCGGAGCGCGTCCCATAGCCGCGACGAATTGCCTAAATTTTGGCAGTCCCGAAAAACCGGAAGTAATGTGGCAATTCAGCGAAGCCATCGAAGGGCTAACGATGGCGTGCAATGAACTGGGCACACCGATTACGGGCGGAAATGTAAGCTTTTACAATGAAACGCTGGGCAAATCCATTTACCCAACGCCTGTCATCGGGATTTTGGGGATTCTAGAGGATGCTTCGCGCGTATTGAAAATTGCGTTTCGCGAAGATGGCGACATAATTGTTCGCTTGAATGGCTCCAAGGATTCCACCCAGGGAACAGAACTTGCTACGCACGGAGAAGAAACCGCGCGCGAATTTTCGTCCTCCGAATACTCGAAGACGATCGCGAGTATCGTTTCTGGTGAACCACCGGCTATAGATCTCGGGGCAGAGAAGCGTCTGATCGACTGCCTGGTCCAATTGGCCGCCGAGGGATCAGTGCAATCGGCTCACGACATCTCCGAAGGCGGGATCGCTGTTACGCTGGCAGAGTCTTGCTTCGCGGCGTCAAATTTGGGCGCGCACGTTTCTCTGGGAGAAGCGTCGTCGGCGGAATTTTCGCTTTTCAACGAAAGAGGAGCGCGCTGCATCGTGTCCATGTCACCGACAAAGCTTGCCGCAGTTCTCGAAACTGCGAGACAATACGGTGTCGGCGCGCGCGAGATTGGCAAAGTGCACTTTGGCAGCCCGCTCCGCATCGAATGCAAGGGGGGCGCAGTAGTCGATTCCCCGCTCGGCTTGCTGCGCGACGTCTGGGCCAATTCACTGGAACGCGCACTCACTTCAAGACGATGACCAAACTCGCTTACGCCGACGATCACTTCCACGACGAGTGTGGTGTGTTCGGCGTTTTCGGGCATCCCGAAGCCGCGAACATTGCATATCTGGGTCTATACGCTCTCCAGCATCGCGGCCAGGAATCGGCCGGAATTGTGTCGAGCGACGGTACGGAACTCCACCTGCATCGTGCTATGGGCGAAGTCGAAGAGATCTTTCAGCCCAGCGTGCTTGCGAAACTTCCGGGAAGTCTTGCGATCGGGCACACGCGCTATTCGACGGCAGGCGATAAGGCGCTGCTAAATGCCCAGCCTATCACCATCGATTGCAACAAGGGCAAAGTCGCGCTTGGGCACAACGGCAATCTGACCAACGCAGCAGAATGGCGCCGCAAGCTTGAGCACCGTGGCTCGATTTTTCAAACGAACAGCGACACGGAAGTCATCGTTCATCTGATCGCGCGGTCGCAAGCTCGTAACCTTTCCGGCGCGCTTGGTGACGCGCTCAACCAAGTGGAAGGCGCGTATTCACTACTGGTGCTGACGCAAGACGAACTTTATGCGGTGCGCGATCCACGGGGGTTCCGGCCTCTTGTGCTCGGCAAACTCCCCCCAACTGGAAACGGAAACGAGACTTGGGTTGTCGCTTCCGAAACTTGTGCGTTTGATCTGCTGAACGCTCAATACGTGCGCGAGATCGAGCCCGGCGAGATGGTGCGCATCTCCCGCTCCGGCATCGAGTCCATTCGCTTCGCGCCTCAGAAGCAGCGCCAGCAATGCATTTTCGAGCATGTTTACTTCGCGCGTCCAGACAGCCTCATATTCGGACGCAGCGTCAACGAAAGCCGGGAAACACTTGGACGCTTGCTCGCGCGGGAGCATCCTGTGGACGCGGATATTGTCGTGCCTGTGCCAGACTCCGGCGTGCCCGCGGCGGTGGGCTTTGCACTCGAATCGAAGATTCCTTTTCGGATGGGCCTGATTCGCAATCATTACATCGGGCGCACGTTCATCGAGCCTTCGCAAGCTATCCGCAATTTTGGCGTAAAGCTGAAGTTGAATCCGGTCCGCGGACTGATTGAAGGCAAGCGAGTGATTCTCGTCGACGACTCCATTGTTCGCGGAACGACCAGCCGCAAGATTGTGCGCATGGTACGCGATGCTGGCGCCCGAGAAGTTCACGTGCGAATCAGCTGCCCTCCCACGATTTCACCTTGCTATTACGGCGTAGATACGCCGACGCGCGAGGAGCTCATCGCCTCGTCCAATTCGCCGGATGAAATCTGCAAATTTCTCGGCGCGGACTCGCTCGGATATGTTTCGCTTCCGGCCTTGCGTCAGGCTGTGGCTGACACGGAGGGCAAGTTTTGCACTTCTTGCTACACAGGCGTCTATCCGACCGATCTGGTGCAGCTTGAAGTGAGAGAGAGCAATGGAAATCCTGAGGACGCGAAGATCGGTAGTGCTCACGATAGCGTAATTTCGGAAAGAGTTGTCGCGGTGGAACATGAAGGCTGATGCAAAGAAAAAAGCAGCTGGCGCGGAATCCAACAAGGCCGTGCTAGAAGCCAATCTACCGATGGGGAAGCGGGTTCAGCGCGAAATCATTGCCTGGTTTTGGGTGGGGCTTGCGTTTTTGTTGATCAATGGAACCATCGGCCAGGCGCGCGTAATTCCGTCGGGGTCGATGGAGAACACGCTGCTCATCGGCGACCACCTCATCATGAGCCGCATTGGCTACGATGCGGGCATCCCTTTCACGAATCTTCACGTTTCGTTATGGCGCAATCCCAAGCGCCAACAGATCATCATTTTTAAACCCCCATTCGCACCCGATCAGCCAGACTACGTCAAGCGCGTGATCGGATTGCCGGGCGACGTCGTGGATATTCGCGGCGGGTCAGTTTGGATCAACGGAAATAAGCTCGTTGAGAATTACACGATTGGGCCGACAGAGCCGGCGCCCGCAGACTATATGTCACCATACCCGGACGCGGTGGTGATTCACTTTCCGTATAAGGTTCCTCCCAAGTGTTACCTCGCATTGGGCGATAACCGCGGCAACTCCTTGGATAGCCGCTTCTGGGGTTGCGTTCCCCGCAGCGACCTGATCGGCACGCCGGTGATGATCTACATGTCTCTGGAAGCTCCGCCCGGTGCCTGGGAACCCGGCGAGATTCGCGCAAGGTTTCTTGCTTACGCCGATGCCATCATTCATCCGAGTACGGTACGCTGGAGGCGTCTCTTCCGGATATTTTAGTCCGGACACTTTGAAGGTTGTGAATGAGTGCGCCACCGGATAGAAGGTGCGCGCGTCCGCATCCCGAAGATTTCGCCGCGAGCCCGCCGCGGTAGTTTGCAGTTCAATCCGCAAAGAGCGAGAAGGGTGCAGAGCAGCGCCCAAAGAAAAACGAAAGCGAATCCATCGCCGATGAAATATGCCGACGCCGGAGTGAACATCGCCATCGCTGACGAAGTGAAACAGCGCATCCGGCACCATGCGAACCGCACATTCACCCCCGGCGTTCTGGGGGGCATCGGAGGCTTTGGCGCGCTCTTTGCACTGGATTGCAAGAAGTGGAAGGAGCCGGTTCTCGTTTCTAGCGCGGATGGCGTTGGAACAAAGTTGAAAATCGCGATCGCGATGGGAGTGCATTCGACCGTTGGAGGAGATCTCGTCAATCATTGCGTCAACGACATCCTGGTCCAGGGCGCGTCTCCTCTTTTTTTTCTCGACTACCTGGCGATGGGGAAACTTGATCCGGGTGTAATCGAGCAGCTCGTAGAGGGCATGGGGCGTTGCTGCCGCAAGGCGGGATGCGCGCTGATTGGCGGTGAAACGGCGGAAATGCCCGGATTTTATCCTCCGGGGGAATATGACCTGGCTGGTTTCATTGTCGGTGCCGTGGAACGAAAGAAAGTTCTCACCGGAAAGTCCGTTAAGCCGGGTGACGCGCTGCTCGCTCTGCCCTCAGCCGGCTTGCACACCAACGGATATTCTCTCGCTCGCAAATTGGTATTTGAGGTTGCCAAGCTAAAGCCGGAAACGTACGTGGCCGATGTAGGGAACAAAATCGGCGCAGAGTTGCTGAAGCCTCATCTTTGTTATGCTCCGGCGCTCAAAGGCATTCTCGCGCGCGGGTGGGTTTCGGGTCTCGCGCACATTACAGGCGGCGGAATCCCGGGGAACTTGCCGCGCGTCCTTCCATCCGGAGTTAAGGCGCAAATCGATATGGCTTCCTGGCCGGTCCCGCCCATCTTCAAGTTTCTCGCAGCACTTGGGAAGATCGAGACGAACGAGCTGCTGCAATCTTTCAACATGGGGGTGGGCATGGTGCTCATCGTTCCGCCAGCCCACATAAAGTTTGTAGAGGCCGATCTCAAGCGGCGACGCGAGAAATTCTTCCGGATCGGGCGCATCGAGCGAGGGGACTCCGGCAAGGCGCGCGTGTCCTACTCTGGCGCGCTTAGCCTGTCCTGACTGCTTTACGTACGTGGCGGCGCACTTGCCAAGAACTCAATCGTGGTCTGGCGCCGCATATTCCGGGTAGCTTGCCCTTCCGCGCTTCTTGCTTTCTCGAACGACTTGTTTTAACCAATGCAACTCCGTTTCAAACTGCTTTATCATCAGGGACACCATCCAGACAGCCTCATGATACGGGTGCCCCACTTCCTTCAGAACGGACTCCAGAGTTTCGCGTTCTCTCGCGAGTTCATGCGTCAAGAAATCGTGGCGCCGCTGGAGCTGCTTTTGAAAGACACCGCGCCGCGCTTGCCAGGAGAGTGCGATCCAGGTCAGAAACGGTGGACGTTCTCGCTGCGTCGTCCAATCTGAGTGCTCCAACGCATCGGCAAGAGCAGCCCGGCCTTTTGACGTGGTGACAAAACTTTGACGCTCAGGGCCGGCGGAGGGCTCCTTTGTTTCGAGCGACCGGATCAGCCCGATTCGCGCCAATTTCTCCAACGAATAATAAACCTGCGGCCGTGAAATCGCTGCCCAATCTCTGATTTCGCGGCGCTCCAATTCCGCGTTTGCTTGATAGCCGTGCATTGGGCGCTCGGCCAGCAAGCTCAAGAGAACAAGGTCTGGTGTGGTTGGCGCGTTGCTCGCTCGCTTCGAGGGCGTCTTCATTGCTTCTTTGCATCCTTGCCACTTCTCTTTCTTCTCGTGCTCCACCACCACCACTGGCATTTCTCTGCCGGCAATCGGGGATTTCTGGCTTGAGCCACCGCTGCGCAAAATGTATCCAGCACGCAAGGATCCTGTCTATTCCCTCTCAGCCGACCGAGCTTTTCATACATTCGTTGCGGATTTTGTTTTGCCAACTGCGATACGTTCTTGACGCCCAGCAACTCGAAATCGCGCAGCATGGCTGGTCCAATGGAGATCAGGTCTCCCAAGCGCCGTTTTTTTTGACTCCATGAATTCCTCCTTGACAGGTCACTCCAGAATCCATACACTCGACTAGTCTAGTTGATACTAGACTGATATTCAAGGGAGCATTCTTTTGCTGCCACCAATTCTGGATTCCTGTCCCTGCAAGCCAGGTAACCTGAGGAGAAAAACGACATGAACGTAAAACGACTTACACCTGTCCTGCTGGTGGACGAGATCGAATCGCAACTCCATTTTTGGATGGATCGCCTCGGCTTCGCCAAGACTATAGAAGTTCCACATGGAGACGGACTAGGATTCGTGGCCTTCCAGAAGGGCTCCTGTGAAGTGATGTATCAAACGTATGCGAGTGTGGAGGACGACGCTCCGTCGTCCATGTCGGTTGCCGCGCGCAGAGGCCCAACCTATCTCTACTTGGAAGTGGATGATCTCGATGCGGTACTCGCCGCTATGGATGATGTGCTCAAAGTCATGCCTGAGCGGGTCGCATTTTACGGTATGCGCGAATTCGCCGTGACCGATCCTTGCGGACACTTCATCACCTTTGCGCAGCGCACCGAAGCCCCAAAACCTTAGTACGCCGGTCGTGGCGTTTTGCTGAAATGAGAAGCAGTCGGGCGAATGAGATTCTTCGTCGCAACTCTTCGCACATGCTTTGGAATCACCAAGCGGTGGCCGGCTCGGTTACTGTTTCGGACGATTGGTTGGCAGAGGCGGCGCGCGTCGTTCAGCCTCGGCGATCACTGCAATCGACCGCGCTCCATTCTTGCCAACCGACCGCACGGCAAAAAAATGGTTGTCCGTCGAAACGCCCTTCAACACGGTCTTCCCCGGCGCTTCTGCAAAATCGTAAACGCTCCATCGGGCCTCCATCGTTTCTCTCCACAAAATCTCGAACCCAGCCCGATCGGTATCGTCCGAGGCGTCCCAGGACAACTTTGCGTCTGGCGTCACGGCTCCTGTCAGCGTAACGTTAGTCGGTGGAGCCGGTGCAAGCGCCAGTTGGCGCAGAGCTTCGGCATTGTCCCGGGCCACGTTCGCCATAAACGCAAAGTTCAGGTACTTTTCTAAGTCCCCATACTGAACGCCATTTTCCACGCGCGGTGTTTGATGCTGGTGGTTGTAATCTTCCAAAGGCTCCGTGAAACGCACTCCTGGAAGTCCCGCTTTGTAAAATACGTAGTGATCTCCGCCGCGGCCGTAGCGGTCCAGCCGGAAAATCATCCGGATAGAAGAACGTCCGTCGATTTCTTCGATGGCGCGCGCTAGTTCGCGAGAAGACGAATCGCAATCCTCGATCTCTCCGTTGCCAGAGAAAAGGCGCACTCGGTGGGGCTCTCCCGGTGCCGGGTCTGCACCTACGATGTCGTTATCCATCATTCCGCCGACTGAGTATCCCTGCTCCTTCACCCACTCAAGCAGTCGCGTGCTTCCCAGCAGACCTTGTTCTTCTCCAGACAGTGCAGCAAACAAGACCGTAGCACGCTCCCCGTGCCGCGCCGCGGCGCGTTCGCTGAGCAGCCTCGCGGATTCCAACATGACTGCCACACCGGAAGAATCGTCGTCAGCGCCAGGCGCATCCGCTTCAGCATCCATGACGTTTGACGGGCGCGAATCGAAATCGCCGTCCACAATGAAAAGAGTCTTCGACAGATTTTCGTCCGAGCCTTTCAAAACACCGTACACATTCTCGAGATGCACAGGGTTCGGCCCGGTTCGTTCAGACTGCAATTCGAACTTGTCCACCACGACTTGCAGTTTTCCATGGGAGTCCTCGGCGATTTTGTTAAACCGCGTGACAATAAAATCGCGGCCGCAACCGATGCCGCGCTTCGGATCGGTCCATGAGGAAAGCGTCAGCCGCGTTCCGCAGCTCACTTGCTCATGGATGATGGTGCGCATTGTTTTCTCGTTGATGTTTGCCCGGGTGATCGCTCCGGTCGGCCGAGGCAGAATTTTCGGATGCGGCCTGCCTTGAAGCGGCTCGGCTGGATCGAGCGAAGCCGTCGGTTTTTGCTGCGCAGAAGCAGGAACGGCGCAGAGGCCAACAGTCAAGAAAAACAACGTCGCTCCGTTAGCAAAATGCCTTCGAAGAAATTGGATGCACTTGGTCATAATTTATGCCTTCAAAACGAATTTGTCCTTAACGAGTCGGCATTCTAACGCCGTGGCCGCAACAATGCGATGCCAATGCGCTAATTCCTGATTGTTCTTCAACAGATGGAAGAGACGACCGGTTTTGCCGGGACTCACGGATGTGTTAACGTTTTTCGTTTATGAAAAAGCGCATAGGCGTTCTATTAAGCGGGCGCGGCTCTAACTTTGAGGCGCTTGCGGACAGTATCGAATCCGGCCGCATCCCCAATGCGGAGATGGCAATCGTTATCAGCAACCGCGAAGGCGCACCCGGCGTCGACCGCGCCAAGTCACGAGGCATCTTCACGCGCGTGATTCCTTCGAAAGGACTCGAAAGAGAAACATACGACCGCCAGGTTGTTGCTGTCTTGAATGAACAAAAGGCCGATCTGATTTGCTTGGCTGGCTACATGCGGCTGCTGTCCCCCTATTTTGTGGCCGCATTCCCAAACCGTATTCTGAACATTCACCCCTCGCTGCTGCCTTCCTTCCCGGGCCTGGAATCCCAGCGGCAGGCTCTCGAATACGGTGTCAAGTTCGCTGGATGCACGGTACATTTTGTGGATGAGAATCTCGACGCGGGCCCCATCGTTCTTCAAGCTGTTGTGCCGGTGAATGACAGCGACACGGAGGACGCTCTTTCTGTGCGGATTTTGCGCGAAGAACATCGAATCTATTCGGAGGCGGTGCGAATCGTGCTCGAAGGCCGTTACAAAATCGAAGGACGCCGTGTCGTTCAAGCGGATTGAGACAAATGGCTGAGACCAAATTCAAGCCTGTCGAGGAACAGCTCGCCTACCTCAAGAAAGGCACTGCGGAGATTATCCCGGAGGCCGACCTCAAGGCGAAGCTGGAAGCTTCCTTGAAAACCGGCAAGCCTCTGCGAGCCTACCTCGGCGTGGATCCGACTGCACCAGATATTCACCTTGGGCACACCGTCGTTCTTCGCAAATTGAAACACTTTCAGGACCTCGGTCACACGGCCATTTTTCTGATCGGAGACTTCTCCGCGATGATTGGAGACCCGACCGGGCGATCCGAGACGCGTCCGCCCTTGACGCGTGACCAAGTCGAAGCCAATGCAAAAACCTACCTCGCGCAGGTTTTCAAATTGCTCGATCCGGAGAAAACGGAAGTTCGATACAACAGCGAATGGCTCGACAAGCTCTCCAGCTACGATGTCGTGCGCCTCTGCGGCCACTATCGCCTCGCCCGCATGCTGGAACGTGAGGATTTCCGTTCGCGTCTCGCGAACAATCAGCCGATTTCCGTTCACGAATTGCTCTATCCGTTGCTTACTGCCTACGACGCCGTCGCGCTCAAGTCCGACGTCGAAATCGGGGCCACCGAACAGAAATTCAACCTGCTCGTCCATCGTGACATCCAGCGCGAATACGGCCTGTCTTCCGAGGTCGCTTTCACAATGCCGATTCTTGTTGGGCTCGATGGCCAGCGCAAAATGTCCAAAAGCCTGGGGAACTACGTCGGCATCACGGAGCCGCCCGCGGAGATCTTCGGCAAACTCATGTCCATTCCCGATGAACTGATGTGGACATACTACGACCTCGTGACGGACCTCACGCCCAACGAAATCGCGGCGCTGAAAAAGGAAGTCGCGAGCGGCGCAGCCCATCCGATGGACGTGAAGATGCGCCTCGCACAGGAAGTGATCGCCGGTTTCCATGGCGAGGAGGCCGCGCGCAAAGCCGCCGAAAATTTTCAGCGTGTCTTCCGCGATCGCCAAGCGCCGGTAGAGGCAGAGGTCCAGCGCATACCGCGCGGGCCTGCGAAAAAACTGACGTCCTTGCTCGCGGAATTGAAACTCGCTCCTTCGAAGAGCGAAGCTTCTCGGCTCATCGAGCAAGGCGGCGTGGAGATAGACGGAGTGCGCGTGGACGATGTGCGCAAGGACATCGATTTGAGTGCGGCAACATCCTTCCTGCTTCGCGCCGGGAAAAAAAAGTTTCTGCGCATTGTCGTCGAATGATTTGGCGATTTCCGTGCTTAGTCGAACGTTTCGGCCACTAGCTGCGCTACGTGCTCTGCGATTGATGGCGCCGCGGTCAGGCCGGGCGACTCGATTCCCACAAGCTGAATCGCCTGCGGCACGTTGGGATCGCGCGTGATCACAAAATCGGCAATTCCATGTGCATTCGGCGGCACCAGCTTGGGACGGAGGCCTGAATAGCCAAGTTGCAAGTCGCTTTCTTCAATTTCCGGCAAAAGCGCTTTTGCGCCCCGCGCGAAGTCGGCGATGGGCAAGCGATTTTTCTCGTAGTTGTCTTTGCCATCGACATACGTTGCGGTGGGACCAAGCAAAAGCGTTCCCCAAAGCGTTTTTGTAAAGTGCACACCGAGACTCAACCCGTCACTGTGCGGCATGGGATATACCAGATCGTTGATCAATGAAGCGCGCGGCCCGCGCACCTCGCAATACTCCCCCCGCACGGGATAGATCCTCCAGGAGTGATTTCCGAGCATCGCCGCCACTTCGTCCGAATAGAGTCCGGCCGCGTTAATCACGCAACGCGCTTCAATCGCTTCGTCTTGCGCTTCTTCTTCATCGCCAATGCGCAGGCCGACGCGAATCACTCCCTTCGACGGCTCCAGAGAAATTACCCTCGCGTGCATAACAATGTTCGCGCCCTGGCTTGTAGCCACGCGCGAGTACGCGTGCACCAACTCTTCGGAGGAAACGATGCCCGTGGAAGGAACTTCAATGGCTGCAACACCGGCGATGTGCGGCTCGCGCTTGCGTATTTCCGCTGGTCCGATCAGCCTGAGTCCTTCGACGCCGTTGTCTTCTCCTTTTTTCTTTAACGCCGCGAGGTCCGATTCTTCGTGCGCACTGGCGGCGACGACAAGCTTTCCCGAATGTCGAAAAGGAACCCCATGCTTCTTGCAAAATTCGTACGTCAGGCGATTCCCTTCGATGCAGTGCCGCGCCTTCAGGGAGTTTTTCGGATAATAAATTCCCGAATGAATGACGCCGCTGTTCCGCGAACTGGTCGCCATGCCGAGTTTCGGATTTCGCTCGACGAGAAAAACGTCCTGCCACCGCGCGGAAACAGCGCGGGCGATGGCGCACCCGACGACACCACCACCAATGATCAGTATATTGGCTTGGTCCATCGGTCTATTTTATCCGTGACTATCAGGAGTGGACATTTATTTCGTCGAAGAATGCTCTGCACTCCGCCAGGCGTGCCTGCGTGCCATCGTGCACGGCATAAACCGCCGACTTCGTTTCTTCGTAGTGGTTACGCCAGAGAGAAGCGGCGCCGTGGACGCCGTCCTTGTTCAACGCGTAAAAGAAAATATGAAACGTCGAAAGTTTCTTTTTGTCGTTGTTGTAGTTGTGAGCGACGCGTGTGAGCGCTTCAAGGCAGGCTTCCTCCGGCGACTTGCCTCGGCGCATCATCTCCACAATGGTATGCCCGCCGGCAATCTTAATGTTTTCCTCCCCTTTGCCGGTTGAGCCCGCGGCGCCAACCTCATTGTCGACAAAGCATCCGGCTCCAATGATCGGTGAATCACCTACTCGACCGGGAATTTTCCAGGCCAGACCGGACGTCGTTGTCGTGGCGGATATGTCTCCCTTCTCATTCACCGCCATGCAAGGAATCGTCCCCGTCGGCGGGTGCGCGATAACTCGCTCTGCGTACCTGATTTGCTGTTCATCTTGGCCAAAAATGGCCGACATCTGCTCTTTCCACTCCGGACTGTCAATCCCAGGACGCCAATTCACGGAGGACGATGCCTTCCACGCCAGCCAAATTTTGCGAGAGTGTTCGGTGAGCAGGCTCATGTCCTCGAATCCCTCGTCCACCGCGAAGCGATGCGCTCCTTCACCGACGATCATGACGTGATTTGTTTTTTCCATCACGGTTTGCGCAAGCCGCGCGGCATTCTTGATGCGTCGAAGTCCAGCCACGGCGCCCGCGCGGTGCATGGGCCCATGCATCACGCTTGCATCCAACTCGACTTCGCCCTCTTCGTTAGGCAGTCCGCCATAGCCGACCGAATCATCATTGGGATCGTCTTCGACTACTGTGACAGCCGCGATCACGGCATCGAGCGTGTCGCCGCCCTGCTTCAAAATGTTCATGCCCTTGTCGAGGGCGTGCAGTCCATTCGCGCTGGAAATGATGATTGGGCGTGTGCCCTGCGCAGGCGCAGAAGACAGCCCGGCGGAGTCCGCCGAGAGCGGACCCGCCATGAGTTTGCCTGCGCCTGCGGCAAAACTGCTGGCGAGAGATGCGAGAAAGAATTTGCGGCGTGACCACAAGTCCATAAAAGCCTCCTCAGCGTGCGGTGGAAATATACAAGTGCAGGCTGCAGATTGGAAGGTATTGCCTCAGCCTTTCGACGCAGAGGTCTTTGTCTGCTGAACAGAAAGCTTTGAAATTCAGAAGGGGTGCGCCACTGTATTCTTTTGCCATAGGCGGAATCCGCCGATGAATGCATTCTCATTGCTGCCGAGTTTCGCGCCCGTTGGCAATTTCTTAAGATTCTTGCTGTTTCCGCCGCCCAGCACAACGTAGTCCGCTTCCAGCGCGATCTTAAGCTGTTTTGTGATTTTCGCCACGGAGTGCCGCCATTTCTTTTTGCCCATTCGTTCCAGGCCTCGCAGTCCAAGGTAGTCCTCATAGCTCTTGCCATTCTTATAGGCCAAGTGCGCGAGCTCCATCGGCTGCAGGATTCCGTCAACGATCATCGCGGACCCCAGCCCCGTACCCAAACCGAGAAACAGCATCCGGCCGCCTTTATAGCTTCCAACGGCCTGTAGGGCGGCATCGTTCAGAATTTTTACGGGACAGCCGAATGCTTTCTGAAAATTGAATCCTACCCAGCCACAACCCAGATTGTGCGGTTCACGAAGAGGACGTCCGTTAATGATCGGCCCAGGATAGCCAAGCGAAATGCAGTCGAACTTCCAGTCAGTGACGGATTTCTTTACCAATCGGACCATCTTTTGCGGCGTCATCGTCGGGCCGGAAGGATACCTGCGTGGCTCCTTTTGCCCTGTCGCCAGCATCTTCACGTTTGTGCCGCCGACATCGATCACGAGAACTTTTGAGGATTTTGCCGTGCGTGCTGCTCCCATAGCCGCTCCCCTATTGGACAGTTCGGTGAAGCCCAGTTAAGAGGCCCAAGGGATTCTAGAGGCAAGAGGCCATGCCGCGAAGCAAATTCGTATGTGCAAAGCCCAGCAAGGCGAAAACGGGATTGCCTGCACTCTCCACGCGAAGCGGCGCGTAGTACTCCGACGGATGCAGTCTCAGTTGTGGTTTGGAGGCTGCGCGTAGTATCCCTGCCGGGTGCGTGCAGTTAGCTTCTTGTCCCCCACCCGTATCTCAATGTGGTGATACTCGTTCACCTTGTCGGATAGAGGCGGATCGAAGGAAATCTCATAATAAGCCTGTGCATCAGCGATGCATTGTTGCAACTCCGCGGTGAGGTCGTTGGCCGCGTTGAGAACCAGTCCGCCCGTTTGCGTGGCGAGCACTTGAAGGCCGAGGTCCGCCGCCTGGACTTGTCGCGGCTCGCTTACGCCTTTGACGAAGTCCTTATAGTAGGAAGTGCGGACGCCGATGTCGGCCACTCCAAGGGGATCAATGTTGTAGAGCGTCATACTGGCTGCCCGCAGTTGGTCCGATAGCTTGACGATATTTTCGAAAACTTGCTCCTGCTGCTTCGAGCTCATATCTACATTTGGTCCAGAGAGTAGCGGCCAGCCTGGAGAAATCCACATAATGATCTTTCTGCCCGGACGAGGAGCCTCGTGCACCAAAAGCATTTCCAAGGCCTTCAGAGAGAGCTGATACCGTTCGGCTGCGCCGTAAAAGCCCGCTGAGCGGCGAACAGTACGTAGAGCTGCGGTGTGTTGGTCCAGAGAGCTTGTGAGCGCATTGCCGTCTTTTGAGAAATCTGGTTGGACCTCTACGCCCGTGTCCGAAAAAAAGGACAACGCGGTGGGGAAAGCGAGACGACCGCCATCCCCACCGAGATATTTTGCAATCTGATCGCGCTCGAAACCGACGACCCGAAAATCGGCATTCACCTCATCAACGACAAGAATGACTTCGATGGGAGCCTGGCTTCCACCGAGAGCTTTAAAAGTGTCAATCGTCTGCGGAGCCTTGTTATCCAGCACGGTGAAATCTTTCTGTTGAAGACCCGTAACGGGCGGCCCGGATTTTGCTGTGACGACGACGTCGAGATAGATCTTGCCGTTAACAGCTCTAGCTGCAGGACTTTCTTGTTGAGCCGAGATCGCAGGCACGAACAACCACAACAATGCGAGCAACAAGCCAACACGGGGGAAGGTCACGATGGGACTCACTCTCTCCAGCTCGTTCACCGCCGGAATCCGCGAAAGCACTTCCCTAATTAGGATTGTATGAAGTGCTGACCCGATAGACGCGGCTCCACATTGTTGCAGGTACAAAAGCTCCTCGAAAAACCTCCACTGCGTGATGATGTCCAAGACGTTCGCAAGAAAGAAGGTTTAAGAGTTCTTTTGAAGAAGGAGAAAACCCGGTCAAACTAATGAGACGAAATCGTCTGCGAAAGATCGACTTGGGCAGCGGTGTCGTAAAGATGAAGAAGTTCAGCAGCACGTTTCAATAAGTTGGCAGGGAGTTCGCCGGGCTGATAGTCGACCCAACCCGTCGTGAAGTTCAACGGGACCTTCTCTCCTGAAGAGTTCACTTCCACCGTGCCGAGGCGATTCAGCACTTGTTTCACCTCGTTCAAGCCGCATTCGGGAAGCAGCAAGAGAAAATCGTCGTCGTTCAGCCGTGCAGCAATATCTGATCCGCGGCTGGCTCGTTTTAGACGGCGGGCGAGTTCTTTGAGCGCGGTGTCCACCGCGGACTTGCCGTACTGCTTGGCAAGTTCCGAAAACTCCTCCACGTGAACCGTGGCCAAGCTCAGTGCCGTGTTTTGCCGGCGCGCGCGGGCCACCTCTTTACCGAGATGTTGCTCGAGCGCCAATCGCGTATAAAGCCCTGTGACGGGATCGAGACCGGATGGTTCCGAAACCTGTTGTGCGAGCACCTGCACGCCTAGGGGCTCAACGGCCGATTGCTTGCGCAATCTCCGGAGAGACCATTGCCGATAGACAAGCCACCCGTTAAAAACCAATATCAGGCAGAGCGTCGCCCAACGCGCCTGATCGGAACGAATCTCGTAAAAATAGTCCGCGTGCCGAAAGAAAGAGTGAATCGAGGAAAGCGCGAATGCAACTGCCGAGAGCACGGTGACGAGCAATGCGGAAAGCCACAGCCACCATTCGCTACGTGAAAGCCGTTCCGGCGCGGCCTCGTCGGCCTGCACGCGAAATGGACCACTGCCTTCGAGAGGCGAGCGGTTCGGCTTGCTAGCAGATGTTCCCAAGGCGGATTTCATTTTGTGAACTGAAGAACGTGCAACCATCAATGTAGGCGCGCGCCGTGAGAAGAGGCAACAGCGAAAACGTACAGGCCTATACCGTTTTGGAACCTGACCCTCCGGTCAGGAAGCGCCGAGAGCGCGATGAATCAATCCAGGATGTCGCGCGCACAATTCGCGTGCTCGAGTTTGGCCCTACAAGACGATGTCATTTGCTAGGTCCGCCGACGTAGATTTTGCCGCGGGAAGTGGAGCATGTTCCAGCACCTTGCGCGCGTAGAGCGCCGCGTTTTTCACCCCCGCAGCGTATGCAGGATTTGGATTCCGGACTCCGCCGTTGTAAGCGCCGATGGCTTGGTCGACGTTCCCATCAAAACGATCCAGAAGTTCGCGTAGCACGAGTCCGGCGTATGTGGTGAGCACCTCGTTGTCTACCGAATTCACATCCAGTTGGCGCGGAGGACGAAGACGTGGCGGCAGCTGTCCGTAGTTGCGGTTATCCTTCAGGTACAACTGATGAGCCGCACGCAGCGTTTCGCGCGAAATTTGCCACGTCCCGATCGAATAATCGCTGACGAGCACGCGTTTGCGGCCGCGCTCGAGCACGATGTCGCCGCGCTCTGCCCGATGCTTCCAAACGCTATGCTTCAGGTCGCCGTCGACGTCCATGTAGTTGTTCTCCATCGCTCCGACGCCAAGGAAGTAGTCCAGCGGAAGCGAATAAAAGTGCGCGACGTCCAGAATGTCCGAAGCCAGACGCAATGCTTGACGATGCGTTAGCGGCTGAGGTGCGTTTTCGCTTTGCCCGACTACGCGCCAGTCCGTTTGCGATTTGAAAACTAGAAAATCCGCCAAAGCCGGAAGAAGCTGAAAAGAAGGGACCGACTCCAGCGTTTGCCGCGCAGGCATGTTGTAGGCCTCTTCCAGCATCCGGCTTTGCCGTTCGGCAAGCGCGAGATCTTGCTGACTCCATGCGACGACCTCGAACCAAGAAATGAGCCCATGCGCTTCCATTTGTCTAAGGCGCGGCACGCCTGCCAGTTGATCGTTTTCGACTAGGAGAAAAATACCGTAAGAAACTTGTTTGCCCTCCGCGGTCGGGGTCAAAAAGATTTTGGCGGCATCGTCTGGATCGCGGCCGCGGAGATATTCGAATCGCAGGAAGGCTTCGAGTTGGTCATGAAACGTTGCGATTTTGGCGCATGCCACGTCATTCGAGAAGGGCAGGGCAAGCCGCCCATCGCGAATCTCTGGCCGAGGTATTCGTCGATCGATCGAGACCTGCATAGGTCTTGGCCAAACGCAGTAGGCAGTCCAAAAAGATAGTGCAAGCGCAGCGACAAAAACCGCTCTGACTGAATAGAGAAGATTCTTGGTAGTTTTTTTGGCTGACATGTTCGCAGCCCTCGTTGTTTTCGATCGTGGTGCATCATCGAATGCAACAAGTGCACGTCAGCTGCCGGGCAAAAACGAGAGCGGAGTACACGTAAGTGCAAGAAAATAAGCCGCTTAAATCCTTAGCGAGGGAGAGATAAAGGCGTGATGTGGCCATGGCGCGTGTCTCCGCGTCCATAAACCCACAGGAAACAAGCACTTGGCACCATCTGAAAAGTTCGAGGTCTGTATCCTGGCACCACAAGCGCCGCTGGCTGGCGCGAGGGACACCTTTGCCGTCAAAGCAATCACGCTGCCGCCACAATCAAGAAAATTGCTTCTTGCTTGCGCCGCTCAGTGGTTCGACAGCGGCAACGACTTCAGGTAGGCAATGATCGCTTTCGCGTCTTCATGGCTCATGTGGTAGATGTGCATTGGCGGTCGAAGAGTCTCTCCTTCCGGCCCAATGCCTCGTTCAAGCACGCGCTCGCCCTCTTCCTCCGTAAAGCTCGGAAATCCGGACAAAGCGGGGGCATGATCCGCCCAATTGGGATTACTGCGCACGGGCATGATCCAAATCGGCGCGCCCTGCAGCCAGGCATTGCGATCGAGTTCTCCCTGCGCATTGCGCGGCGTATGGCACTCTCCGCACATGGCCACATTCTCTACCAGGTACCGGCCGCGTTCGATTTCAGCCTTGTCGGGAGATACGCTGGCCGGTTTCGTCCACCCTATCGAGACCGCGACAGCCAGAGTAACGAACAAGACTGCCGAACCGACCTTTGAAGACATAGCTCGCATGAAGCCTCCAGAACTTTCAGTGACGGATTTGAAGAACCTGCCAAACGGATTCTTCGGAGACCGGAAGCAAACTCCCCGTATCCTCGACCGGCGTTCTCGATTCAGGTTGAGGCACTCACCATCGCCGGCGGCCTCAAGGTCCAGGCACGGCTGCCGTTCTCTTTCCGCGGCAGAGCAGAGCTAGAGCATACCACTTGAATAGTTCTTCGTGGTTCTAGAATCCCGTTGCCTTGCAAAAAACTGAGGCCGGCTGGACGACGTTCACGGAAAGCGCTGCCGGATTTTTACGGTGCGGTCCAGTTCATCCGATACCTCCAGAATCTTCAGCCGAAGATCTTCGTCGAGCGTCCCATGACTAAGAAAATCCTTAACCTGGCTTTGGGCAGTGGAGGATTGTTGTCCGTCAATAAAAGCGTTGAGCCATCCCAGCAGGAAAAATATCTTGCGCTCCCGTTTGACTTGCGGAAGCGCTTCGAGAGCAGGCTTCAAATATGGAAGTGTCAAGGCCGATTGATTCCAGTAGTTGAAGGCGCCCAGGCTCTGCGCGATCCAATCTTCGGGACGCGACGGATCGTGCAGATAGTCGTTGAAAAACTTTTGCTTTGTAGCCGCATCTGGCCGCGCAGCCTGTGCTACGTACGCATATTTCTGCCCGTCGCCTGTGCTGTCGCGTTTTTCTTCGGCGCTGAGCAGGGAATCGGCATCGGGGTCGTTCAATGCGATAAGCGCAGTGACCATCGTCCAGCGATCAAGAGGCCGGAGTTCCACGCCCGGCACGACAAGCTTGCCGGCAAGAAGTTCTTTAAGCTTCGTTCGGCCATCCGAGCTTTCCGCGAATGCCCGCAACCCGCGAAACCAGATAATTCGAAAATCCTGATCCGGAGAATGCAGCATCCGGTCCGAAGCGAGAGCCTCGGCTATGGGCACGATTTGCGCGCGCGTGTTGTCGTCCACGTAGCGATGTAGGCCGGTGGTGACATGGCCGATGAGACTTTGTGCAAGCTCTTCGTCCGTTTCGGCAGGAAGAAGATGTAGCGCAAGAGCGAGATATTCGCGCGGAGCAAGTTCGGCTTCGCGAACGGAATCCCAGAGCGAACCCCATAAGAGCGCTCGATTCATTGGATAGAGAACCTGGCCGAGATACTTGATCACTCCGGCGCGGCTGCGCGCGTCCAGCAGAAAGCGTCCGTAAGCAAAATCGCCCGCATTGAGATAAATGTAGTCGGGGCAGCGCTCTCCGACAAATCCCGGGGGATCCGCGCTTTCCGTGCGAAGTTCTACGTTGGAAACGACGGCGGCAGCATTGTGATAAAACCGCTCCGTTTGCATGGCGATGGGCCAAACGCCGCCTTCGCCGAGAACGTCATGCTGCGTGATGGAAAATTTATCTATTCGGTTTTGCGCATCGCACGTCCAGACAGCATCCACTTGCGGCATTCCGCGATGCCGAATCCACATCGCGGCCCAATCCTGGAGCGGCTTGCCGGAAACGCGTTCAAAGGCGTGGACCAGATCGCTCCACTCCGCGTTGCCGTAGCTGTGCTCCTTGAGATAAAGCCGCAGCCCATCGCGAAAGTGTTCTTCGCCCAGAACGAACTCTAGCTGCTTGATGACGCCCGGTGCCTTCGAATACACGATGGCCCCATACGCGGATTTCGCGTCTTTCAGATTGGCGATGTTTTGATAGATCGGCGTCGTGCCTTTTGTCGAGTCGATCGAATAGGCCGCCGGCTTGATCGATTGAAAGAATCGCTCCCAAACATTTTCTTCCGGCTTGAGTGCGGCAAGCGCCCGGTACGCCATGTACTGCGCAAAGCCTTCCTTGAGCCATAGATCGTCGAACCAAAGCATCGTCGTGAAGTCGCCGAACCATTGGTGCGTAAGCTCGTGCAGCAGAAGGATGTCTCTGTTCAGATGATCGCTGTGCGTGGGCGCCGTGCGAAAAAGTACGGACTCCTCCCGCAGGAAGGTCGCGCCGGCGTGTTCCATGCCGCCGTAAGCGAAGCCGGGAATCAGGACGAGGTCGTACTTTGGAAACGGAAACGGCTGCGCAAAAAATTTGGACAAATAGCCGATGCCATCCGCCGTCATCTGCTGAACTTCGGGGGCTTCTTCCTCGGCTTTTTTGAATTTCGACTGGCGCACATAAAGCCCGGGCAGCCCCGCCGTTTCGTGCACTTTGCGAAATGGCCCCGCCGCAAACGCGAAGAGGTACGTGCTGATGGGGTGCGTCTCGGCAAAAACGGTCGCTCGCTGGCCCGCACCAGCGGAAGTTTCGGATTCGATCGGCGTGTTGGATATGACCGTCCAGTTTTCCGGCGCGGTCAGCTCGAGATGGAAGCGGCCTTTCAGGTCTGGCTGATCGAAGCATGGGAAAGCCATCTCTGCGTCCATCGGGACGAAGAGCGTGTAGAGATATTCGGTGTTGTCGTCTTTGTCCTCGAAACGCGTAATCGCTTTTCCGGCTGTCGCGACGGGCGCCGTGAAATCCACGCTGACTGTGTTTTCCCCGGCATGAATCTCCGTGGTGGGCAGTTCGATGTGCCCGTTTTCGATGTTTCCGGAGACAGTCGCTCCATTCACGATGAGTTTGTCGACTTTGCCTTCGCGAAAGTCGAGCAAAACGGCTGCGGAAGAATTGGAACGAAATGCAAGGTCTTCATGGGCGGCTGTGGAAGGAGCGTGGGGAGCGAGCGCAAAGCGCAAATGATAGCGAATTTCCGAGATCTGCGCGGCGCGCTCGCGAGCCAATTCTCGCGGAATGCCGTCCGGCGGCGGAGCAGCCAGCAAGTTGCCCGCAAAGGAAAGTCCGAAAACTAGAAAGAGTGTGCGCATGGCGGAAGAAATCTACACGATGCGCATGCCTACGGAAAGGGCCGAGTGATGCCCTCCTCGATGGAGCGGAGTATGATGCTACGCGGTCGCGGCTGCTCGAATCGTCGCGCGCGATGAAACGGAATGCTGATGGGCATGTTTTCTTTTTCTTGGGTTCTTTAGAGGAGCACATGAAGAAATTCATCCTGGTTTTTGTTTTTGCGGCAATCGCGTGGCCGTTCAGCGCGCAATTGGCCACAGCTCGAACCGCTACTTCCGCTAGCACTCCAGCTCAGGCTCCGAAAGTTTCCGAAATCGCGCGTTGGGATCGCGAGGCGGCAAATGTCGCGATTGTTCGCGACGACTGGGGTATCGCGCACGTCCACGGCAAGACGGATGCCGACGCGGTGTTCGGCATGATCTACGCGCAGGCCGAAGACGACTTTAACCGTGTCGAGACAAACTACATAAACGCGATGGGCCGTCTCGCAGAAGCGGAGGGCGAGAGCAAGATTTATCAGGATCTGCGGATGAAACTCTTCATCGACCCCGTGGAACTAAAAAAAGAATACGTGGCCAGCCCCGATTGGCTGAAAAAACTGATGGATGCCTTCGCCGATGGTTTGAACTTCTATCTTTACAAACATCCTGACGTGAAGCCGCGCGTCATCACCCGATTTGAACCATGGATGGCCTTGAGTTTCACGGAAGGAAGCATCGGCGGAGACATTGAGCGCGTCGATTTAGCTCAGCTCGAATCCTTCTACGGCAAAGTTGCCGTGAGCGCACAAGGTTCCGCCGAAGACGATGAACCAGAAGAGCCTCAGGGTTCGAACGGCATGGCCATCGCTGCATCGAACACGGCGGATCACCACGCGCTCTTGCTCATCAATCCGCACACTTCCTTTTTTTTCCGCTCGGAGTTGCAAATGTCTAGCGACCAGGGCCTCAACGCCTATGGCGCAGTGACTTGGGGCCAGTTCTTCGTCTACCAGGGCTTCAACGACACAGCCGGTTGGATGCACACTTCGAGCGGCGTGAATGCCATCACTTGGTATCTCGAAACGGTCGAGAAAAAGGGCGGCAAGTATTTCTACAAGTACGGCAGCGAGGAACGCCCGCTCGTCGTGAAGGAAATCACCGTGCCATATAAAACCGCCGACGGTATGGCCCAAAAAAAGTTCACCGTTTACCGCACGCATCATGGCCCAGTGATCGCCGAGACGGATGGTAAGTGGGTTGCGATCCGGCTGATGGAAGCGCACGTCAAGGCGCTCACACAGTCCTACGCGCGAACCAAAGCGAAAGATTACAACGCCTTCCGCCAGACGATGGAGCTGCACACCAACTCTTCGAACAACACGATTTTCGCCGATGCCGAAGGGAACATCGCTTACTTTCACGGGAATTTCATTCCCCGGCGTGACCCTGGTTTTGACTGGACCAAGCCCGTCGACGGCAGCAACCCAGCGACGGAGTGGCACGGCCTGCTTTCGATCGACGAGACGCCGCATCTGTTGAATCCGAAAAGCGGCTGGCTCTATAACTCGAACAATTGGCCCTGGTCCGCGGCGGGGCCGAGCAGTCCCAGGAAAGAAGACTATCCCGCTTACGTCGAGACGGGCGGCGAATCCGCTCGAGGTTTGCACGCCATCCGCGTCCTCCAGGACAAAAAGGATTTCACCGTAGATTCCTTGATTGCCGCCGCATACGACAGCTATTTGACCTGGTTTGAAAAGCCCATCCCTTGCTTGGTGAAGGCCTGGGACAATGCACCTGCCGATGATGCGCTAAAAGCAAAACTCTCCGAGCAAATCTCTGCTCTCCGCGACTGGAACTTGCGCTGGGGAGTCGATTCGGTTCCCACTTCCTCGGCCGTCTTTTGGGGCGAGGAAATACGAAAGCGCGTTGGTGCCGAGGCGAGAAAAGAGGGCGCCTATCTCAGCGATTACATCTGCGCGAAGGTCCCTCCTGAGGTCCTCCTGCAATCGCTGTCCGACGCTTCCGACAAACTCACCGCCGATTTCGGAACCTGGAAAACGCCTTGGAGCGATATCAATCGATTCCAGAGATTGACTGGAGATATCGTGCAGCCGTTCAGTGATGCCGGGCCGAGCATTCCCGTCGGTTTCACCTCGTCTGCTTGGGGTTCTCTGGCGTCGTTCGGCGCGCGCCCTTACCCCGGAACGAAAAAATGGTACGGCACGAGTGGTAACAGCTTTGTTGCCGTTGTCGAATTTGGTGACAAAATTCGGGCCAGGGCGGTCACGGCGGGCGGCGAGAGCGGCCATCCCTCATCACCGCACTTCAACGATGAGGCCGAACGGTATAGCACCGGCAATCTGCGCGAGGTCTACTTTTATTCTTCCCAACTCAAAGGACATACGGAGCGCGAATATCACCCAGGAAGTTAGCCGGCCTGCGATGCCGCCTTCCGCGGCAAACTCTGCATCCCGATTTCCGGGGCTACTGGCTAGCACCGGATCGTTTTTCGTTTGCGCCCCAGGCGGCCTGCCGCCTCGATCTTCTCGATATACGAGGTCGCCAGCGGAACCTTGCACGCCGTCTCTCCCACATCAACCGTAACGACGCCGATCTGTCGCGCTGCCGCCTTCGCCTGTTTCGATAGCGGCTTCACATAGATCCCTACCGCAATCACAAATCCGTTCATTGCGTGCCGCACACGATTTTCGGCGCCCTCGATTCCTTTCACGAGCATGTTCAGCAGGCTCTCAATCTCGTTCAAGTCCAACTCTTCGTCGGGCTTCGTCGAAAGCAGCCCGGAGTACGTGCACCAACCCGAAGCCGCGACGCGCTCCTTCTTCGATTTCATCCATTGCAGCGCAAGCTCGCGGGCGTGAGGGCTGTCCACCGCCACCCACGGCACTGTGTACTCCGGAATCATCTGCAGATGTGCGGCGCCCTCCGCCCAGCCATGCAGTTGCTGCTTGGTCATCTGCGCGCCGTCGGCCACTACCCCGGCCAGGTACATCGCGTCCAGATTGCCTGTTTCGTACAGCTCGCAAGCCAGCGCCTGCTGTCCTTTGATTCCCTTCGCGATCACTTTCAAGTCCGCCATGCTCACGCCGAACATATTGTCCGTTGCCATTCCATGCCGCGAATAGATCTTCCGTGTCTGCGCTGTCCCTTTCTTTTTCAATTCGGCCATGATCGACGCAACTGTAGGCATGATTTCCTCTCGGATGGGGCGCAGCCTAATTTGCGGGTGAGCTTACCTCGAGCCGGACGTTTGAAAAGATCGCCGTTTCGAGCGTCGTCGCCACATGGGAACAAACTCCGATCCCGACGTAAACCGGATCTTTCAGCGTGACGTATTCGACCGGGCCCGAAGCCTTGATTTCTTCGCCCGGCTTGCTGGAATACATCAGAATGGTGGAGCCTTTCCGCACAATGCTCAGGTGCGACGGCCCTTCTTCCGAGGCCACAACCTGGTAGGTCTGCTCGTTGGCCGCGCCGCGAAATTGCAGCGATGTGAGCCCGTTGCCGTGCGAAACCGCATCGGCATAAGAGGATCCAGGGTCGAGGCTTTGCCGGATGATAAGAACGGCCTTTCGGTGTTCCGCTTCGCTTGTGCCGACCCACCGGATATCGGCCGTCAGGGTCACATCGCCAGACACTTTTTTCCACACGAAATAAAACGCGTCCGTCGCGGCCCACATATTTGCGCCCCCGCCGGTGATCGTGTATTCGCTCTTGATCGGATCGAAGTGGGCCTTGCAGCCGGGCGGCGTGGTTCCAACGCTGCCCTCATTTGTGAATATGCCCAGGTCATTCGTTTGCGCCAGCGCTGCGGCCACACCCAGCCCCAGGAGGGCCGCGGCCGCGCAACCAGCAAGAACCGAATTTTTCTTCCGGAACATTTGCAAGACCTCCCGCTCACCGTGCCGTCATGGACTCAGCCGTCGAGGCCAAGGAGCATAGACAGTCCATAGCCTCTCGTTTCAGCGGCACAAGAGCGCGAGCATTCTATATCATCGAGTCGCCAAGCCGCTGCAGCTCGGAGTGCTCTCACCGCAACGATGTAATTGGGAATTGGCCCGCAACACAGGCAATAAACGTTTGGAAGTCAGGCCGGCACTTTATCGGGAACGTGGGAAGTCTTCGATGCGCGCTTGTTCTCGTAGAGCGCTTGATCCGCCGCAGCGAGCATCGTCTCCGGCTGATCGCCGGCTACGTATTCCTTCCAACCCAGCGAATATCGTATGAGGAATTTCCGTCCTTCCCACATCACTTCTACCGGCCCCAACCGGTCCAGAACCAGCTGCAACTGTGCGTGATTGCATTCCGGAAGAATCAGCAGGAACTCGTCGCCGCCCATTCGTACCGCGAGATCGCCTCCGCGAATAGCCCGGTTGAGGGCCGCCGCGAATTCCTGCAAAACCAGATCTCCCGCGGGATGACCATAACTGTCGTTGATACGTTTGAACTCATTCAAATCCATCAGCACGACCGTAAGTGGATGGCCTTTGCGCGCCGACCGGGCGACTTCCGCCGAAAGCCGTTGTTCGGCAAACCTCCGGTTGTAAAGGCCGGTCAGGGCATCCACCATTGCCAGTTCGCGCAAGATCAGTGAGTGGTGCTGCTTCTCGGCCAACTGCCGGCGCAATCGTTTGATGAGCACTTGCTGGTAGACCGTATAAATATTGAAAAGCATCACCAGCGCGACCAATCCAAAAATGGCCTCGGTGTACTTCATCTCGAAGAGGGGTGCGACTCGCGGCGATCCTCGATGGAGCGAGGGCAACGCAAACGAAATCAGCGCTGCCGTAAGAAGCAGCATCACGAAGATGGAATTGGCCCAGATCCACCAGTCCCGCTTCTCGATTTTGCGCAGGTTCTCAACGATCTCGCGATCGTTCGAACCATCGAGCGTCAGATGGAGAGGGCTGTTTTTCAGGTCCATGTCGAGGGCATTCAGCGCAAACTGCGTTATCTGCCAAGCTTAGATGAGCCTACTTGAGGGTCAAGAACATTCACGCAAGCGCCCGTCCCTTCGTCACTTACGCGTTAACAAGAAACTCTTCCGCTCAGGGCACAAGACTTCGAGCGGCGTTCCAAACGTCATCCAGAACGCAGCCCATCTGCCCCTTCGGTCTGTACCTGTACTCTGGTACGGGGGTTCTATAGGTGTCTACAGGGCCCGCTGGCACTCTAGCTGTGGAAGCGATGACCATGACAGCCGTCCTTATACTCACGTTCTCCTTAGTCGCCCTCGCGCAGTTCGCGATCAGCCAGTGGCGGATGATTTGGCTGACGACCGCCAATCAGCCTCTCTCCGAGGCGCTGCACGCCGCGACGGGTTTCGAGGCCGAAAACATCGGGCCCAACGATTTTGGCGCGCTCTTGGGCCTTTGCGACGAGCTTTCCCCCAACATCAAGAAAGCTACCCCTTGGCTGCGGGAAGTGAGGGGTTACTACAGCCTGGTCGCCAAGCTCCAGAAGGCCTGCCAGTCGATTCAGCCGGCCATGGCCGCTTGGGCCGCCAAGGAAATGAAGACCTGCTGCCGCTACGTTGCCGTGGTTCTCGATCAGAACCTCTCTCTCGAGTTGGACTCACGCGCGGCGGTTCGCTCTATCTAAATCAGCCGGTTGGGCTCTTAGCCCTCCCGGCCGTTCGATTTTCCCTCTCCTTCCCTCTCCCTGCAACTCAAGTACATGATAATAAAAGGTTTATTACAACATTTTGTCGGCAGCATGGCGGCCCCTTTTTTAGCTCCCACACAGAGCCTTTACGGCAGTCTCAGACCTGCCAAAACTTCATCACCGCTGCATAATCCAAATCCTCTTTCGCTGCAGCCCTAACCGCGGAATACGTCGAATATGCAGCCGCCCCAGCCGGCAACGTCACGCCCACCTCTTTCGCCAGGTCCAGCGCCAGCCCCACATCTTTCTGCATCAATCGCAAAGGAAAACTGGGAGGATACTCGCCTTTCAAAAACAGTGGCGCCTTTACGTCCAGCACCGCC
The DNA here is from genome assembly GCA_049641765.1 of Candidatus Acidiferrum sp. Taxonomy (GTDB): domain Bacteria; phylum Acidobacteriota; class Terriglobia; order Acidiferrales; family UBA7541; genus Acidiferrum. The sequence goes on from JBAQJX010000041.1 coordinate 66,456, forward strand.
GCGCGCCCCATACTCGATTGCAGAACCTCCACCAGCTTCTCCCCCTTTAGCCCCGCCGCCGTGACCAGCGCCAGTGCCTCCGCCAGCGCGTCCACCTCCAATGCCAGGATCAGGTTCATCGCCACCTTAATCGTTTGCCCCGCCCCATTCGGACCTAGCAAGAACCAGCGCTTCCCCAGCACCTTGATGACGGGCTCAGCCTCCGCCAGCACCTGGGCATCGCCGCCCACCATGAAAACCAGCTCCCCCTTCTCCGCGCCCCATGTGCCGCCCGTCACGGGTGCGTCCAGAAAGCGCACACCGCGCTCACCACAAGCCGCCGAGATCTTGCGCGCCAGCACTGGCGAAACCGTGCTCGAATCGATGTACAGGCTACCAGGCCGCAAGGCAGCAAGGGCGCCCGCGCTTTCGCCTGATCCGGCCTTGCCCCAAAGCACTTCCTCCAGCGCCGGCGGATCGCTCACGATGGTGATCAGCACATCCGACGCGGCAGCCACCTCCTTCGGCGATTTCGCCAGCTTTGCACCCGCCGCCACCAGCGCGTCAGCTCGCGAGGCCGTTCGATTCCAAACGGTCAGCGAATAACCCGCCTTCAAGAGATTCATTCCCATCGGTCGTCCCATCAGCCCGAGACCAATCAATCCAACGTTTGAGCCTGGGCCGATGGCATTCCTGGGATTGGCATTGGGTGTCACGAAAAGCCTCCTCTGCGCGGTCCTTCAAACAAAAGGGCCTGCGTTGCGAAATGGATTGATTTATGCCGTTCGATTGTAACCGAATCAGCTCAGAGGAGCGGCAGGTAGGCGGCAAAACGTAGGATGTCAGGCAGTCTTTGGACGGTTCTGGAGCGGGAGAATTGCAGGCGCCCCGCCAGAAGAAGTGGAAGAGTTCGTTGTGCTTTGTCCTGTGGCATCGCTCGCGGCGCCCGATGCCCCGGCTGCTGGCGCTGTCGCAAAAGCCGCACCGGGCGCTGCCTGTACAGGTTCAGCCTTTTCTTCCAGGCGAACGATATATTGGTAGGGAATTTCCCATCGAAAGTGCCTTTGCGACCCGCGCTGCTCGAAGCTCTGCTCGAGAAAAATCGATCTCCCCGAATCGGCCACAAACGTACCCGACGCGGGCAGGAGGATGTCTCCAGCGCGGTATTGGACCTCAACCCTGCGCCCAAGAAAGGCAGAATAGCGGGCCATATTGCAATTAGTTTCTGAAGCGGGTGGTAACAGCGTCAATGGTACGGAAGGACCCCCACCGCGGGAATGTGGAAAAGTGGTGGAACGCCGGGATCAACAACTCAACGCCGCGTTAGCTTTGCCGCGCCGTGGCTGAAGTCCGTCAAAGCGTTCGATTGCAGGTAGATTCTTGCCTTTGGATCGGCCTTCAAGTAAGCATCCCAGAACGCAAGGGAAGCGGAATTGGTATAGCCGAGGAACGCTTCGCTACGCGCAGCGTGTCCCGCCGGAAACGCCTTTGGCGTGACAAACGACAGGTGATTCGCACCCTGCACAAACACCTCGTACTTGTCTCCAGGCGCGCTGCGCTCAAACGGAATCTCTCGCCATTCCGGCCCTTGCTTGTTGGCGCCCATGTCGAGCGATCCGGTCACGCTCAAAAGCGGCAACGTGACGTGGTCCCACGAATGCGTGGTAAGTCCAAACTCTCCGGGCCCTTGTGGCGAAAGCAGGAGAACTGCTTTCACGCGCGAGTCGCCAAAATTGACGCCGGGGTGCCCCGGCAAATCGACAAGCGCCCCCGCAAGTGCATCCGCTGTAAACGCGCCCATCGAATGACCGCCCACGCCGATGTGGTCCGCATCGATCTTTCCCGCAAGCGCGGGCACGCGCCCTTGCAATGTCGCGAGCGAATCGAGAACAAACGAAACATCCCGCGGGCGAGATTCCCATTCCTCGGAGTTATCCACCGCATCTCGCGGGGCCTTCAGCGAATCTGCGTCCTGAACTCGTCCATTCCCGTGTTCCATGCCCGCGTCAACCTGCGAGGTCTGCAATGTGACGTATCCATACGTTGCCCAGTGGCGCGTCAGCGCGTCGCAGCAATTCTGTGAACTCCCTTCGTCGTGCGAAAAAACGATGACGGGATACAGCCCAGGATCATTGGGATAAAAAACGCGCAGATGCACATCCCTGTTGCGCTTGGCATCGTGAAGAACAACGTCCGGCACTTCGGTGACGATATGCGGACCATCGCCGAGCATGTAACCCCCGCTGATCACTGGCGCTGCCGGCAAATCGGAAGTTTTCGTTGTGTTTGCTGGCGCGGCAGAATTTGCAAAGGCACTGGCACCAGGCCCATTTGCGGACCTCATCGATGCCGCAAGGACCACACCTTGCTGACTTACCGGCCCTGCAACCGGCGCTTGCTGGACCTTCTTCGGCAGCGTGAATCCTTCGCCGCCGCTTTGCCGCGTGATGGCATAGGCTGCCAGCACGCTAAGCAGCGGAATACCAATGAGGTTCGCCAATCGCCGGCGAAGACGTCGTCGGTGGAAATAGTCCCGCGAGGGAGAGAGAAAAGTCCTGTGTCGTGGAGCCGTGGTGGACATACTTCGAGCCTGTTTCGCTTGTGCTTGGTCGGACGCTGGCTTCAACCCAGGAATGACGGTGAAGTTGCTAGAGCTTTCGCCAACGTCGGAAAACACGCCGGAGGAGGAATGTTTTTTCGTTGCTTGCGCCGAACGAGACATGGGGGACACCTCTACGAGCATGAGTGATGGCGCCTTCCAGAACCTTTGGCTGGGTATTGCCTGGAACAGAGGCGGGTCGAGACTTCCTATCGGAAGTGGCAGGTTTACTCTACCAAAAAAGATTCCATTGTTCTATAGCGCGCTCTTTTTCGTAGCCGAATCTCAGGCGAAAGCCTCCTCCACAAAGCCTTGACTTTTTTTGGCAGCAAGCTATTGTCGGCGTTCCAAGTTTTCGCTCTGAATCAAACCGTTTCAACCGAGGAGAGACCACCGATGCGCAGACGGCTAACCTTTGCAGCATTTTCTTTGTGTGCAAGCTTTCTGGCGGTTCTACCCGCGTTCAGTCAGACGCAAAAAGCCAACGGAAAAACGTATGTCCTCAAAGCGGCCCGAATGTTCGATGGCAAAAGCGACTCCCTGACCAAGCCGGGCCTTGTCGTCGTAACCGACGGAAAAATCGCGGGCGTCGGCTCCGGGGCGTCGATCCCTCCCGGCGCGGAAGTCATCGATTTTGGCGACGCAACGCTTCTTCCCGGATTCATCGATGCGCACACCCACCTCACGATGATGTATAGCGACGACTACAAGCAAAGCGCCCTCGACCAGCTTCAGAAAACCATCGCCGAAATGGCGCTAGATTCCAGTGTCAACGCGCGCGTCACACTGATGGCCGGCATCACCACCGTGCGCGACGTCGGCTCGGAAAACTATCTCGACGTCGGCTTGCGCAACGCCATCAACGCTGGCGTTGTCCCCGGTCCTCGCATGCTCGTCTCGGTCCACGCCATCGGTGCCACTGGCGGCCATTGCGACGATACCGGCTATCGCGCCGGCGTCTTCGGCCCGGAAACGGGCCCCGAGGTCGGGGTCATCAATGGCCCCGATCAGGCGCGTTATGCCGTGCGCCTAGCGCACAAATATGGCGCGACCATCATCAAGACCTGTGCCACGGGCGGCGTGCTTTCCCTCGCCGACTCCGTCGATACGCCTCAGCTTACCCAGGAGGAGTTGAACGCTATCGTCGACGAAGCGCACGCCTTGCGTTTGAAGTCCGCAGCTCACGCTCACGGCGCCGAAGGTGCTAAGCGCGCCATCCGCGCCGGCATCGATTCCATCGAGCACGGCACCTTCTTGGATGACGAAGCGCTCGACATGATGAAACAACGAGGAACCTATTACGTCCCGACGCTCATGGCTCCCCAAGGACTGATGGAACAAATCCAAAAGGGTCTCTATATCCCGCCGCCGATTCTCGTAAAGGCGCAAGCCGCGATCGCTTCCGTCCATCAGACGTTTCAGAAAGCTCTCGCGAAAGGAGTCAAAATCGGGCTCGGCACGGACGCCGCCGTCTATCCGCACGGGCGCAACACGGAAGAGTTTCACCAGATGGTCGATCTGGGCATGAAACCTATCGACGCACTTAAAGCCGGAACTTCCTCCGACGCGGACCTTCTCGGTCTGGCCGATAAGATTGGAACCCTTGAAGCAGGCAAGCTGGCCGACGTCGTGGCTGTGCCGGGCGATCCGGTCGAAAACATCCGTCAGACCGAACACGTCTTTTTCGTGATGAAAGAGGGCGTGATTTACAAAAACGATCGCGCGGCTGCGGCACACTGAACGCGTACGTTCTTCACCGAGCGTACGGACAAAGGGATCTCCCATGAATGATCTTCCCGCAACAATTTCATCGGACTTCGCCGCCTATTACCAGTACATTGCGGCGCACCTTCACAAGTGGGCCGATCCGCTAACGCAGGAACAGTTTTGGCGCAATCCCTATTCCTATGGCAACAGCGTCGGCCATTTGGTCCTGCACCTCACTGGCAATCTCAACTACTACATCGGCGCGCGCGTCGCCGAGACGGGCTACCTCCGCAATCGCGACAAGGAATTTGCGGATACGGAAAAGCCCGATAAGAAAAAAGTGCTGGACGCCTTCGACCAAACCATCGCCATGGTGGCCGCAACGGCTCGCCGGCAAGATTCCGGGGATTGGCTGAAACCGTATTCGGCGGAGCGCGAGCCGGAAGCGCAGGAGCGTTTCATGATTTTTCTGCGTTGCGCCGGGCACGCTTATCATCACGTGGGCCAAATCATTTTCCTGACCAAAGAGTTGGCGAGACCAGCGGGATCGCATTCCGAATCTGCTTGAGCGGCGACGCCGCAAGACCTGGTTGGCGCAACGGCAGCTTGGAGCGAATGTGCACAAGAGGGAGATGTCGAAGAGAAGAGCCGCGCTCCTGATTTTCCTGTCGGGGCTGACGGCTGTGATCTCCGCACTGGAGCTGCACGGCTGGCACATCTACCTGGCCCTGGCGATTGTTGGGGTTGGGTTGGCGATTGGCTTTATTCGTTGGTCGCGGGAATACTCAGCGGCTGAATCTCGAACGAGACCGGGGGAAAAATGATGCGGAAAATGCGTTCGGTTGCGATCGTGCTCATGTTCACGACCGGCTGTCTTCTTGGCGTGCAAGCCGGCGCTCAACAGCCCGCGCCCACAACAGCGGCTCCACATTCCTCGACGCCCACCATCGATCAGTCGCTCGAATTGAAGAGCGCTTTCAATCCGCAGATCTCTCCCGACGGACAGCGCGTCGTTTACGAAGTCTCGCGCACAAACTGGGAAGACAACGATTTCGAGCGCGATCTGTGGATTGTGGATACGGCCACCGGCGAATCGCACCAGCTGACCGCTTCGAAAAAATCCAGCAGCAACCCCGCCTGGTCTCCAGACGGGAAGTGGATCGCGTTTCTTTCCGACCGGCCCGGACAGATTTCCGGCACTCCGGAAGGCAAGGATCAAATTTATCTAATCTCCGCCGATGGCGGCGAAGCCCGGCAGCTCACAAAAGTCGAAACGGGAGTGAACATCTTTGCCTGGGCTCCCGATTCAAAGAAGCTCGCGTTTTCCGCTGAAGATCCCGAATCCAAAGCCATGAAAGACCGCAAGGAAAAATATGGGGAGTTCCACGTCGTTCACTCCGATTATGCGATGTCGCATTTGTGGACGCTCGATCTACCCGCGGAAGAATCCGAGGCGCTTCCTGAGCCGAAGCGCTTGACGCAGGGCGATTCGTTCACCGTCGGCGAGTTTGAGTGGTCGCCCGATGGTTCGCGCATCGCTTTCACCGCGCAACGCGACCCCGACCTGATCTCCATGGAGACTGCCGACATCTACGTCGTAACGGTGAGCGACGGCAAAGTGAAAAAGATCGTTAGCACTCCGGGTCCGGACCGCGGGCCGCGCTGGTCTCCCGACGGAAAGCAGATTGTCTACGAAGCCGCCGATGGCTCGAAGTACTTCTTTTATACGAACATGAAAATCGCGGTGGTCGATGCCGACGGCGGAACGCCGCGCGTCTTGACCAACAAGTTCGACGAAGATCCCGGACTGATCGCCTGGGGTGCGGACGGAATTTACTTTGCTGCCGAGCAGAAAACGTTCGCTCATCTGTTCCGCTTGAATCCCCAAACTGAGGCGATCGAACGGCTCAGCTCTCCGGATAATCTTATTGCGTTCTCGTTTTCTCTTTCGAAGGATTTCAAGCGTGTGGCCTATCGCGCTGCGCTCGAGAACGAATATCCGGAAATCTTCGCGACCAGCATTGCTCCCTGGCAGCCGAAAAAGCTCACCGCCATGGCGGATCAACTGAAGGATTTCAAAATCGCGCACCGCGAGGTGGTTTCCTGGAAGTCGTCCGATGGCACGGTCATCGAGGGCGTCCTTCTGAAGCCGCCTGATTTCGATCCCAGGAAAAAGTATCCTCTGCTCGTCGTGATTCATGGCGGACCGACCGGCGCGGACCAGCCAATCCTGAACGCCGACCGCTACTATCCGCTCGAACGCTTCATCGCCAAGGGCGCGCTGATTCTTCGTCCCAACTATCGCGGCTCGGCGGGTTACGGCGAAAAATTCCGCTCGCTGAACGTCCGAAATCTAGGAATCGGCGATTACGCCGACGTGATTTCTGGAGTAGATTCCCTCATCGCCAAAGGATTCGTCGATAAGGACCGCGTCGGCTCGATGGGCTGGAGCGAAGGCGGATATATCTCCGCGTTCATCACCGCTTCGAGCGATCGCTTCAAGGCTGTCTCGGTTGGCGCCGGAATTTCCGATTGGATCACCTACTACGTGAACACGGATATTACGCCCTTCACGCGCCAGTATCTGCACGCGACGCCGTGGGAAGATCCCGAAATCTACAGAAAGACTTCGCCCATCACCTACATCAACAAAGCCAGAACTCCGACGCTGATTCAGCAGGGAGAAAACGACCATCGCGTGCCCATTCCCAACGGCTATGAGTTGCGCCAAGCGCTCGAAGATCGCGGCGTTCCCGTGAAGATGGTCGTCTTCAAGGGCTTCGGCCACGGAATCACGAAGCCGAAACAACAACGCGCCGTCATGGAAGAGAATGAAGAGTGGTTCGCGAAATATATCTGGAACGAAGAGCTCGCGCCTGCCGTTGAGCCTTCGAAATCGGAAAAACCCGCGGAACAATAATCTGCCGCGAGCTACGGCTAAGCCTCTAGCTTGAAGCGAGTGGAAGCCAAACGGTACAGCCTCCGCCAGACCAGGCGGTTGAAGAGCACCACGATGATCGCCATGATCAGCGTCGATGCCAGCAAAAGATCGAAACGCCCCGCGTCGCTCGCCCTGCTGATCGCGCTACCGAGGCCGATGGTAGAAACAATCTTTCCTTGGAAATGAAAATACTCGGCGATGATGCTCGCATTCCACGCGTTTCCCGAAGCCGTTACCAGACCCGTAACCAGATACGGAAAAATTCCCGGCAGTATCAAGTAGCGCCAGCGATCCCAGGAGCTGAAGCGAAAAATGCTCGACGCCTCCTTGAGGTCCGTTGGAATGGCCATCGCGCCGGCGATGACGTTAAAGAGGATGTACCACTGCGTGCCCAGCAGCATGACAAGCATGGCCGCAAGCTCGAGTCCGCCGCGAAAGCCGAGCATGAAAAGCAGAATCACCGGGAAAAGCGCGGTGGCCGGAATGGAGGCGGCAATCTGCGCGAGCGGCTGCGCGATGCGCGCGAGGCGCGGACTGAAACCGATGGCCACTCCAACTGGAATGGCCCAGAGAGAGCCGATCAGCAGCGCTGCGTTCACGCGGAGAAACGTGTAACCGGCGCTGCGCAGGAGATTGAAGTAGTCGGCGCGCCGCAAATCGGAAAGTTCGCGTGCTCCGTGAAACACGGCAAAGCCAAGGCCGATGAGAATCACTCCGGCCAATGCGATAAGCAGCCCTCGCCGGGTCTTCTCGCTCTTCGGCGCGGTGAACGACGCGGCCGCTCGGCGTGCGCCGACGGCCAAATTGACTGTGATCCGATCGATGACTGGCCGCACGGCTAGGCGATAAAGCCGGATCACAAACGACGCCCGCCCAATTAGGCTAAGCAGATTGTGTGACGCGGCTTTCGTGGTTTCGACCTGCTCGAACTTGAATTTGTCCGCCCACGCGATCACCGGCCGCCAGATCAGCTGATCGAGCAGCACGATGACGGCAACCATCGCCGCAAGGCCCCAAAGAATGGCGCGCGTATTTCCGTGGCTCGCGGCCGTCTGCAGAAAAGAGCCGAGCCCCGGCAGACGGAAATCGCGGTCGCCAAGAACGAACATTTCGCAGGCCATCAGGAAGAACCAGCCTCCGGCAACGGACATCATCGAGTTCCAGACGAGGCCGATCGTGGAGAAAGGCAAATCGAGCTCGACGAATTTCTGCACGCGGCCGAAACGATAGATGATGGCCGCTTCTCTCAACTCGCGCGGAATCGTTTTCAGCGAAGAATAAAAACTGAACGCGATGTTCCAAACCTGGCCGGTAAAAATAAGAATGATGGAGCCGAGTTCGATGCCCAGTTGGCTATGCGGAAAAAGCGCGACCATCGCCAGCATCACGCCGGGCAGAAAACTGAGCACCGGTATGGACTGCAAAATATCGAGCAGCGGGACCAGAATGATTTCCGCGCGTTTCGAACTTGCGGCGAGATAGCCATAGCTGAGTGCAAATACCAGGCTCAATGCGTAGGCAATACTGATGCGCACCAGCGAGTAGAGAGCGTAGAGCGGCAGCGCGCGCGGGCTCTGTGAGATTTTGACTTGGGCGGGAACTGGTCCTAGCCAGTTGCGGCCGATGGCGTAAACACCGTAAATCGCCGCAAACACAAAAAGAAAAACGGCGAAGTCGATTAGAAAAGACCACGACCAACGCGAGCCCGCCGGACGCCGGATCGCCGGAGGAACAGGAGTGGAGTTTTGCGCGGCGATCGTGGGAGTCGGCACGATTGGCTCAGGCCTCGGTGAGCGTCAGCTTGCCGGTCGCCGCGTCATAGTCGAAAATCTCCGCGTAGCGCCCCCACTGAATGGCGGTCTCGAGCTGGCGGCGAGACTCGTCTTCGCTGAAATGTTCGTCGAGAAGATCCCTGAAAAACTCGTCGGAAAGCGTGCGGTCCGATTTTGCCTTGAGCGCGCTTTGCATTTGCGCGAGAAGCGGAACGTTGGCCAGCGCCGCTTTGCGAAAGATCGCCTTGCGCGCTTGAATATCCGCTTGCGCAAATTCCTGGCCCTCGGGCGTGATGATGGCGTCGCCTTCCTCGATGCGCAACAGGCCGAGCAGCGCGGCCGTATCCACAGTGGGGAGAAGCGCGTCGACTTCGAGGCTCAGCTCGTCGGCGAGCTTGTGCAGGTCGGCGCGGCCGCCCTGGTCCACGAGAATTTCGAGAAGCGCGGCCATGCCGCCGGGCCGCGTGTGCGGGAGCATGATGGCTTTGCGAGGCAACTGTTTGCCGGGCACGGAAGATTTCGGCGGCATCACTTCGCGGTCATGGTCCGGGCGCGTCAACACGCGATATATTTCGTCGACAAGCTCGATGAAGCTCGACGACTTGCGGTCGCGCGGATGGGGCATGCTCACGGGGAAATCGGCGTGGATGTGGGCGGGATTGCGGCCGAGCACGACGATGCGGTCGGCGAGGACGACGGCCTCTTCGATATTGTGCGTGACGATGAAAATCGCGCGCGTGGGAATTTTGTGCTCGAGCCAAAGCTCGAGCAGCTCGCCGCGAAGCGTTTCGGCGGTGAGCACATCGAGCGCGGAAAAGGGCTCGTCCATGAAAAGCACTTCAGGCTCGACGACGAGCGCGCGAGCCACGCCCACGCGCTGCTTCATGCCGCCGGAGAGTTCCTTGGGGTAGGCGCTCTCAAAACCGTCGAGGCCGACGGCGTCGATGATGCGCAACGCGCGTTTGTGGCGCTCGATGGGAACCATGCCGCGTGCTTCGAGCGGAGCTTCGACGTTCTCCAAAACCGTGAGCCAAGGGAAGAGCGCGAAGCTTTGAAAAACAATCGAGACGTTGGGCGAGCCGTCGCCCACCGGCTCGCCGTGCCAAAAGACCGAACCTGCGCTCGCCGGCGAAAGCCCGGTCAACATGCGAAGGAGCGTGGATTTTCCGCAGCCCGATGGGCCGAGCAGCGCGATGATCTGCCCAGGATAGACGGCGAGGTCGGTCGCTGCAATCACCTGAATGCGGCTGCCGTCAGGCTGGGAATAGAACTTTTCCAGCTTGCGAGCTTCGATGATGGGCGCGGGCGACGTGCTCGGAGTGCTCATGAGAGCGTGTATTATCGCTCAACTCGATATGGGACGCACAAGAGGATGGCGCTCGCATGATAGTTTCCTTCCCGGTTACAATGGCATGAACGCCGCATGACATCTCTTGCTGAGCCACACGGTCCGGCGCGCTCCGCCGCCCGGCTTCACGGGTGGCTTCCTGCCATTCTCATTTCGATTCTGATTTCTCTCGCGATTGTTTCGCCGTCTTTCTGGCGAGGAAACGCCACGGGTCACGATTTTCTGTTTCACGTTTCGTCCTGGCTGGACGTCGCCGGCCAATGGAAACAGGGAATCCTTTTTCCGAGATGGACCGAGTGGGCCAATTACGGTTACGGCGAGCCGCGCTTCATTTTTTATCCACCCTTTTCGTGGCTGCTGGGAGGCGCTCTCGGTTTGATTTTCCCGTGGAACGCCGTGCCGGTGATTTTCATCGCGCTGGTGCAGACCTTCTCGGGACTGAGTGCGTTTGCACTGGCGCGCCGCATTCTGCCGAAGCGTGCCGCGCTGTTTTGCGTGGCATGTTACGTTGCGAATCCCTACGCGCTGGTGATCGTCTATATACGCAGCGATTTTGCGGAGCTTCTGGCGAACGCGTTCTTTCCGCTGTTGTTCTTGCTGGTGCTCGAGATATGCGGCTTGCTGGAAGCTGCGCCGCCCGCGTGGTGGAACGCGCGCAGAACGATCGTCGCTTTTTCCGCAGTCCTCGCGGGAATCTGGCTCTCGAATGCGCCTGCGGGAGTGATTGCCTGTTACAGTTCGGCGGCGCTCTTTGCGTTTACCGCGCTCAGGCGAAAATCCTGGGAGCCTTTGATTCGTGGAGCGGCGGGACTCGCGCTGGGATTGGGTTTGACAGGGTTTTACCTTTTGCCGGCGGCTTACGAGCAGCGCTGGGTAAACATCGCGCAGGCACTTTCGCCTGGATTGCTTCCCTCGGAAAATTTTCTCTATACGGCGATCAACGATCCGGAGCACACGCTCTTCAATTGGATCGCTTCAAGCATTGCGATTCTGTTGATGGTGCCCACCGGATTGGCCGCGTTGCGGGCGCACCGCGAAGGCTCTGATTCGACCGGCGCTTTGAAGAAAAACGTGTGGCAGATCCTGGCGCTTCTCGCAGCGCTCGCGACATTTTTCATGATGCGCTTCACGCTGATTCTCTGGGAGTTTTTGCCGAAGCTGCGTTACGTGCAATTCCCGTGGCGCTGGATGGCGATTCTCGCGGTACCGTTCGCGGTTTTGCTTGGCAGCGCGATGGCGAAGAAACGCTCGGGATGGATCTGGGTTGTAGTGACATTTGCGCTCGTTGGAGCCGTAGGCGCCGGGCTCGTGCAGCAGGGCTGGTGGAACAACGGCGACATTTCTTTTTTGCGAAGTGTGATCGCGCAAGGAGTCGGCTTCGACGGCACGGACGAGTACGATCCGGCGGGGGACGATCACACCAACGTGCCAGAGAAACATGCGCCCGAAGTTCAAGTGATGGATACGGATTCGACGCCCGGGCCGAACACGCCAGCACATGTTCGCGTCGACCACTGGAGTCCGGAAGAGATGGAAGTCACCGTGACCACGCGAGACCCGTTCGCGCTTGGGCTGCGACTTCTGAACTATCCCGCTTGGCAAGTGAAGGTGAACGGAGCTGTGGCGACGCCGCTGCACGGCGAGGACTTCAACCAGATGCTCGTGCCGTTGCAATCCGGCGAGTCGCACATCCGCGTACGGCTCCGGCGGACCTGGGATCGCACAGCCGGAGGAATCCTCAGCTTCGTTAGCCTGCTGGCGGGGTGGTGGACGCTGGGTGCGGGCTATTCCTTCAGGCGCAAAGGCGTGGAACCGCTGGTGACCGGTGACTAGTGACTGGTGATTGGTGACTAGTGATTGGTGACTAGTGGCCAGCGGCCAGTTGTTCGTAGTTGCTGTTTGGTCCTTGAGTGGTGCAGCTGGCCTGCCGCCGGGTTGGCCCCCTCCCCCACTTTTTGTAAGTGTTGCATCTAAAGAACTTAGCTTCCGTGTAAGTGATTTAGAATCAGCATTTACAGGAGGTCCTGGAGGTGTTGATTCTAAAGAGCTTATCTGCGAATGGCAGACTTCCGCGACTCATTTCTTATAAGTGTGAGAAATGCAGGAGATAAGCGGCTAAGCGGCTTCAAAATGAAAAACGCCAGCGGAATGGCTGGCAACGGAAAAGCAGGGACGTACTGTTACCTGAGAGCTACTATATGCTGGAAGTAATCGTTTGTCAATAGAGAATTTAAGCCGTGTTTCCGAGCACGCGAAGTATCGAGCGCTTCCGCGAAGATTCCGAATCGAGATTCTGGGATCGACAGTTTGCCTGCGGCGATCAGGGAGTCCAGTAAAGTTCCATGACACGACCATTATCGGCCTGATAGATCACGTGCTGGCTGCCATAAGCCTCGAACGCATACCCAGTGGGATCTCCATAGAGCGTAGCCGCAGCGCCGGTGGCGGCGGTCAGGTCGGTGTCATGCCAGCCGCTGCTATCCCAGGAAAATTCGTGGATGTGATTGTCGACGCCGCGGTACACGACTTCCTGGTTTCCGGCAAACATAAAACCAGCAGGGGCGCCACTTGCGTCGGGTGCGCCCGTGGCCGTGGTGAGGTCATGGTGATGCCAGCCGTGGCTGTCCCACCAGAGCTCATGGATGTGGTTGTCAGTGCCTATGTAATTCACGTGCTGAGTGGCTTGGGAAGGGAACATGTATCCAACTGCGTCTCGGTTAGTCTGAGCAAGGGGAGCACCTGTGGCGGCGGTCAGGTCGTTGAAATGCCAGCCAGAAGTGTCCCACCAAAGTTCGTAGACATGTGAGTCTGTACCAACATAGTTCACATGCTGGGTGCCTTGGGCGTCGAAGACATAGCCTGTCGGGTTGGCGCTGGTTTTTGGGGCTCCGGCGGCGACGGTAAGATTATTTTGGTGCCAGCCACTCGCGCTGTCCCACCAAAGCTCCTGAACATTGCCAGATAGGTCGGGAAAGTTCACATGTTGTGTGCGTTGAGAGGTGAAACCATATCCGATGGGGCGGCCTGTGGATGTAATTCCGGTGGCGCCGGAAGCACCAAGAATGTTCTCGTAATGCCAGCCGTGGCTGTCCCGCCGGAGCTCATCGACACCCAGTCCAAAATAGATGACATGTTGGGTGCCAAGAAAAACAAATCCAATGGCGGTATTTTGACCTTGAGGACTGGAAGTGAGGTTTGTCAGATCATGATGATGCCAGCCAGTGGGATTCCACAGTAGCTCATGGATGTGCCTGTCGGTGCCCAGGTAGGTCACATGTTGAGTGCCAAAGGCGTCGAAGACATAGCCGGTCGGCTGGGAAGTTGCATCGGGAGAGCCGGTGGCAGCGGTCAAGTCGTTCAGGTTCCAGCCCATGATTCCCTCCAGTGAGCTAACGCATGATCACCCTTTTCACTCCGAGAACGGTACCTAGTCTACACCTCTCGCTCGCGACTATCGTAAAATGATCTCTAGCTGGGATCTCCACAAAAGAAAGATAGACGCGACAAAAGGTTCGGCGTCTCTGCGACTGTACACACCACGGGCATTCTGAGCTACGTCGAAGTCTCAGTTTGCCGGGGGCGGAGCCAGGCCCAGATCACCGGGAGTATCGCGAGTGGCCAAATCCAGAGCAGCTCGCTTTGGACGACTTGCAGGCCGCGGTGACTGAAAAAGCAGGTGGTGCCGAATTCGTTATTTAACTTGGGACAATGGAATGATCAGGCTGCCAACCTCAGCGGTGGCCGGGTCTTCGACCAATACGCGCAACGTTGTGACGCCTGCCTTGGGCTGTACATCCTGACTGAAGGGCATGCCGGATTTTAAGAGCGCCGCGTACTGCTTCTCAGAAAGTTGGAGGTCGAAAATCTTGCTCCATTGGCGGAGCACCTTGCCGGTCGCATCCTGCTCAATGACATAGACGCTAAGGGCTCCTTTGCGCAGATCTCCCGTTTGCACGAACCGGAGATTGTGAATGTCAATCGAGCACAAAAGCCTCAAAGAGTTCGGCAGCGGTTGCTCTACTCGATCCACTTTTGCCTGCAACGGAATTACGGAGGATTCAATCGGACTCTGCACTGCCGTGACCACCGTTTTCCAATTCTGGTCCTTCGTGGGCGGAGCATCTTCGAACGCAAAATAGCTCTTGGGGTAACGGATGGTCAGACCCTTTCGTTTGGGCTCCACTTTGAGTTCATGCAACTTTCCATCGATAGAATCGCGATCTATGTAGAAGCCGAGCCTGTACGTGACCGCTGAGTCTTCGACGGCTCTGCGGATCGCGCCGGTGATGTCGTTTGTGTTGATAAACGCCTCGCCGCCGGTTTCATCCGCAAGCTTCTGCATAGTGTCGTTGCCGATTGGCTGGAAAGACTGGGCAGGCATGCTCTCTCCATCTCCCAACACTTTGTTGAAATCAATTCCATCCTGTTTCGATTGAGAAGGCTCTCGTGCCAGCAACCCGCGGGCGTCGATTGGGTAGGCTGCAATCCGCGCAGGACTCAACACGCGAGCCATTGCGGCGCTCGAAAAAGGGAGATTTGCTGTGAGCCAAACCAGGTTCTTGCGGCCCGGAATGTTGGCAACATGGCCAGCGATCGACACCAGTGCAGCCATCGTTTTCTCGGCGCGCTCTTGGTTTGCCAGCCCTGCCAATCGCACCGCTTCTGCGTTCATTAAAGCATCGACGTCGGGGCCCATCGGAGTATGGACTGCGCCGGGCTCAACCATTTCGCGGTTGGTTTTCGATGTGGTGTCGTACTTTTTCAAAATCGTCAGGAGCTGGGCACGGTCGCTGGTAAAGTCGCATAGCACTTGCAGGGAATCCCGAAGACCGTAAACGGCGACTTGATCTTGCGGGCTGAGCTCCCTTATGAGTTCGATGAGGTGGTTCTTTGCATTGGCGAGGGCGAGATCCTCCATCCAGTACGGCGTGCTCTCATAATTTCCCGGTGCCGAACCATAAAGAGTATTCAGGTTGTCGAGCAGGACTATGGTGACGCTCCTCGCGGCCGCTGCGCCGTATTGGGGAAGATCGGAGAATGTGTTTTGCGGCAACGGCGGTGCAAACTGCACCGCAGGCTCGCTCGACTCGACAGTGAAAACGCTGATTTTCTGCGGCTTCCCTCGATCCAGCACGACGAAATCGTCTTTCGTCAAATCCGCGACGGGGCCGTTCTTGTCACGGACGATGACACCTACCTGGACTAGTCGGGTGGATACGGTGATCGGCGGGGGCTGCGGCGCGTTTTGGGCGGAAGTGGCAATCGCCGCCAGCCCCAACAAGAGCAACGCGAGTGCGGTCAAGATGCGGACCATGAAGAGCACGATACGCCGTGCGAAGTCTGTAGTCATCTTAAATGAAGATAAGGAGGAGCACGCGTCCCGACTCTGAGTCCTGGCGCCGACTCCCGATTAACAAACTGCTCCTCAACTTCACCGCAGTCAGATTCAGGATTTGTTATTTTACTTGGGACAAGGGAATGATGAGGCTGCCCAACTGTGCAGTGTTTGGATCCTCGATCACTATACGCAGCGTCGTGACGCCGGCCTGTGGCTGTACGAACTGATGAAAGGGAAAACCAGACTGCAAATACGCTGTATATTTCTGCTCCGTGAAATCGAAATTGATCCTGTTGGCGGACCGGCGAAGGATTTTTCCGGTTTCGTCCTGCTCGATCGTGGCCACTTCCACGGCGCCTTTGTGGACGGGGCCTGCCTGCGTGAGGCGAAGCTCATGGATGTCAATCGAGCCGAAGAGGCTCAAGCAGTGCGGCAACGGCTGCTCTACTCGAACCACTTTGACTGTTACGGGAATGGAAGATGATTCCAAGGGACTCCGAATGGCCGCAAGATATCCGTTATGACGCACGTCCTGCGTCGGTGAATTATCCTTGAAGGCGAAGTAACTTTTGGGATACCGAAGATTCAGCCCGGATCGCTTTACCGTCACCTTTAGTTCGTGGAATTTTCCGTCCAGCGAGTCGGCGTTGATGTAAAAGCCCAGGGTGTAGGTGACAGCGGAATCCTCGACAGCGTCGCGGATGGCTCCGGTGAGATCGTTGGTGTTGACGAAGGCGCGACCGCCGGTTTCGTCGGCTAGCGTCTGCATGGTGTCAACGCCGATAGGCTGCGCAGACTGTGCAGGCATGCCTCTCCCAAAGACACCATCAAGTTGATCATCCTTTTCCCACTCGTTTTCGGGAGGTTTTCTCGCGAGCAGCCCGCGCCCGTCAACCGGACAGGCGGCGATCTGTGCTGGCCCGAGAATCTGCGCAAGAGCACGACCAGAAAAAGGAAGATTGGCGGTAAGCCAAACGAGGTTCTTGCGGCCGGGAACGTTGGCGACGTGAGAAGCGATAGCGTGCAGCGCCGCCATCGTGTCTTCGGCGCGACGCTCAATTGTGATAGCCGCCAACTCCGACGCTTGCGCGTCCACCAGGGGGTTGAATTCACCAGGCACGGGAGTATGCGATTTGCCCGGTTCAACCTGGTTACGGTTGGTTCTGGAAGTCGTGTCGTAGTTCTTCAGGATGGCGAGAAGACGCTCGCGGTCGCTGGTGAAGTCGCACAGAACATGCAGACCGTCGCTCAGACCATAGATGGCGACTCCATCTCTCGGGTCGAGAGTCTTGATGAACTCGATGAGATGGGCTTTAGCGTTCGCGAGCGCCAGATCCTCCATCCACAAAGGACCGGTTTCATAACCCGGATGACCGTTACCAGAAAGCGTGTTCAGGTTGTCGAGGAGAACTATAGTGATGCTGCGAACGGCAGGACCGCTGACCTGCGGGAGATCGGAGAACGTGTTGGGAGGCAGGAGCCGAGGCATTGGCTGAGATGGTGCGGGTTGCGGCGTAGATGCGGCGGATTCCGCGGTGAACACGCTTATTTTCCGTGGCTTCCCTCGATCCAGCACGACGAAATCGTCCTTCGTCAAATTTGCGACAGGGCCGTTCTTGTCGCGGACGATGACACCTACCTGGACTAGTCGAGTAGATATGGTGATGGGCGGGGGCTGCGGCGCGTTTTGGGCGAAGGCGGCAGTCACCACGAGGCCGAATGCTAGGAAGGGAAGCGCGGTGGAAATGCGAACCACGAAGAGAACGATACTCTTGGCGAGGTGCGTTGTCAGCCAAAGAACCGGGCGGATGCCCACGCAGGGTAGTCATGGGTTTTGGACCTAAGAGCGAAACAACGAGATTAAAGTTCCAGCCAAGCCGCAGGGGTGTGGTTTCGGCGAGTAGTCCACGGAAAGGCAGGGCCCTGCTGTGGGCGCTGAAGACAGTTTCTTCCACAGATCTCACGAATTAAAACGTTGACGCGACTAGAGTTAAGCGTGTAGCGTAATAGGGTTTCACGAGTAACGGTTTAGCGGCTAAGTGCATCTATACAGATGTACTTAGAGTCGGAGCGCCGTACTCTGGATAGCGGGAAGCGGGCGAAATACGGAACGAGCGGCAGGCATACATCGCGGCGCGGTGCAGAGGATTTCACAAAAAGACGAGCGACCCGGTGGGGGATTCCCCATGGTTTTTTCCGGTGACCGCAGAGGAGTCCGCTGCGCAAGCGTGGCAGACTGCCTGTGTCCCTGAAAGACGTTTTGGCCGGCACTGAACGGCGGCTTTTGGAATTGTGCGTGGAAGGCGGGAGGAATTTGTGGCAGCAGTTGGTCTTGAAGAGAAATATGATGCGGTACGACAGCTCATTGCTATCGGCAAAGAGCGCGGATACCTGCTCTACGATGAAGTAAACGATTCGCTTCCGGCAGAGGTGCATTCCTCGGAAGAGATCGACGATCTCCTCACTACATTTGAACGGAACGGGATCGAGATTTACGAGGACCAGGCGTCGGCAAAAGCCGCGCGAGCAGTGGAAGTGTCGGCGGAAGCGGGCGAACACGACGTGGTCGTCAAGGACGAGGGACATTCCGACGAGGGCGGGAGCGATCTGGATTTGACGCCAGGGTCGCTCGAGAAGACAAACGATCCGGTGCGGATGTACCTGCGCGAGATGGGAACTGTGCCACTGCTGACGCGCGAAGGCGAAGTGACCATCGCGAAGCGCATCGAGCGCGGGCAACTGGTGGTGATGAAGTCGATCACGCGGTCTCCGATCGTCATCAAGGAACTGATCGCGGTGGGCGATGACCTGCGCAAAGGAGCGCGGTCGATCAAAGAGATAGTGCAGTTCGACGACGAAGAGCTGACCGAAGAGAAAATCGCGAACAAGACGAAGCAGACGCTGAAGTACATCGACAAGATCGCAAAACTGTACGATCTGGCTCTGAAACAAGCCGTCAAGCTGGAAAAGACGCCAAAGGCGAAGAAAAAGCCCTACATCAAGGCGAAGTGGGCAGTGGCACGGACGCGCGTCGAGATTTCGGTGGAAATTCGCGGAATCGATTTCAATCCGTTCGAGAAGAAGCGGCTGATCGACAAGATGCGCGGAACGGTCGAGCGGCTGCAATCGCTGGAGCGGGAAGCGGGGCGGCTTGAGCGGCGCGTGGACGCGGCGAAAGGCGACGTGGCGGCGGAAGCGCGCAAAGAATTGCGAACGCGGCGTACCGAGCTGAAAGACATTGAAGACGCGAGCGAAGTGGGGCTCACGGAGCTGAAGCGCACACTGACGTTCATTCATCGCGGGGAAGCGGAGGCCGAACAGGCGAAGAAAGAGCTGATCGAAGCGAACCTTCGACTGGTTGTTTCCATCGCGAAGAAATATACAAACCGGGGATTGCAGTTCCTCGACCTGATTCAAGAGGGCAACATCGGCTTGATGAAGGCGGTGGACAAGTTCGAATGGCGCCGCGGATACAAATTCTCGACGTATGCAACGTGGTGGATCCGGCAGGCGATCACGCGCGCGATTGCCGACCAGGCGCGCACGATCCGCATTCCGGTGCACATGATCGAGACGATCAACAAACTGGTGCGGACCAGCCGCCAGCTCGTGCAGGAGCTGGGACGAGAGCCGACGAGCGAGGAGATCGCCAAGCGCATGGACATTCCGGTGTCCAAGGTGCGCAAGATTTTGAAAATCGCGCAGGAGCCGATTTCGCTCGAAACGCCGATCGGCGAAGAAGAGGATTCGCACCTCGGGGATTTCATCGAGGACAAGGCCGTGGTTTCGCCGTCGGATGCGGTCATCAACTTAAATTTGAAGGAACAGACCTCATCGGTGCTGAAGACGCTGACGCCGCGCGAGGAAAAAGTTATCAAGATGCGGTTTGGATTGGACGACGGAAGCGAGCATACGCTCGAAGAGGTCGGGCAGTCCTTTGCGGTTACGCGCGAGCGCATCCGGCAGATCGAAGCGAAGGCCTTGCGCAAGCTGCGGCATCCTTCGAGGTCAAGGAAACTGCGAGCGTTTTTGGAAGGACCGTCGCGGGATTATCTATAGAAATTAGGCGCTGAAAAATTGGGATTGCCCGATTTCGAAAATGCCTTCGGCTCCGCCGAGGGCGTTTTTGTTTGATGAAGGGTAACAGCAGATTCGGAGGCGCAGTTACGGTTTCTGCGGAGCCGGAGCCGCGGCCGTAGATTTTGCCGGAGGATTTGCGTCTTGTAGTTCGCCGACGGCCACTTTCAGCGAGCTGTCCATGGGATCGGCATAGCTCACGTAGATCGTGTCGTGTGGATCAATGGCAATCGAGCAGTAGCGATAGCTGCTGAATCCGGCCTGCGCGAGAATCTGGATTTGCCACTTTTGCCCGTCCCAATAGGCGTGCTTGAGCGTGCCGCCGGCATCATAGACGATGTGCGGGCGATCCTGGCTATCGAGCGCAAGCCGAGTTCGGTAGCCGACCCAACTGCCCAATGGAACCCATGAATCAATGGTTTCGACTTTCCAAGAGTCGCCATCGGGATAGGCGAATTTGATGTCTTCCCCATCTTCGTAGCTGATGCGCGGTTTTCCGTCCTTGCTGATGGCGAGCGAGTTGCCCATGCCAACGTCATAGACCTTGTTCGTGCGGCCGCGGAAATCGACGGTGGTGATTTTCCAATCGTCGCCGTCCTTGTAGGCGTATTTCAGCAAGCCTTTGACGTAGGCATCAAAAGTCAGAGCGGGATTGCCGTGGGAATCGATCTGCATGGACTCCCACTTGCCAGTTTGCATGTCGAAATCCAGCGTGTGAATGAGCCAGACGCCATTCTTAAGGACGGCGAACTTGATATGGGTGTAGAGCGTGTCATCGCCGTTTCGTTCGCGATACCAGGAGATGTGCGGAGTGCCATCAGGGCTAACGGCAATCGCACATGAGAAGCCGATGGGCGCGTTGTCCGTTGCGATCTTTTGTATATCCCAATTCGTGCCATCCCAGTGTGCGTAACGGAGCACACCGCCGGTGTAACAAATATGCGGATGGCCCTGGGCATCGAGAGCCAGATCCGAGTACGCCGTACCGCCATCAATCGGCATGGTGAACCATTTGGCGGCAGCGCCCACGGGCCGGAATGCGTATTTAATGTTCTCGCCGTCGGAGTAGCTGAGGTGAACGTCACCGTCTTTGTCGGTGGCAATGGATGTGAATTTCCCGGTTTGGTCGACGGGCTCCACATGCCAATTCCAGGTCTGCGCGGGAAGCGAAGATGGCGTGAGCATGAGCGCGGCGGCGCAAAAGTAAACGGGCGCGAGCAGCTTGAGGTTCCTTTTCATTTCATTACTCCAAATCATGGCAAAGGAACCCTCCAGGTACGCCCGCGCGACAGCCGGAGCGTTTCGTTTGCATAGCTGCGCGCGACTCATCACGAGACGCCCACTTCAGCCAATTCCAAGGGAGCGGCCACCTGTGGAGCAGGCTGTGCGGCGAGTGCCTTGATTTCCCGCTTGCAAAGAATCTTGAGAATGATAACGGTCGCAACGAGCGTATAGAAATAATCGAAGTATGCGCGCGGGAGAAAAGCGCCGCTCACCATGTACGCCAAAAGGCTGGCGCCCAACATATAGGCGTAAGGACCGGCCCATCGTAAGGTGGGGATGCGCTTAGCCTGGCGCGCAATTCGGAAAAGCGAAAACCAGCAGCTACCCAACAGTCCGAGGAACAGCGCCAGGCCGACGTAACCCTGTTCGCCCAGCGTTTCGAAATAAATGCTGTGAGGTCCGGCAAAAAACAGTTCCGGCGTGTAGCGCTGGAAGAGATCCGGAGTAAACGTTTCGAAGCCGCCGCCAGTAATTGGATAGTGTTTGGTAAGCACGATGGCAAATTCCCAGGCGTTCAGGCGGCCTCTCGCAGAACGGTCGATGTCCCCGTGGTAGAAATCATCCATGCGCGCCATCCATTTGCCGGGTGCGTAAGCGAAAACGAGCAAGCCGCAGCAGAGGACGAACGCGGCCGTGAGAACCTTATGGCGCGAGGTCATCGCGATGGCAGAGAGAACGATGACGAGTCCGAGCAAGCCGCCGCGAGAGTAGCTGAGAAGAACCGAGAAAATACCGCAGACAAAGGCGATGCGAAGAAGGATCTTGAGCCACCGGCGTTTTTCCTCGGCGGCGAGAAAGAAAAGAATGGGGAGGGTCATGTTGGTGGCAAGGGCAAGATCGTTGTTGTCCGCGAGGAACGATTCTGGCGGACCCCAAACGCGATTTTCGCCGCCGGTGCGCGCGCCGAACAAGGCGCCCTTGATGGCGAGCGCGCCGATGCTGAGCGCAAGGACGAGATAAAGATTGCGCAGGCGCTCGCGGGAAGTGACCAGCAAGATTGTGATGAATGTCACAAGCAAGACCTTGCTGACGCGGACAAGCTGGGCCATTCCGACGGAGATGTGCAGCGAAAAGAGCGGGATGGTGGAGGCGTAGAAGATGGTGACGCCAAACCAGATCCACAGCAGAACAAGGAACATGGTTTCGCGAGTGAAAATATCTCGATTGATTTTTCGCGTGAAGATCATTCCCGCCATGGTGGGCAGGGCGATGACGTAGGCGACAGGAAAATTGTAAGCGAAACCATATGTGAAACGGTGCGGGTTAAAGACAGCCACCCAGTTCCACATGAGAATTCCGAAGTACGGATTGATGAAGCACATCGGAACGGAGCCGAAAATAATCGCGAGGACAAAAATATCGCGCATCGGCTTACCTCTGAACCCAACTGGCGGCGTCTACGCCGTCCGGGCTGCGGCTTGGGTTTCGTGAGAGAGGCGCCGCCGAAAGCGGCAAGGGCTCGTTGACCTTGAAAAATGCCTGATGCATTTGCAGGCCAAACTTCCCTGCGGTGCGCTCTTCGCCGAGTTGCACGCGGCGAAGAGCGTGCATGTTCGCGCCGGGCGTGTTGATTCCCCATGTGGTCGTGACGGCGGAGCGGTAGCCACAGCGCGCGGCGGCGGCTTCCGCAACGGGGCCACAGTCTTCCGGCTTGCCAAAGGGAAAGGCAAAGTCGAGAACCGGTTCGCCGAGCCTCTGCTGCAGAATGGTTCGCGATTCGCGCAGCTCCTTGTGGACGTCTTCAATGGGAAGCTGGCTGAGGACAGGGTGAGAAAGCGTGTGCGACCCAAAGAAAATGCCGGCGGAACGCATCTCGTAAACTTGCTGCCAGGTGAGCATGCGGCCAGAGAGTTTTTCAGCGGGAAGATTCACAAGATGCTCGAGAGCTTCGCAGAAGCGGATTCGCTCCGCGGCGGGCGTGCGGCGAAGGATCGAAACAATTTGCGCGCCGTCCGCGATACGCTGCTGGGGCGTACCAAGCTCGACGCGCAGGCCGCCGGCAAAAGGAAGCTCAAGAGCTTCGCCGGCCGCAACTTGCAGCGCCAGGAAAATTCTGTCGTACCAGGCCACCTCACCGGTCTCGATGCAATCGGCGGTGAGATAAACAGTAGCGGGAATTTCGTACTTGCGCAGAATCGGCAGCGCGTAAGTGTGGAGATCGCTGTAGCCGTCGTCGAACGTAATCGCGACCCCGTTGCCTTCGGCGCGGGGATTTTTCAATTCGTCACAAAGCTGGCCGAGCGAGAGCACGCGAAAATGCTCTCGGAGGAATTTCATCTGCATTTCAAACTGAGCAACGTGAAGGGTGCAGTAGTAGGGAATTCCTTCGGTTCCGACGCGGTGATAGCAGAGGATCATGTACTTCGGCTGAGAAACACGGCGAATCGCGGGGAGAAGCTTATTGGAATGAGGCTCAATTTCGTATCGTTGCGAAACCCAGGCAAAAAAACCGAGCGCGCCGGTGCGGTAGGCTGCTTGCGCCAACGTTTCGCGCCAAGAGAACGCGGAGTTTTGCGCGTGAGCCGAGGAGAGCGAATCCTCCGCTGGGGCAGCGGGGCTCAGGCCGTTGCCGGAAACCGGAGCAGCCAGAGAGCTTTGATCACGTGCGGACAAAACTTGCCTCTTTCTCCAAATGCTGGCGATGCCAAAGCTCGAGCGCAACCAAGTACCAGACGATTTCACCGTAGTAGGCGAGGTTGCCTTCGCGGTGAAGCTTAGCCAGGCGATCGTAAAACGCCGGCCGGAAATATCCACGCTGCCGCGTCCGCGAATCGCCCAGAGTGTCCTGGATCAAGGACTGGAGCCGCGGATTCTGTAAAAGCCAAACTGCCAACGGCACGCCAAAACCATGCTTCTTCTTATATAGCACCTTGTTCGGGAGGATTTCGCGCATGGCTTGCTTAAAGATGTATCGTTTCTCGAAACCCTTGACTTTAAGGCGGGTGGGAAGATGTCCGGTGAGCGCGACGAGATCGTGATCCATCAGCGGGTAACGGACCTGGACGCCAGACAGTTCGGCGGTGCCGCTGACTTTGCGGACGTCATTATCCGAAAGAATCAATTTCAGATCGAGATAGAGCAAGCGATTGAGTTCGGTGGTGGCGTTGGCGTTGTCGAAATGGTCTTCGATCAAGTCGAGCCAATGTTCGGGAGGAACTTGCTGGAGAAAATCCGGCTCGAACACTTCTTTTGGATCGAGCGTGAGAAATAGCCCGTACGAGAAGATGCGGCGCGGATTGGGAATCGATGCGCGGCGAATATATTTACGCGGAAGGCTGAGTTTGCCGTCGCCATCAGGCAGGAGCTTTGCGGCGGGTTCGATCAGACTTTTGCGCAGCCACGCAGGAATGTTGTGGTAGAGGGCAAAACGCTTATCGCTTGCGTAGCGCTCATTGCCGCCGAAGAGCTCATCGCCGCCATCGCCGGCGAGCAACGTGGTGACGCCATTTTCCCGGGCCATCTTTGCGCAAAAGTACGAACCGATGGCGG
This sequence comes from Candidatus Acidiferrum sp., assembly GCA_049641765.1. GTDB lineage: Bacteria > Acidobacteriota > Terriglobia > Acidiferrales > UBA7541 > Acidiferrum. The sequence continues at coordinate 90,990 of JBAQJX010000041.1, forward strand.
AGGAGTTAGCGAAAGGTTCGTCGTAATAACGCGCGATCAGAGAAATGGCGTCCGCGGCGTCCGTCGCCGTCAGAAATTGTTCGTGGTGGCACGTGTGGAATTTCTGAGCGCTGGTGCGGGCAAAATCGATTTCGTTGTAGCGGCCTTCTTCGAAGGCAATGCTGAAGCTATTGGCCGGCGTGAACTTCTCGGACAGGAAAGCCACGACGCTGCTGCTGTCCGTGCCGCCGCTCAGAAACGCGCCGGTGGATTCGCTTGTGCATCCATCGAGATGCGAATGAACGGCAGCGCGGATTCCTTCGCGCACGCGCTCCGCCCAGTAGGCTTCGTTGTGGCCCTTATCCTCTTCGTAAGTCGCATCCCAATACTGCGATTGCTTCGACTGGCCCTTTTCAAAGATCAACAGACGGCCAGGGGCAAGGCGTTCAATGCCCTTGTACGCGCTCAGAGGCGCAGGCACAACGCTGAACAACAGATATTGAAGCACTGCATCGGTGTTGACTGCGGCATGTCCGGCCTGTACCGCGCGAACGGCGCCGGCGCGCGATGCAAACGAGAGTTGGCCGCCCTCTTGTGCCCAATACATGGTTTTCAGGCCCATGCGATCCGACACGAGGAGCAAGCGCTGATTCTTGTCGTCCCAAATGGCGATGGCGAATGCGCCGCGCAAATCCTCGACGAAGGCCGCCCCGCGCAGCACGTATAGCCACGCGACTTGATCCGCCAGGGACATTTCCGAAGGGCTCAAGCTTTCGGCAGAGAGGCGTTTGCGGGCAGACTGCAAATCGACGAAATCCGAATCGAGCGCCACGCGCACGTGGGCGACTTCAGCGACCTGTTGTCCCGGAAAGCGAGGAAGCACGCCGAGACCAACGGAGCGGCCCGAGAGAATACCGGCCGCGGCCTCGTCCGAGACGACGAGCGATGAAAGCATCGGCTCGAGACTCGCCTTGCTGATTTCCGCCCCAGGGCGGCAGATTCCACAGATTCCACTCACGGTTGCTCTCTATCCTTGGAACGCCTGGCGCCACTTGCGATACATCAACACGGACCACAAGTGTGCGGAACGGTCGTACGTGCCCTTCTGATGTTCATCCCAAATTTTTTTCAGGAAGCCGCGGTCGAGAACTCCATCGTCCACGCCAAACAGGATTTCGTGTGTCATGTCGCGCAGTTCCCGGCGAAACCAGCGGTTCAACGGCACGGCAAATCCCTGCTTTCTGCGGTCGAGAACCTCCGCGGGAACCTGGCTGGCAATCGCTTTCTTGAAGATGTATTTCCCAGTGCGGCCGCGAAGCTTGAGCGATGATGGAATCGTGGCTGCGCGCTCCATCAGTTTCTGGTCGAGCAGAGGAGCCCGCACTTCTAAAGAAACGGCCATGCTGGCGCGGTCGACTTTCGCAAGAATATCGTCCGGGAGGTACGTCTTTATGTCGACGTACTGAATGCGCGAAAGCAGATCATCCGTTCCGGCCCGGTCGTAGTGATGCTGCAGCACATCCATCGAATCGTAGCCGGACAACTTGCTCTTGAAATCGCCGGTAAACAATTTCTGTTTGTCGGCGGGCCGGAAAATAGAGACGGAATTGAAATATCCGGCCAGTGGAGAGCGCGAAAGGCTTTCGAGCGTGGCCTTGGCGCGGAAAACACGCGGCGCCCAAGCAAGCGGAGGGTACATTCTTCCAAGGGGTCCGAAGAAATTGCCGCGGACAAACTGAGGCACGTGGCGGCGGAGATCGTTTTCAATTTTGTCGAAGTAGTAGCGCCGGTAACCCGCGAAGGTCTCATCGCCGCCGTCGCCGCCGAGCGCGACGGTGACGTGCTGGCGCGCGATACGCGAAACATAGTAGGTCGGCACGGCAGACGAATCCGCAAAAGGCTCATCGTAGTGCCAAACCAGCTTGTCCATGATTTCGAGCGCGTCCGGCTTTACGACCTGCTCGTGATGTTCGGTGTGCAGGAAACCGGCCACATCGCGCGCGTAACCGGCCTCATCGTATTCCGCTTCGTTGAATCCGATCGAACACGTCTCGACGGGCCGCTGCAACAATCGGCTCATATTTGCGACAACCGCCGTGGAGTCCACGCCGCCGCTCAGAAAAGCGCCGAGCGGCACTTCGCTCATCAGGCGGATGCGCGTCGCTTCGCACAGTTCGTGGCGCAGGATTTCGCACCATTCGTCCTCGCTCCTGTTTTCTACTTTCTCGAAGCTGAGGTGCCAATAGCATTCTTCCCGGACGCCCGCGCCGGAGGCCACGAGATAATGTCCCGGCAGCAGCTTTCGAACGTTGCGATAGATGGTTTTCGGGGCAGGAATATAGCCGAATGAAAAGTAGTCCGAGAGCGCCTGCGGATCGACGTCGAGATTCAGGTTTCCAGCAGGAAGGAGCGCCTTCAGCTCTGAGCCGAAAACGACGCGCCGCCCATCCGCCGCGTAATAGAGCGGCTTCTTGCCGACGCGATCGCGCGCCAAAAGGAGTTTGCGTTCACGCGAGTCCCATAAGGCAATCGCAAACATGCCTCGGAGACGTTCGAAACATTTTTCGCCGTACTCTTCGTAGAGGTGAACGATCGTTTCCGTGTCGGAGTTCGTCGAGAAACGATGTCCCTTCGAATCCAGCTCACGGCGAAGCTCGGGGTAGTTGTAGATCTCGCCGTTTAGCATGACCCAGAGCGAGCCATCCTCATTCGAGATCGGCTGATGTCCGCCGGAAACGTCGATGATGCTCAGCCGCCGAAATCCAAAGCCCAGCCCGGCATCCGAATAAATTCCCTCGTCATCCGGGCCACGATGAACAATGGCGTCCGTCATTTTCCGGATGTAATCCTCGGGGAAAGGTTCCCGGCGGTCGAATTCGAAAATTCCGCAGATTCCGCACATGTTCGTTAAGCCGCCGGCACGCTGACAGGCCTTTGGCGCCATGCCAGTCTTTGATAAAGATCGCGATAACGATCGAGCATCAAGTCCAGACGATAGTTCGCCAGAATCCGCGCCCGAGCCGCTGCGCCCAACCCGCTTCGTAAGTTCTCGTTCTCCGTGAGAGCCGCAACATCATCGGCAAGTTGAGCGGCGTCGCCCACTTGAAACAGGCGTCCTGAGATCTGGTCTTCGATCAATTCCGGATTTCCACCCACGCGCGTGGCCAAAACGGGGAGGCCGGAGGACATTGCTTCCAATACCGTGTTCGACATTCCTTCAGACACCGAAGGCAGCACAAAAACATCCAGCGCATTCAGGAAGTCGGCGACTTTTTTCGACGCACCAAGGAAATGGATTCGGCCGGACAGCGAAAGCGCCGAGGCAGTAGCGCGCAAGCTTTCGAGTTCGGGCCCGTCGCCAGCGAGGGCCACGGAAACGTCCAAACCACGGTTTGCCAATATTTTCGCGGCTTGCAGGAGAAGAGCGTGGCCCTTGATGCGAACCAGGCGGCCGACGGTCCCTATCAGGAAGGAGTCTTGCGGCAAGCCGAGTTCGGCACGGCGGGCGGATTTCAGTTCCAGCCGCGGCGCGAAGTGTTCCGAATCCACTCCATTTGGAATCACATCGATCTTCGCGGGTGCAACCCAAGCTTGACGCGCGTGGTAATCGCGGAGATCCGAAGTGACCGCGAAAACCGTATTCGCGGCCGCGTACGCGGCACGCCGTAGCAGACGCTGGTGCGTCGGCAGCCCCTTCAGGATGTGCAGTTCGTAGCCGTGCTCGCTATGAATGATCCCCGGCACACCGGCAAATTTTGCCGCAAACACCGCTTCGATGGCACCCCAGTTTCGCGAATGAACAATATGCGGACGAAATTGGCGGATGATGCGCGCAAAACGATAGACAAGAAATTGAAAATTCGGAGCGGGGCCAGCCGCGTCAAAAATCTCGCCGGAGAAGGAGCGCTGGCGAGCAAATTCCGGCGAATGTCCTCGCGCCGTGCACACCGCGTGCGTGAAATCGTCGCCGCCAAGTCCGGTGGCTACTTTGAGAATTCCGGATTCTGTTCCGCCCAAATCGAGCCGGTTCACGACGTGCAGAACGCGAATTTGCCGCGGACCACCCGAGCAAGCGGCGTCACGCCTAATGCTGGCGGATAATTCGTTGGTAGCTGGCAGCGTAGTGTCCATCGTTTCTAAAATTAGAGCCTCAGCGGCTTTCCGCCTGACGCCGGTCCCTTCTTCTCCGCGGAATTATGGCAGCCAGCGGACGATATGCGGACCCACGGCGTTGGCCATCCAGAGAGGCAGGCGCCTCCAGAGGCGGATCGCCCGATCGAACTTGGGGTTCACAGGAGAAAAATTTGGCACGGTCTTTCGACGCACCAGCAAAATTTCGTAATCCAGTTCCTGAACGTCCATGTTCCATTGCGTCTTGAACGCATAAGAACCCGTGTTCTTCTTGCTGCGGCCAAAATCAAACTGGCGATAGCCCGACTGCGCAGCTTGCTTCATCAGTTCCCAGTACATGAAATTGTTGGCGCAGAGCTTCGGCGCTTCGGGTCCGGCGCCGGCGTAGTAAGGATAGACCGTGTCGCGCGAAAAAAAGGTGATGACGCCGCTGACGGCTTTGGAACCGGAATAGACCGTTATGAATTCCATCGCGCTTCCGAATTCATGTTGAAGATTTTCGAAAAGAGAGCGGGGCTGCACGGGCGTCCCAAGCCGATGCATGCTCTGCGCAAACAAATTGTAAAACTCGTCTTTGAGGTGAGCGCCACGCTCGACGCGTAGCTCTGCCTTTTCCGCCTTGCGAATCATGTAGCGCGTGTCGCGCGGGAGCCGCTTCAAATTGGCATCCAGGTCAGGTGTAAGCGAGCAGGTAAATGTCGAATACAACGAATTATGATGAAAGCCATCGTCGATCTTGCTATGGCGGTTTCTCAGCTCGAGAAAATCAACACCTCGCGCAACGGACTCCTGTTTCGCAGCATCGAGAAGTCTTTCGCGGGACTCTTCGTCCGCGGCACAAATTCCCCCGTAAACTCCGAGAGGAGCCGATATAAGCCTGCGCCCGGCCAGCCAGTCTGAAACATAAAACAGCGGCAGGACGCCCGTGATTGTTTGTCCGTGTTCCGCAATCAGGTAGCAGGACTCGTAACGAAATGTGTTTTCGATCGCGCGCTTCCACGCCGTTTGCTGAAAGAAGGAACCTTCCGGATGCGCCTGGACGAATTCGTCCCAGCGGGCGCTGTCACTCATGGAGAAGGGCCGGACGAGCACGTTTGGGGTCGCTACGCGCGCGGGAGCGGCGGAAATCGTCGCTGGCAACTCAAGAGCCCCCATTTTCACTTTCCCTTGTTTCGGGCTGAGCGACGCGCACGTCTGCTCCGTTGCCGAGATACTTTTCGAAGAGCCAGCCTTCTTCCGCATTCAAGTATTCGCTCAAACGCATCCGCTGCGCCGGCGATGGCTCGAGGGCGCCGTGAATTATCTTACTGAGCGCCACTTCGTGAATTCCCACTTCTCGCGCCAAATGATTCTGGCGCAGATTGCGCTTGAAGATCGTCAGTTTTAGGTTCGGATACATTTTCTCTTGTCCCAGGCTACGCCTTAGGAATTCGCCTTGCTTCCATACTGATAGTAGTACGCGTGCTTCGAGCTGACTTCCGCACTATTGAGCACCACTCCGATCAGCTTCTTCGGATCGATCTGGCCGGCAATCTGTTGCAGCAAGTCGCGCTGCGTGTGATAGGCCCGCACGACCATCATGAAGGCATCGCAACCCGCACAAATCAACTCAAAGTCGGCCAAAGGACGCACAGGCGGCGCATCAACCAAAATCATTTTGAATTGTTTCTTGCATCGCGCGATGAATTCAGCCCAGGCCGTCCCAACGAACAATTCCGGGGGTGAACCGGCAGGCGTGCCCGCCGTGAGAATGTACAAGTTAGGGTTTTCAGTGCGTTGGATGACGTCCTCATACTTCGCCAATCCGCTAAGCGCTTCCGCAAGTCCAGGCGCCGCCGAATTCTCGAAGAATTGCGAAAGCCGCTTGGTCCGCAAGTCCGCATCGATGAGCAGAACCGGGGAGTCGTGCAGCTGCGCGTAGCACAAACCGAGATTCAGGATCGTCGTCGTCTTTCCTTCGCCAGGCATGGCGCTGCTCAGGACGACGGAACTCAGCTCCTTCGCGGCCTGTAGCCGCATCAACTGCGTGCGAAGGCCGCGATACGCTTCCATCGCGTAGTGCCCAACCTTCTCCCCATTCAAAACTGTGGCCGCAACGCCGCGTATGAGGTCCGTACGTCCGCTGTACGGCGACGGCTGGATCAGAGCATTTCCATTCGTCGGGGTGGAACTCGGGCCAGGACTAGGTTTACGGAGTTGCTCGATGATGGCGGCAACGTCCTGTCGCTTGGCGAGCGCCTCTTGCTCGAACCACTCTTCCGTCTTCTGCGTTTCGTTGAAGTATTTGCTCACGAGGTATCCTATTCCCGTGCCGCAACGCGGCGATGTTTCATCGACTGAATCAACAAGTCGACGCAAGACTGGAATTCAACTCTGTTCTCCGCCGGTGGGGCAGGCGCAACAGACGCGGCCGCGGTCGTCCCGGAAGCGACCTTCAGTCCTTCCGCGGGTTCGACTTCCCAGCCCATGGCGATCAACGCCTCTTCGACAGTGATGGCATCGATCTGCGATCTTCCAGCGGTTGCGCCGAGGATCAAGCACTGATCGCAAATAAGGTTGATCAGTCGAGGCACACCATGGCTATGGTCGAAAACCCTCTGCACCGCGGCCGGAATGAACGGCGATGGCTGCTCCAATCCCGCAACGTGCAGTCGTTCCGTGATGTAGGCCTGCGTCTCGGAAAAATTCAGGGGGCGAAGTTCGCACCAGCCCGCGATTCTTTGGCGCAGGGCAACGTGTTCCTGTGCGCGGAGCACGGTATGCAGCTCGGGCTGTGCGGAAAGAATGACCTGCAGCATTTTCTCGCGGTAGGAATCCGTGTTGCCCAGAAGCCGGATCTCTTCAAGGAGCTCCGAAGTGAGCAAGTGTGCTTCGTCAATAACCAGAACCGCGGTGCTGCCGCGCCGTTGCGTGTCCACCAGCATCTGCTGGAGGGCAGCAAGACGGCGAGGTTTGCTCGTCGATGCGCAGGGAACCTCGAACTCATCAAGTATGAATTCGAGGAACTCTTCGCGCGTCAAGGTCGGATTCACGACAAATGCGGTCGAAAGCGGTGATTTGGACACGGACTGATTGTTCAGGATGTGCATGACCGCGTGCAGCAAGGTCGTCTTTCCCGTTCCGACCGGGCCCGTAAGGACCATGAAGCCCTTACGCATGAGCACGCCCTGGAAGAGAATAGACAAAGCGTTCCTGTGCGCTTCCGCCATTTGGAGAAACCGGGGGTCCGGCGTCAGTTGGAAGGGTTCTTTCAGCAGCTTGTAGTAAGAAAGATACATGTCAGCCAATCCTGCCCGCTACGAAACTAATAAGCATGCCCACGCCGGCGGAGCAGACAACGGTTACAGCGACGGCGGCTACGATGCGGGCTTTGCGAAGAACCAGTTGCGATGGGCTAACGATGACGGGGATGCCTCCGAGTATGGGGGCGGCCAGGATCCTTGACGCCTCTTTTTCGCTGCGCACGGCGGTGTCACTCAGGTCAACGACGACGGCAACGCCGAGCCCAACGAACATGCCGGCAAAAAGCGCGCCAACTGCGATCAATGGGCGATTCGGAGCGTATGGCTGGTCCGGCACTCTTGCAACGTCGAGAGTGGTGAACCGCTCGGCTTTCTGATGATTTTCAAGGCTGCTCGCCATGCCCGCCGATATTTTCCGGTCGAGCAGGGCATTGTAGTGCGTACGGAGACTGTCATAGTCGCGCATCATCCCGGCGATTTTGCTCTCGAAGATCGGAACTTGCTCCAGGTTGGAGACGTGGAAATTGATCTGTTCGTTCAGTTGTGCCTGGAGTTTATTCTGATCCTCAATGTCTTGCTCCAGTTTGGCCAGTTGCGACGTCACCACAGGGTTCTTCACGGCTTTAGGAACCGTTTGCGCGGTCAAATCCTGCTTGGGTGCGTTTGCATCCTCCTGAGCTTTCTTTGCCTTCAAAGCCTGTAACTGGCTCTGCACTTTTCGGACGTCCGGGTAGTCGGCTCCGTAGCGCGCGCGGAGTTCGGCAAGGTCCGATTCCGCCTTCTCAATCTGTGTTTCAGTCTGAGAAGGAGCTCCTTCCGCTCGGTTTGCGTCGAGGTCCACCGCCGGACTGGAGTTCGCCAGCATGGACTGCAAGTAGACTTTCTCCGTTTGGTCCCGGCTGACGCGATCCTGGCTTGAACGCAATTGGCTGCGCAGGTTGTCCAGCGCCTCCAGGTGGAACTGCTTCGAATCCGGGATCACCATGATGTATTGCGACTTGATTCTGCTGACCTCGGCTTCTTTTTCTTCGAGTTGCCGCTTGGTGTCCTGCAACTCTGTGTCGATAAACTCTTCCGCGCCGGAAAGTTGATGCTCGCGGGCCTTCAAACTCTCTTCAATCACCATGGCGGCCAGCGCGTTGGCTACGTCCGCAGCTTGTTGAGGGCTCCTGCTGGTGTATCCGATTTTAAATGCGCTGAGCCTTTGTGTTCCCGCGTCCGCAACTTCAATATTAATTTCGCGCTGCATGCCGGCCACTTCTGCTTCAATGTCGCGCTGATCTTTCAGACTGGGGTAAAGATTCATTTTCTGGATAAGGTCGGCGAGGCGCGTGGGCGACATCACGAGTTGGCGAATCGTCGAAAGGCGATCCAGGACGCTGGAACTGGTCGAAGAAGCGACCAAGCTATCAGAGACCTGTTGCGGATCCACGACGATGACGGTTTCCGAGTGGTAGATATTCGGAAGCCGGACTGACACGACCAATCCCATCACAAAAATTCCGAGAGCCGTGAGCAGAATCCAGACTCTGCGTCTCCGCAAAATATCGAGATAATCACGTAGCTGCAGTTCCTGTAATGAGTTATCCATAGTTGAGTCTGCCGTACCGAGCCGATTCAAGCCTTCCTCCACCGCGCAGTCAGGCTGCAGGCTGCTGCGGCACAATCTAGAATAAGCAAGTACCGCTCCAAAAAGGGAAGGCTTGCCACAGCGAAGAAATTGTATATCTTACTTATTTTCAATGATTTAGATTTTCGTCCACCGCCACACCTTCCTTCCGAGGACGATGGAAGGGCCTTCTATGGAAATTTATTTCTCAAGATTGTTGGGTGTGTCCGTAAGTGGACAGACCAAGCCAGAGCAGGCAAGAATGTACTTTTCGTCTCAATTTGAGGCGTCAAGCGGGCATGATCCATACTTTGGCGCCCTCAAGGTAGGAAATGAGGATCGTCGAAATTATTGAGCCATAACGGGTTGCCGTGGCGTCCACTGAATGCCGCAACGCAGGTAGTTCGTGTTACCGGAAAAGACCGTAATATTGTCCCCGCGCTGCCATTTGTAGACGTAGGATCCGAAGAGGGAGAGGGTTGGCGTCAATCCAAAGCTCACGTTTCCTTCCCCGTATTTTCCCCAGATACCGTTAGCCGTGATCACATCGCGGAGATACCCCACGCCGCCTCCCATCGTCCAGCGGCGGCCGATATACAGTTGATACGATGCATCGATGCGATCGCTAAATCCCTGGCTGATGTAGCCTGAGAAGGTGTGGCCTCGATAGTAGGTAACCGCTGCGCGAGACCGGCGGAATGCCTTCACCGCGGATCCGGAACCGGACTCCGACCAGTTTCTTCCACCTTGAAAGTTGGCCGTAATGAATCCAAAGCTTCCAGAAAAGCTCCAGCCACCATTAAAAGAATGGGAGTAGCCGCCCTCGAGGCTCTGATAAATAGTCTTGTAGGAAGAGCCGGAGAGAATGTCGGTTTGTTCGACGTAGTTGATGCTGACATTGCTCCTCGCGGTCAGGTCGTGAGTCACCAGGGCGGCTACACCGAATTCGTTCACCGACGGAAAGGTAGCTGCCGCTGCTTCGCCCGAAGTCGTAGCGTATGTGTAACTCGGCGTCACGGTGAAGCGCGTGCGCGCGCTCAATTGATACCCGAAGGCCGCGTTCACAGCGTTCGACAACCAACTGGCCGGCGCTTCGATGAAATCGTTTTGAAACGTGGCGCCGCTAATCGGATCAGCGCTGAGGAAAATGTCGGCAAACGAGTTTTTGCTGCGGTAGTAGGTGAAGCGGTCGCCTATAGACAACGAAAGTCTCGGGGTAAGCGCAAAAGTCATATCCGCTGCAGTGTCCTGGTTCACAAAATCGCCCAAAACCTGGCCATTCAGAATGGTCATACGCGGAACATATTGCACCGCGATGCGCGCATTTCGAACTGCTTTGTCGAAAACAATTTCCGCGGAAAGCTGGCTTGCCACGGCATCAAAATCGCCTTGATTGGTGAAGGAGTTTCCCTGATCCAGAATTTCAGCGAACTGTGCATAGCCCACATAGAAAGGCCCCCAGCGAAGCGGGCTAAGCGAAGGCATTAGATTTCCGGCGGCATCCACCTGGCGGATGGGCGGAGCTGTCGTTGTAATGGTTACAGGATGTTCAAGAGACGTCGAGTCGCCCGACGTGCCAGCGGATTGATCCCCGCCTGATTGACTTTGATCCGAACCCGGCGTGGATGACTGCTGGGGTTGTTGTTGCTGTTGCTGTGTCTGCTGCGGTGGAGGCGGCTGCGGCGTGGGTTCCTGCGCGCGCACTGACGAAGAAATGGGCAACAAGACCCAGAGAAGAGCCGCAAATCCCGTCGATAAATATCTGAGTCTCATTGTTAAGTTGGCCTTTGCTCGCGTCACGGAACGACGACTTTGTCTCCGGGTTCAAGATCAACGTCTTTCTCTTGGCCCTCGACTACCTTTTTGTAGTGAAAGGGAATGTGCACTTCTTTGCCGTCAACGACGCGGAGAACATAGATCGATTTCGATTTTGCGAACGCGCCCAGGCCGCCTGCTTCTGTGATTAGATCCAAAACCGTTTTCTTGTCATTCAGAACAAAGACGCCTTGGCGCGCAACCTGTCCGATCAAATAGACCTTGCGGCTTTGGATTGCCGAGACGCTCACCGTCACCTGCGGCTCGTTCACGAAAGGCTTGAGCTTCTCCGTGATGAGCGCAGCCAACTCTTTGGGAGATTGCCCGACGACATAGATATCGTTCAAGAGTGGCATCGTGATGTAGCCGTCTGGCCGCACCTGGACCTGCAAGCTGAGGTCGTGCTCATGCCAGACGGAAATTTGCAGCTGGTCGCCAATACCGATGCGATACGAATCCGACACCTTGATAGCCGGAGGCGCGGGCTTCGCGTCGTGGGCCTGGCTCCCGTTATCCGCCGGTTTTGTTTGCTTTGAACTTGTCTGGGAGGATTGGGCGCTCGACAAAGAAGGTGTGAGCAGGCAGAGCGCGGCTAGCAACACAAACGAGAACGTACAGCCGAGGATAAGCGCGAATGCGTTTTCCGCTGTCGTGGCGCATGAAGTAGACGTTGACCGAAACAAGACTGCCCCCCTGTGTTGCTGTCCAAGACGCACGCTTAGTTCCATATAGGTCCCCATAACCTCTTTATTTTTCAAAGCACTAGCCTTACTTGCTCGTTCCTCTCGAAATGCCGCGGGAAGTAAAGTTCCAGGATAGTGAAATTACCTCCGCCAAATGGGAAAGTCCACCCGATTGCGTAGCAGGGTCGTCGGCCTGGAATCGCTCACGGTACCATTTCTCGGGCCGATTTCCCTCAGCGTGTCTCCACGCGGCGTAGCATACGGAAAACCCAGATCAGAACTTGATACGAATACACCCAAGCTGCCAACAGGAAAACATCCGACCAGCTGCGATTCGAGTTACTCATGGTCGCAACGAAATAGAAGTTTGCAGGTGCTGTAGTCTAGCGATAACACCGGATGATGTGAAGCGGCCAACTTACTTCGCGCCCCGTCCCGAGAAAACAACCTTCACCGTCTCGAAAAGGATCGCCAAGTCCAACATTAAGGACATGTGCTTGATGTAGAAGAGTTCGTACTCTAATTTCGTCCAGCCGTCTTCAATGCTGGCGCCATACTGATATTTGATTTGCGCCCACCCGGTAATCCCCGGCCGGACGGAGTGACGCTGTGCGAAAAAGGGAATTTTCTCCTCGAGCATTGCACAGAAAACGGGCCGCTCGGGACGAGGCCCGACCAAGCTCATATCGCCGCGGAAAACGTTGATGAGTTGCGGAAGCTCATCCAACCTGGAGTTGCGAATGAAGCGGCCGACCCGCGTAATCCGGTCATCGTTTGTGGCCGCCCACTGCGGGCCATGCTTTTCCGCGTCCTGACGCATGGAACGAAATTTTAGAATCTCAAACTCTTTGCCGTGCATTCCCGTGCGGTTCTGGCGGAAAAGGATCGGGCTTCCCGTCTCAAGCCAAATGGCCAGCGCCACTAGAACCATCACTGGCATCGTCAAGATCAGCAAAATGCTGGAAATCACGAGGTCGAATGACCGCTTCATGGCCGATTGGAAAGGAGACTTACGGAATCCGTCGGACAAAATCAGCCAGCTTGGGGAAAGACGCTTCAGAAAGATTCTTCCAGAGAGCTTTTCATAAACGCCGTGCGCGTCTTCGACTCCCACGCCTGCGAACTTCAGGTTGAGGAGCTGCCGAACTGGTGTTCCCCCGCGCCGTTCCATCAGCGAAAGGATCACGCGGTCGATTTTTTCCTTTTGGACAATTTTTTCCACGTCGCTCGCCGCGCCAATAATCCCCGGATTAACAAGGGAGAGGCCAATGTTTTCGCCCTTCTCGTCGAGGAATCCGACGACCTTCATGTGCAGTTCGGGCCGTTCAAGAATCTCTCGAACCAGAGAAATACCTTCCGCACCGGTGCCCAAAATCAGAATGCGCTCCGGATCGGAAAGCAGGTGGCCGGCGCGATCCCAGAGAACTCGCCAACCGAGCGTGAGGAGCAACACAGCGATGGCGGCAAGGCCTGCTACGCCTCTGCCCAATCCCCAATCTGGAAAAAAATAGTAGAGAATCGCGAGGACGATGCATGCGCCGCCCAAGGCTTGAAACATCCGGAAATACAATTCGAATCGACGGCTAATGACCGCGCCGTCGTACAAATCGTTGTAGTAGAGCGCCAAAGCGCACGTAAGTGCGAACACAAGAAACCTTGGAACCGTATAAGGGGAGCGCAAATACAACAAAACCATCCCTGCGCTTCGAAAACGAAGACCGATCGCAAGCAGCAGGGCAATGCAAGTGAGAGCAGCATCCGCTGCTATCAGTCCGAGAACTCGTGCGGGGATTCGTTGTCCGCCAATTCTTAACACAAGCGGTCCCAATTCTTGGGCTCGAAACGACCGGGCCCGTACTTATCGTTTATCGGCAATAGATTCACCGCCCAAACTCACTTCTAGAGGCGGTTGGTAGGCGGAGCAGGGTTCGAACCTACGACCTCCCCCGTGTAAAGGGGGCGCTCTACCAACTGAGCTATCCGCCTGACGACTCCGGATTGGCAGGGTGCACATGGCAAACCAAACGTCGTTGGGGCGTTCCGCGCAGGTGTTTTTCGCTATCTCATAGAAAACAAAGGCCATGACAGATTGTCACAATCCCGCACAGGCGAGGAGCATGGCTCGTCTAGGAAATATCTTTCCACGGAACAGGATAGTGTTTCCAGTACTCCTGCGTGCTCGCACATTCCGAGTCTCCACATAACATATTGATTTTTATGGATTTATGGGTCTGGTGGTCTTTGAGCGACCCTTCTAGGACGGCTGTAGCCCCCTTTGACAAGGCGAATGCGTTGCGATTTGGTTTCTTTGCATCCCAAGACGGCTGATGGGCCTTGGAAAGTCAAGGAAATGAAGGCGATTTCGGCCTGTGTGAGGGAAGTCCCGTTTGGCTAATCAATTGCTTTTCAGAACTTTGCAAACTTTTGCGAAGCTGCGTGTCGACTCGGCGAGCTTGGTTATTTGCTCCAAAGGTCTCTGCGCTGGACGAGCCAAATGCGGGTAGGATCCTGAGATTGGCATCCCCTAAACGATGAGTGTGCTAGTGAGGGCCGGAGATCTGGATCGTGACGCTGCCCCTTTGCTCAGGCTCTTGCGGGAGCAGCTTTCGGCGTCGATTGATCAGAATCGATTCGATTGGCTGTATCGCAAGTGTCCGCAAGGCGAGGCAAAGGTTTGGGTTGCGTTGGAAACGGAGTCGGGAAGGCTGATCGGAGCAGCGGCAGTGTTTCCGAGGAAGATTCACTCGGCCGACAGCGCAGGTACAGGATTTGTGCTGGGAGACTTTTGTGTTTCGGTGGATCAGCGAAGCCTGGGGCTGGCGATCCAGCTTCAAAAAAAGTGTCTGGAAAACGTGCAAAGTGGAGCATTTTCAACTGGTTACGATCTGCCTAGCCGAAACATGCTGGCGGTCTATCGGCGGCTGGGAGTTCGGGAGGGAGGCCTATTTAACCGAATGGTTAAATTGCTCCGCTCAGACGAGAAAGTCGCCCAGAAGGTGAAAGCTAAGAGGGTAGCAAAAATCTTGAGTGGGGCGGCCAACGCCGCTCTGACAATAACCTCTGGGTCGCTAAAGTTGCGAAGCGGTGCAAGCGTGGAGCTTCAAAGAGGACGCTGCGGCGAGGAGTTCAGCGAGCTGGCCCGCGATGTGGGAAACAAACTGGGTACGTGCGTCGAGCGTTCAGCCGAATATTTGAACTGGAGATACTTGGATCACCCGCAGCAGAAGTTCGAGATTTTAGCAGCGCGGCACGGCGGCCGGCTTGTAGGTTACGTGATTCTTGCTCACGAAGGTTCAAGGACGACGATGATGGATTTGTTCAGCGCAGAGGCAGCCGAGATTCGGAAGGACTTAGTTCGCACGGCAGTGGCACTCTCGAAATCGCGCGGAAGTGAGTCGGTGCAAGCCAGTATACTGACTTCGCATCCTTACCACGGCGAGCTCAAGACGCTCGGATTCCGCAGCAGAGAATCTTCGCCTGTGATTTTCTTCGGCGGAGCGAAAGATAAAGCGGGAAACCATCATTGGCTTTTGATGGATGGGGATCGGGAAAGCTGAGGCAGAGGAGAATCGATGTCGACCGGGACTTTGGCGAAAGACCGCATCAGGAGTTTCGTGCTGGAAAATTTTCCTCTTGCGAGGGCGCGCGGAGTGAAAGACGGCGACGAATTGCTTGAGAGTGGAATCGTGGATTCGCTTGGCATTCTCGACCTAGTGGCTTTCCTGGAGAGCGAATTCGCACTGCACATTCAGGATGATGATCTGATGCCGGAGAATTTTCGCTCGATTGAAAGCATCGTGAAATTCACGGAACAGAAGAGTCACTCGGCATAAGACGGAAAGCTTCGATACGAAAGGACTCGGAACCCGAGGGCCAAAAGGATCCATGGACTACCTGACACATCATATGCTGCGAACAAGCGCAAAGCGCGCGCCGGAGAAGGAAGCGTTGGTCCATGGCGCCGAGCGGCTGAGCTACGCCGAGGTCGCGTCTAAAACGGCGGGAATCGCGCACGGACTACGCAACGCCGGAGTCTTGCAGGGCGATCGGGTTGGCATCTATCTCGAGGCCTCGGTCCAGCAGGTGCTTTCGATCTTTGGAATTTCTGAAGCGGGCGCCGTTTTCGTTCCAATCAATGGGACGTTGTTCCCCGAGCAAGTCGCGCATGTGGCCAGAGACTGCGGGATGAAGGGTTTAATCACCAGCAAGAACAAGTTGGCTGCGCTGATGGAGGTTTTGCCGCAGATTCCTTCGCTGGAATTTTTGGTGCTGATCGAGGACGGCGAGCAACCAGCGGTACAGCTGCGCGTTCATTCATTCCGCGAATTTTGCGAACTCGCACCGCTGCCGGAGAACAGGCGGGAGCCAATCAGCAAAGATTTGGGCGCTATCCTTTACACGTCGGGATCGACGGGCAAGCCCAAAGGCGTGATGCTGAGCCACGCGAACATCATTGCAGGGAGCAGCATCGTTTCGACGTACCTGGGAATTTCAGAAAAAGAACGCATATTAGCTGTGCTGCCCTTCAGCTTTGATGCGGGGCTCAATCAATTGATGACGGCATTTCAACAGGGCGGAACGTGCGTTTTGATCAACTTTGTATTCGGGCGCGAAGTGGTGCAGACGCTGATCAAAGAACACATTACGGGACTTGCCGGTGTTCCGACTCTTTGGAGTTTGCTAGCGCAGCCAAACTCCGGCCTGGACAAACAGCCCATGACGGAACTTCGGTACATCACGAATACCGGCGGCGCAATGCCGCAGACCGTGCTGGCGACGCTGCGCAAGACGCTTACATCGACAAAGGTATTTCTGATGTACGGGTTGACGGAAGCGTTTCGTTCGACGTACTTGCCTCCCGAAGAGCTTGATCGCAGGCCGACTTCGATGGGGAGGGCGATTCCGGACACGGAGATTCTGGTCCTCGATGAAAAGGGACAGCGATGCAAGCCGGGAGAGACCGGCGAATTGGTGCATCGCGGTCCAACCGTGTCGCTCGGATATTGGGGCCGACCGGAAGACACGGCCCGGGTGCTGCGGACCAATCCGTTGTTTCCACTGGAGATGGGTGACTGCGAGAAGGTCTGCTATTCCGGAGACCTGGTGAAGATGGATGAGGATGGCTTCTTGTACTTTGTGGGACGCCGCGACACGATGATCAAGTCATCGGGCTTTCGAATCAGTCCGACGGAAGTTGAAGAGGCGCTCTTTTCGAGCAAGAAACTGCGTGGGGCGGCGGTGATCGGTATACCGGACGAAATCCTTGGGCAGACGATCAAGGCGTTTGTTGTCGCCCGGGACGGAGATCCGCTGGACACACAAGCGCTGCTGACTCATTGCAGCGAGAAACTGCCAAGATACATGGTTCCGAAGACGATCGAGGTCCTGCAAGAAATGCCGAAGACAAGCAGCGGCAAGGTGGACTATCCAGCGCTGCGGCGACGGGAAGGTTTATAGAGTGGAGCAGCATTTCCAAACGATTATCGAGCGGCACTTCGGCGCATCGCAAGGAGAATTGCTCATCGGCGCGTGCCGCGCGGGCGATTTGGCACGGATGTATGGGACCCCTTTTTTTGCTTACGATGCGCGGATTGCCGAAAAAAAATGGGCTGAGCTGAAAGAAGCGCTGCCCGCGCGATTTTCCATCTGCTATTCGATCAAAGCGAATCCAAGCCCCGCTTTTTTGCACCTTTTTCTTTCGAAGGGGTGTGGGCTCGAAGTAGCTTCGGCCGGAGAACTTTACCAGGCTCTGAGCGCAGGCTGCCCGCCGGAGAAGATTCTGTTTGCGGGCCCAGGAAAAACCGAAGCGGAATTGGAGTTTGCGCTCTCAAAGAACATCGGGGAGATTCACGCCGAATCGCTCACCGAAATCGGAAGAATCAGCGGGATCAGCCGGAAGCTGGGGCGACGGGCGCGAATTTCCGTTCGGGTGAATCCCACGGGAGATGCTCAGGGCGGAGCGATGCGAATGGGGGGGAAGCCCGCGCCGTTTGGCATTGACGAAGAGCAGCTAGATGAAGTGCTGGACCGAATCGCTTCGGATGCGGCGCTGGAATTTCGCGGCGTTCATCTTTTTACGGGCACGCAAATATTGGACGCTGGGATTCTTCTGAACCAATACCGGCGAGGACTGGAGATCGCGCGCGGCGCCGCTGCGAGGACGCATTTGCGCATCGCCACGCTCGACTTCGGCGGTGGACTGGGCATTCCTTACTTCCAAAATGAACACGAACTAAATTTGGTTGAGGTAAGCGCGGGACTGAAGGATTTGATGAATTCCCTGGATAGCGAAGCCTGTTTTCAGAGCACCCGGTTTTTCGTCGAGCCGGGCCGATTTCTGAGTGGCGAGTGCGGAATCTATCTGGCGCGCATCAACGACATTAAGGTCTCGCGCGGAAAGAAATTCCTGATCACGGATGGCGGAATGCACCATCACCTGGCGGCGTCGGGGAATTTGGGCCAGACCATCAAGCGGAATTATCCGGTTGCGCTGGTGAACCGACTGGACGCGGCGGCGGACGAAGCCGTTGACGTCGTGGGGCCGCTCTGTACGCCGCTGGACGTGCTTGCGCGAGGCGTCACGCTGCCGAAGGCAGAGATTGGCGATCTTATCGGGATTTTTCAATCAGGCGCTTACGCACGGGCGGCCAGCCCGCTTGGTTTCTTGAGCCAACCGACGCCGCCGGAAGTTTGGGTGGACGGCGCGCACCACTTTTTGATCCGCCGGCGAGGAACCGTTGAAGATTTGCTCCTCGACGTTGTCGTTCCAGAATCCTGCGAAGCGAAGCATCTTTAGAGTTTGGTGCATACCAGATGGCCTGGCAATTCCAATCCGCGTCCGTCACGTTTCATGAGCATCGCGAACGATGGGACAAGTTGAACGCGGAGCGCGGTGCTCACATCCTCCTGGACTCCCTGTTTGTCGAGTGCGTGCTTCGGCATTTCGGCGAACCGGACGTGCTTCTGGGAGTCCAAAGCGAAGGGCCCGGCGCGATGGCACTGGTGCGGAGAAAATCGCCGGCACTCTGGGAAACATTTCAGCCGTCGCAGGCCCCCCTTGGTTTGATCGTAGCCGGACAGAGCCTCGGGATTCCGGAGGCGTCTCACTCACTCCTGGGATCGTTGCCGGGATACGCCTTGCAAGTCAGCCTTTTGCATCTTGATCCCGATTATCTAGCTTTGCCGGCTACGAATGGCAGCGGGAGTATCGAAAAACTGGACTACATCCGCACCGCCCGTATTCCCTTGCGGGGAACGTTTGAGGATTACTGGCAGTCGCGCGAAGGAAGGCTCAGGAAGAACAACGATCGCCTGCGCCGCCGCATGGCGGAAAAGGGTCTGAAACTCGAATTCGTCACCGTGAGCGATCCGGCGGGAATCGCGGAAGCTATTCGCGAATATGGCGTTTTGGAGTCCACGGGCTGGAAAGCGCAGCAGGGCACCGCGGTAACGGCCGATAATGTCCAGGGAAAATTCTACCGCGACTTGCTTGAGAGCTTCTGCACGCGCGGAGAGGGCGCAATCTACCAATTGCGAATTGACGGCAAGATCGCCGCCAGCGATATCTGCCTGATGCGAGACAAGACGATCGTGCTTCTTAAAACTTCCTATGACGAAGCATTCAGCGTCTACTCCCCAGCGTTCCTCATGCGGGAAGATGTTGTCCGTCAACTCTACGCTCAAGGCGTGGTCAAGAATTATGAATTTTACGGCCCGCTCATGGACTATCAGTTGCGCTGGACCGATGACGTCCGCACCCTCTATCACCTGACCTGCTACCGTCATTCCTGGGTGAAAACGTTTCGAAAACTGGCGAAGCGATTTGCATGAACGCCACACTGAACTCGTTTTTGGTTCCGCGCGAGCAATGGCTGGCCTGGAAATATCTTTCGATTACCCCGCGACCGAGCCCGCAAGAAGGGGGTAATGCACAGAATGGGCCGCATTTCTTCTTTTGGGCACGAAACGCGATTTATCATGCCCTGGAG
This sequence comes from Candidatus Acidiferrum sp., assembly GCA_049641765.1. Lineage (GTDB taxonomy): Bacteria > Acidobacteriota > Terriglobia > Acidiferrales > UBA7541 > Acidiferrum. The sequence continues at coordinate 110,437 of JBAQJX010000041.1, forward strand.
GCGCTTGAGGTGCCGCGCCATTCGCGAGCTCTGTTGCCGGCGTATCTTTGCCGGGCGGCGGCCGAGCCTTTTGCCGCGTACGGACTCGAATGCGATTTCTACGATTTGAAACGGGACTGCACGCCGGATTTCTCGGTGATAGATGCCAAGATCCGGCCGGAGACGCGCGTTGTGCTCACGGCGCACTACTTTGGATTTCCTCAGAAGATCGAGGAGTTCAGTGATTTGTGCCGGCGACGAAATTTGCTGCTGTTTGAAGATTGCGCGCATGTCCTGCGCACGGAATTTCGGGGGAAGAGGCTGGGAACGTTCGGCGATGCCAGCGTTTTCAGCTATCGCAAATTCTTGCCGATGTTCGATGGCGCAGAGCTTTTGCTTTCGAAGGCAGAAAAAGGGGCATGGAAGCTGGAGAGCTCTCGATTCGGAAGACAGGCCTCGAGATTCATCGGCAGCCTGGCAGTGAATAACTCATCGAGCTTGTTTGCGAAAGTCATTCGCCGGGGAGTTGAAACGACGAAAGGGAATGGAGGAACGAACAGCGCGGAGTCCGCCGCAACGGCGCCAGTGCAACAAGCGGTGGACAACAATAGCACGACGTTTGATCCGACCCTATTGAACCAGCCGATGAGCGGGCCGTCACGTTGGGTTCTTCGGCATTCTGATGTGGAAGCCGTGATCGAGCGCAGGCGAGCGAATTTCGTTTTCTTGCAGGAGAAATTTCGGAATGCCACCGGAATTACGCCGCTTTTCGAAGAACTGCCTATTGGCGTTTGCCCATGGGTGTATCCGATGTTCATCGACGGCATCCCCAACGCACACTTGCTCCTGCGCGAAGCGGGGGTTCCTGCCGTCACCTGGGGCGGTGTTCGCATTGAGAACATTCGCATGGTGGATTTTCCGGGGGCCGATTTTCTATACGACAATTTGATTTTCCTTCCGGTTCATCAGAATTTGACGGACGGACATCTTGGCTTAATTGCGGATGCAGTGAAAAAAGCAGGCGTGGAGACGCGAAGCCTCGAACCACAGAAGATTTTTCTGCCAGTTAAACGAGATGCGATGAATCGGAAAGCCGAGAGGAAGAGCAAGCGCGCGTGGCGACGAAAAACATCCTGATGGTGGCGTTCCAGTTTCCGCCGATGTCCGGAAGCAGCGGACTGCTGCGCGTGCTGAAGTTTTGCAAGTATTTGCCCGAGTTCGGCTGGACGCCGACAGTTGTCACTGCAAAGCCGCGAATGTACGAACAAGTGAACGAGCAGCAGCTGGCGCTGATACCGAAGGGCCTCGAAGTGATTCGCGCTTTCGGCATGGATGCGAAGCGGCATCTTTCTTTGCTAGGACGATATCCGCGATTTGTCGCGCTGCCGGATACTTCGGCGAGTTGGTCGATGGCGGCGATTCCGGCGGCGCTGCGAGCGATTCGCCGGAAAAAGATCGATGTCGTGTTTACGACGTTTCCCGTCGCGACGGCGATTTGGATCGGGCTCGTGCTGCACCGGCTGACGGGAAAACCATGGATCGTCGACTTTCGGGATTCCATGACAGAGGGGAATTATCCGCGCGATCGCACGACATGGAAGGTCTGGCGCTGGCTTGAGGGGCAAGCCGTTCGGCGCGCATCGTTGATTTTGTTTACGGCGCGTTCCGCGATACGCATGTACCGGCAGCGATATCCGGAACTTGTGGAAGAGAAGTGCTTGCTGCTGCCGAATGGATATGACGAGGAAGACTTCGCGTCGTTTCCGGCAACATTTGCGGCGATGCCTCAGGTAGGATGCGCATTTCAGCTCCTGCATTCCGGGCTTGTATATCCCGAAGAACGCGATCCGCAACCGCTGTTTCGCGCATTGGCGCGGCTCAAGGGAGAAGGGAAAATCAGCGCGGAGACTTTGCAAGTGAATTTTCGGGCGCCCGGCTTCGAGGAAACCTATGCGAAGAAAATTCACGAGCTCGGGTTGGGAGAGATAGTCAAGCTTCTGCCGCGAATCCCGTACAAGCAGGCTCTAGAGGAATATTGGGCTTCCGATGCGCTGCTGCTCATGCAGGCGGCGAACTGCGATCACCAAATACCGGCGAAGGCCTATGAATATTTTCGGCTGGGCAAGCCGATTCTGGCCTTGACGTCGGAATCGGGGGACACCGCGGCCCTGCTGCGAGACGTGGGGGGCTCGACGATTGCAAATCTTGCGGACGAAGAGTCCATTTACCGCGCTGTGCCGAAATTTATCGCGGCCGTGAGGAGCGGCAAACATAGTTTTCCTTCGCACGAGGCAGCCTGCCGATTTTCGCGGCGAAACCTGACGGAAGTATTGGCAAGACATCTCAATGAGCTCGAAGACAGGCGATATATTCCCGTTGCCGAGCGGCCAACTAGCGGGGCTTTTTAAATATGCAAACGACCACACAGAACGTACTTGGAGAAACGGTTATTTTCGTTTGTCCCGACTGCAAAAAACCGCTCGAAGAACTCTTTTGCAGACAATGCCAAGCTCGATTTTCGATGACGGACGGAATTCCTGTGCTGCTTTCGCGAGAAGCGAAATTTCAGGACGCGGCGCAAATCGGCGACCAATACGACGTCATTTACACGAAACATTCGAACGTTTGGAACGACCAGGGAAGAACTCCGGAGTTCATCGAATACTTTGCAGGACTGCTTGGGACCCTAGCGACAGGGAAGGTTTTAGAGGTCGGGTGCGGAGAAGGATTTCTGCTGTCAGCAGTGAGGGCTTCGGAAAAATCGGCGATTGATATTTCCACGGAGGCTTTGCGCAAAGCGCGAGCGAGGACGAATGCCAGCTTTGGAGTAGCGCTGGCCGAGAGGCTTCCGTTTGCGGATGAGAGTTTCGATTTGGTTTTCAGTGTCGGCGTGATGGAGCATTTCCTGGATGATCGGGAAGCGGCGCGCGAGATTTGGCGAGTTCTGCGAAGGGGCGGGCATTGCGCGATGTTGCTGCATGTGGATCTAACGTCGCGGCAAAGGCTCGCGTTGAAATTCTCCGAGTACGTGTTTCCAAGCTTTCGGCCCGTGGCGTTGGTCCGCTGGATACTTGGGAAGATCACGAGCCCGATCATCCAGCCGATCCAGCGGCGATATACAGTGGAGAGCGCGCGAGCATGCTTCGAAGCTGGCGGGTTGCAGGTTTACAAGACCATTTCAAAGAGTTCGGACGCGAGTGCGGCGCTTTCTGGGCCGCATGTGTTTGTGTTTTTGTGCAAGAAGGCCGCAGCGCAACGATGAAGCAAACGCAGGCGGTCAGCCCACTGTGAAACTCCTCTACATTTGCCACAGGCTGCCATTTCCTCCTAACCGGGGAGGAAAAATCCGCCCGTTCCAGATGATCCAGCACCTTTCGAAAACGCACGAAGTGACGGTCGCGAGCCTGGCGCACACCGCGCAGGAAATGGAAGACGGCAAGCCGCTCAAGGATCATTGCGCGCAGGTGCTTGCCGAAGTTGTGCCGGACGCGACACGGTGGCGGAATGCGGTGGCGGCGCTGCCGAGCTCGTTTCCATCCTCGGCGGCGTACTTTCGCTCGAGTCGGCTCGCCAAGAGGATCCAGGAAGCATGGCGCAACGCGCGATATGACGGCGTGATCGTGCACTGCGCATTCGCCGCGCAATACGCGCTGCCATTGCAAGGTGGGTTCCGCGTCATGGATTACGGCGACCTCGACTCCGCGAAGTGGTCGGATTATGCGAAGCACCGGCCGTTTCCACTCTCGACAGCGTACGCGGTGGAGTCGGCGAAATTGCGGCGTTTCGAAAAGCTGGTTGCGGCATCTTCGACGCATTGCACATTTACTACACGCGGAGAATGCGAATCGTTCCGCGAACTCGGCGTTTCGAAGCCGCTCACCGTGATTCCGAACGGCGTCGATGCGGGCTACTTTCGTCGAGAGAACTCCGCGACCACGGATTCGAAAGTAATCGTCTTCTTGGGGCGGATGGATTATTTTCCGAACATCGACGGCATTTGCTGGTTTGCGAAAGAGCTGTTTGGAGCGATCCGAGCCCGCGTTCCTGGGGCCACCCTGCGCATCGTCGGAGCGAATCCGGCACGCGCGGTAAAGGAACTCGAGAAGATTCCTGGCGTGACCGTGACCGGATTCGTCAAGGATGTGCGGCCGCACGTGAATGACGCCGCGGTTGCCATTGCTCCTCTGCGATTGGCGCGTGGAACGCAAAACAAGATTCTCGAATGCATGAGCATGGGGATTGCGGTGGTGTCCACGCGGGAAGCCGCGCGAGGGATTCAAGCCACGGAGGGAGAGCATTTGGCCGTGGGAAACACGCCACAGCAGTTCATCGAGCTTACCACGGAGCTCTTGCAGAACCCGCAGCGGCGGATGGAATTGGCCGAAGCTGGGCGGGTGCAAGTCGAATCGGCCCATCGATGGGCTGCCTCCATGCAAATCCTCGACGAGGTTCTGGGCTCCGTTTCTGCTTAAGCCGATTTCTCGATCACCACGGAAGTTTGGACGCCTTTTCTCAGAACCTGAGTTGAGAGAACCCATGAAGTGGCCGGTGCTTTAGGGTCGCCCTCACCCGATATACCCCAAAGTGCTGCTAGATTTATAGGACCCTTCTGTCTTTCGAGAGCATCCAAGTGTCGTTGGAAAAAGCAATGCCGGTCTGCGTCAAACATCCAGTTTAAGAATCGTTGACATCGAAAAATGCCGTGGCTATACTCGCGGACATGTTTACTTAACCGATTTAGCTGACGGTGCACGGCGTATCGGCATTCTTTTGAGGGGAGGAACTGCCATGACGGCATCAAAGCTGGCCCTTCGTGGAATCCTGTTCTTGGTTTCCGCGACTTTCCTGTTGAGCACTGTGAACGCCCAATACCGCGCTTCCATTCAGGGCGTTGTAACGGATCCGCAAGGAGGCGCAGTTTCGGGAGCGAAAGTCACCTTAACGAATCTGGACACGAACCAAACACTGGTCGCCACGACCGACGCGAACGGAATTTACAACTTCAACGCCCTTCCTCCCAACCGGTACTCGGTCACAGTGGAGAAGACCGGCTTCCACAAGAAGGTACTCGCACAAGTCAGCGTAATCCCGGAACAAGCGAACGCTTTGAATATTCAGCTCGATCTTGGGGAGGTTACGCAGAGCGTCACCGTAAACGGGAATTCGACGCCGCTGATGGACACGGAGACCGCGTCAATCAACGGCACCGTCTCCAGCAATCAGATCCAGCACTTGCCCTCGTTCGGTCGCGACGTCCTCAAACTAGCGGAACTTGCTCCTGGATCCTTCGCGGATGGCTCGCAGGGTGGAGGCGGAAGTGACGGTTATAATCTTCCAGGCACACAAACAGGCGGCGGGCAATCCGGTGGCGCGGACGGCATCTTTAAAACCGAAAACGGCGCACAGGTCATCGCCAATGGTCAGCAGACGGAAGACAATGGCGTTTCGATCGACGGCATTAGCACCACAAGTGCCGTCTGGGGCGGTGCAACGGTCATCACGCCGTCCGAAGATTCCATTGAGAGCGTAAAAGTCATTTCCAACAGCTACGATGCCGAGGATGGCCGTTTCAGCGGCTCCCAGATTCAGATTACTTCCAAGAGCGGCACGAACAACTTCCACGGCAGTCTCTTCTTTACGAACCACGAACCGAGCTTCAACGCATACCAGCGATTCAACGGCGCGGGCCTTCCCGTGACGAAGGACGCCAATAAGTTCGACCAGTTCGGCGGAAGCGTCGGCGGGCCGATCTGGAGGAACAAGATATTTTTCTTCTTCAACTACGAGACCATACGCGAACCCTTCTCCAACATCCAAGGGAATGGTTGGTACGACACGGCGGCTTTCGACGCTCTGGCGCCTACGGGAAGCATCGCCGCGCAGTATCTTTCCTTCCCTGGCAATGGGGTTGTGGGAACCCTCAATCCAAACGCTACGTGCCAAACGGCCGGCCTCATCGACGCCGCTCACGTTACCCCGCAGAATCCTGTGGCAAATTGCGCGGAGGTTTCAGGGGGCCTCAATATCGGTACGCCACTTACAGCGGCGTTGGGCACACAGGATTTGGGCTGGTCAAGTCCCCAGAACCCCGGCTGCGGGGGGGCCGGCACGGGGTGTGGAACGCCTGGGAGCCCACTGGGCACGGTGGCTGACATTGCGAACTACAACACGATCGATCCTACAAAGGTTACGGCTGTCCAATACAGTGGCCGCTTGGATGCGAATGTCACGGAAAAAGACCGCATCGGCTTTGCCATCTACTACGTCCCCTACACGAAAGATAATTACAACGGCAACCGGGGCTACGACATCTTCCAACACACGCAGATCAATGACGCGTTCTCGGCAATCTGGGATCACACTTTCTCGCCGAGCTTTCTGAACGAACTGCGCGCGAACGCTGCCGGCTGGCGCTGGAATGAAATCGACTCCAACCCGCAGGCCCCGGTAGGATTTCCCACAGACAGTTTTGGAACTACCGGCGGCATTACGATCAATTCTTTCGGCCCGAACGTCGGCAGCATCCTGAACCAATGGACTTACACCTTTAAGGATGTGGCCACCAAGATTTACGGGCGCCATACCATTAAGTTTGGCGGGGAAGGCACACGCCTTTTTTACCTGCAAGACAATCCGAGTGGCGGCGTACCAGTCTACAGCTTCTTCAACTTGTGGGACTTCCTCAACGATGCGCCGAAAAGCGAAGGGGACTGCTGCCACTACTTCGATCCAAATACAGGGTTCCCGACGACCGAGCGCCAAGACCAACGCGAAAACATCATGGGCTACTTCGTGCAGGACGATTTTAAGGTCCGCTCGAACTTGACTCTGACTCTCGGCCTCCGCTGGTCGTACTTTGGTCCGTTATACTCGAAAGAAGGCAACATGTTTGTGGCCACCCCTGGCGCGGGGCCGGACTATCTGACGGGCCTGGTCGTGCGGAAGGGCGATTCCTGGAACCCGCAGAAGGACAACTTCGGACCCCAGATCGGTTTTGCCTGGAGTCCGACCTCGCTATTCGGACATGAGTTTAATAACCGCTTGGTGATTCGCGGCGGTTATGGTCTAAGTTACAGTGGCGAGGAAATCGCCATTTCATCTGGCATTGCAAGTAATCCGGGGCTAGCAGTAGCCCCGGTGTTCAGCTATAACACACCCTCCACTTGCGCTACGCCCCTTCCGAACTGTGGCATTTTGTATGCCCTTTCGTCGGGTGTGCGCGATCTTACCGGCTATCCATCGAACCCGAACGCGATTACGTCGTTTGGCGCGAATGGGCTCCCGACAACCGGGGCTGTAAACGTCAGCATCTTCCCCACTAATCTTCCTACCATGCGCGTGCATCACTATTCGCTCGATACGCAGTACGATCTGGGTCATGAATTCGTGGCATCGCTGGGATATCAGGGGAGCTTGTCACGCGACATCTTCTTCCACGAGAACCCGCTTGCCGTTCCCTCGACCTTAGGCGACCCGCTTAACCCGCAGATCGGCGGAGGGGACTACTGGGGCGTGAACGGGCGCGGCAACTACAACGCCATGCTTGCCGAATTGCAGCATCGATTCTCGAACGAATTCCAGGCCGACACGCAATTCACCTGGTCGAAGTGCATGGATACAAGCTCCGCGCCCTATTCGCAGCAGCCCTATCCGTTCGACACCAGCCTGGATTACGGGCGTTGTGATTACAACGTAGGCAAGGCGTTCAAAATCTACGGCGTGTGGCAGCCGGTATTCTTCCACGGCAGCAATAGTTGGATGGAAAAGGTCGCCGATGGGTGGTCGCTCAGCGGCATTTTCACGATCCACTCTGGGTTCCCCTGGAGTCCGATGGTAAACGTCAATGGCGGAAACACCTATTGCGCGCAATGCGGTTACGGGTCACTGCTCCCGGCCGCCTACCTGGGCGGCGCGGGCACCAGCACCAGTAATAATGCATTCGAGACTGTCGCGAACTCGAACTTCCCCATGGGTGGAGCGGCATATTTTTCACCGGGAACTTACCCTGCGTTCTTTGGTACCGCGCTTCCCCCGTCCCCTGGAGTCGCTCGCAATTCACTCAACCTCCCTGGATATAAGGATGTGGACCTGACGCTGGCTAAAGCCTTTGGCCTGCCCAACATGCCGGTGCTCGGCGAGAACGCTAAGATAGAATTACGATTCGACGCTTACAACCTGTTCAACAATTTGAACCTCAACCCGACTGCGATCCAGAACAACATTGGCAGCTCGAGCTTCGGCACGATTACGAGCGCTCTTGCCGCCCGCGTTATCACGCTGGGAGCTCGATTTAGTTTCTAACTTTGCACCCCAAGGGGCGTGCTTCGAACTCTGAACCGCGCCTCTTTGTAGTTGGAAGGAAACCGCTAGCAAGCGTCCGAGGTTTTGGCCACTCGCTGGCGGTTTCCATTTCAAATGGTCAAATTGTTTGCACAAACAAAACGCAAACTTGAAATTGAATTTGGTCGAACTGTGTAGAGGTGCTTTTTGGCAGAAAGAACTCAGCTGTCACCGTCTTGCGGAGCGTTGCCGAAGCGGACAAGCGCCCGTATCACCCATAGAATTGTAAATGCTCCAAATCCGAGCAACGGATAGCTCATGTGGGATGGATCCGGCCGGCGGTCCGGATGCAGGTTGGATTGCACCGCATAATTGAACGTCAAGAGAATCACGACAAAGCTCGCGCAGCCGAGCCACGCGAACCAACTGGCAACGAATTCATTCGTGGCCTTCAACTGTTCCGGCCCAAACCAATATCTCTTATTAGGAAGATTGACCATCTCAATCGGCATGCGCCGAACAAGCCACGGCACGCCGAACACCAGGAAGACTCCGATCAGGCTTGCGCTCACGAAGAAGACAAAAAATAGCGGCTTCGACTGCCAGCCATTCGGCAGGCCGTTCACATTGAAATGCGAAGCGACAACGTCAGGCAAGAGCGGGTAGTAAGACGCAAAATAAAGCCCCGCTGAGATCGCCAGCAGCAGGAACACAATCTTGGGTAACCGGGAATCCAAGACATTCTCCTTTTCTTAGCCTAGCTCATCGGCCGCACTTCCGGCGGAGAACGCCGTCGCGGATTTCCAATCAGTTAGCGAAGAGAACCGCATTTCCCTGGCCCCGCGCGCGTATTAGAATGGCAGTACCCCGCCAACCGAGGATCCATGAAGAAGCGCACAAAGATCGCTGCGGTTATCCTTGTCTTGTTATTGGCCGTCACGTTCTACGGCCTGCATCGGACCGAGAAGCCATTTGTGGGCATTCGCGCCATTCTTGCACCGCTCGGGATGGCCCAGGCTCAGAGCATGGTCGATCAGAGCCCCTTGACGACGGCCCAAACCCTCGCGCAACTCTCGAACAGTCCTGCCGAGCAGCGCTTTGCGCAAGAAGCTCTGCGAATCGGCGACCATGAAGTTGACCTGGCGTTTGCCGCCGCACTTCGAGATGTGACAGAGCACCCGCCCGCGCTGAGCGCCGCAGCGAAGAAGATTCAGGATCGTCTGATACGCCACCAGAAAGCACTCGACAACGACAACGCGCAAGTGACGCAGCTCACCGCCGCTGCCGGCCAAGCCAATGGCACTAGGAAGGACCAACTCAACAGCCTATTGAATCTCGCGAAGTCGCAACAGGAACTCGACCAGGACGAAGTGGACGATGCCAAGCAGGACCTGATTCGCGCAGGTGGGGACCCGCAGGCACGCATTCTGGCGCTTGAGCAGGAGCACGAAGCGAGTTCGCACAATACGTCTACGATTAGCCCGGTCGCGGCCCCGGCGACAGGGCACGGATTGATCAGTCTCTATCAGCAATGGTCTGCCCTGCACCAGAAAGAGCTGCAATTAACCTCTGCCAAGCAAGGGGCTCTCACCGCTGCCGCGTCGATTTCCGCTGTCCACGATTCGCTGGAATCAAAAGTAAATTCGGACAACGCAAACGGTGCGGGCACCGCTCCGCAGTCTTCGGCAGGGCAGTCATCGCTCAACCAGCCATCGGCCGGGTCTGCGAGCCAAGCAAATCTAAGTGCCGATGCCGCTGCTGTGCTCCTCGACACAACCAAACGCCGCGCAAGCGACAGGCTGGCTTTGACCACCTACGACAAGCGAATCGACGATGAAAAACAGTTGGCCCAGAACTACGACAACTGGCAGGTCCTCGTTGAAGCGAAGCAAAGCGCCATACTTCATCGCGTGTTGATCGATCTATCGATCGTACTGGGCATCGCGATCGTCGCCCTCTTCTTCGATGACTGGTTCGAGCGGTTGCTGCAGAAGGCCCCGCTCGACCGCAGGCAAGTGGAAACGCTGCGGACGGTAACTCGCGTAACTCTGCAAGTCATCGCGGTGCTTTTCGTGCTCCTCGTGATTTTTGGGATGCCAAGCCAGCTTGGGACATTTCTTGGCTTGGCGGGCGCAGGCCTAACAGTTGCACTGAAGGACTTCATCGTAGGGTTTGTGGGCTGGTTTGTTCTGATGGGCAAGAACGGCATTCGTCTTGGCGATTGGGTGGAAATCAACGGCGTTACCGGCGAAGTCGTCGAGCTCGGCATGTTCCACACCGTCCTGCTTGAAACAGGAAATTGGACCGACTCAGGCCATCCGACCGGTAGGCGCGTAACCTTCACAAATGGCTTCGCCATCGAAGGCCACTATTTTAATTTCTCGACTTCCGGCCAATGGCTCTGGGATGAGTTGCAACTTGTCCTGCCTGCAGGCCGTGATCCCTACCCGATCGTCGATGCCATCCATAAACAAGTGGTGGAAGCAACCGCGGAAACTGCGAAGCAAGCGGAGAAGGAGTGGCAGAGCGTCGCACGTTCTCGTGACAAAACGCACACACTCACCGCGGCGCCCGCGATCAACGTTAAGCCCGTCGCCGGCGGCATCGAAATCGCGGTGCGCTACATCACGCGCGCCAATGAACGCTACCAGCTGCGCGCTAAGCTGAATCAGGCCGCGGTAGACTTGCTGGGACAGGACAGCGTTCCGCAGCCCACAGCGCGTGTAACAAGCGCCTCCAGCAGCAATTAAGATGCATCGGTTAGGCGTGTAAGCTGACGAGCGCGCGAAGCGGATAAGGTCGCGCCCGCATAGAGCAGTGCGAGCAGGGCGTAGCCAGCCACTATCCCGGCGCTCTGCGCGATGATTCCCAGCGCAAAACTCATGAAGAGTTGCACGATGGTCGTCAAAATGGCCATTGCGGACTGTGTTCGTCCCATGAAGTGGCGCGGCACAATGGCCATGAGCCCAGACTGTGCGGTCACGCCGCCGACTGCGCGGCAAAGCCCGAAGACGACTTGCAGCGTAACGGCGCCGGTCAGGAATGCAACGAATGGCGTGGCTATGTGACCGAGGGCAAGCAGCGCGCACGCCGCGACGTAGAGCGGCATCCGCAGCGAGCTTCGAAGTTGGCTCACGATGAGTCCGCCCGTGATTGCGCCGGTAGCCCAGCCCGCCTCGAGAAAACCAAGACCGCGTGCCCCGGCGTGCAGGATATCGTTCGCAAGCGCTACCAGAACAACGTTAGCGCTCACCACTCCCGCCATCATGATCGCGTGAGTGATTCCCAACGACCGCACAAGCGGCTGCTTTTTCAAATAAGCGAAGCCTTCCTTGAGATCCGCGTACACTGCCAGAGAAAGTCCGGCTTCTGCGACTTCGGGATTTTCCCCCGTTTCCAATGCCTCCGCCGTTGCTTCGGTCGCCTCCGAATATTCGCGGGGGTATCTCAGATGGTCTCGCGGTGAGACGTAACCGCTGCGAATGCTATACAGGCAGAACGCGGAAACGAAATAGGTAAGTCCGTCGATGCAAAGAATCCCCGCGATGCCGGCCCGGTCGTAGAGGAAGCCAACCAACGCGCCGGCGATGAGCATGCCGCTTTGCACGCCGATGAGGACGGCCGCGTTGGCTCCGGTAAATTGGCTGGCGGGAATCACTTCCTGGACGAGTGCGTTGACCGTGGCCCAGTACATCGCCGAGCCGGTTCCCGTAATCAGCGTCATGGCATAGAGATGCCAGAGATGCAGATCGCCGCTCCATGCGACGTAGGCGGTGGCGAGCACAAAGATGCCGCGAACCAGGTCGAGAGAGAGTCCAAGGTATCGCCGATCAAAGCGGTCGATGAGAACGCCGCCAAGGAACGGAATAAAGAGACCGGGCAGCGTGACGACGATGACCTGAAGGCTGACTTTAACCGTCGAGTGCGTGGATGCCATGATGTACCAGCTCACGCCGACGAAGTTCATACCGCTGCCGAAAAGCGACACGAACATGGCCACAAAGAAATAGCGGAAGCCTCGCTGCGCCCAGATCAGCTTCCAGTCCACACGGGGTGTCGTCGCGGTCGCCATGGAGCCTTTTAGCTTACTATCGGAGGCACGCCGCT